>UQGP01000071.1 GCA_900540625.1 uncultured Porphyromonadaceae bacterium | reverse complement strand
CTAGCCCCGTAGTGAGAGGCTAATGTTTTTGCACTTCGTTTAAGAATCTACACAATTTATACGTAACATACCGAAACAACGCGCATTTGTATATTTATATGACATACAGCGACCCAAACCGTCGCACATATCGTTTTTTTTGGTTAACTTTGCACTGATAAGCACGAGGCGTTTCGCGGCACGGCAGTGCCGACAGGGCACGCCTTGGGCTTTCGCGTTATCTTCATTACACACCATCCACCTAACACGAGACTACGAATATGCCAATGCGCAAATGGCGCGTCGATGACAGCGCCGAACTGTACAACATACGCGGCTGGGGTCGCAATTATTTCGACATCAACGAAAAAGGCAATGTCACCGTAACTCCGCGCCCGGGAGACTTTCCGGTCGATCTTAAGGAACTTATGGACCGTCTACAGGAGCGCGACTTGGCATCGCCCATACTATTGCGCTTCCCGGACATTCTGGACAACCGTATCGAAAAGATTTCGAACTGCTTCCGCGAAGCAGCATCTCGCTACGGATACACGGCGCAAAATTATATGATATACCCCATCAAGGTGAATCAGATGCGCCAAGTGGTGGAAGAAATTGTGTGCTACGGCACCAAATTCAACATCGGCCTCGAAGCCGGATCCAAGCCCGAATTGCACGCTGTACTCGCCACCAACACCAACGCCAACGCCCTGGTAATCTGCAACGGATACAAGGACGAAAGCTATATCGAATTGGCGTTGCTGGCCCAAAAGATGGGACGCCGCATATACTTGGTGGTGGAAAAGCTTAACGAGCTGCGACTTATCGCCGAAATATCCGAGCGCCTCGGCGTCCGCCCCAACATCGGCATACGCATCAAGCTCTCCAGCACCGGCTCGGGCAAATGGGCCGAGAGCGGCGGCGACCAAAGCAAATTCGGGCTTAATTCATCCGAATTGCTCGAAGCGCTGGGCATACTCGAGGATCGCGGTATGAAGGACTGCCTCAAGCTGATACACTTCCATATAGGCAGCCAAATCACCAAGATTCGTCGCATCAAAAACGCCCTGCGCGAGGCCACACAATTCTACGTCCAGCTATCGCAAGCCGGATTCGAAATCGATTTTGTGGACATAGGCGGCGGGCTGGGCGTCGATTACGACGGCACTCGCTCGGCCTCCAGCGAAAGTTCGATGAACTACTCCATACAAGAGTACGCCAACGACTCGGTGAGCGCACTGGTGGACGTGTGCGAAAAGAACAATATCAAGCAACCCAATATCATCACCGAGAGCGGACGTTCGCTCACGGCGCACCACTCGATACTGATATTCGAAGTGCTCGAAACCACCAATCTCCCCGTATGGGACGACGACGAGACCCTGCCCGAAGACGCTCACGAGTTGGCCAAAGAGCTCTACGATATCTGGGACAAGCTCAATGGCCCGTCCCTATACGAGTCTTGGCACGATGCGCTGCAAATACGCGAAGAGGCGCTTGACCGCTTCTCGCTGGGCGTGCTCGACCTGAAGACACGAGCACAAGTCGAGAAACTCTTCTGGAGCATCGCACGCGAAGTGGGCGAGATGGCGGCAAGCATGAAGCATCCGCCGGAGGAATTGCGAGGCATAGCCAAGATGTTGCCGGACAAATACTTCTGCAACTTCTCGCTATTCCAATCGCTGCCCGATTCATGGGCCATCGACCAGGTGTTCCCCATCATGCCCATCCAGCATCTTGACCAAAAACCGACCAAGACCTGCACCATACAAGACATCACCTGCGACAGCGACGGGAAAATTGCCAATTTCATCACTCTGCACGATCCGTCGTGCGCACTGCCCGTACACGCCATCAAGCAAGGCGAAAAATATTACCTCGGCGTGTTCCTCGTAGGCGCATACCAGGAAATCCTGGGCGATATGCACAACCTCTTCGGCGACACCAACGCCGTGCACATCAACGTCTATCCCGACCACTACGACATCGACCGCATCATCGACGGCGAGACCGTCGCCGAAGTCCTCGACTACGTGCAATTCTCGGCCAAGAAGTTGGTACGCAACGTCGAATCATGGGTGTCGGCATCCGTCAAAAGCGGCGCCATCACCGCCGAGGAAGGCCGCAACTTCATCTCCACCTACCGCTCGGGGTTGTACGGATACACTTACCTCGAAAAAGACTGATACGTCACATCTTAAGGCACCCGGCAAGGCCGCGCCCGATGCGGTAAAATTGCGCCGGCAACCATCATCCACCCCAAGAAAATACAACACGTGCGAGTATTTCTGCAATTGTCATACGACGGAACGCCATTCAATGGATGGCAAATCCAGCCCGACCGTCCCAGCGTCCAAGAGACGCTCGAACAGGCCTTCGAGATGGTGCTGCATACCCACATCAAGGTGACCGGCGCCGGACGCACCGACACCGGCGTACACGCACGCACCATGGTGGCGCACGCAGACATCCCCGACGACTTTGCACAGGACGCGGTCGCCATGCGCCGCCTGCACGGGGCTCTGAGCGGGATATGCCGCCCGGCCATAGCCGTACATGCCATCACCGCGGTACACGCCGACGCACACGCACGTTTCGACGCCACCACTCGCACCTATCGGTATATGATGCATACGGCCGAGAACCCGTTTATACGCAACTTGTCGTGGCGCGCACCCGCCGACCTGGACTTCGAGGCCATGAACCGAGGTGCCGCACTGGTAGTCGGGCGCAAGGATTTCACCTCGTTTTCTAAACTGCACACCGACACCAAGACAAACATTTGCAACGTCACCGCATGCCGCATGGTGCAGCAAGGCCCGACATCATGGTACCTGGAAATTCGCGCCGATCGCTTTCTGCGCAATATGGTGCGTGCCGTCACGGGCACACTCACAGACGTCGGAAGACATAAGTATGCCCCCGAACACGTGGCCGAAGTCATCGCCGCCATGGACCGCGGTGCTGCCGGCACATCGATGCCAGCGCACGCACTTTACCTCTGGGACATCGAATACCCATATTATCAGACAATTCAGATATGACACGACGTCGAAATCGCGGCACAAAATCCGGCCGTAAAATCCCGGGAGCGCAATGGCTGCTGTACGCACTCGTATTCGTGGGCGCCACCCTCGCCTGGTGGCAGTCTTGCCAAAAGGACAACTCCGTCAAAGCCGAAACCATCAAGACCGTCGACAGCAACGCCTTGCTGGACGTATCCATACCGACAGCCCAACCCGGGGCGGTCATCAAATACCCCGGATTTACCGTCAACTTCAACGCCGACAAGCATATACCCAATTACGTAGCTTGGGAGCTGACGCGCGACCACGTAGACGGCCCGTACAAACGCTCAAACAACTTCCGCGCCGACGAATCCGTCATCGGATGCCCGACGCCCGAAGACTATCGCCGCAGCGGATACGACCGCGGACACATGGCACCGGCCGCCGATATGAAATGGTCGCGCCAAGCCATGGACGCATGCTTCCTGCTCACCAATATCTGCCCCCAGTCTCAGCACCTGAACACCGGGCCGTGGCGCAAACTCGAGGAAGCCACTCGCCGATGGGCCGCACGCGACAGCGCACTCATAGTCATCTGCGGACCGATACTTACAGACCGCATCACCGAATCCATCGGCGCGACCGAAGTCGCTGTGCCCAAGCGCTTTTTTAAGGTCTTACTCGCCCCGTACGCCAACCCGCCGCGAGGCATCGCATTTGTTATGTCCAACCTCGTACAACCCGGCGGAATGCAGACTGCCGCCACATCTATCGACGAAGTCGAGCGCATAACCGGCATGGACTTCTTTGCCGCACTACCTGACGACATCGAAGCACAAGTGGAGGAACAGAACAACTTCAATCAATGGCAACGCCGACGCTGAAACGCCGCCACCAAAAAGAAACTGCAAACGACACACAATGAGCACAGACACTATATGCGCAATATCCACCGCCCCGGGAGTGGGCGGCATCGCCGTAGCTCGCGTCAGCGGGCCGCAAGCGATAGACATCGTTGACCGTGTATGGCGAGGACGTCCACTCGCACAAGTCGCCACACACACTGCACATCTGGGCGACATCATCGACAACGACGGCTCGGTACTGGATCAAGCTCTGGCCACAGTCATGCGCGCACCACGCTCGTACACAGGCGAAGACACCGTAGAAATCTCGGTACACGGATCGACGTACGTCCAAAGACGCCTCATCGAAATACTCATCGCCGCCGGCGCTCGACTTGCCGAGCCGGGCGAGTACACACGCCGCGCTTTCGCCGCCGGCAACCTCGACTTGGCACAAGCCGAAGCAGTAGCCGACCTCATATCCTCACGCTCAAAAGCCGCACACGACCTCGCCGTCAAGCAAATGCGCGGCGGAATCTCGCAACGCCTCGACCAATTGCGCGCCGAGCTCGTCGACCTGGACGCCCTACTCGAGCTCGAACTCGACTTCTCGGAAGAAGATGTGGAATTTGCCTCGCGCAAACGCCTTAGCGACACCATCGCACAGATTATCAAGCACATCCAACGGCTGCACGACAGCTACGCCGCAGGCAACGCCATACGCGAAGGCTTCACCGTGGCCATTGCCGGAGCCACCAACGCCGGCAAATCGTCACTGCTCAATGCCCTTGTAGGCGACGAACGCGCCATCGTCAGCGACATCCACGGCACCACACGCGACATCATCGAAGACACCGTCACCATAGGCTCCTACAGCTTTCGACTGCAAGACACAGCCGGCATACGCGACCGCGCACAAGCCGACACCATCGAAGCCATAGGCATCGACCGCGCCACCGACGCCCTACTCAAAGCCGATATAGCCCTCGTATTGTGCCCCGCCGATAGCGATGAAGCCGCACGTCATCACGCCGTCAGCCTCACCCGACTACGCCGCGAGGCCAACCCCTCGGCATGCACCGTCCTGATAGTCAGCAAAGACGACATCTGCGACGCCAAAGACTGCGTCGAATCAATGCTTGACCCACTGCCCGACGGCATCGACATCGTGGCCGTCAACACCGTCACCGAAGACGGCATCAACCCCATATACGAAGAACTGGAATACTACGCCAAAGAAGTCGCAGACAACGCCCCGGACATTATGATTTCCAACATCCGGCAGCGTCAGGCACTCGCCGAAGCACTCGCCGCCGCACGACGCGTTGCCGAAGCACTCGATGCAAACGCCACACTCGACATCGCCGCCTTTGCCCTGCGCGACTGCATCGACGCCCTCGCCGCCGTCACCGGCCGCATATCCTCCCAAGAGGTCCTCAACACCATCTTCTCCCGCTTCTGCATCGGAAAATAATCGCACATACTTACCACTCAATTCACAACCACTATATTAGGCTCAAAAGAAGCAGATTTATAGTCTATCCTCAATCTATGGATTTTAGGAGCTCTGCAACGAATCACGTGTATAATCCACCACTTAATTAGGGAAATTCAGAAAATAGTCAACTAATTATTTGTCAGAGTCATAGAAGTTTT
>UQGP01000070.1 GCA_900540625.1 uncultured Porphyromonadaceae bacterium | reverse complement strand
TGATTAAGTGTGATTGTATTTGTGTTTGGCTAATTTATACGCGTAATTTTGGGTTGTGTATTTGTCCGACGCAAAGATAGTGATTATTTTCGAAACCACAAAATTTGTAGCGTACAAATTTAATCATTGCCCTCATTTTCTTCGCTACCGCATCCGATAGATCCACCGGATGGCCGAAGGGCCGAATTATTCGCCGAAGATTGTCTGCAAAAAGAATACCTGCGCGCCTTTCTACTGACAATTTCTGTGACATGTCACAGAAATTGTCAGTAGAAAGATGATTCCCGGTTCTAAAACTAATTTTATGGAAGAATTTGAAAGTTATATACACACAAATCATCGAAAGATTTGTCTGAACAGAAATATCCGCTTAACTTTGTACTGACAATTTCTGTGACAAGGCACAGAAATTGTCAGTAGAATGATAATCCAAAGAGACAACTACCTCCGCAAGCTCATAGCACGTCGGCACAACGGCATGATAAAAATCGTGACCGGCATTCGTCGTTGCGGCAAGTCATTCCTGCTCTCTACTATATATGCCAATTGGTTGAGAGAACAGGGAGTGGACGAAGATCACATTATCAATATCAATCTTGAGGACAGACGAAATGCTGCATTGAGGGAGCCGGATGCCCTGCTTGCTTATATCGATTCGAGGCTCAAGGATGACAGGATGCACTACATAATGGTAGACGAAATCCAACTTGTTCCTGAATTTGATGATGTGCTTAATAGTTACCTGAATATGCCAAATGCAGACGTCTATGTCACCGGCAGTAACGCGCGTTTCCTTTCAAAGCAGGTGAGAACGGAGTTTGCAGGCCGCGGCGACGAAATTCGGCTTAGACCGTTGTCATTCGGTGAGTATTATTCGGTATGCAAACTTGACAAGGCCGAAGCACTGCGTAATTATATGGTTTATGGCGGTATGCCTCAAGTAGTTCTCAAGGATTCCGTAGAAGATAAAGCCTCTTTTCTGAAGGCTCTCTTCGAGAAAACCTATGTAAGTGATATCGTGGTCCGATACAAGATTCGCGACAAAGAGGTGCTTGAGGAATTGCTCAACATTCTGTCATCGACTATCGGCGGGCTGACTAATGCGACCAAATTGGCAAACACGTTCAACAGTGTGAAGCATGAAAATGTAAGTCGCAATACAATAGTCAACTACCTTGAATATATCTGCGAGTCGTTTCTCGCCGAGAAAGCAGATCGATACGATATAAAGGGTAAGAGGTATATCGAAAGTGCCTCAAAATACTATTTCGCCGACTGCGGATTACGAAACGTCCGGCTGAACTTTCGACAAGTGGAATACACTCATCTGCTCGAAAATGTGATTTTCAACGAGTTGTTGGCTCGTGGGTTCAATGTTGATGTCGGCGTAGTTCCGAAGCAAGAACGAAATGAAAACGGCGGACGCGAGCGTCAATATTACGAGGTCGATTTTGTCTGCAACCAAGGTAGCCGCCGCTACTACATCCAATCGGCCTACCGGATGGTGGATGAACAAAAGGTGAAGCAGGAGAAACACTCGTTGTACGGCATTGACGACTCCTTCAAGAAAATCATCATATCGGGCGAGTACACCCCGGTGCTTCACGACGAGGACGGCATTGTCACCATCAGTATCTATGATTTCCTGTTGAATCCCAATTCGTTAGATTTATAGAGACTCCTGCTGTCCAATCCGTAGAATTCCTTTGGAAAGCGTAATATTAAGACCGTTGTGTCTTAATGTCGAGTTATTGTGCGGGCGCTATATATAGCGCCCTACTGTTTCTACCATTTTGACACTGTGGGAATAGGCGGATTGGGTCCGGGTCGGATGGTGGGGAGTACACACAAAAAAAGGAAGTGAGGCGCGACCTGAATGGTCACGCCTCACTTTTGTGTTCAAAACCGATTATTCGGCGGTGATATGCCGAATTCTGTCTGTATTAGTCGATTTCTTCGTCAGCTTCGTAGCCGCCCATTTCGCGGATGGCGTTCTTGAGCATGACGTACTGCTGGAACAGGTGGTTGACAGCTTCTTCGCCTTGGGTGTAGTCGTGCATAGGGCTCTTGAGGAAGAAGCTCAGGAAGCGCTGGATGCCGAAGCGGCCGGCGCGAGCGGCGAGGTCGCTGAGCAGTACCAGGTCGAGGCACAGGGGAGCGGCGAGGATGGAGTCGCGGCACAGGAAGTTGATTTTGATTTGCATGGGGTATCCCATCCATCCGAAGATGTCGATGTTGTCCCAGCCTTCCTTATTGTCGTTGCGCGGGGGGTAGTAGTTGATACGTACTTTGTGGTAGTAGTTGCTGTAGAGGTCGGGCTGCTTGTCGGCTTCGAGGATGGTCTCGAGGGTGGACAGTTTGGAAACCTCTTTGGTGCGGAAGTTGGCGGGTTCGTCGAGTACGAGGCCGTCGCGGTTGCCGAGGATATTGGTAGAGAACCATCCGTTCAGGCCGAGGCAGCGTGTGCCGATGATGGGGGCGAAGCCGGATTTAACGAGTGTTTGACCGGTCTTGAAGTCCTTGCCGGCGATGGGCATCTTGGTTTGTTCGGCCAGTTCCCACATTGCGGGGATGTCGACGGTGGTGTTGGGGGCGCCCATGATGAAGGGAGCGCCTTCTTTGAGAGCTGCATATGCGTAGCACATGGAGGGAGCTACGTGCTCTTTGTCGTCAGCCTTCATGGCTGCTTCGAGGGCGGCGAGTTTGTAGTGTACTTTTTCGTCTACGGGGACGTAAACTTCGGTGGAAGCGGCCCACAGTACGACTATGCGGTCAAGGTTCTTGGCGGCTTTGAAGTCGCGGATGTCTTTGCGGATGTTCTCGACCATTTCCCAGCGGGTGGCACCCTTCATGTAGTTTTCGCCGTCGAGGCGTTTAGCGTAGTTGTGGTCGAAAGCGGCGCGCATGGGCTTGATGGCTTTGAGCTCGTCGGCTACGGGTTCGATGTCTTTTTCTTTGAGCACTTCGGCGTTGATGGCCGACTCGTAAGCGTTGGCGGGATATACGTCCCAAGCGGCGAACTCGATGTCGTTGAGTTCGGCGATGGGCACGATGTCTTTGTAGTGGAGGTATTTTTTGTCAGCACCTTTGCCCACACGGATTTTGTCGTATTGGGTCATGCTGCCTACGGGTTTGGCCAGGCCTTTACGGGTCATCAGCACACCGGTCATAAATGTTGTGGAGACGGCGCCGAGGCCGACAACCATCACGCCCAGTTTGCCTTGGGCGGGCTTAACATTAGGATTGCTCATAATAGTTGATAAGTGGTTTACGTGTATTTTCTATTTTTGTAGTTTTTCAGACTCTTTCGGCATCGACGCAATCGGGGGTAATATACCGAGGGGATCGCGGACGGACCTCCGAAAAAGTGGGACAAAGGTAGACATACTTTTTTAGATAGGAAAAGATTTTCGGGTAAAAACCGCCCTTCAAATGTTTAATATTATTAAATATTTGTCGTTTTAGCAAATCTTAGTTAAATCGGGCCTCATTTGGCACTTTTGGGTTAAGATGTGTTAAGAGTGCATCAAGCGGCTTTGCACGCAAATTCGCGATAATTTGAGGTCGCCAACGATTGTCGCTGGCCGGCTAATCCGACGCCGAAAAACCGCATCGGTCAGCGCAAGAGCTGCATAAACGGAGTGCAACGCAAAAAAATTCATATTTAACCTTTTTTTAATGCGCGGACTGTTACGTTTGGTACATATTGTGCGTCATATTATCAAAGGCCGAGAAAAAATGCCGCGCAAGGCGATGTCCCGAGGCGATACGCCCGAAGACGTCCGAAAAACTTAACGGCAAATCACCCGACCCGAAGATAAAAAGACCAATCAAGATGAAAAGACCAATCTCAATTCTTGCAATCAGCTGTATGACAGCGGCCTCGGCTGCAGCCGGCGGCTCGATGACATCCGATGCAGCAGCGTCCGCATCGGTTATTTCGGCGGATAGCGCCGAGGTTGCCGCCATCGCAGCAGACACCGCGGCTGTCGACACGACAGATTACGAAACCCTGGACGCTGTCACCGTCGAGGCGTCCATGCAGCACACCGGCGCCGAAAAATCCGTGTACATACCCACCAAGCGCCAGCGCAACGCCTCGCAGAGCGCCACCGACCTGCTCTCGCGTATGGACATCCCGCAGATAAGCGTGCCTTTCGGGTCGACGGCCGTCAAGACCGTCAGCGGGCAGGCTGTCGCCGTATTTATCGATTATGTACCGGCGACTCAGGACGAACTCGAGATGATGCGCACCTCGGACGTGCTGCGCGTCGAGTACTTGCAGTCGCCTACGGACACGCGCTTCGGCGGCAAGACCAACGTCATCAATTTCATAATGCGCAAGTATGATTACGGCGGATATGTCCGCACACGTCTGTACGAAAACTTTTGGGCCAATTCCGGCCAGGCGCAAGTCAACGGACGATTCAATTACCGCCGTATGACCTTCGACGTCATGGGCTACGGATATTATTGTGCCAACGACCATACCGGTACGGCGCAAACCGAGACATTCCGTCTGCCCGACGAGACGGGCGGCATCAATACCATCGAGCGTCAATCCACGTCGACAGGCGCCAAATACCGCCGCAACGACTATAGCGCCAGCTTCCGCGCCCGCTACCTCTCGGACAAATTTACGGCCAACAACACCCTGGTATTCCGCGACACACGCATCCCGCACAAAGACAGCCAAGGTGCGGTGACATATTCGGCCGGCGCATACGACAACTCGGAATACACCACCGTCAACAACAGCCGCAGCCGCAACGCCACCTACAGCGGATACTTCTACATAGGGCTGGGCGAGCGCAACTCGTTGACTATCCAGCCTTTCTACGCATACACATCCACGACCAACGGCACATCGTATACCGAGGTCGGGCTGGCACCCATCATCAACGGCGCACAGGACTATACAAGCGTGGGCAACGCCTCCATAGAATACGGGCACACCTTTGGCGGCGGGCACTCCCTCACCATATACGGCTATGGCAAGTACGAACACAACCACACCCAGTATACCGGCAACACCGAGGCGCTCGACCGCACGTCCTCCTATACGGGGAACTTCGATGCCAGGTACTCGTTCAGCCGCGGCGGGTTCAGCTCTTCGGTGGGCTTCGGATGGAATCTGTCGCATATAGACTACAACGGCGTGCGCAACGACTTCAACTCGCCGTTTGCCGACGTGAACCTGCAATACTCGCCCAATTCCAAGAACTCGCTGAGCGCGTATATGCACACCGCCGGGTGGCCTGTATCCTCCAACTACAAGAGCGACAGGCTGATACAATCTTCGCCGCTGCTGTGGTACACCGGCAATCCGTTGCTGACGGACTATCGTAGCTGGGACTTCGGTGTCCAGTACGTGTATATGCCCTCCAACGCCTGGCGGTTCAGCGGCTACGCTTACGGATGGCTTGTAGGCAATCGTGCCGCCTTCGATTATCAGCCCATGGCACAACAGCAGGCACTCGTGCGCAATATCATCCAGCCCGCCGGCGGATATGGAAGCTACAATGTCGGCTTCAATGTCAATTGGCGACCCCTCGGCGGCAAGTTCAATATCGCCGGCAGCCTCACCGAAAGCATTACGCACAACGGACGACCCTACGACCTCGACAAGTCCGTCCTTTCGGGATATGTGCAGGCGATGTACTATGTCGGCAATTTCAACTTCGTAGTCGCTTACGTCAGCCGTATGTACTCATTTGATGATAGTATGTCAGGATTTTACACACGCTCACGGGACGCCTTTGCCGTGGCCGCCGGATGGGGCAACGGCTCGTGGAACGTCAACCTGCAACTACAGAATATGTTCCGCTGGCACTGGCGCACCTCAACCACCGAGATGGCCTCGGCGTACTACGATGTCACACGTCAGAACTACGGCGTCGACAACCACGCGTTGATACAAGCCAAGGTGACATACACCTTCGGCTTCGGCAAAAAGAGCAAGAGCGATTCTGAGGCCGACCTCAACCCCGATGCCGCAAAATCCGCCTCCGGCATTCTGCATTGATACCCGGGCTGCCGAGATAGCCGTAATGGCCGTGATAGCTGTAATAGCGCTGTTGCGGCCATTACGGCTATTATAGCTATTATTAAGAATGTGTGAATTTTGTCGCAGACCCCCAGGGCAACCGCATCAAATTATGGCCGAGGCAAGGATCTCACGAAGGTAATCTT
>UQGP01000069.1 GCA_900540625.1 uncultured Porphyromonadaceae bacterium | reverse complement strand
GCAATAGACATACAAGAACAACGATGATTAAATATACACGTATGCCAAGACCCTGATAATTCCAAGGTCGTTAATCTTCCTCGTTTTTTGATGCGGTTGCCCTGGACACATCATCGCACAATTTGGAAATTCGGCAAATACGCCGTATCTTTGCATCGAAAAGGCGCCGCCACAACGGCGCCACACCATGTTTTCCACGCTACAACAATCAACCAACAACCATACACAATGAAAGATCAACAACTCATCGACCAAGTGACAGCCAAAGCAAAGACATGGCTGCGCGATGGATACGACCAGAAGACACAAGACGAAGTACGCCGAATGCTTGCTGCCGAAGATCCCACCGAGCTCATCGAATCATTCTACAAAGACCTTGAATTCGGTACAGGCGGATTGCGCGGCGTCATGGGCGCCGGTTCCAACCGCATGAATATCTATACCGTAGGTGCCGCTACGCAAGGTTTGGCCAACTATCTCAAGGAGGCCTTTGCAGACCTGCCCCAGATTTCGGTAGTCGTAGGTCACGACGTGCGCAATAACTCCGAATACTTTGCCCAGACCGTAGCAGACATCTTCTCGGCCAACGGTATCAAGGTATATCTCTTCGAGACCTTCCAGCCCACCCCCGAGTTGTCCTTCGCCATACGTCATCTCGGATGCCAGAGCGGCGTAAACATTACCGCATCCCACAACCCTAAAGAATACAACGGATACAAAGCCTACTGGGCTGACGGCGCACAAGTACTTGCTCCGCACGATGTCAATATCATCAACCACGTCAACAAAATCACCGATGTACGTGACATCAAGTTCCAAGGCAATCCCGAGCTGATACAGCACATCGGTGCCGACATCGACGAAGCCTTCCTGGCTGCAGTCAAGAGCCTCTCCTTGGACCCCGAAGTCATCAAGCGTCACCACGACCTCAAAATCGTCTACACCCCTATACACGGCACCGGCGTTAAGCTTGTACCCGCATCGTTGCGCAACTACGGATTTACCAATATCATCCATGTACCCGAGCAGGACATCCCCTCCGGCGACTTCCCCACAGTAGTTTCGCCCAACCCCGAAGTTCCCTCCGCAATGACTCTGGCCATAGCCAAAGCCAAGGAAACAGGCGCTGACGTCATCTTTGCCTCCGACCCCGATGCCGACCGTATAGGCTGCGTGGCACGCGATGCTTCCGGCGAGTATGTCCTCATCAACGGCAACCAGATTGTCATGATTCTGCTCAACTACATCATGCAGCGTAACCGCGAACTCGGACTACTCAAAGGCAACGAATACGTTGTCAAGACCATCGTCACCACCGAGACCATCCGCCGCATAGCCAATCGTCAAGGCATCAAGCTCTACGACAGCTACACAGGATTCAAGTGGATTGCCAACGTTATTCGCGAACACGAAAAGGATGGACGATACCTCGGCGGCGGCGAAGAAAGCTACGGGTTTATGGCCGAGACATTCTGTCGCGACAAGGACTCCGTATCCGCTATATCCCTTATGGCCGAAATCGCCGCATGGGCCAAAGACCGCGGCATGACCTACATGGACATGCTCAAAGACATCTACCTCACCTACGGATACAGCCACGAAGTAGGAGTGTCGGTAGTGCGTCCCGGTAAGACCGGAGCTGACGAAATCAAAGCCATGATGGTTAACTTCCGCGCCAATCCACCCAAAAGCATAGGAGGCAGCGTTGTCGTAGCAATAAAAGACTACACCACGCTCGAAAACAAGGACCTCCGCACAGGTGTCATCACCAAAATGGTTTTCCCCGACACAAGCAACGTCCTCCAATACTACACCGAAGACGGCACCAAAGTCTCGGTACGACCCAGCGGCACCGAACCCAAAATTAAATTCTACATCGAAGTCAACGGCAAGATGGATTCTGTCGCCGACTATGACCGCTGCGGCCGCGAAGCCGAAGCTAAGGTAGAAGCCGTCAAGAAAGACCTCGGCATCTAAGACACTTACAACATACCTGCAGGAGGGAGTGCCGCGACATGCGGCGCTCCCTCCTTGCTTTATGGCTCATGCCTCCGTTTTTTTAACAATTGTGAAACCCCACCCATACATAGCCAAATAAGTATAAACATCGCACACATATAGTACCACATATCAATAAAATCAGTAAATTCGCACTCACAAAACACTTAGGACGAACCAAAACAAAACATATAAACAGAAAAACAAGCCCAACACGACACTATGAAACCAATAAGCATCGTTACAGCCATGGCGCTGGCATGCGCCGGCGCCGTGTCAGCACAAAACGCGACAAGCTCGCGCATCCTTACATGGGACGACTTCACCGGCACTGCCCAGTCCACCGTCAACGGCGTTGTATCAGTCAAAAGCTACGCCACTCCGCGCGCTCAGCGACAAATGCAGTCAGGCTCGGACTTCTTCTCCGACCCATTCTTTGATTTTTTCTTCGGAAACCCCTACGGACAACAAAACCCACGCCGACAGCAGACTCCGCGCGAAGAGCCCAAGCAACGACAAATAGGACTCGGTTCGGGCGTCATCATATCCAAAGACGGATATATTGTCACCAACAACCACGTCGTTGACGGCGCCGAACGCCTCGAAGTCACCCTCAACGACAATCGAAACTTCAATGCCACCGTTGTTGGGACAGATGCCACCACCGACCTGGCACTCATCAAAATCGATGCCCCCGATCTCCACGTAATCCCCATGGGCGACTCCGAAAAGCTAAAAGTCGGTGAATGGGTTCTCGCCGTAGGCAACCCCTTCGGATTTACCTCCACCGTCACCGCCGGCATCGTGAGTGCAAAGGCACGCAATATCTCGGCCACCACCGGCATACGTTCCACCGGTATCGAATCATACATACAGACTGACGCCGCCGTCAACCAAGGCAATTCAGGCGGAGCACTCGTCAACCTCGCAGGACAACTCGTGGGCATCAACACCGCCATATACTCGCAAAACGGCGCATATGTCGGATGTTCTTTCGCCATCCCCACCTCCATCGTCCAAAAAGTAATAAGTGATATACGCCAATACGGAGCCGTACAACGTGCCTACCTCGGCATATCATTCTCCGAAGTAACGCCTGAATTGGTCAAAGAAAAGAAAATTCAAGGTACTACGTCCGGCATCTACGTCCAGTCCGTTGAAGACCGCTCGGCCGCACGCCGTGCCGGATTACAGGAAGGCGATATCATCACCGCTTTGGCCGAACACCCCACTCTCTCCACAGCTCAGATGCAGGAAGCCATGGCCAAATGCAGCCCCGGAGACACGGTTACCATCACCTACTATCGTGACGGGAAAAAGCATAATGCACAAGTAACGCTGCGCAACAACCAAGGTGATACCACCCTCACTCGTGCCGGAAGTGTCACCGACCTCGGATGTATATTTGCCAAAGCAGATAAAGACACTCGCGAGCAACTCGAGATAAGCCACGGCGTACAAGTGAGCGAGTTATCTGACGGCCCGGTAAAAGACGCCGGCATCCGCCAAGGTTTCATCATCCTCAGCATCAACGGCAACGATGTTTCCACACCCGAAGACATCGAACGCATCTACGACAATATCATAAAGACAGACGCAGACAAAGTTCTCTTTATCAAAGGCGTATATCCCACCGGTAAGCAAGCGTTCTACGCCGTACCGCTCAACCAGTGATAAATCAAGACGCTGCAATTTACACCTAATAATATAGGAGTCTACAAGCGACATACAAGCATAATCCGCACACTCAGCCGTATGTAAAGATTGGAGATATCTCCGATAAAAGCTGAGTATTCTACTAAACGGGGCACGGACAAATGTCCGTGTCCCGTTATATTAATTCCCCGAAACAGAGTCAACCATTTTCAGAAACTGACAAATTCAAAGGAATTTTATAATTCACAGTTGATTCTTATGGCTTTTCTTATTTGTTTTGCTATATTTGCAGCAAATAAACCAACCAAAGACATGACTCGACGCATAATTACCTCGCTCTTCAGTTTCGCCATTATACTACACGCTATGGCTCAAAAGACTGAACTTCTTAACCGCCCCTTTCAAGAATTCACTAAAGGCGCATTCGTAAAATATCAGGATTATCATCCGTCCCAGTTCTTAACCGATAATAATTGGCAAATTCTCTGCGCCTTTACGGAACCGGGGAAAATCAACAAACTTGACTCTCTCGGAATCTCATACAATAAAAGCCAACTTCAACTATTACAGGTAGGCGGACTTTTGAAATGCTATAAAGACAGTGCCCAAACTCTAATGCCCATTCTTAATCGAGAACAGACAGACCTACTGCGTCTACAAAGCAAAACATTAGCAGACAGCATCTATCCCTCTCTAAAGCCCAGATTTGTCAAACTTACTAAGCTTTTTAAAAAACAAGGATATACAGCACAAACCTATTCTTTGATTTTCTCATGGTTGCTTGACGGTATTGTGTGGAATGGAGATAAACTTCCAAGCTATTCCCAAATGCCTGAACATCCGACATGGCGCGGTGTTTATTGGGCAACTTTCAGCAAGAACCCCTTAGCAATATTGGGCACAAATAAATATGGTCCAATCGCAATAAATTGGTCTGACGACCTTGGATATTGGGCGAATGATAAGTTAATGATTAATATCGCCGACCATATCAAGGCACATCCCGACAGTCTTTATCTCCCTGCTACACTTACCAATAGAGCTCTTAAATGGGGCATATGTGATGATAAGGGAAAAATTATCATTCCGGTTATGACGATGAACGAAACAAGCCCTATCAATACCATTGCCGATGAAATTACAACTGAATTGTGTGCCGAAGTCAATGAAAAGGCTGCGGCGGTAGCTCCGCAACTTCACATCCTTAACCCAAATGAAGCCGCAGTTATATTTTATCACGAGATAATGTGGTATATATTCTCAAAGCTTGAATCCGACAAAGTTGTACAAATGCCTGCCATTCTTAAAGGGGAAGAAGTAGGAAGCGAACACCTGAGAGACATTACTTTCATCTGCTTGGATTAGCATTGAGAAGTCCTAAACATCGTTGATAATATCGGGAAGTTATGGACAATCTCATTTTCTACTTGTCCATCAACTCAGTCAACACGCTCTCGGGCGACACACAAAATGCTTGCGAACCGGGATGCATCAATAATGCATATCTACAGCAGATAAAGTTGGCCGACAAGATTACCTCGGTTATTTAAAAGGATAAAACCGGATTAAACCTAATCTGCCGACTAAATGTTTAGCATAATTTAACCGCGCAAAAGGCTTTTTTGCCTTTGAAAACTCGACAAAAGTCCGTACCTTTGCACAATCTTTGGACTGAAGTACACAGTTATGAGACAACTCAAGATTACAAAATCCATTACCAACCGCGAAAGCGCCTCCCTCGACAAATATCTCCAAGAGATAGGTCGCGAGGAACTTATTACCGTAGAAGAAGAAGTAGAACTGGCCCAACGCATCAAGCAGGGTGACCGAAAAGCCCTCGAAAAGCTTACGCGTGCCAACCTCAGATTCGTTGTCTCTGTCGCAAAACAGTATCAGAACCAGGGGCTTTCGCTACCGGACCTTATCAACGAAGGAAACCTCGGACTTATCAAGGCCGCCGAAAAATTCGACGAAACACGAGGTTTCAAATTTATATCCTATGCAGTATGGTGGATACGCCAATCCATCCTACAAGCTCTTGCCGAGCAATCGCGTATCGTGCGCCTTCCCCTCAACCAGGTAGGATCACTCAACAAGATCACCAAGGCACTCTCCAAGTTTGAGCAAGAAAACGAGCGTCGTCCCTCCCCCGAGGAATTGGCCGCACAACTCGACATTCCCGTCGAGAAAGTTGCCGATACCCTTAAGGTGTCCGGACGTCACATCTCGGTAGACGCACCATTTGTCGAAGGCGAAGACAACTCGCTACTCGACGTGCTCACCAACGATGACTCGCCCATGGCAGACGCCACCCTTACCCAAGAGTCGCTCTCCAAGGAAGTGGATCGTGCATTGCACCAGCTTCACGAGCGCGAGCGCGAAATACTCAAAATGTTCTTTGGTATAGGTTGTCAGGAAATGACGCTCGAAGAAATCGGAGCAAAATTTGACCTGACGCGCGAGCGCGTACGCCAAATCAAGGAAAAAGCCATACGACGCCTCAAAGGACAACGTTCACGTCTTCTCAAGACATACCTCGGACAATAAACCGTCAGCCGAGCGCTCTCGGCATACACGGCAGACTATAATCGTATCGTCCCGGGCTCGAAAATGTGAACTGCACCCCAAAAGTTAGACACAAAACTTTTGGGGTGCATTATGTATAGGCGTCACAATCATGAAGAACGGCTGAATATAGTCAGTCGCATTCTCTGCG
>UQGP01000068.1 GCA_900540625.1 uncultured Porphyromonadaceae bacterium | reverse complement strand
GGGCTAGCCCCGTAGTGAGAGGCTAATGTTTTTGCACTTCGTTTAAGAATCTACAATGCGCTGTCTTATCGGCTCTTAACGCCTACCGCGAAGCACGTGTCCGTCGCCGCTATACGCGCGCAGGGACGTGCGGCGCGTGCGTCCCGGCATTTGCTATACCGCCGGAGGTGTCACTGCTGTATCATACGATATGTATAGGTTGAGTCTCTTTCCCGCTTTCGACGTTTATTGATTTTTAAGGTATTCCTGCTTGCGGAGATACCAGCGCTCGTATTCTATCGGATAAAACTTCACGGCTTTTTTATAATCCTTGTAGAGCGAGTCCGTGTCAATACCATATCGATTTATCAGATGAGGGAAACGCACCATCTGAAACGGGCTGTTAAACAACTTGTACGGGCCTATATATATATATATATACGGAATAAAGCCGTCTATATAGCTGTACGGTATGCTGACATGCCTGCCCAAATCAATAGACGGCCCATGTGTGTAATCTACCGGTTTGATGAATATGCCTATAGAATCTTTTCCTATAATGCAGCATAACCTGTTGCGCCATTGCGTGGTATGCCCTTTTTCATACTCTCTGGGGACGATTCTTCCGAAGTCTTTCCCCGAATACGTATTTGTGTCCGATAAAGACTCACACAACTCTGAATCTGTAAGTGGTCGGCGATTACTATCTGCAAAATACTCGGAATTGTCTTCGGACAACACCAATGTATCTCCACTCATTGCCCAAACGTTTTCATAAACATAGTTAGTATCCTCAACAGATGACCGTTTACATATATACGAGCCATCCTTTTTAAGGACTAAAAGCCCCACTGTTGTAACACATCCGATTCCGTTAAAAACGTTCGAATATAAATTAAAGGCCGCATAACCGGTCGAACGTATAATCGAATCCAATTTCGCCTTTCCGGACATCGGTGTTGTCTCAATGTTTGATGCGCCGAATATAGACAACATCGGCAATAGAAATGCAAGGAACAGTATTATATGCTTATTTTTCATATATCTAATAAGTTATGGCCTAAAGACCTTTCCGTTGCGAGCTCTGACGACTCTGTTTAACGTTTTAGCTTTTTCGTTTATTTCGGAATAATCAGAGGGCGTAATGTCCCCTATACCGCTTTGCTTTAGCCCCATTTTTTATATTGCGAATTGCCAAGTATTTCCTGATTGCTGGTATGCCGTCCCGAGAACAACTCTTCTCGGTCATATGCGGCACGTTCGTCTGTTATGTCGTAATATATCACTTCTTTCGATTGCGTCAGTATTCCACCACGACTTGCAGCCAAGTCCAGTTCCCCATTAAGGAATTGGTAGCCATGCTTAAATTTTGTTTGCAAGATATTTGGTGGCAATGTCTTGCAGTAATTCTAAGCGGATGGCGTACGTCGCACTATTGATGCATGATAAAATCGGTGCGTTTGCATCTGAAAACCAATTTTGGCCATTTATCCTAACGGGATAGCAACCGAATACATACTCCAGATATTGCCGCCACATCTTTTCGGTGATATGCCGCTTATTGCAGCTATACCATCGCTTTAATATTCGGCCTTGCTCTTTGCCTATGATAGGTGTGCTGTAGGTGCTACGCCCGAGGTATACGGCGATGTCCGAAACCGGCATCTTGTAGTCTGTGCGCGTGCGGTCATAATGCGGAAACATCAAGCGAGGCAGGTCGGCTATGGTGACGAAAAAAGTCAACAGTTCCATCTCATTGTCCGAAAGTCGGACACTGTCGCTGAATGTACGTGTCGACAATGCGTCTACGATACTATCTACTTTTTCAAAAGATAGGGTAAACCCTTCGAGGTGTATGCCGCATTCGCTTTTTGTTGTTGAGCCATTGGGCGTGTATGAGTAAGTCTTACCGTCAAAACACGCTCGGCCCTCGACCGAAGTATACACTATTTGGGCGATATCATACCATTCGGTATGGAGCGGCATTGCACTCTTGGGCGTATTTTGTGGAATGCAGTATTCCAGCCCGTAAGCGTATGTGTCAATACGACATAAGCCAAACAAAACGAGCAATACGCCTATTGCTTTAATTGCAATCTTTCCCATATTTGTTGTTCTGAAATTCTGTTATCAATGACGTTATACCCCGAATTACGGCTGCTTTGTCGGCGGTTGAGATGCTCTTGCGTAATCGGTTGTGGCACTCTTGCTTTACCGGAATGTTCGGGTCAAAGAGGTTGTTTTCGAGTGTGGCGTATCGATTGTACATACTTTCAGTGAAATAGCCATGGTTGACACGATACCATTCGATTAGTCGCTTTGCGTCCTGCGCGGTAAGGGTATATGGTCCTTTTTCGGGATCGAAACTCGCAATAGCATTGTGCCATCCCGAATGGACGCTTCGGTAGTCGCCGACAGTCTCAAATACAGAGAGAAAGAAGTATAGGTCTGCATCTTCCTTTACGATGATAGAATGTGTCTCGTCATTGTCGACTCGTTGTTCCACAGCCTGTATGGTGTCATCGGCTCGTTCGTACATCGTCTTGGCATGCGTTGCAACTGCGGAGCCGATAGCAATTGCGAAAATAAGGAATCGTATGATATGGCGGTTATTCATTTGAAATACATTTTAGAGTTCACGTTGCCATTCAGAAATAGAACGATTGTGGTTGTTACACTTCCTTTGTTTCCGAATGGTTGTCCTATTCTAACATGTCGTTGTGATAATACCCTTGGTTGTCCCGGAACATTGTTGGATGAGCCACTGAAAGTCGCGCTATAGTCAGTGTGTTCGGTTGAAAAAGGTGCATAACCCGTATATTTCGCTTCCATTTGTATAGATGAATTATGAGCTTTAAATAATTTAACACCTTTTGCTTGGACTAAAAATTGTTCATTAGTTTCATGAAGTAGCGCCGCCGAACTCGACGTTGGAGCGTTATCCCCAAGTGCTTGTATATCTCCAATATCTATAGTTTTCTTTGACGCATCTCCAATTAGAATTTCTGATGAATTGTCTACGATGTTGATGGTTGTTGTCTGCTCATTATCAATGGCAGAACTTAGCATATTAATCGCTTGATTTTCGGCTTCCGTTGATGCCTTCTCTGTCCTGCTGATTTGGACGTTCCCATCATCGTTAATATAAACTGTCGCGCCATCTCCGACCATTTTATTATATAATTGAACGGTTTTATCAACGGCCTCGCCGTCTCCGGCCAAAACAAGAACCATCCCAGAAGGGTCGGTATAGCGTATGGGGTTGGCGGCACAGAATACGTAGGGGGATAGATGGTAGTATTTTTCGCAGAGGGGATCTATGGAAGAGAATATGGTAGCAGTGGGAAGGTAGTTGCGTGCGCCGTAGAGGTATTCGTCGAGAGCGTCTTGCGTCATCAACTCTTTGCCGCCAAAGAGGTAGAGGTTTGTAGTGGGAGATGATGTGCCGGTGAGGTTTTTGGGCGCTCTATGTGGAGTGCCGTAGGGGTAGTAGGTGGCGGACTGGACGAGGGTGCCGTCGGCGCGGATGACGGCGATGTTGCTGCCGAGGTAGTCGGTGACGTAGTAGTGCGGCACGAGGTCTGCGTCGAAGTAGCCGCCGGCAAAGCGTAGCATCTCCAGGGTATCAGCTTTAGAGTTGCCGGCGCCGCCGCGAAGCACGTGGCCATCGCCGCTGTACGCACGCAGGAACGTGCGGCGCGTACGCCCGGGACGCATCCCGGCGGAAACCGGTGCCACGGAAGTCTCGTAGGACGTGTATAGGTGGTTGCCCAGTGCATCCCAATACAGATATTGTCTGTGTCCGCCTTCAAGGTCGTACTGCATCGGGTGGCCGTCAGCATTCCAACGCGTGTGGCCGATGAAGGATACGTTAATATGCTGTGTTTGCCCTTTCATAGATGCGCCTAACGTCCTTATTTCGAGAGCTTGACCCGTTGGTATATGATATGCGTTTCGGTCTTTGTCGCCATTATGCTGTCGCGTATATCCTGCGGAAATTAGGTGAGCTGTAGTGGTTGACAAAAAATCCGTATGTCGGATTCTTTTGCAAATTTAATAGTTAATAGTTTACTGTTTGGTATAGTAGTGTTAAAAAAACATAATTCGGAGGGGGGGTAGGTGTAAGTTAGCGTATGAGATAAGGATGGAGGGGTCGGAAGTCGGGGGGGGGGATGATACGCTGCGAGGGTAGAGGTAACGGCCCAGGTGTGGTGCTTAGAGGTCGATGTCGATGGAGACGGGGCAGTGGTCGCTGCCGAGGATGTCGTTGAGGATGTCGGCACTGCGTAGTTGCGGCAAGAGGCGTTGGCTGATAAGGAAATAGTCGATGCGCCATCCGATATTCTTGGCGCGTGCCTGAAATCGGTAGCTCCACCACGAATATCGCACCTCATCGGGGTGAAGGTGGCGGAAGGTGTCCACAAATCCGCGCTCGAGCAGGCGGTCCATGGCCGAGCGTTCCTCGTCCGTAAATCCGGCGCTGTGTCGGTTGGTCTTGGGATTGCGTATGTCTATTTCGCAGTGAGCCACGTTGAGGTCGCCGCAGATGATTACGGGCTTGACGGCGTCGAGGGCGCAGACATAATCGGCAAAGGCTTGCTCCCACTGCATCCGGTAGTCCAGTCGCGCCAGTCCTTCCTGAGAATTGGGCGTGTATACGTTCACGAGGTAATGGGTGCCGAAATCGGCGGTGATGACGCGACCTTCATGGTCGTGCTCGGGCGTGCCTATGCCCGTGGTGACGGCTTGAGGCCGGCGGCGTGTCAGCATTGCCGTGCCGCTGTATCCCTTACGCTCGGCGTTGTTCCAGTAATGTAAGATGTCCTCGCCCATAGGTGTGCCCGTGGGGTAGTCGCTCAATTTGGTCTCTTGCAGACATAGGACGTCGGCATCGAGGTCGCGATATATTTGGTCGAAGCCTTTGCGCATAACGGCGCGTAGGCCGTTGACATTCCATGATACGTATTTCATTGTTACAGTGTTTGTATGTCTTGGGCGGTGATGGTGCAGAGTTGCCTGATGGTGGGGTTGATGATGCGTCCGAGACGCATGGCTTGTTCTTGCAGGGTGTTTTCGAAGACGTTGCGTACATATCGACCGTTACCGAAGTTCGGGAGCTTGTCTCTGAGCTTTTCAGCTAACACATCGTGAAGCTTTTGGCGTGCTCCGCGACCGAAGACGAGTTGATACTCGCTCATGATGCAGTTGAAGATGCCTTCGAGTTCTCGGACCGAATAGTCTTCGAAGTGTATTGTGCGTGTGAAGCGTGACTGCAGTCCCGGATTGCTGTCGATAAGTTGCTTCATCTCTTTATCGTATCCGGCAAGTATCACGACCAATTTGTCGCGGTCGTTTTCCATGCGCTGTATCAGCGTATTGATGGCTTCGCGGCCATAATCGTCGTGCGGGCCGTTGCATAGAGAGTATGCTTCGTCGATAAAAAGTATACCGCCTATAGCTCTGTCTATGATGTTGTTAGTCTTTACGGCAGTCTGCCCTACGTACTCGGCCACGAGGTCGGCGCGTCCCACTTCGATTAGCTTGTCTTCGGGCAGCATGCCTATGGCGTGCAGAATATTAGCCAATGTACGTGCCACCGTGGTTTTGCCCGTTCCGGGATTGCCGGTAAATACGCTGTGCAGCGTCAGGGGCACTATCGGCAGGTTATTTTCGCATTTTAGGATGTTTATCTTGGCCATATTGGCCAGTCTGCGTATTGTGCTTTTGACTTCGTTCAGCCCAATCATATTTTTCAGTTTATCCAAAGCCCTATTGTAGTCTTCGTCAGAGACCGGTGCTGCGGGCTTTTCCTTCGGCTTGGGTGCAATGTCCGTATTATTTTTAGATTGCTCTAATTTGAAAGTCGTGAGCGTCTCGAGCAACATCTTTTCGTCCTCGGTACGGATGTCGTCTGCGTAAGCGATTATGCGGCAAAAGCGATATAGCAGAGATGCGTATTGTTTTGCGGCTTCGTTGTCATACTTGTTGATTAGCGTCAGTCCGGGGATAGTGCCGGCCGTGGCGTTGTCCCAGACCGGGTCGGGATCACTTGTTATTATCGAGATGAATTGGGTGTACAAGTCGTTGTTTTGTCCGAAAACTTCGTCCCACGGCAGCACGTCAATCATCTTGTCGCTGTCCATGAGGATGGTGTAAAAGCACAATAGCGGATAATTCTCGCGGTCTTGTGCAACTTCATGCCCCATCATACGAGCGCAGTATATGATGTCTTTTATACACAGTATGGCTATGACATGCGTGGGGAGTGTGCCGAATCGTATATCGGCCGGGATGCGGATGAGAGGCGCGAGTGCTTTGACCAGCCCGGCTTTGCTCGAAATTTCGGCAATGCCTTTATGTAGGAACTTGGCGGCTTTCACAGCTTCATGCTGTTTGGCGTCTATGATGGGGTCTCCCGGCGTAAGTGTGGAAGGCTGTAATGACGAGGTTTTCATCGGTTTGTTTCGGCGTGAGTGATTGGAATGACAAATTTACGAAAAATTCGCTATATGGACAAAAATTGTTAATTTTGTCGTGCCTATGCCGTGTGCGGTGTAGCGCAACACGTTCAACCCTAAACCGTCATAAGTATTCAAACGACTGTGTTACTGATAAATCGCATACCATGTGCGCTGGTTTTAGCCGCGCTCACCTACTTCCCGGCATTTACGGCCGACCCTCCGGCTGAGGTGCATCCCCGTCTCGGGGTGTCGGCCACGGATGCGTCCACCGGCGCAACGATGACGCTGGTGACGCGTCACCAGCAGTACTCGTGGAGCGAACGCACCACTCTGGACCGCGATGTGTTTTCGCCTAAGAGCGTCAATTTCAGCCCCGACGGGACGAAGTATTATGTCAATATGCTCGAAGGATGCCGTACTGTGGTGTACGATGCGCACTCGCATGCCAAGTTGGCCGTGATTTCGCACGACATCACTGCCGGAGACTCGGCGTTGTGGGCACCTCGAACGTCGCTGTACAAGTTCCGTCATTATCGCGAACGCAATGTGCGCGTCTTCGACGGCCGTCCCGTCGAGGGAGCTTTCAGCCACGGCGGACGCTATTTTTGGGTGCCGTACTATCGTCGCAGCTTTGATATAAATGCGCAAGAGCCGTCGGCAGTGGCTGTTA
>UQGP01000067.1 GCA_900540625.1 uncultured Porphyromonadaceae bacterium | reverse complement strand
AACGACCCCGAGATTACAAATCACGTGCTCTGGCCAACTGAGCTAAAGAGGCAATGTCAATTTTCGCTGTGCTTACGTCCCAGAGCCTTTGGCTAATCGGCTTCCGTCCCGTTTGCGGATGCAAAGTTACGAACCTTTTCCGATATACCAAAACATTTGGTGCTTTTTTTATCAAAAAAATTTTCTTCTCGAATTTCAGGACTGTTTTCTATAGGTCAGCATAGCCACTAACCCATTGAAAACCGCGAAGATAGCCAAAGCAGTCAGCGGCCACGCAATATCGGCTATAGTCGCGCCTTTTAGGTACACGGCACGCATGATGTCAATAAAATAGCGCGGCGGGACAAAGGCTGCGATGTCTTGCGCCCATTCCGGCATCGAGTACACGGGCGTCATCAGCCCGCTCATAAGCTGGAATATCACGATGAAAAAGAACATCACATACATACTTTGTTGCATTGTGGAGGAGGTATTGGCTATGGCAACACCGAGTCCGGACATTACGAAGCCGAAAATCAGGGTAGACAAGTATATGAGTAAAAATGACCCTTCGGGCTTTACTCCATAGGCTAAATAGGCCACCGTCATGGCCAGGGTCAGCACTACAAGTCCTATGCCCCAGTATAACACCAGTTTGGAGAGCGTGAATGTGATACGACCCACGGGCGAGACGTTTATCTGTTCGATGGTGCCTACTTCTTTCTCGCCAACCATATTCAGGGCGGGCAGGAAGCCGCAAATCATAATTACAAGAATGACCATCAGGGCCGGAATCATAAACATATAGTAGTTGAGCGTATTGTTGTAATTGTACGCGACCTCGATGTCGTCGGAGGGTACGCTGACGCCCTTTTCGGCCATGTAAGCCTTGACGGTCATAGACATTGACTGCACAAGGTACTGCGCTCCGAGTTGTCCCTTGACTGCATTGACGCCGTTGGCATCTACGCCGAAGGATACCGGCTCGGCATTGGACAAATCTCGCTCGCAATGAGCCGGGATGGTCAGCACGGCGTCGGCATCGCCATGCTCGACGGCAGCAAGTGCCTCGTCATAGTCGCGAGCATACTCAGACAGGGCGAAGGTGGAGGAGTGCTCGATGTCGCCGACTATGCGTCGCGACAACTGCAAACGGTCGCGGTCTACCACAGCTACCTTGACGTCTTTGACGTCCATAGTAGTTACGAGCGGCATGACAAGCATCACCATCAGCGGAAACATAATGACCATCTTGGGCAGGAATTGGTTGCGGCGGAATTGCAGCCATTCTTTTTTAAGGAGTATGAGTAGTATTCGCATCGCGGATTTCATAGTTTATCGTTAAACTTGCGTACAGCGGCCGTCAGCACCACGGCTGTCATTGCGATGAGTATCAATACGTCATCGAGAACCTCGGTCAGCGGCAGTTGTTCAATCATCATCTTGCGTATAGCGTCTACATACCATCGCGCGGGTATTATCGTAGAAACCCATTGCAGTGGCTCGGGCATATTTTCGACGGGAAAAATCATTCCGGAGAGCATAAACACCGGCAGCATAAACAGCATTCCGGAAATCAGCAGTGCCACTATCTGCTTGGAGGTCAGTGCGGACACAAACACGCCCATACCCAGCGAAAGCAATATGTACAGCAGCGACACCCAGATGACATTGAATACGGTGGATGACAACGGCAGTCCCAACAGGCCGTAGACAATACTCAAAATAATAGCCAGCACGGCACACGAAAGCAAAAAGTACGGCACGAGTTTGGCCATAATTATCCTCTGTGGCCGTACGGGCGATACGAGCAGCACTTCCATCGTCCCGGTCTCTTTCTCGCGCACAATGGATACGGAGGTCATCATACAACATATCAGCAGGAAAAGCATACCCATAATACCTGGCACAAAGTTGTACGCGCTCTTTAGCTGCGGATTGTATAGCGTTCGAAGGCTCATCCCGACAGTGCCGCCGTTGCCGGAATTCTCGGAGATGATATTGCGCAGATACATTGCCGCGGACTGGACTGTGGACGTGCGCGAGGCGTCCATCACGAGGTTGATATGCACCGGGGTGTTTCGATCAAAGACAATGACAGCGTCGGCAGTGCCGCGGCGCAGCACTTCGTCTACCTCGTCCGGAGATATAGTCCCGACAAAATTCATATATTGATTATGCGCGACACGGTCCAATATCGTACGCGTTTCGGTCCCGGGAACCGGAACGACCGCAACCACATTGACGTTATTGACTTCCATAGATATGGCAAATCCGAACAACACCATCAGTATTATAGGGATAACCAGTACTATGGTCATTGTCCTGGGGTCGCGCAGCACGTGCAGTGTTTCTTTTTTGACAAAGGGCAAAAACGACGTATGCATTTGCTATATTCTGAGTTTATTGATTCTGTATTAATATCTTATATGCCATAAAACGAGGCAAACAATGTAGTATACTCCCGGACTACTCGCTGCGTTGGGCGCCTCGGGCAAGAATTCGAAAGACTTCGTCCATCGAGGCGGCACCATACGCTTTTTTCAACGCTGACGGTGAATCAAGCGCTCGTATCTTGCCGTCCACCATCATCGATAGTCGGTCGCAGTATTCGGCTTCATCCATATAGTGGGTCGTAATAAACACGGTTGTACCTTGATCTACAGCAGCATATATCAGTTCCCAAAACTGTCGGCGCGTAATCGGGTCGACGCCTCCGGTAGGTTCGTCCAAAAACACAATGGCAGGACGATGGATGGTGGCCACGGCAAAAGACATCTTTTGCTTCCACCCCAAGGGAAGGTCTCCGGCGAGTGTCTTTTCGGAGCTCTCGAAATCGAGGCTGCGCAACACTTCGGACACGCGCTCACGTATATCGCGCGATTTCATACCGTATATTCCGGCAAAGAGTCGCAGGTTTTCGCCTACGGTAAGGTCTTCGTAAAGCGTAAAGCGCTGGCTCATATAGCCTATATTTCGTTTTATTTGCTCGCTTTGTCGCGAAATATCGTATCCCGCCACCGTACCGGTCCCCTCGGTCGGGAAACTCAGGCCGCAAAGCATACGCATGGCCGTGGTCTTACCGGCACCGTTGGCGCCGAGAAACCCGAAGATCTCGCCGCGATAGACATCGAAGTTTATGTGATCTACGGCGGTAAAAGTACCGAAACGCTTTGTCAGGCCGCGTACGCTGATTATTGGTCGGCTCCCGGCGTTGTCATTGCTGCTGTCCATTGCGCATGATTTTAATGAATAAGTCTTCGATATTACCGGCCGTATGTTCGATTCGGACGTCGTGCAATCCGGCAGCGGTAAGGCTTCGGCACGCTTCGTCCGGGTCGAAGTCGGGGGCAGCCACCACGTGATGCACCGCACCGAAGGTGTAACAATATTCGACACCGAGCAGATGACGCAGATGCTGCAACAACGGCCATTTTTCGCGTGCCCGGGCTTCGTATAGGTTGTCGCCTACACCGGCCGCAAGTCTTTCGGGGGTGTCTACGGCATGAATCCGGCCTTTTTCGATAAGTGCCACACGATCGCATTTTTGCACCTCGTCCATATACGGTGTGGAAGCAAGGATGCTGATACCCTGACTTTTAAGATGCGACAACATCTGCCAAAATTCTTCGCGTGACACCGCATCAACGCCCGTGGTTGGCTCGTCGAGAAAAAGCACCGACGGCTTGTGTATCAGCGCACAACACAACGCCAATTTCTGTTTCATACCTCCGGAAAGCTTGCCGGCACGACGATTGGCAAACGGGGCTATCTGGTCGTAAATGGGGGCTATGAGGTCATAATTGGCCTGCACGGTTACGCCGAAAAGGGCGGCAAAAAATTCGAGATTCTCGGCCACGCTCAGATCGCCGTAGAGCGAGAAGCGTCCGGGCATATACCCCACTACACGCCGTATATCACGATACTGACGCTGCACATCGTATCCGTCAACGGTGGCGGAACCTTTGTCCGCATCTTTTAGTGTGGTCAGAATGCGGAAAAGGGTTGTTTTGCCTGCCCCATCGGGCCCGATAAGTCCGAAAAGTTCGCCCGGCGAAACTTCGAAACTCACGTCATCGAGCGCACATACGCGTCCGTAGCTTTTGCTTATATGCTTGACCTCTATGGCATTCATCGTCTTAAAGCTTTACGCCGCCATACATCCCGAGTTTGATGCGACCGTCGTTGGGCACGGCTATCTTGACGGCATATACCAGCGAGGCTCGCGAGTCCTTGGTCTGTATTGACTTGGGAGTGAATTGACTTTCCTCAGAAATATATGTCACCGTCCCGGGGTAAGTGTATTGTTTGTCTGCTCCGTAATCGGCTACGACCTTGACTTTTTGACCTATTTTGATGCCGGATAGCTGTTCGGAGGTGAAATAAGCCCGCAAGTAGACATCGCCCATATCGGCGACTTTGAGAAGTTGGCGTCCGGCAGGTGCAAATTCGTATGCCTCGGCATATTTCTCGAGCACAATACCGGAAATGGGCGCCGTAATACGGCTTTTAACTATCTGGTCGTCAATCTGCTTGATTTGATAATCGACAGCCAGAGCGCTCCCTGACAGCGATTCGGTATTGTTGCCCAGCGTGGACAGAGCTGCGCGGAGTTGCCCGTCGAGTATACGGAGGGCGGCATTGGCGTCATCCTGCTGCTTCTGTGTAGCAGCACCGGCAGCCATCAGGTTGGCGATACGGCGACATTCGGTTTGCTGCTGCGCTATCTGCTGGCGC
This sequence comes from uncultured Porphyromonadaceae bacterium, assembly GCA_900540625.1. Classification (GTDB taxonomy): domain Bacteria; phylum Bacteroidota; class Bacteroidia; order Bacteroidales; family Muribaculaceae; genus CAG-873. The sequence goes on along the minus strand of UQGP01000067.1, from coordinate 2,616 downwards.
AAAGCAGCCACCTGAGCCGAAATATCCGGACGGTTGCTGCGCACCGAGGACATTTGGCTCTCGAGTTGTTTGCGCTTCAGCACCAATGGGATAGTATCTATCACTCCAAGGTTTTGGCCGCAAACTATGCTGTCGCCTTCACGGACATCGAGGGACATAATTTTACCCGTGGTCTCGGCCGAGACGGTCACGGTAGTAGCGTCAAAGATTCCGGTAGCATCATATTCTTCTTCAGCGCCGCAGGAGGCAAGCGATAGCAGGCCGATGGTTATCGCCACGTAGACGGTAGCTATGTGTTTCATTTTGTGTTTATTCTTTATTGATTTAAAATGTATTTCAGTTTATATATCGCACGTATCAGCTCGATACGATGATACGAGGCATTGACGGCAGCCGTGGATTCATCCGTGATTTTATCCAAAAGGTCGGTAGTATCTATAACCCCGTTGTCGAGTTTGGCTTCGGCTGCCTTACGTACGCTTGTGCGAAGTGCCACAATGCGCTGATCGTCTTCGGTGAGAGCGCGGCGCGACCGGATATCTTCCTGCTGTTGTGCCGAAAGCATCGCATTATTCAGCCTGAACACGTCGGCATTGGTATCTATGCTCTCATTACCCAAAGCAAGACGTGTCTTGTTGTTTTTCTTGTTGTAGAAGGCATCTATGCTCCAACTGGCTTTGATTCCGGCCATAACATTAAAGGTCCAGGTGCGCGACGACATGCTCCCGAAGTAATCATACCCGGGATAGCCGTAATAACCCTGAGCAAAGAACCCTATACGTGGCATCGTCGAGACTTTCACCAGTGCAAGACGGCTGTCGTTATAACGCTTTTGTGCATCAAAATACGCCAACTCGGGCCTGCGGCACTCCATATCGGTAGGCATCGCTTCCGAGGGACAAACAAATGTTTTACCCTCAAGCGACTGTCCGACAAAAATTTCCAGAGCCCTGCGGTAACCATCGCGCATACCGTTGAGACGCTTGATGTTTTGTTGTACGGTCAGTGACTGCGCTTCGACGACATCTACATCACTCTGCATCACCGTGCCGCAACGCAACATGGCGCGAAGTTTGGTCAGGTTGGCATCTATCTGCGTCACCATCAGTTGGGACTGCTCAATCTGCGCATCAGTCAGCAAAATTGCGAAGTACAAATCCCGAACACGTTCACGCACAGCATATAGCTCTACATCATTGGACGCCGTACGGCTTGCAGCCTCGGCCCGATATGACTCACGGTCGGTTTTGCCCTTGCCGCCGTCCCAGATGGTTTGTGATATTTCCGCACCAACGCGATACTGGTCTTTACGTAGTCCGGGCAGGTTTACGCCAAGCTGCTGCAACATCGGCTGCATACTCTCCGGAAAACCGGGGACTTTGTTTTGGACTGTCGCCTGAGCGTAGACATCCACACGCGGCAACCATGCCTTGTTCACATCGGACAATTCGATGGACTGCATCTGCTCTATCAGTCTGTACTGCTTCACCAAAGGATAGTTGTCAAGCGCCCAATCTTCACACTGCTCTATGGTGACTTCCGCAGCAAAGACCGATAGCGGCGCAAAAAGTCCCAATAAGGACATTAAAAATGTTTTCATTTTCTGATTCTGCGAATTATAAGTTCGACATTCTCGGCCTTACGCTTGGCCAAATAGTCTTCTCTATCTTTGAATAACCCATTGATAATGGGGCTAAAAACCGAGTAGCTCATAAACGAAAATAGATTGACTGACATTATATCCATCATCAGCATACGAGCATCTATCCATACCGTTTTCCCGGCAGCGGCACTTTCATCGATGCGGCGCTGAAGATCATTCAAAAAAGCAGGAGCCACATCCTTTATCAAGCTATGAAACATCTCATAACGCTCCGGATGAGCATATATTTCCTGAATCATAAAGCGGGGTAACGTCGGATTAGACGCCAGGAAATCAAAATGGCGCTCAATACCCATCACAATTCCGCTCTCAAGATCTTCCTTATCCGTAGTGAATATTATGGACATCATATTCTTGAGCTCATCAATCTTAGGAGAAATAATACGCTCAAAAAGTTGACCCTTGGTGCGAAAATAATAATGCAACATCGCATGAGTTACACCGGCTCGTGCAGCGATAGTCGTAGTTCGCGCGCCTTCAAAGCCCTTATCCAGAAACTCAGCCTCGGCAGCCGCAAGTATACGAGACTCCGTCGACCCCTCCTCGTTATGAACAGCCAAGTCGATATTATCCACCGGTTCATTTATCTGTTTATTTTCCATAAACGACTTATATACAGCTATATTCTACAAACAATATTATTATCAATAAGGTTAGTCAGTAATGTCTAACAATATTGTTAGCGCAACAATTACGACTAATTTCCCATCCCCACAAGAAAACAAACTCAAAAATACGTTAATTCTCCACTCAATTGCATCTCATCCCATCCCATCCCCGAAATCAACCCTAAAGTCCTTAAAAACCCTAAAATCCCGGTCCCATCAAGCACCCCGGCGCAGCCCATTCCACATTCGACATTCAACATTCGACATTATCTTCAGCATTCCTCATCCGACCCTAAGGTCCTTAAAGTCCTTAAGGTCCCTAAAGACCCTAAAGTCCCAATCCCT
>UQGP01000066.1 GCA_900540625.1 uncultured Porphyromonadaceae bacterium | reverse complement strand
GCCTGCTCGGCCCCCTCGGCGCGCGGCCTTCCCCCGAGGAGGAGTGAGGTGTTTTTGCCGTTGCACTTCTTATTGGAACCTTTCTTTTTATTGCATTGAAAATTAAGCAGAGAAAATTTTGGTCGGATGGACAAAAAGTCGTACCTTTGTGGGCAATTTCGCTCAAGGGCTCAGCAAGATGTCGCAGAGTCGGCACGCCCCCGCGGTTAATCTATTAATATACAGATCAAAACTAAATGTACGCTATCGTAGAAATCCAGGGACAGCAGTTCAAGGCAGAAGCCGGCAAGTTCCTCTACGTTCACTTCCTCGGCACAGACGTCAAAGAAGGTGACAGCATCGATTTTGACAAGGTGCTGCTTATCGACGCCGACGGTGACGTGAAAGTCGGTGCTCCCACCGTTGAAGGAGCAAAAGTAGTATGCGAAGTGGCCGAGCCCCTCGTAAAGGGCGAAAAGGTCCTCGTGTTCAAGAAAAAACGTCGTAAAGGCTATCGCGTAAAGAACGGCCATCGCCAGTACTTCACCAAGGTAGTTATCAAAGACGTAGTCGCTTAATCAAATTAAAAATTTCACAGACACATGGCACATAAAAAAGGTGTCGGCAGTTCGAAGAACGGCCGTGAATCAGAAAGCAAGCGTCTCGGCGTGAAAATATTTGGCGGCCAGGTATGCAAGGCCGGTAACATCCTCAAACGCCAGCGCGGCACCGTGCACCATCCCGGCAAAAATGTCGGCCTGGGTCGCGACCACACAATCTATGCACTCATCGACGGCACTGTAGTATTTACCACCGGTAAGGAAGGTCGTCGTTACATCAACGTGGAGCCCCTGCCCGAAGCATAAGGGTCGGAGCAGACACCAAACTTTTAGGACAAGAAGATGTGACCGTCGGTCGCGTCTTCTTGTTTTTTTGTGTCGGATTTCGGGCGTTGATGAGCGGCTGATTGCGGATAATTTGCTATCTTTGTACCTATGTTTTGCGGCGCTTTCGGGGCGCTCTCTTATATCGAAATACTACCTCTAAAATATAGTCACGCGGATATGAATCTGAGTCTTGACATATCTCTCTCTGTAATAATAATGATAGCAGCTGCCGCAGTGCTGTATGCGCTGTTGTGGCCGGTATACCTATGGCGTATACGTCGGGTAACTCATGCCATAAACGTGGCAAATGCCGAAGAGTCTTCGGATGCAGACACTTACGAGGTTTTTCTTCCGGCGGTTTCGGTGGTAATATACAGCTCGGGGGGCGAAAATAGTTTACGCCGTGTGCTGCAACAGGTAATAGGTCAGGACTATGCATCGCCCTTTGAGGTAATTGTGGTTACGGACGGTCAATCGCCCGAATGCAGCGCTGTTGTGGGCGAGTTTCGACGCATATACCCCAATGTATATATGACTTACACTCCTGACGATGCGCGCAATGTCAGCCGCAAAAAGTTGGCATTGACGCTCGGTATGAAGGCCGCACGATATGACGTGGTGGTACACACCACCGCTGCCGTGTCTATAGATAGCGATCGGTGGCTCTATGAAATGGCTCGACCTTTCGGTTCGGGGGCTACAGTCGCTATAGGGTATGCGTATGTACCTTCGGACGTGGATGATAAGGCCGGACATCGTCGCCGAATGTTCAACACCAAAGCGGATGCCGTCACTTGGCTTTCGTCCGCTATTGCAGGAAAACCGTACCGTGGCACGGAGTATAATTTGGCGTATTCGCGCCAGGCTTTTTTTGACAATAAGGGTTTTTCGCATTCGTTGAATCTCCATACCGGGGACGATGATTTGCTGATTTATGAATTGGCTTCTCAAAACCCCGAGAAGGTGGCTGTGGTGCTGGCGCATGACTCGATGCCGTCGATAGTCAGTGTCGATCCGTGTCGTTTTTATCGTCGGCAGCGTCGTTGCCACCAATTTACCGGCGCAAGGTTACCCAAGTGTTCGCGTCGTCTGATGGCTACGGGGGCTTGGATGCGTATCGCTTCTTTGGCATTGGCTGTAGCGGCGGTAGTGCTCAGCGACTTGAATGTCTATGTCGGAGCCGCAGCTCTTGCCCTGATGATTGCTCAATGGCTGAGTGTCGCCATTGTATGGCGCCGTGCCATTAAGGCCCTACATGGATGTGCGATGTTGTGGACGTTGCCACGACTGTCACTTACTCGACTGATGGTCAATGCGGTTGTCGCTATCCATACCATGCGTCACCATTCGGAATACTACACTTGGCGCCACTGAAAGGCGTAGTCTTATAATACCAAGCGGCGGAAGTCCCGATGTGGATACTTCCGCCGCCTTGTTTTATGCTGTTACCGCTGTTTCATTCGTGCAAGTTGCGCGATAAGGTTACGGTGACACCTCGCATCTGTACCGGTATGGGTGGCGCGATTTTGGTGATGCTTACGGTTATTGACAGTATGGACGGGAAGGCCGTGGCAAGTGCATCGATGACGCGCCCGGCTACGTGCTCGAGTAGTGACGACGGCGTTTGCATCGTTCGGGTGATGACGGTAATTACTTCGGCATAGCTTATGGCGCTGAAGATATTGTCGCTCATAACTGCCTTGGTCGCATCGTAGCTGAAAACTACGGTAACGTCGAATTCGTTGCCGACAACGCGCTCTTGTTCAAGCACTCCGTGGTTACAGTGCAAGCGCAGTTTGTCAATGGTTATTGTAGCTATGGTGTCCTGCATATGTGACTATTTGCGTCGTTTGCCTTTTTTGATATCTTTATGTTTGCCTTTGTTTTTGGGGCGCGCGGCGTTGGGCGATGGTTTGCTTATGGGCTTGCCGGTGCGGGGATCTATTAGTACGAAGTCCAATTGCTTGCGCTCGAGGTTGGCTTGCGCCACCTGCACACTGACTTTATCGCCAAGACGGTAGCGGTTGTTTTGGCGACGTCCTACGAGGCAGTAGTTGCGTTCGTCAAGTTCGTAATAGTCGTCCACAAGGTCGCGTACCGGCACGAGGCCTTCGCACTTATTGTCGTCCAATTCGACGTACAGGCCCCATTCGGTGACTCCGGAGATGACACCCGTATATGTCTGACCGAGGTGGTCGCGCATATATTCTACTTGTTTGTACTTGATGGAGGCGCGCTCGGCACTGGCTGCCAATTGTTCCATATCGGAGCAGTGTTTGCACAATTCTTCGAGATGGTCAAGATTTACCGAACGTTGGCCGGCCAAATAGCGATCCAGCAAGCGGTGTACCATCATATCCGGATAGCGGCGTATGGGCGAGGTGAAATGAGTATAGTAGTCAAAGCCCAGTCCGTAGTGGCCGATATTATGAGTGGTATACACGGCCTTGGCCATCGACCGTATCGCCAAAGTGGACAGAAGATTTTCTTCGCCTTTGCCTTTGATATCGTGTATCATGCGATTGATACTGCGGTTGATTTCCTTGCTGCTTCCCTGACTTTTGACCTTGTATCCGAAGTTGCGTGACAGCGAGGCCAGGTCCGAAAGCTTGCCCGGATCAGGCTGGTCGTGTACTCGGAATACGAATGCTTTGGGCTTTTTGCGGCCGACGGGAACACCTATGGTCGCGGCTACGGTCTTGTTAGCCAGGAGCATAAACTCTTCGATGAGTTTGTTCGCGTCTTTAGATTCCTTGAAGTATACGCCTATCGGATGTCCGTTTTCGTCGATGTCGAATCGCACTTCTACGCGAGCGAAGTCCACCGAGCCGTTTTCGAAGCGTATTCTGCGGAGGGTCTTGGCCATTGAATCAAGCGTTAGTATTTCGTCTGCATAGTCGCCTTTGCCCGTCTCGATGATTTCCTGGGCCTCTTCGTAGGTGAAGCGTCGATTGCTGCGGATGACGGTGTGCATAATCTTATGGTTGACGACGCGGGCATCCGGGGTCATTTCGAACACGGTCGAGTAGGCAAGCTTGTCTTCATCGGGGCGCAGCGAGCAGATGCCGTTGCATAGGTGCTCGGGAAGCATGGGCACCACGCGGTCTACAAGGTATACACTTGTGGCGCGGTCGCGTGCTTCGCGGTCGATGATTGAATCGGGCTTGACGTAATGTGTCACATCGGCGATATGTACGCCTACTTCGTAATTGCCGTTGGGCAGTTTGCGTATAGACAGGGCATCGTCGAAGTCTTTGGCGTCTTTGGGATCGATGGTGAAAGTCGTAACTTGGCGCATGTCGGTGCGTTGTGCCACCACTTCGTCGGTGATGCCGGCATCTATGCGGTCGGCGGCTTCCTCCACGGATTTGGGGTAGGTGTACGGCAATCCGTACTCGGCAAGTATGGCGTGTATTTCGGTGTTGTTGTCGCCGCTTTTGCCGAGTATATCGACTATCTCGCCGCGAGGATTCTTCTCGTCATCGGGCCAGTCGGTGATGCGTACCACTGCCTTGTCGCCGGTGACTGCACCTTTGAGTCGGCGTTTGGGAATGTAGATATCTGTGGCCAGGAACTTGCTGTCGGTGTTGAGTATGGCAATATTGCCCTCTACTTTTATTGTACCGATGAATGTCTGGTCTTTTTTCTCGACAATTTCGGAGACGATGGCCTCGGGCTCGACGCCGCGACGGCGCGCCGCGATGGTCACGCGCACGCGGTCGCCATTGAGCGCATGCATGGAGTTGCGCTCGGCCACGAAGATGCTTTCGCCGTCATCATCGGTGATTACCGAGTTCTTACCGTTGGAGCGGCGGACAAAGGTACCCATAGCATCAACGCTGCGGCTGGGTCGTTTGTATTTTCCGGGGGCTATTTCGACAAGTTCGCCGTCAAAAGCCAGCTCGGCAAGGTGCAAGGCTATGGCACGCTGCTGCGTTTCGGCTGTTACGCCGAGGGCGGCGGACACTTGCTTGTAGTTGAATGTCGTGACTGAAGGCTGTGCAACGTATGCATCTACGGCTTTGCACAGTTTGGGGGCTTTGCGTGGCTGCCCTGCCTTTTGTGTGTCTTTGGACATGTATCTGTGTATGAGGTGAGTGTAATGTTGTCTTAGTCGTTTTGATGTGTCCGGCCTCGGAACATCCTTATCGGTTTATTCCTCCGAATTTAGGCCAACGCCCCGAAGGAGCCTGATTCGCAGGCTTCCGGGGCGTTGTGCGTTGGTGTTGTGACAGCCTTGCATCGATGGCGCACCCGGGGAACGGGAGCGGCGTCGCTTAGGCGTCAATATTTGCGTAATTGGCGTTCTTTTCGATGAATTCGCGGCGCGGTTCGACATCTTCGCCCATCAGCATAGAGAATATGCGGTCGGCTTCGACGGCATCGCTGATGTGTACCTGCTTGAGCATACGGTGACCGGGGGCCATAGTGGTTTCATGCAATTCCTCGGCGGACATCTCACCAAGACCTTTGTAACGTTGTACCGTAGTCTTAGTGCCGTGCTCGTCGATGAATTGCTGAAGCTGTTGGTCGGTCCAGCAGTATTCCTCGAACTTGCCCAACTTGCACTTGTACAACGGCGGTGTGGCAAGATAGAGGTAGCCGTTTTCGATGACCGGACGCATACGGCGGAAGAAGAATGTCATCAGCAGCGTGGCAATATGTGCACCATCGACATCGGCATCGGTCATGATGATAATCTTGTGATAAGCCAGCTTCGAGACGTTCGGTTCGTGCGGGTCTTCCTCGGTGCCTATGGTGACGCGCAACGCGCGGAACAAGTTGGCAATTTCTTCGTTTTCGAAGACCTTGTGCTCCATAGCCTTTTCGACGTTGAGAATCTTGCCACGCAGCGGAAGTATAGCCTGATAGCGACGGTCGCGAGCATCCTGTGCCGTACCGCCTGCCGAGTCACCTTCGACGATGAAGATTTCGCAGTCTTCGGCCGTACGCGACGAGCAGTCGCTGAGCTTGCCGGGAAGTCCACCACCGCAGAGAGGCGATTTGCGCTGGATACGCTGACGAGCGTTGTATGCGGCTTGACGTGCCTGTGCCGCTAATACCACCTTATTGACGATGAGGCGTGCCTCGCGCGGATGTTCCTCAAGGTAGGTACCAAGTGCATCGGATACGGCCGTCTGCACAGCGCCGATAACCTCGCTATTGCCCAACTTCGTCTTGGTCTGGCCTTCGAACTGCGGCTCCATAACCTTGACGGAGATGACCGCCGTAAGACCTTCGCGGAAGTCATCACCGTTGATTTCGACTTTGGCATTCTTCAGCAGGTTGTTGTCTTCAGCGTACTTCTTGAGCGTGGAGGTGAGGCCGCGGCGGAATCCGGTGAGATGCGTACCACCCTCAATGGTGTTGATATTGTTGACAAACGAATAGATTGTCTCCGAGTAATTTGTATTATATGTCAGAGCCACTTCGATGGGCACACCTTGACGCTCGACATTGAGGTCAATGACATCGCCGATAAGAGACTCTTTATTGTGGTCGATATATTCGACGAATTCGCGCAGGCCCTTGGCGCTGTAATATGTTTCGCTGTGTGGCTTGCCATCAGCGTCGATTTCGCGCATATCGGTAAGCTTGAGCGTGATGCCGGCGTTAAGATATGCCAAATCGCGCAGACGGTTGGACAGCGTGCCGAAATCGTATGTGGTGACAGTGAATATCGTGTCGTCAGGCTTGAAAGTAATGGTCGTGCCGGTAGTATCAGTCTCGCCGACGACCTTGACGCTTTCCAGCGGATGGCCGAAATTGTACTCCTGCATATACACCTTGCCGCCACGGCGCACCTCGGCGCGCAGATACGAGGACAAGGCATTGACGCAAGATACACCCACGCCGTGCAGACCGCCCGAAACTTTATAGGTACCCTTATCAAACTTGCCACCGGCGTGCAGTACCGTCAATACTACTTCGAGTGCACTTTTGTGCTCCTTTTCGTGCATATCCACGGGGATACCGCGGCCGTTGTCGACAACCGTAATAGAGTTATCCTCGTTGATAGTGACTTCGATATGTGTGGCATATCCGGCGAGGGCTTCGTCAATGGAATTATCCACAACCTCGTACACAAGATGGTGCAAACCTTTGGCGGAGATGTCGCCTATGTACATTGCAGGGCGTTTGCGCACGGCTTCAAGGCCTTCGAGTACTTGGATATTTGACGCACTGTATTCTTTTTGATTATCTTCCATGTAGGTGTGTTTAGGAAAAAACGTTGAAAAGCGTCGCGCTTCCGAATGTCAAGCTATCGTGACGCCGTGTATCATATTTTGTGCGGCATTTCACGCGCTTATAGACATCAGAAGCCTATCACGCTTTATAGTGCAAATTTACGGCTTTTCGCTGATATAACCAAGCAGCTTACGCATATATTTTCGACTGTAGAGCCTTAAATGTAAGTGTAAAACCAACAGCCGGTGCAGTGTCGTAATAAATGATTTACAATACATACCCATGTCCTGACAAGACGGCTTGTTCCGGACACTTACGTCCCATTCCACATCCAGTCCCCAAGCCCCTAAAATCCCAATTCCTCAAGCCCCCATCGCAGCCCATTCCACATCCGCCCCTAAGGTCCTTAAAGTCCTTAAGGTCCCTAAAGACCCTAAAGTCCCAATCCCTCAAGCACCTCGGCGCAGCCCATTCCACATTCAACATTCAACATTCGACATTATAAAAAGGGTCCGGGCGGCATCCGATAATCGGATGCCGCCCG
>UQGP01000065.1 GCA_900540625.1 uncultured Porphyromonadaceae bacterium | reverse complement strand
ATTGAGTTCTACAAAATGATTCATTAATTTTGCACTTGCCACTTGACTCTACAATTTGCGAATTCCCCCGATTTTTTACCTGACCATTCGGTGTTTATTTGTAACTTTGTAGGTTAATTGCAAAAATGTTTGCCAACATGACTGCTACTTTTCAATGGGAGACGCAGAACGTCGCTATGCCGAGCATCGATCGTGCCAAGGTCGAGGCCTGGCTTGTCGAGGTGGCCAAAGCGCACGGACGTATTGCTCACGAGTTGTCTTACATCTTTTGTGACGATGCCCGAATTATCGAAGTCAATAGGGAATTCCTCCAACATGACTATTATACGGACATCATCACTTTTGATTATAGTCACGGGCGAGTAATCTCCGGCGATATGTTTATTTCGTTGGATACCGTGGCCTCGAACGCCGTCGGTATCGGTGCCGAATTTTCGCAGGAACTTCTGCGCGTCATCGTGCATGGAGTGCTGCACCTGTGCGGCATCAACGACAAAGGCCCGGGCGAACGCGAAATCATGGAGCATCACGAAAACGAGGCCCTGGCGCTATACGCTTCGATGCCCGATTCGGAAAAGGCGGACTCCTCCGGCGAGTAACTCATTTTTGCTTTTAGTTATTCATATAAAAATTGGTATCACAGCATACGATTTAACAATACAGTCCGGACACTATGAAATTCGAGTATGATGTCATCATCGTCGGTGCGGGACACGCCGGATGCGAGGCCGCTATGGCTGCTTCGCGTTTGGGGTGCAGCACTTTGCTCGTGACTATGGATATGGACAAGGTTGCACAAATGAGCTGCAACCCTGCCGTAGGCGGTATAGCCAAGGGGCAGATTGTCAGAGAAATAGACGCTTTGGGCGGAATGATGGGCATTATCACCGACCGCACTGCAATACAGTTCAGGATGCTGAATTTGAGCAAAGGTCCAGCGGTATGGAGTCCGCGCTCGCAGAGCGACCGTATGCGTTTCAGTGCCCTGTGGCGCAAGACTTTAGAGAATGCCCCCAACCTGGATATGTGGCAGGATGCGGTTGACCGTATCATCCTGCAAGACGGCCGTGTCGCCGGTGTGCATACCCTCAATGGCGCCACTTTCACGGCACGTGCCGTGGTGCTGACCACCGGAACTTTCCTCAACGGCTTGATGCATATCGGTCGAACAATGCTGCCGGGCGGACGTACCGGCGAGCCGGCCAGTCACGGCATTACCGAGCAACTGCGCGATCTCGGATTTGTCTGCGGTCGTATGAAGACCGGAACTCCGGTGCGTATCGACGGTCGCAGCGTACATTTTGAGTTGGCCACGCCGCAATACGGCGATGAGGATTTTCACAAGTTTTCGTTCCTGCCGACAGTCCATAGGGAGTTGCGCCAGTGCCCGTGCTTTACGGTGAACACCAATACGCGCACTCACGAAATTCTTCGCGAAGGTCTGCCCGACTCGCCGCTTTTCAATGGCCAGATCCAAAGCATCGGCCCTCGTTACTGCCCGAGTATCGAAACCAAAATCGTCACCTTTGCCGACAAGGATTCGCACCAACTTTTCCTTGAACCGGAAGGGGAGGACACTCAGGAATATTACCTCAACGGGTTCAGCTCCTCGCTGCCCATTGATATACAAATACGCGCCATGCAGACCATCCCGGCACTGCGCGACGTGCAAATCTATCGTCCGGGATATGCTATAGAATACGACTATTTTGACCCGACGCAGCTGCGTCATACCCTCGAAACCCGACTTGTGGGCGGTCTGTATTTTGCCGGCCAAATCAACGGCACTACGGGATATGAAGAGGCTGCGGGGCAGGGCCTCGTCGCGGGAGCCAATGCGGCTCTTGCCGTACTCGGCCGCGAGCCGCTGGTGCTTTCGCGCGACCAAGCATACATCGGAGTTCTTATCGACGACCTTATCACCAAGGGCGTGGACGAGCCGTACCGAATGTTCACATCGCGCGCCGAACACCGCATACTTTTACGGCAGGATGATGCCGATATGCGTCTGACGCCGCTTGCCTACCGCCTCGGCCTTGCCGACGAAACGCGTATGCAGGCGCTCGTACAAAAGCGCGATGCACGCGACGGACTTGTCGAACTGGCACGCACGCTTACCGTAAGGGCAGGGGATGTCGAAGCATTGCTCGCTTCCGTCGGCTCGGCGCCTTTGCGCCAAAGTGTCCGTCTTGTAGACTTGGTGCTGAGACCTCAGCTCACAATTCAGTTGCTTGCGCAGTATATTCCGGCGTTGGCCGAGTATATCGCCGCGCTCCCGCAAGACAGACGCGGCGAGATTGTCGAAGCAGCCGAGGTGTTGCTCAAGTACGAGGGATATGTCAAGCGCGAGCAACTCAACGTAGACAAACTCCGCCGTCTTGAAGATATTCGTATTGCCGAGGATTATGATTACTCCGGCATCAACGCCTTGTCCACCGAGGCACGCCAGAAGCTGCAAAAACATCGCCCCTCGACCATCGGTCAGGCTTCTCGAATTCCCGGGGTAAGCCCGAGCGACATCAATGTTTTACTACTGCTTTTGGGCCGATAGAACGAATAACAAGCCGTGTGTCACACGGCGCTAAAATATACACCTACAAAGGATTAAATGCAAAATGTTTCACGTGGAACAATTTGCGGGAGCAACAAACAGGCATAATAAACAGACATAACGATTCCGCTATCGTGCGGACGATATATATACAAGTAAATGAACAAAACCGAATTGCTCAAAGTGTTCTGATGATAGAAGAACTCTGATGACAATCGGAGGGTTTTTGATAATAGTAAATATGAAAAAGTTCGTCGTTATACTCGCGATGCTTGCCGTGCTTGCATCTTGCGGCAGGGGAGAGAAAACAGTCGCGCCTTCCGATACTATGGTGGCGCCTGCTACAATGGCTGTAGATTCGATTCTCTAAAACATAGTTTGAGTTAAACACATATTCTATATATTCACTCCATAAATCGTAAAAATGGAATATATCAAATCAAAGATTCGTGACGTCAAAGACTTCCCCACAAAGGGAGTACTCTTCAAGGACCTCACCACCGTGTTCAAAGACCCCCGTGCCCTCCATGTCATCGGATGGGATCTCTCCCAGCTGTATCGCGACAAGGGTATCACTAAGGTCGTGGGCATAGAGAGCCGCGGTTTTATCGGTGGCAGCATCCTGGCTTTCGAACTTGGCGCTGGATTTGTGCCGGCTCGCAAACCGGGCAAACTCCCCGCTGACACGATTCGAGCCGAGTACAAAAAGGAGTACGGTACTGACGTTATCGAAATGCACCGCGATGCTATCGGCCCGGACGATGTCGTCGTGTTGCATGATGATGTGCTCGCTACCGGCGGCACAATGGCTGCCGCTTACGAACTGGTGAAGAGTATGAACCCCAAGAAGGTTTATATCAATTTCATCATAGAGCTGAGCGCACTCAACGGACGCGCGGCTTTGCCTGCCGATGCCGAGGTGACTTCGCTAATCGTATATTGATCTGACTGCGGCGTCGATGGGGTGGGATTGTCTCGCCCCGTCGGTGTCCCTCTTGTCCTCGGCGGCGCCGAATGTCGCCTCGCATCTGATTGGAAGACTCCCTGCTGCACTTTTTTGTGGGGAGCCTTCATCCTTATAATATTTTTTTTAGAATCGATTGAATCTCGGCTTCGCTTGGATTTTGAGTATGCTTGAATTACGGTTTGCTTGAATTTATGCTTGACTGAATTCCTGTCTGCTTGAATTTTCGGGATTGTTTGAATCCGTATCGCTGCTGTTTTATGGCTATGCACGAAAAATCTCCCGAATTAAAGGAGAAAATTTCTTTTTTGCCGGACACTCCGGGCGTGTACACATACTACGACGCCAAGGGGAAGGTTATATATGTCGGTAAGGCCAAGAACCTGAAACGGCGTGTTTCGTCATATTTCAACCGTACGCACGAGTCGTTGCGCACCAATATGCTTGTAGATGCCATTGCGGATATGTCGTATATCGTGGTGCCTACCGAGCAGGATGCACTCAATCTCGAGAATTCTATGATCAAGGAGTACAAGCCCAAGTACAACGTTTTGCTCAAGGATGACAAGTCTTATCCGTGGATAGTTGTGACCAACGAGTTGTATCCGCGAGTGTTTTTGACGCGTCAGTATGCACGCAACGGCAGCAAGTATTTCGGCCCGTATACCAATGGCGCTATGGCCAAGGCGGTACTTGGGCTGCTGGGTGAGATGTTCCCCATACGCACGTGCCGTATACCCATCACCGAAGCTTCGGTCAAGCGTGGGAACGCACGAGTATGCCTCAAGTATCATATACACAGATGTCGCGGATGTTGTGTCGGCAAGATTTCGCCGGAGGAGTACAATAAATACATTGATCATATCAAACAGATATTGCGCGGCGAGACGCACGAGTTGATGGTACATCTGCGTGACGAAATGCAGCGCCTTGCTTCGGAGTTACGCTTTGAGGAAGCGCAGGAACTTAAGGTGCAGTACGATCTCATAGCACAGTATCGCAGCCGCAGTGTGATTATTTCGCAGATAATCAACGAGATAGACGTCTTTGGCGTCGATGACGAGGATGACAATGTATATATCAACTATATGCACGTAAGTCGCGGTGCTGTAGTCCGTTCGGTCACATTACGTTACCGTCGCAATCTGGACGAGGGGGTAGGGCAGTTGCTGGCGTATGCTTTGGACGAAATTGCCTCGGCCTTCGGGGTGGTTTATGACGAGGTGGTGGTTCCCGAGGTGCCGGACGTTGAAATGCCGTCCGTGACTTTCTCCGTCCCCCAACGCGGCGACCGTGCCAAGCTCTTGGACGTCTCGCGTCGCAATGCTCGTCAGGCTCGTATCGATGATCTCAAACACCTGGCCAAGCACAATCCCGAGGAGCGCGTCATGCGCACGCTCGAGCAAATCAAATCGGATTTTCGTCTGAACGTGCTTCCGCACCATATCGAATGTTTCGACAACTCGAATATTCAAGGCACCAACCCTGTGGCATCCTGTGTCGTGTTCCGTGATGCGCGCCCATGCAAGCGCGACTACCGACATTTTAAGATTAAGACCGTCGTCGGAGCCAATGACTTTGCTTCGATGAAGGAAGTGCTCACTCGCCGCTATACGCGACTTATGGAGGAGGGCAAGGACTTACCGCAACTCATAGTCGTCGATGGCGGCAAGGGTCAGCTTAGTTCGGCCGTGGAAGCTTTGGACGAAATGGGGCTTCGCGGGCGCATAGCCGTGGTGGGCATCGCCAAGCGTTTGGAAGAGATATATTTTCCCGGCGACAGCATCCCACTGTATATAGACAAATCCAGCGAATCGCTGCGAGTGGTTCAGCACCTGCGTGACGAGGCTCACCGATTCGGCATAACGTTTCATCGCGAATTACGCAGCAAGGGGCAGACTGTCAGTGCGTTAGACGAAATGCGTGGCATCGGTCCGGCAACACGAGATGCCTTATTGCGGCATTTTCGCAGTGTGGCGGCCATACGCCGCGCCGCGCCCGAGGATCTCGCCGCCGTCATCGGCCCGGCCAAAGCGGCGCTGGTACACAATGCCTTATGCTCGGATGTCGACCCTGATACCGCAGACGACAAATCCGGTGCCACACCCTCCGCGCAGCCATAACCCGGACAATTACCATAGAACGACCCCAAGGCCCCGGTCACGAGTCCGGACTGCCGAAAAGCGGCCTCAAACAATCACGATGGACGTTGCAAAAAAATTTGCTAACTTTGCAGCCCGTATGCGCCGACAACCGGACATTGCACGCCGGTCGGCAAGCCGCCGTCCGCGCCATTCACTTCGGTGTTCGCGGCAACGTATAGACAATTAAGCAAATAAGAACATACACAATGATACGAAACATACTCTTTGACCTCGGTGGTGTCATTATGGACATCGACAAAAACCGCTGTGTCAAGGCTTTTCAAAACTTGGGCTTTGCCGAAATAGGGGAGTTCCTCGGCGATTATGCCCAAAAAGGTCCTTTTGCCGACCTCGAATCGGGACGCATAGATGCCGCCGAATTCCGCCGCCTCATACGTCCGCATTTGCCCGAGGGCACAACGGACTTGGCCATAGATCGTGCGCTCTGCGAATTCCTTATCGGCATACCCGAGCGGCGACTGGTAGCTCTGCGCGAATTAAGGCGTCAGGGCCTAGGTGTGTATATGCTCTCCAATACAAATCCGATAATGTGGAATAGCAAAATCGGCGAAGAATTCGGGCGTGAAGGCCTGCGTCGTGAGGACTATTTTGACGGTATCGTGACATCCTTCGAGGCTCGATCGATGAAGCCCGTCCCCGAGATTTTCAATTATGCAGCCGAACAACTGGGCATCACCCCGGCCGAGACGCTGTTCCTGGACGACGGCGAGGCAAATGTCCGTGCCGCCGAGGCCCTGGGCTGGAATGCCGCGCTTGTTCGTCCCGGTGTCGAATTCGATGCGCTGTTGCGCGATATGGGCGTCTGCAAATAAGACCTCCGAGTGCCCGTCCCGACATAAATACCCGAAATTCCGACATAAATACCGAAATCAAGATACTACGATACTCGGCCACACCAATTCCGATGACAGCAACCAAGGACATCCAACGGATAGCCACAATAGGAATGTTTGACGGCGTACATTGCGGCCATGCCTTGCTTTTGGACGAATTGTGTCGCCGTGCCGCCGCCGCATCACTGACGCCGGCGGTATTCACTTTTGCCGACCATCCTTTGCGGCAGATAGCACCCGACAAATGCCCTCCGCTGTTGACCGACATTTCCACCAAGGAAGCGTTGCTACGCTCGCTGCTGCCGTCCGAGGCCGAGGTTTATGCCCTCGATTTTGACGCAAAGATGCGCACAATGAGTGCCGCCGACTTCATAGCCATGCTTCGCGACGACTACGGTGTCCGCGCCATTGTCCGCGGCCATGACCACACCTTCGGCCACGATAGACCCTCGGCAGATACACTCGTGCACATTGCCGCCGCCGCAGGCGTGCAAATGTCCACAGCTCCGGTGTTGCTTGACGAGGTCACCGGGCAGGCCGTGTGCTCGTCCGCAATACGTCGCTCCATCGTCTGCGACGGCGATATGGAAGCGGCTGCGCGTATGCTCGGTCGTGCCTACACGCTTGTCGGTACGGTTGGAGCAGGGCGGCGCATAGGTCGCACTATAGGATTTCCCACGGCCAATATCGAGGTGGATTCGCGCATGGCCGTGCCGCGATGCGGCGTCTATGCTGCACTCGTGGATGTCGCCGGAGGCCGTTACGGCGCAATGCTCAATGTCGGGACGGCGCCCACGGTCGATGCCGCCAATCCCGAGGTGCGTCTCGAGGCGCATATTTTTGACTTCGATGCAGACGTCTACGGGGCAACGTTGACCGTTGAGCCATACCGCTATCTGCGTGCCGAGCGCCGTTTTGCCGACATCTCGGCCTTGTCCGCTCAGTTGCACGAAGATGCCGCCGCCGCCAAAGCCATCCTCGGCCCTAAAAGTGACCCCTAAGGCACTAAAGTCCCGAAGACGTTAAAGTCCCTAAAGACCTTAAAGACCTTGCCCCCCCTAATCCTGCCGTTCTGTAGATTCTTAAACGAAGTGCAAAAACATTAGCCTCTCACTACGGGGCTAG
>UQGP01000064.1 GCA_900540625.1 uncultured Porphyromonadaceae bacterium | reverse complement strand
GCCTTAGTGACTACTTCCTTTTTCTTTTTTTCGATTTTATTTAGGACAATATTGCTTTTGACGATACAATGTATCAAAATAAAGTGTTACCTTTGTTTTTTCTTATGGAATACACGTCATGTTCGATCAATACATATTTACCTTAGAAATGCAGGTCCGAGATTACGAGCTTGATTATCAAGGCATCGTAAACAACGCCAACTATCTGCACTACTTGGAGCACACACGTCATGAGTTTTGTCGACAAGCGGGCCTTACTTTCGGCGAGATGCACGCAATGGGCATTGATCCGGTATTGGCACGTGTGAACATCGAATATAAGACTCCGCTGCGCATCGGCGATAGTTTTGTCAGCTGTCTGCGCCTCGGACGCCGTGGCGCCGCCTTCATATTCTATCAAGACATATACCGTCCCGACGGGACACCGGTATTACGCGCCGAAGTCACCGTCGCATGTGTCGAAAACGGACACCTGACACGAGGCGAGCGGCTTCTTGAAGCTTTTGGCAAATACATCGAATCGTCTAAATAATCATAAGAGAATGCCGGACATCGATAGCTACGATGACCTCGTACTACATATCGCCTTTGCAAGGCTGAAAGGCAACAACTTTTCGTTGGGGACACAGATTCTCGATAAAGTCGGCGATGAACGCCGTTTTTTCGGAATGTCCGAGGCCGAACTGCAAAGGACTATGAATGCTCGTTCACCGATATTGGACGACAGCTATCGCCGTACCTTGCTCGAAAGGGCTTTGCGGCAAGCGCGACATGCCCGGCAAATAAATGTTGACTTTATATACTACTCGGACAGCCGTTTCCCCCGCCGTTTGGCCAACTGCTCCGATGCGCCGTTGGGCTTATTTATAGCCGGCGATACCGACCTGAATGCAAGTCACATAATTTCGATGGTAGGCACGCGCCGTGCAACCTCGTACGGAGTGTCTTCCACTGCAAAATTCGTTTCCGAATTGGCTTCGATGGTTTCGGATCTTGTTGTTGTAAGCGGCCTGGCATACGGCATTGATGTAGCGGCGCATCGCGCAGCACTCGACGCAGGTGTACCCACTGTGGCCGTCAGCGCCGTGCCCTTAGACCGCATATATCCCGAGACACATCGTCCCGTGGCAGTCAAGATGATACAAAACGGGGGCGCGGTACTCACCGAATACGACTTCGAAAGCCATACCAATCCTTCGCTATTTTTGGCGCGTAACCGCATCGTTGCCGGTATGTGCGACTGCCTACTGGTGATGGAAAGCGACCGGAAAGGCGGGTCAATGACCACGGCAAGCCTTGCCAATTCATACGACAGAGAGGTCTTTGCACTTCCGGGACGCACCACCGACCAATATAGCCGAGGATGTAACCATCTTATAAGCACCAACTGCGCGCACCTGCTCACCGAACCCAGCGATTTGGCCGAATACTTGGGCTGGGCTCGCAATGATGTACCCCAACAGAAGCAACTGCCGCTGGACCTTACCGAAGAACAGCAGCGTATAATCCAATATCTGGACGCCAACGCCGACAGCCTGCCGGTGCAAATTGCTTCTGCAATCTCGATGTCTCTTGCTGACGTACAAGACGCATTGTTTCAGCTCGAACTTATGGGTTGCGTAGGCTCCACCCCTGCCGGTGGATACAGCGTATCCCATTGATATCTGTCATAAAATATTTATTCTGATAAAACTTATCAAAAACACATACACATAAACACATACCACCTATGGCACACAAGAAAATCATTCCCCCAAGCGAGTTTATCATCAACAGCGACGGAACCGCTTTCCACATCCACCTGCACCCCGATCAGCTTACCGACCGCATCATCTTGTGCGGCGACCCCGGACGTGTAGATATGATTGCCGGATTCTTTGACACAAAGACATTCGAGGTTCAGTCGCGCGAATTCCATACTATCGGCGGCACCTACCGCGGCAAGCCCATCATGTGCATCAGCCACGGCATCGGTCCCGACAACATCGACATCGTCATCACCGAGCTTGACGCGTTGGCCAACGTAGACTTTTCCACACGCGAAGTTAAGGAAAACCATCGTCAACTTACAATGGTACGTATCGGTACCAGCGGCGCACTTCAGCCCGAGTTGTCTCTCGGCACTCCTGTCATTGCCGAAAAATCCATAGGTTTTGACGGCGTACTCAACTACTATGCAGGACGCAATTCCGTTGCCGACCTCGACTTCGAAAAATCTTTCTGCGAGCATGTCGGCTGGAATCCCACTTGGGCAAATCCTTATGTCGTTGATGCAGACGCATCGCTTGTCGAACAAATCGGACGCGATGATATGGTTCGCGGTAATACAATTTCGGCTGTCGGTTTCTATGGCCCGCAGGGACGCGAAGTTCGTCTTCCCCTTGCCAACCCGGACCTCAACCGCCGTATAGAAAGCTTCCGCTACAATGGTCGCAAGATTACCAACTACGAGATGGAGTCAGCACCCCTGCAAGGTCTGGGCCGACTTATGGGACACCGTTGCATGACGGTATGCTCGATTATCGCAAACCGTTTCAACGAAGATGCCAATCCCAATTATAAGGGAGGCATCCATGACCTCGTAGCCACCGTACTGGATCGTATCTAAAAAAGCACCGACAACAGCACTTCCGATGGAGACCATAAGAACCATATATAAGATTGGATACGGACCGTCATCGTCCCATACCATGGGCCCGCGCAATGCCGCCACGGCTTTTCTAAGCAGTGTCGAGGCATTACACCCGGCATCGTTCCGCGTAACCCTATATGGCTCTTTGGCCGCCACCGGACGAGGCCACCTTACCGATAAGGCCATCCTGGACGTTTTGGCTCCTATAGCGCACACCGATATCGTTTGGAAGCCGGACACAGTACTGCCTTTTCACACCAACGCCATGTCCTTCGAGGCCTTGGATGCAAATTGCAAGCCTCTGTGCCCGATGCGCACAATGTACAGCATCGGTGGCGGAGAAGTCATCGAAGAAGGACAATCGCTGGACCCGGCAAATTCGCGCGACATCTACGAGATGGACACCATTGGCCAAATTTTACAATGGTGCGAAGCTACCGGGCACAGTTTCTGGGAATATGTCGAACAATGCGAAGGCCCGGACATTTGGGAATACCTCGGAAATGTTTGGGACGTTATGGTCGAAGCCGTGCGCCGCGGCATCGAAGCCGAAGGCGTACTTCCCGGAGGGCTTGGAGTCAGACGCAAGGCCGTCAGCTACTATGTACATGCCGCCGGCTACACAAGTTCGCTGAAAAGCCGAGGTCTGGTATATGCTTACGCATTGGCCGTGAGCGAAGAAAATGCCGCCGGCGGCAAAATAGTGACTGCGCCTACTTGCGGTTCGTGCGGCATAGTGCCCGCCGTACTGTATCATCTGCATACATCCAAAGATTTCAGCCGCCAACGCATATTGCGGGCGCTGGCTACTGCGGGGCTTTTCGGTGCCGTAGTACGGCACAACGCCTCCATCTCAGGCGCCGAAGTGGGCTGTCAGGGAGAAGTAGGCGTGGCTTGCGCTATGGCCGCGGCAGCAGCCTCTCAACTATTTGGCGGGACACCCGCTCAAATCGAATATTCGGCCGAAATGGGCCTTGAACACCACCTCGGCCTGACTTGCGATCCGGTATGCGGATTGGTACAAATACCTTGCATCGAACGAAACGCCTATGCTGCCGCCCGCGCATTGGACGCCAACCTATACGCGGCCATCTCGGATGGACAGCACAGCGTATCGTTTGACCGCATCGTCGAAGTAATGAAGCAAACCGGACACGATTTGCCTTCTATATATAAAGAAACAGCAAAAGGCGGTCTTGCCGCCATACAATAACACTTCTACACAATTATGATCAAACACATCTTAGCTTCTTTATTTCTCTTGCTCGGCATCTGCATGACTTCGTGCAATAGCGATGCGCCCGAGAGCACAGACCACCACGTAGACTATACGATAACGCTCACCGCTAACGAAGATCTTCTGTCCGTAGCCGACATCACCGTATCTTACGTCTTAGGCGGCGAGGAAAAAACCGAGGCCGTTACGACTTCGCCGTGGACCAAGACAATAACTTACAGCGATTTTCCCTGTATCGGCGGAATCACCGTGACGCGCTCTTTCAAAAAAGACGTAACACTGGACAAGGATAAATACACCTTCTTATTTACCTACCAAACGGAGAAGTGTGTCGTCGATGCCAAAGGCAATATCGTAAGCAAAGACAGCAACAGCAGCGGACGCGTCTACTCCAAAAATGTCGACAAGGACAAAGTCGAATCATACATCAATCGAGATAAAACCATGGTCAAGGCGTTGTTTTCCATGCAAGCCAAAGACGGAACAATAGTGTTTTCACCCGTACAATAATCTCCACACATATCAGCCGAAGGTCTCCCCGGCAATAGTCGGCGGAGACCTTCGCGCTAAAATATGCACAGCTCAACCAATCTATCATACACCTTGACAATCATTCCCCAAATACAGATATGGATATTGCAGTAATTATTCTCGGCCTTTTGTGTGTCGCAGCAATCGTGGTAACCATCATCCAGTCCTCACGTCTTTCGATGTGGCGTACTCGTGCACACGAAGCCGGCGGACGCGCCGAACGCGCCGAAAATGCGCTGGCTTCACTTTCGCGCGAACAACAGCGCGGTGCCGCCGTAGACGATATGCGCCAAGTCGTCGAGCCTTTACGCGGACGCATCGAAACTTTAGGGTCTAATATGGCCGCTTTTATTCAGGAACGGAGGAACGCTGACAGTACTACGTGTCAACACATTAACGACATACTTGCGGCTGCACGCGATGTCGAGCGCCAAACGCGCGAACTCAATCGCAGTATTTCGGGGAACAACAACGCGCAAGGACGCTGGGGCGAAGTGATGTTAGGCAATATTCTCGCTGCGACAGGGTTGAAGAAAGGTTGCGACTATGACCTGCAAAGTGTTGTTGCCGCAGACGAAACGGTCGGTAGTTCCCGTCGTCCGGACGCCATTGTCCATCTTCCCGGCGACCGCAATGTCGTCATCGATGCCAAGACTTCTATCACTGCATATATCAAATACATTAACGCCCAAACCGATGAAGGCAGGGAACAATACTTGCGCGAACACGTAGCATCGGTACGCCGACAGATTGACAACCTTGCATCCAAGCATTATGACGACCGGGTGGAAGGTTCGCCCGAATTTGTTATACTTTTTATGCCTAACGACGATGCACTTGCTTCGGCAACAGCCTTTGACGCTTCAATCTATGAGTACGCATACAACAAGCGTGTCGTACTTGCATCTCCGGCTTTACTTATGACTATTCTGCAAATTGTCGAAATGCAATGGCGTACCGAACGTCGGAACAAGCAACAACAAGAAATTGTCCGAGTAGGAACACTTGTTCTCGAAGACTTGCAACGTATTCTCGGTGACATTTCGGCCGTGGGCAAGGCTTTGAACCAGGCTCAAGCCGCATGGCAAGCACTAAACACTCATGTGACATCCGATGCTCCGAGATCCATTACTGCGCGTATACACACTCTCGGCGAACTTGGCATTGCCTCGAGACGCCATTCTTAAAACACTTTTTTCGAGTAATTGTAAGTTTATTAGAGCCTTATTTTTTCTTTTTACGTTTTAGTTTTCTTATGATTGCCTCCGTTTGAGCGGCCTCATCTTCATCGCCTAATTTGCGATAAATATCGGCAATACACGTGTATGCCGGAATATACGAATCGTTTAGCTCAACGACATGCAAATAGTAGCCCATGGCTGCCGCAAGGTCGCCTTCGCCATATTCTATGTCGCCGAGCGCCATAACCGGCTTAAAGTCCGTCGGACAAAGTTTACAAGCATGGAGCAATACCGTATGAGCTTCATCATTGTGCTCCATTTCCGAAAGCAATATTCCCTTGGCCAATACTGCAGGATAATAGTCCGGAGACATCTCCAAAGCTCGGTCATAATTAACTAAGGCTGCTTTATGATCCCAAGCTTCATCAGAACATTCCTGTCCTAATGTCACGTATTGTGCCGCCACTTTATCCAACTTTTTTTGCGATGCCTCAATGGTTTCTTTCATTCGCACTATCTCGCCTCGCAGACGGTCAATCTCACTTAATTTGATACGCAGAAGGCGAACGACAGCTTGTTTACCGGTCTCGTTGCGCAACGCCGAAGCAGCGCAAAAAGCATCGACAGCCTCGCCCGTTTTGCGGTCTTTCCAAGCGCGGCCGGCGTCTTCGTACAACTTATCAGCACGCGATTGCTCCAAGGCTTTGTCTATTGTAGATGAATCGTTGAAACCCGATGCAAAACGGCGGATATTTGCATCGACGTACACGTCGCGCGCGTTGATGGTGCTTCTCAGACTGATGCCTTCGAGCGTTCGACATCGGCTGAGCGCAACGTATGTCTGACCTCCGGCAAATGCTCCGCGTCCTATGTCAATGATTACATTATCAAAAGTCAATCCCTGGCTTTTATGTATCGTAAGCGCCCACGCCAATTTCAGCGGAAATTGAGTAAATGCACCAAGTTCGACTTCATCTATCGTATGTTTTTCCTCATTATAAACGTATCGGATATTGGACCATCGCTCGCGTACGACCTTTAGAAAGGAGTCGCTCTCGGTACTGACAATAATACAATCTTCTCGACATTCACGCACTACGGCTATAGTTCCGTTGACCCATCGATGATCGGGATCATTCTTTATAAAGACAACTTGTGCGCCGACCTTAAGCCTCAGCTCCATATCGGTAGGCAGCGAATCCATCGGGTACTCACCTTCTACCGATCCCATATAAGTTTCTTCTTTGGTCTTTAACTCGTTTAGGTGACTTTCGTTGATATTGTCAACCATTTCACGGCGAGTGGCTATAGTCATTGCAAACGCCGAATCTCCGGCATTATTCGTACGTAGATGCGAGTTAAGCTCATCTATATCATTGGTTGTCGGGCTTCCGGCACGTATACGGTCAAGCATACTCACAAAATGTGAATCCGTTTGCCTATAGACTTTACGAAGCTCAATGGACACCAACGACATTTCATCAAAAACCTTGGCGTTGAAAAAATACGGTGTATCGTAATAACGGGCAAGCATATCTCGAGCTTCGCCCTTAACCACGGGTTCGAGTTGGAACACGTCGCCGACAAAAAGCATTTGCTTTCCACCAAAAGGAAGGCGCATATTACCCGTATAGACACGTAATACCTTGTCCATAAAGTCAATAATATCGGCACGTACCATCGAAACCTCGTCTATCACTATCAAATCAAGATTGCGTAACAATTTGACAAAGGTAGACGAATACTTCATTCTCTTACGCAACACCTTAGTCGCGAAGTCAGGATCATCCGGCAAAAGCGGCTTAAACGGAAGTTTGAAAAACGAATGCATAGTCTGCCCTCCGACATTGACGGCCGCTATCCCCGTAGGTGCAAGGACCACCGATTTCTTCTTGATATTAGCTATGATATATCTCAGAAATGTAGATTTACCTGTCCCTGCCTTACCGGTAAGAAATATTGAATTACGGGTATAGCGCAACAAGTTCCAAACATTTTGGAACTGGGGATTGGACAAGTCTATGGCAGAGGCATTTGTTATCACTGTCTCTCCTGCCGTCTGAGACGGAACTTTGTCTCTATGTGCCTTGGATAATGGCTTTGGGTTTTTCTTTTGAGCCATAAAGAAAGTTGGCAAAACAGACGCACTCGAACAAAAAACAAACGTACGCTGATAGCCGCTTTTGATACTGCGAAGTTAGTACTAATTTCTGAGAAAACGAAATCGAACTGGGGCTCGACCTCGGCATCCGTTCGGGCAAGAGCGCCGCAG
>UQGP01000063.1 GCA_900540625.1 uncultured Porphyromonadaceae bacterium | reverse complement strand
GCCTTAGTGACTACTTCCTTTTTCTTTTTTTCGATTTTATTTAGGACAATATTGCCCGCGGAGGCGTTTTGTCCGCAAAAAAAGTCGTAACTTTACACAATCAAAGAAGCGCACAAACAATAGCAAGCACCCAGAATTATACAATGCAAGGCATAGTGATACGCAACACCGGGAATAGTTATGTCGTCCGTCTGGAAGACGGCAACGAAGTGTCGTGCAAGGTCAAAGGCAATTTTCGACTCAAGGGTATACGCACCACCAATCCGGTGGCCGTGGGTGACAGCGTCACCGTCGATTTTGTCGAGGGCGGTGCCGATACATACTATATCACCAAGGTGTCGCCGCGGCGCAATTACATCATACGTCGTGCCAGCAATCTGAGTAAGGAATCCCATATCATAGCGGCCAATATCGACACCGCGGTGCTTGTGGCCACGGTGGTGCATCCGACCACATCCACAACTTTCATCGACCGCTTTTTGGCTACGGCCGAAGCGTATGGCGTCACGGCGGCGCTCGTGTTCAATAAAACAGACCTCCTGAATGACGAATGGTCCGAATATCTCGATGCCATCACTTATCTGTATAGGAGTATAGGCTACAAGGTGTTGCACTGCAGTGCCGCATGCGGCGACGGCATAGACACCCTACGCGAATATCTGCGAGGCAAGACCGCGCTGTTTGCCGGCAATAGCGGCGTGGGCAAGACCACGCTACTCAACGTTTTGGTGCCGGGTGTGGATGCCAGAACTGCTGCCATATCAGATGCACATGATACAGGAATGCATACCACCACTTTCAGCGAGATGTACGACCTTCCGGGAGGTGGTGCCATCATTGACACTCCGGGAGTGCGCGGCTTCGGCACCATAGATATGTCCAAAGAGGAAGTGTCTCATTATTTCCCCGAGATGTTTGCTCTGTCGCGCGACTGTCGTTTTGCCAATTGCACCCACACTCACGAGCCGGGATGTGCCGTACTCGAAGCCGTGGAAGACAGCCGTATAGCTCAGTCGCGTTATGCTTCATACCTCAGCATACTCGAAGACGCAGATCAGGGTAAATACCGCAAGCCCCAGTGACAGAATAATGCACCTATAGCCCAAGCATTTTCGGCTATTCGCAGGCGAGTGGAAGGTCATGCCTGAGACGAGTTCGCACACAAACCCTCTCGATTCGGATTACGGCATAATGCTGTTTAGCAATCAGATGTAGACACCGTCAGGCGCATTCCTGACTAAGAATTGAAGGTGGAAGAAGGACGTGTTTGCGTTGTCGCTTCGAAGATATAGCGAAAGCGTCCGGTAGGAGGCGTCAGGTTTATCCGTCCGTGTCTCAATCGTCCGGATGCGTCAATGTCGCATTCCTCCGTCGGTTCGCATCCTCTACTGTTTGCAGTCTCCCGGTCGGCGATATTTACATACATACGTCCGGTACTACCCTCGGCCAAATGTCGCGTCGCCAGGGCATGTGCTACGTGTCCCATAGTACGGCGCATATTCACCTCCACGACCGCGTCAAGCACATATCCCGCATCGGTGCGTGCTACGAGCATATCTACGCCCAACGGCCCATGATAAGCGCCATCGATTATGTTTTCGAGCGCCGGTCTCATAGTCTGCGTCACCGTATCTAATTGCTGTGCCGGGATATATTGCTGCAACCTATTGCGAATGTCGCTGTCGGGCAAAATGACATTAGCAGTGTATGCTCCCGTGTCGGTAGTCTCGAATAGCGACAACCCGTTGTATTCGACTGTTCCGTCGTCTCGAGCCGTCCATAACATGGCAAAATCGACTACGCGACTGTGGCGCGGTTCGATACAAATCATTCCGTAACGTTTTATGCTGTCGGCGCAACGGCGAATCATTTCCGCCGATGGGATTGCCGTCGAGTCGATGTTGCCCCGCCCGGCGTTGGACCATGGCATCTTGGCGATGCAGCCTTGAGGCGTGCGCGAGATATACTCTGTCAATGCATCGATATCAGAGAATACTTGCGGCGGGTCGGTGACCGCAAAGGGTAGTGAGTCGGCCAAGGCCCTGCCCAAGAGGGCGGCTGTGCGTCGTGAACTGAGCATACGCATACGAGCCAAAGCCCTGTCATCAGGCAGCGCCTCGGGATGTATACCGGCATTCAAGAACAACTTGCGTGAGGCGCGCGACCATCCCCACGGCTCGGGCATATACCCATCCGGGCATTTAGGCATAGTGTCTACCTTCAGTCCAAAGGCCTCGGAAGTGGCGGCATACCAGTGATTGTCAATGCCGTAGTCTACGAATGCATCGCCATCTTCACCGTACCACATAGGTAGGCATTGACCGCAAAGGCGCATCTGCAATGCCGGTAGTGGCGGAGTAAAATTGGACAAATCACGCGCCAGGGCGATGTCATTTTCCGGAAAGTATAGGTGTAAGCGTCGCCGATGGTCCATAGCGCGAGTCTTGATTGTGCGCAAATGAGTGCTTTTGCGTGGCGTTTAGCGGAGCATTGTCGGCTCGATATATGCCGTAATGACACGCATGGGGCGATCGGTGGCGCGTATTTCCACCCATTCGGTGGTTGCGGGCACCAATACGGTATGCCCACGCGATATTACAGCCGTATTGCCGTTGCTGTCTTCAACGGTGCCGCTGCCTTCCACAACCATAAGTACGCGGAAGGACTGTCGGGCTGCCACTTCGAGTTTGACGGCTTCCTCAACGCATAGCGCCGTGACTGTGAAAAATGGCGTACGCTTGATGATGGTTTCGCGGTCATCCAAAAGCTGTGGGCGTGCCAGCCCGAAATCGGTCTGTGTATAGTCTACGGCTTGCAACGCCCTATCGATATGCAGCGGTCGTAAATTGCCGTCGGCATCGCGGCGGTCATAGTCCCATAATCGGTAGGTGATATCGCTGGGTTGCTGTATCTCGAGGACAAAATTGCCGGCTCCGATGCTGTGAACGCGTCCTGCCGGCAGGTAAAATACATCTCCGGGTTGGGCATAATGCTTGGCCAAAACGTTGGTGATAGTTCGGTCGGCCAAGATGCGCGTCATCTCGCGATGCGTAAGTGTGCGATTGAGTCCCGAATAGATATGTGCGCCGGGTTGTGCATCGATGATGTACCACAACTCGGTTTTGCCGCAACCGTCAGACTGCTCATCGTCCGGATGCACCTGTATGGATAGATCGTCCTCGGCGTCTATAAATTTGATGAGCAATGGAAATTTCTCGCCGAAGCGTGCGTACAATTTCTCACCAAGGATTTCTTTTCCATGGTCGCGCAACAAGTCGGTAAGCGTCATGCCCGACAGCGGACCTTCGGCAATGACTGTTTCCATGCCCTCGAGCGATGATATTTCCCAGCTCTCGCCGACGTGAGTGTCCTCGAGGTGTATGTTTTTGAATTGAGCTATACGCTGCCCGCCCCAGCGTACGGTGCGGTAATGTGGCGTAAAGCGTATCAGGCCTAATCGGTTCATATACTGTCAAGTCAATTTTCTGAACGACAAAGGTACGACTTTTCGGCGGGATAATCGAAAAAAAACGCTACCTTTGTATGCTTATGGACGAAAATATTATTAAAACACTGCCCGATGCCGTGGCCAACCAAATCGCCGCAGGCGAGGTGATACAACGCCCGGCGTCGGTGGTTAAAGAGCTTGTAGAGAATGCTATAGACGCCGGTGCCACTGATGTACAGATAGTCATCAAAGACGCCGGAAAGACTTTGATACAGGTCGTGGACAATGGCTGCGGAATGTCGGCTATAGATGCGCGTATGGCCTTCGAACGACATGCTACATCCAAGATTAGACGTGCCGACGACTTGTTTACGCTCCATACCATGGGCTTTAGAGGCGAAGCCTTGCCCAGTATCGTGGCCGTAAGCGAGGTCGAAATGCGCACGCAGCGTCCCGGCGATAGTGTGGGTACGTGTATCGTCATCAAAGGCTCCGAATTCCAAAGCCAAGAGCCTTGCGTCTGTACGCCGGGTACCAATATTATGGTCAAGCATTTGTTCTTTAATTTTGTGGCTCGTCGCCGCTTTCTCAAGAAGGACTCGGTGGAATACAGTCATATACTACATGAATTCGAACGCTTGGCCTTGGTGAATACTGATGTAGCCTTCACCTTGATACACAACGATGCACTCGAATACCAGCTGCCGCGTCAGTCGCTCAAGCAGCGCATAGGTGCCTTGTTCGGCCGTAATGTTGAGAACAACATCATACCTATCGAGACTGCCGTATCCGTAGGCAAGATTACGGGATACGTAGGCCTGCCGCAGGGCGCACGCCGACGCAATGCATGCCAGTACTTCTTTGTCAACGGTCGCAATATGCGCCATCCCTATTTCCATAAGGCGGTGATGACGTGCTATCAGGACCTCATAAGCGCCGATGTGCAGCCCAATTATTTTATTAATTTCGAAGTACCGGCCGATCGTGTGGATGTCAATGTCCATCCGCAGAAGCACGAGATAAAGTTCGAGGACGAGCAACTGATGTGGCAGGTGCTCACTGCCGCTGTCAAAGAGTCGCTGGGTAAGTATAATGTGGCACCGGCCATAGATTTCGATGCTACGGATGTGCCTGATATTCCTCCGCTTAATCCAAATGCGACGGCACCCGACCGCGCCGTCAACGATTCGTTGGATCCGAACTACAATCCATTTGCAACCACGATACCCGATGCACCGGTATCGGGAGCGTCACGCGGAAGCTACACGGGCACAGGCCGTTATACCGAACGAGGCTCGGCACTCAACCGCGATTGGGAACAGCTCTATCGCCGTTTCAACGATGGCGGAATACCGATGGAAGATACGTCCACGACCACTACGCAGACCACCATAGAACTGGATGCTACATCTGCCGTGGACGCGCCTAACCACATGCGTAAGCGATTGATGCATTTTGACAACCGCTATATACTTTGCGAAAACAAGGAAGGGCTATTGATGGTAGATGCTCGTCGTGCCCATATCTCAATACTATTTGATCGCTACATCAAAGGTATGGGGCAGGGGCCGTTACCATCCCAGCAATTGCTTTTCGAAGAGGAGGCTGAGATTGATTGTGCCGCCGCCCCCATGGCTGCTGAGATGCTGCCCGAGTTGGAACGCCTTGGCTTCCGGGTGCAAACGAACGATGCCACACATTGGAGTATTACGGCAGCTCCTGCCGCCCTTAACGGTGCCGGTGCAGCCGAAAGTCTTGTGTCTATCATCAGGCAGATTGTCGAAAGCGGAGGTGTCGAAAGCGTGGGCGCGGATTTGCGTCGGCGTCTTGCTTTGGCCATGGCTCGCACAGCGGCCATAGGCGCTCGTCAACCCCTGAGCGAAGAAGAAATGGAGCGCATGCTCAGCGAACTTTTCCATCTTTCGTCACCGGGGTACACCCCTGACGGCCTTGTCGTGATGCACACATTGCCGCTCTCCGCCATCGATGCCTTCTTCGGCAGATAGAGTTTGAGAACAAAAGGTGTGGAAACTAACTATGTTCAATATAGCAGGCATTGTATGGGCGTGATATTGGAGTGTTTACATACTGATTTTTTTAGATGATTATGGCACAGAAGAAACTTACACAGGCACAGCAGGTGATAGAGGCACTACGCAAGAATGGTGGATATGCCACGCTTGGAAAGCTGTATCATTTGGTAGATACACGGTTATGGGCAACAAGAACTCCGAACGAATCCATACGAAGGATTGTGCAGTTGTCCAATGAAATTTTCAGGGTACAGCCGGGGCTATAGGCTTTGAGTGAGTATCGTGAAGAGGTTATGCGCAAACTCGATATAAAATCGAGGGATGCAAAGAGCGAAGAGATGTTTACGCATAGCTATTTTCAGGGACTAATTATCGAAATTGGTAATATGAAGCATTTTACGACCTATGTCCCTGCGCAGGATCAGAATCGCAAGTTTCTTGAACGTCCATTGAAGGACGTTTGCTCGACAATTCAGATACCTCAATTTTCGTATGAATGTATAACAAATAGGGCTAAAACCGTAGATGTTATATGGTTCAATGACCGTGAGATGCCTAACAGCTTTTTCGAAGTGGAACACTCCACCGACATTCAGAATTCTGTGACAAAATTCTGTGATTTGCAGGATTTCTATAGCCGCTTTTATATTATTGCTCCCCAAAACCGTAAAGAGCAATTTGACAAGGTGCTGGAAAGAACAGCTTTTCGTGATATGAAAGGACGTATTCTATTCCACAGCTACGAAAGTGTTTTGGGGCAATATGAATTGATGTGTAAATTGAGCGCAGCCGGAGACCTTATTTGATCCTATGTGCCGGATGTCTCGGGCGTTTTAGTTGCGCTCAATTTTCTAATATGCTATTATGCCTGCGCTTGGTCGGGGCCGTTGTGGTTGTCGAGAGGAGCCCAGCGCTGGCGTAGGGGAAGGCGCGTGGGGAGGATGAGCAGACGCAGGCCGGACGAGTAGGTGAAGTAGCCCCAGATCCAATTGATGAATACCGAAATTTTGTTGCGCATTCCCAGCAGCGACAATAGGTGTATTGCCATCCACGCTATCCATGCGGGACGGCCGTAGATGTGCATCTTGGGGCGAGGTAGGTCGACGACGGCACGGTTGCGGCCTATGGTAGCCATACTTCCCTTGTCTTTGTATACAAAGGGATGTCGGCGTGCAGCTTCCTTACCGAGGTTATGTGCTAAGTTAATGCCTTGTTGTATGGCCACTTGAGCGACCTGCGGACATCCGCGTGGATAGCGCTCGTCGCTGTGTGACGCTATATCGCCTATGGCATAGACGTCTTGCAGCCCGGCCACGCGGTTGAATTCGTCCACCTCGAAACGCCCGCCACGCGCCATCTGCGGCTGCGTGCCGACAAAGGTGAAGGGTATGCCTTTGACGCCGGCGGTCCAGATGACCATTTCGCTGTACATCTGCGTCCCGTCGGTGAAGGTGATGGTGTTGTCTTCGTAACTTTTGACCAAGGCGTTAAGTCGTACGTCCACCATCAGGTGGCCCATATACTCGAGTGCGTGTGCCGATGATTGTTCGTCCATGGCTTGGAGCAGTCGCCCGGTGCCTTCGATAAGCGTTACTGATACATCATCAATGCTTATGCCCGGATATTCGCGCCGCAGCAGGTAGCGCTTCATCTCGCCTATGGCACCGGCGACCTCGACACCGGCGGGACCTCCGCCAATGATGGCGAAAGACAGTAGGCGGCGCCGCTTGTCTGCATCGGGCTCCAGAGATGCACGTTCCAGTCTGGCCAATATATCGTTGCGGCAGCGTATGGCTTCGGGTACGGACTTGAGCGTGTACACGCTTTGCTGCAAGCTGTCATTGCCAAAGAAATTGTTTGTAGTGCCGGCGGCGATAACCAGGGTGTCGTAGTGCAGCGTCTCGTACTGAGTGCTTAAGGTCTTGGTTGTAGTGTCTATCTCGGAGACTTCGCCCAGGTGGAATGTGCAGCCGCGCAGCCGACGCTGACGCATTTCACGCCTCAATGGGAAGCTGATGCTGCCGGGGTCAAGACCCGCAGACGCTACTTGATAAAACAGCGGCGGAAAGCTGTGGAAATTGAAGCGGTCGATAACGACGACGTTCCATTGTCGTTTGTTCAGGCGTTTGACGAGGTTGAGTCCGGCAAAACCTCCGCCGATGACCACAAGAGTCTTTTTGTTCGTGGTCTTGCAGCAAGGGTCGTTATGCTTGTTATCGTGAGTGTTCATAATTTGGTTGTCTTAATCGTTGTGTTGATGTTGGCGTGTGGCGCGTCTCGGGAGCGGCGCGTCCTAATATTCAACAAATCCGATGCCAAAATGGTTTTTTGTCGCAAAGATAGACATATAAAAAGCCCCCGGACATATGTGTGAACTGCACCCCAAAAGTTAGACACAAAACTTTTGGGGTGCATTATATATAGGC
>UQGP01000062.1 GCA_900540625.1 uncultured Porphyromonadaceae bacterium | reverse complement strand
CCGCCGTACCTCAAACAAGCCAGCAATTATCGCGCCAAACACCGCAGAGACACCCCTCCGGACCGTATCCGGGCCTGCATCGAGACACCCCGACACCACAGACAAGCCCCACCCGCATTACAGGCAAGCCCCAAGAAATTATTTTTGGCCATTCAGGCAAAAAAAGGTGGAAATATTTGGTAGATAACGAAAAAAGTCGTTACTTTGCATCCTGTTTTACGGCGGCTCCGAAAAAGCCGGTGGGAAAGATGCGCCCACAGGTGATATGAGACGGAACGCACGCCGCTAAGACATTCAAAGACAACAATAAACAGACACCGAACACGATAAACCATTAACAGCCATGTCAAAGATTTGTCAAATCACCGGCAAGAAAGCTATCACGGGCAACAACGTATCGCACTCGAAACGTCGCACCAAACGCCGTTTTAACGTCAACCTGTTCACCAAGAAATTCTACTGGGTAGAACAAGGCATGTGGATTAGCCTGACAATCTCCG
The DNA here is from genome assembly GCA_900540625.1 of uncultured Porphyromonadaceae bacterium. Classification (GTDB taxonomy): domain Bacteria; phylum Bacteroidota; class Bacteroidia; order Bacteroidales; family Muribaculaceae; genus CAG-873. Next base: position 7,469 of record UQGP01000062.1, on the reverse strand, counting down.
CTGCCGGACTGCGCACCATCAACAAATTAGGCCTCAACGCCGCTATGATTCAGGCCGCTGAAAAAGGCTACCTGACCGAGAACGACATCAAAATCATTGGATTCTAAAAATATAAGAGAAGATGGCAAAGAAAGCAAAAGGTAATCGCGTGCAGGTCATCCTCGAATGCACCGAACACAAAGCCAGCGGAATGCCCGGCACATCCCGTTACATCACCACAAAGAACCGCAAGAACACCACAGAGCGCCTCGAACTCAAGAAATACAACCCCATTCTGAAGCGCGTGACCGTTCATAAAGAGATTAAATAACACCCCTCACCTATACGCACCCAAACCACCTAAGATATGGCAAAGAAAACAGTGGCCTCCCTGCAAAAAGGTGAAGGCCGTACATACAGCAAGGTCATCAAAATGGTCAAGTCCCCCAAGACCGGCGCCTACGTCTTCAAAGAAGAAATGGTTCCGAACGACGCTGTCAAGGACGCACTCAAATAATCCATTTTTCGAAAGACAACAACGCAGCGGATGGTGCTCAGCATCATCCGCTGCGTTGTTTTTGTGTATATACATCGTCCGATTTCGCGACTCACCGCCTTACCTTCGGTCGCCGCTATGCTGCCAAAAGCAAAGAGAGCCGCCTCCACATACGTGGAAGCAGCTCTCTTAGCAAGACTACCGTCAGCCTCAGGCCGCGGCGTCTATGCGGATTTCGGGGCTTACATCATACCGCCCATGCCACCCATACCGGCAGCGGGCATTGCAGGTGCAGCGTTCTCTTCTTTCTTGTCGGCGATGACACATTCGGTCGTCAGGAACATTCCGGCGATAGAAGCGGCATTCTCCAAAGCTACGCGCGTAACCTTGGCCGGGTCGATAACACCGGCAGCGTGAAGATTTTCGTACGTGTCCGTGCGAGCGTTGTATCCAAAGTCACCTGTACCTTCGCTGACCTTTTGTACCACAACAGCACCTTCGACACCGGCGTTAGCCGAAATCTGACGCAGAGGCTCTTCGATAGCGCGAAGCACAATCTCGATACCAGTCTGCTCGTCGTCATTGGCACCCTTGAGGGCACGCAGTGCGGGGATGCAGCGGATGTAAGCGACACCGCCACCGGGGACAATACCTTCGGCTATGGCGGCACGTGTAGCGCTCAAGGCGTCGTCTACGCGATCCTTCTTTTCTTTCATTTCCACCTCGCTGGGTGCACCGATATGGAGTACTGCTACACCGCCGGCAAGTTTGGCCAGACGCTCCTGCAGTTTCTCGCGATCGTAGTCGCTCTTGGTCTGCTCGATCTGGGCATGTATCTGGGCGACACGTGCGGCAATATTGTCCTTGCTGCCGGCACCGTTGACGATGGTGGTATTCTCCTTGTTCACCGTAACCTTTTCGGCAGTACCGAGGATATCGATGGTAGCGGCCGAAAGCTGCATACCTTTTTCTTCGCTCACTACAGTGGCACCGGTAAGGATGGCGATATCTTCGAGCATCTCTTTGCGGCGGTCACCGAAGCCGGGAGCCTTGACGGCGCAAATCTTCAGCGATCCGCGCAGGCGGTTGACAACGAGTGTGGCGAGGGCTTCCTGATCGACGTCTTCGGCGATTATCAGAAGGCCGCGGCCGCTCTGGGCTGTGCTTTCGAGGATGGGAAGCATGTCCTTGAGGTTGGAAATCTTCTTGTCATAGAGCAGGATGTAGGGGTGTTCCATAACACATTCCATCTTTTCGGCATCGGTGATGAAGTAAGGCGAGATAAAGCCGCGATCAAACTGCATACCTTCAACGATGTCTATGGTCGTTTCGGTACCCTTGGCTTCGTCTACGGTGATGACGCCTTCTTTCTTGACTTTCTTCATAGCCTCGGCGACAAGCTGACCGATGGTCTCGTCGTTGTTGGCCGATACACGAGCTACGTCTTCAATCTTCTTGAAGTCGTCGCCTACGGGCTGAGCCATCTTCTTGATGCCTTCGACCACGGTGGCAACGGCCTTATCGATACCGCGCTTGAGGTCCATGGGGTTGGCTCCGGCCGTAACGTTCTTCAGGCCGACGTTGACAATAGCTTGGGCCAATACGGTGGCCGTGGTGGTACCGTCGCCGGCATCGTCACCGGTCTTGGAAGCGACTTCCTTGACCAATTGGGCACCCATATTCTGCATGGGCTCTTCCAGCTCGACTTCACGAGCTACGGTGACACCGTCCTTGGTGATGTGCGGTGCACCGAATTTCTTATCAATGATGACGTTGCGACCCTTCGGGCCGAGAGTTACCTTAACGGCGTTGGCCAATACGTCCACGCCTTTCTTGAGCTCTTCGCGAGCTTCTGTATTGAATTTGATTTCTTTTGCCATGATTGTAGATTTTTTTAGCGTATTTGGGATGATTGTACGTCCTGTTTATCCGAGGATAGCGAGGACTTCGCTCTGGCGCATAATCAGCACCTTGTCTCCTTCGATTTCGAGTTCGGTGCCGGCGTATTTGCCATACAGCACGGTGTCTCCGTCTTTCAGCTCCATAACTTCGTCTTTGGTACCGGGACCTACGGCGATGACAGTGCCTTTCAGCGGTTTTTCTTTTGCGGAATCGGGGATGATGATACCGGCAGCCGTAACTTCTTCTGCCTGTGCGGGGCGGATAATTACGCGGTCGGCAAGAGGTTTAACGTTCATAGTTCAAACTTTTATGTGAGTTATTTAATTGATTTTCGTTTTTTTGTAAAATTAGTATTAGCATATTCTGTGCCAAAGTCGCGGCCACACACGGACATCGGCTTCTCACGGCGACTTACACCCCTAACTACTAAGACCGTACGCCCGTTTGCCCGTATTCGCGCGCTCTAAGATTAAGTACCAACGACGATGGGCAAGCGCTGTCATACATTGTCACACCGGATTTGTCGCCGTAGCATCATCGAGCCGCCGACCTCTATCACAAACAAACGAGAGACCCACCTCAAAGCCTGCCGAAAAATAGGCAATAAATTCGGCAATAAAGGTATTGCGATGCCTGAATACTCGTCGTAATTTTGCACCGAAAGGGAAAGGAGCAATTACACCCGACTCGCCCTCCGGTTGTCGGGCAAAAAGTTCCGCCTATTATATAATAATGTAAAACATCACCACATGAAACACATTGCCATAGCGCTGGCGGTAGCCGCCTCCTCTATCGAATGCGTAGCTAACGATAACATTATGAAAACATTGGACACACGACAACAAAGCATCGTCACCGTGGCCGCCTTCGAGGCTCGCGGCGATATGGACGGTCTTGCCGGCGCTATCGGCAATGCCTTGGACAACGGCATCGACGTTTCTTCCCTCAAAGAAGTGTTTGCACAGTTGTATGCATACACCGGATTTCCTCGCAGTCTCAACGCCCTCGTCACATTGCAATCGGTGATAGCTCGGCGTACCGAGCGCGGCATCCAAGACGCCCCGGGGCGCGATGCTTCACCACTGCCGGCCGACTACGATGCGCTCAGCCAAGGCACACAAGTACAAACCCGTCTATGCGGCGGTACTCCCTTCACCTATGCCTTTGATGCCTCCGAGGACTACTATCTGAAAGCCCACCTCTTCGGCGACATCTTTGCCCGTGACATCCTCACCTTCGCCGAGCGCGAGATGGCCACCATCGGCGCTCTTTCGGCACTTGAGGGCTGCGCCCCGCAGCTCAAAGCACACGTCAGCGGCGCCCGCAATATGGGCGTCACCGATGACCAACTGCACGCCATCCCCGCCGTCCCGGCCGCTAAGGTCGGCGCTATGGAAAGTTGGCGTGCTGCGCAGGCCGTAGCCGACGTCTTTGGCGAAGAATTCACACAAGGTCGCCCCGTCGACAACCAAATATTCCCCATAGGCGAGCCCAATACGGCCTACGCCAAGTATTTTATCGGCAACAGCTACCTTGCTCCGCTATTGGGACAGCCACTGTCGATGTCTAACGTCACCTTTGAGCCGCGTTGCCGCAACAACTGGCACATCCACCACCGCGGCGGACAAATCCTGGTATGCGTAGGCGGCACCGGATGGTATCAGGAATGGGGCAAAGCGCCGCAACTGTTGCATCCGGGCGATGTAGTCAATATCCCGGCCGAAGTCAAACATTGGCACGGTGCGACAGCAGATAGCTGGTTCCAGCACATCGCCATCGCCGTCCCGGCCGAAGGTGCTTCCAACGAGTGGCTCGAGCCCGTAGATGACGCAACTTACGACGCACTACAGGATTCATCTACGACAAAATAACGCCCGTGCAAACGCCGGAATTCAGCCGGCACATCCAAGTAATACACAACTACACAAGCACCCACACTTATTATGAACCGACTAATCCAATTTTTCGCCGCCGCTTTGGCATCTCTGATGTCGCTGAGCGCCTGCGGTCAGACAGAACACAAAACATCGGATGCCATGCAGCAAAACAACACCGACAAAAAAGTCCTCGTGACGTATTTCTCCGCCACAAGCACCACTCGCGCCGTGGCACAGCGCATCGCCAAAGCCGCACATGCCGACATCTTCGAAATCGCCCCGGCACAAGCATACACCGATGCCGACCTCGATTGGACCAACGACCAAAGCCGCACAACCGTCGAGATGAAAGACCCGGCTTCGCGCCCGGCACTGGCTCGCACATGCGACGATATAGCCAAGTACGACATCGTATACATCGGATTTCCAATCTGGTGGTACGTAGCGCCGCACATCATCAACAGCTTCGTGGAAGCGCACAACCTCAAAGACAAAGTACTCGTTCCATTCGCCACCTCGGGCGGTAGCGGCATCGAAGGATGCGTCAAACCCCTCCGTGAAGCATATCCCGACCTGGACTGGCGCGACGGAAAACTGCTCAACCGCGCTTCCGACGCCACCATCGCCGCCTTTGTCGCCGAGAACAAGTAACGCCTCGAAAATGTCGGAGGTCTCGAAGTTTTCAGAGAGTTCAAAGACCTCGAAAAGTGCGGAGACTTCGAAGGTTACTTGCTATAACTGACGTACAATCTGACCCGTATCATATCTGCGCTGCCGATAGCCACGTATTATTGCGTGCGCCATCGGCAGCTTTTTATTTACTCTCTCGTAAGGAGCAAGACTCCTCGACGCAGCCCCCTGCTTTTTTGTAGAACTCATAGCGCAAAAAAATAAGCGAGTCTCCAAGTGGAGACCCGCTTAAGGGGGAAATTTTTGATTTTGGTCGGGGTGACTAGACTCGAACTAGCGACCTCACGCCCCCCAGACGCGTACTCTAACCAACTGAGCTACACCCCGAGGTTGCTTTCAAAAGCACTGCAAAGGTACGCACTTTTCCGGAACTGACAAATTTTTTCGCAACTTTTTTTCGGTTAAAATTTGGCCGATATCGCCATAACACTATACATCAACATCTTAATGACGCAAAAAATACGCCGTAATTCAGTGCACGACGCATATAGGCGTGGAAATTTCTGCATTTCCCCTCCCTACATTCATAGATAGCCCGTCCATACATCCGTCGCAACAACGCCGACCGACCGCCCGAATAGCCATTGTGCCTACCATCCGAGCCCGACATTGGAGAGTTGGCCGTTAAATTCTATCAACAAAGTTGCACCGTATCAAAATATAGTCTATATTTGCAACGTCAAATCTCCTTAAAGATTAGAACAAGCTGCCGACACGGCAGACCTTTCATAGACAGAAAACAATCAAAACAACTAACAGACAATCGATATGAGCAACAACATTCCGGACCTTGAATGGTCAAAGCTTCCTTTTGGCTATGTGCCCACAGATTACAACGTACGTTGCACCTACCGTGACGGCAAATGGGGCGAAATCGAAGTGTCCCAGTCGCCGACAATAGATCTGCACATCGCCGCTACGGCCCTGCATTACGGACAGGAAATCTTTGAAGGTCTCAAAGCTTTCCGCGGCGCCGACGGAAAAATCCGCATCTTCCGTCTCGAAGAAAACGCCAAGCGTCTGCGTAGCTCGGCCGAAGCTCTGATGATGGCTCCCGTACCTATGGAAATTTTCCGCGAAATGACCATCAAAGCCGTACAGTTGAACGAGCGCTTTATTCCGCCTTATGGCAGCGGCGCATCACTCTACATCCGTCCCCTCGAAATAGGCATCAGCGCACGCGTAGGCGTCAACCCCGCCACCGAATATACATTTATCATCTTTGTATCGCCCGTAGGCCCGTACTTCAAGACCGGATTCGGCGTCACAGACATCTGCATCACGCGCGAGTATGACCGCGTAGCCCCCAAGGGTACAGGACGCTTCAAGACCGGCGGCAACTACGCCGCATCGCTCAAAGCCGGATGTATGGCTCACGACAAAGGATATTCGGCAGTGCTCTACCTTGACCCCAAAGAGAAGAAGTACCTCGACGAGTGCGGCCCGGCCAACTTCTTCGCAATCAAGGGCAACAAGTACATCACCCCGGCCAGCGAATCCATCCTTCCGTCCATCACCAATATGAGCCTCCAGCAGCTGGTACGCGACATGGGTATGGAAGTCGAAGCACGTCACATCCCCGTCGAAGAATTAGCCGAAGTACAAGAGGCTGCCGCTTGCGGTACAGCCGCCGTATGCTCGCCCATACACCGCGTAGACGACCTTGACACCGGCCACCAGTACGTAATCGCCAAAGACGGCAAGCCCGGCCCCGTCACCACCAAGCTGTACAACACCCTCCGCGCCATACAATACGGCGAAATCGAGGATGTACACGGCTGGAACACCGTGCTTTGATGCCGACCACTACCGACACACGATATACGCCATACGGTCTACCGCCATCGACGGTGGACTATATGGCGTATATTGATAATGCCTATAGCGCCACCGACAGCGAGACGCAGAAGCTCAAAGAGTTATTGGTGACGCACAGCCTGCAAGTGGCACGAAAAGCGCTTGAGATTGCGCACGCCCATGCCCTACCCCTGGCCGACGGAGACATCGTAGCCGCGGCTATGCTTCACGACATAGGTATTATTGCCACCGATGCTCCCGGAATCCATTGCCACGGGACAGAGCACTATCTGCGCCACGGCATTCTCGGAGCGGCTATGCTCCGCAAGGCCGGCGCTCCCGAATGGCTTGCTCGTGTGGCCGAAAGGCACACCGGAACAGGCATTACAGCCAAGGATATTGCAGAGTACAACCTGCCTATGCCTCCGGGCGATTATATGCCCGAGACGCTGCTGGAGCGGCTTGTCTGCTACGCCGACAAGTTCTATAGTAAAAGCCATCCGCAAGTCGAAAAGACTCCGGCACAGGCTCGCGCTTCGGTCGCCCGGTTCGGGGCGGAGAACGCCGCAAGATTCGATGAGCTCGCAGCCGCGTTCGGATAACCCGCAATAGCCGCAGCCATTGCGTTCATAATCGCTATTACACCCAACTATCCAATTATCATAGCAATAAGTGGGGTGTGTCAAAATGGCAGGGCCGGCAGGGGCGCAACACATTGCGCATGCCGA
>UQGP01000061.1 GCA_900540625.1 uncultured Porphyromonadaceae bacterium | reverse complement strand
AATTGAGTTCTACAAAATGATTCATTAATTTTGCACTTGCCACTTGACTCTACAATAAATGTTTTCGTTCTGAAAGTTTTAGTTTTACAAAAAAAAGCATTACCTTTGCAATCGAAAATAGAGCCAAAGCGTTGGCTCATTACATCTGAAAAGGTGTTATTTGAATTATCTTCTTTTAGTAAATTCTCGCAAAATTCGCTAATAGATAGAGAGATAACGACAATAACACCTGCATCGTAGCTAATACATATCCCTATTAGGAGATATCTATATAGCTTATCGGTGTGGGTTATACTGTATATCTTCTATCAATGGCAATGCGAGAAGCCTACTAAAAGGGGTATGCAGAATACAATCCCACACCTTTTCTTTTTTAGAATAACGGCTTCATTGGGATTGTGGGGCAAAAAATTCTGTTTTAATATATGAAACACAAACTTTTACATCTGCAGTCGCTGATCGCTGTAGCTCTGTGTGTCATTATGTCCGTGACTTTTTCCGGATGTGGAGATGATGACGATGAACCTGAAAAAGACAGCAAAAACCTTGAGAAGATCTTAGTGGGAACTTGGACTGCCGAGGGTGAATATCTCGTCCTAAACAACAATGGCACCGGCCGGTATTACATCGATTATGATTCCTATGTAAACAATGGGAAATGTGACATCATTACATCATGGTCGTGCAGAGACAACACCTTAAGGATGACCGTCGATTCTGAGTTTGAAGGAGAGGTCTATAGTGTCACGCTGTTGGCTCAATCGGTTTCTGAAAACAAAATTGATTGGCTGGACGAGTATAATGATCCGGTAACTTGGAGTCGATACAAATAACGTAGTATCAAGACGACACCACTCCTTCATATAAAATTGGAATTGGCAACTAAGACGGTTGCCAATTCTTATTTTTTAACCAAGCATATGTGTTATTTTTCGCGGATGTCGCGAGTGAGTTGGACCATCTCGATGGCGGCGAGGGCACATTCGGTGCCTTTATTGCCAAAAACGATTGATCCAGCTACTATGGATTCCCTACGTTGTTTTGGGTTAACGAACGGTTAAATTCGTATTAATTTAGCGCTTTTATCATACTGAATATCAATTTCTTGATTTAAATATCCGGGTTAATCATTGCTTAAAGAATCGGTTAAAACATTTGTTAACATTTAACCCAAACGCCATTTTCAAACACGATTTTCTCCTCTATTCGCAACGAGGAAAGTAAGTTTTTAATCTTTGCCTTTTTCTTCGAGTCATCACCATCAAGGTAAGCCGGCAATTTATCCCACAGAAGGGTGTCTATTTCGGCTTGACCCCATATATTGCCAAGCAGCTATAGCACAGAGCCAAGAGAGAGAGTATCTGTATCTCCGGACCGACTTTGTTATTTTTCGCGGATGTCGCGGGTGAGTTGGACCATCTCGATGGCGGCGAGGGCACATTCGGTGCCTTTGTTGCCAAGGCTTCCGCCGGCGCGGTCTGCAGCTTGCTGATGATCGTCGGTGGTGAGGACGCCGAAGATGACGGGAATATCACAGTCGCTATTGAGCAGCGTAATGCCTTGGGTGACACTCTGGCATACGTAGTCGAAATGTGGTGTACCGCCGCGTATGACGCATCCGAAGACAATGACAACGTCGTAGGCGCCGCTTTCGATGAGCTGTGAGGCGGCGAAGGTTAGCTCGACGGCGCCGGGCACTTCGAAGGTGTCGATGTCCGAGTCATCGATGCCGGCATCTTTGAATGTCTTGAGTGCGGCGTCGCGCAGGGCGTAGGTGATGTCGCTGTTGAAACGTGCGGTGACTATGGCGGCACGCATATCGCCCACTACTTCGGGCATCAATTCGATGGGGGCGTCTTGGCGGTTATGCAGTTCGGTGGACATGGTCCTATGTTTTATGTGTTGTTTGTAATATGCTGTGTTTCGGGCTGTCGCTCTTCAATTATCGAGGAGTTACGAGGCTTAAGGCGTCCTCGCGAGACATTCCGATAATGCTATCGGCGGCAATATGGCGTGCAGCTATGGTCTGAGCCACATGTGCAGTGATTGCACTGATGTCGGCCGTATTGTCGGCGCTCGCGTGTATGCCCGGGCCGAATATGGTGGCGGTAGCGCCGTCTACATGTACCATCACCGGCGCCGAGTAGCGTATATGCTGCTCGTAGCAGGCCCGGCCGTCCGGGTTATCGAAAATGGTGGTGAGGGCCTCGGTGTCGGTGATGACGATATGCGCGCGCTCGAGATTGTCGAGTATGGCGGGCATTACGCGCGTGATGCGCGGCGTCTGCGAGGGCATAAACCCGGGCAGGTATATCATCACGGCGCCTCGCTCGGCGGCGCAGTCCAGCAGCGGCATCATACGTGCACGCATACGCCCGTCCAAGGCATAGAATTCGCCGAAGATGACGATGTCGCCTTTGGTGATATTAGGCCAGACGATGTCGAAACATTCGTCGCCGTAGTTTTCGTAGCGTATGGGGCGTGTACCCATGCCCATACGTATGATTACGGGCGTAGTGCCGTCGGTGAAGCGATCGATGCCGGTAGTGTCGACGCCGGCCTCGACCAGGGCGTCAACGGCGGCCTGACCCACGGGGTCGTCGGCAGCTTCGGAGAGCATAGCCACGGGCGTGCCCTGCCGTCCGAGGATGGCGGCGGCATGGGCGATGTCGCCGAAGAGTCTGGTGGCGGCGGTACCGTCGGTGGTGTCGAAGGCCAGCGCACATTCGCCTATGCAGAAGATTTTAGACATATTGTAATATGGCCTGTTGCGGGCCGGGATTTTGATGTCAATGTATGGTGCCGTCGCCGCGTGCGGCGCTGCCGAGGTATCCGCCATGGTGGCGACGGGCGTAGTCCTGACGCGTAAACCCTATGGCGGACATCACCGCAGTGGCCAGTACGTCGCCGATGACGGTCATGCAGGTGGTGGAGGTGGTGGGCGTCAGCCCCAGAGGGCATACTTCGGGGGCATGACCCGTGGAGAGGGTGACATCGGCATCGTTGGCCAGCGGACTATCCGGATTGCCGGTAATGACAATCAATGGTATTCCGTCGTAGAGTCCCCGTGCCAGAGCTACCAAATCGACAATTTCGCGTGTCTTGCCCGAATTGGACACCAGGAGCATAACATCGTGGGGTTGCAGCACGCCAAGGTCGCCGTGCTGGGCTTCACCCGGATGCAGATTGACAGCCGGGGTACCCGTGGACGAGAATGTCGAGGCAATGTTTTGGGCTATTTGCCCGGCCTTGCCCATGCCGGAGGCTACCAGCTTGCCGCCGAGGCGGTGTACGCGCTCTATTATGAGGGCGACGGCACGGTCGTAGGCATCGCTGACCGGAATGGCGGCGATGGCACGGCTTTCGGCGTCCAGTATATGGCGCATGGATTCTTGTATCTTGCTACTCATCGTTGGTGTTGGATAGATGATCTTGTGTTTGGCTTATTTGCTCTCGCTGATATGCGCATATGCCAAGGCATAAGCCTTGATTTGGCGCACCATGGCCAGCAGTCCGTTGGAGCGCGTGGGCGACAGATGCCGGCTCAGCCCGATGTCGTCTATGAAGTGCAAGTCGGCGTCCAATATTTCCTGCGGAGTGTGTCCGCTGAGAACGTCTACAAGCATCGATACGATGCCCTTGACGATAAGTGCATCACTATCGGCGCTGAACGCCAGCCGTCCGTCGTCATCGAGTTTGGCATCAAGCCATACACGGCTTTGACAGCCCTCGATGAGGTTTTGCGGGGTCTTGGCACTTTCGGGCATGGGTGGCAGCTGACCGCCCAAATCAATGATGCAGGCGTAACGATCCATCCAATCGTCTATTTCGCCGAACTCTTGGATGATTTCCTGTTGCTTATCTTCTATAGTCATTTTCTGATGTTTATTTCGGTATAGGTGGCCGTTATGGCTGTTGTTTAGCGGATGGTTGTTCCGAGTAGATTACATCGAGCAGCACTTGCGCCACAGCATGTAGCGTAGTGCGGTCGATATTGGCGATATTGTCGGCCATGGTGTGCCATGTGGGCGTAAATCCACCCGGTCGTCCGGCATCGATGATATCTATGGCCGGTATTCCGGCGCTTATGATGTGTACATGGTCATCGTTGATGGCTCCGCCGCGCCTTTGGACAAAGAGTTCGCCCAATCCGCGCCGTGCGGCCGCATCCCACACCTTGGACACGACTTGCGGCGCCGAGCGCATGCTGAAGTATTCCTTGGCAAAGACGGCGCCGGCGGCGCCTACCATGTCTACGAGTATGGCATATGCCGGCATCTCGCCCTTGGTGATGTCATAGGGCATATTGCGTACCCAGTGCTGCGTACCTATGCACCACGAGTTTTCGTAGCGCATCAGCGTCGCATCGTCCGAGCCTTCGGGGGCACTCAGTCCGCTGTCCTCGGCGTCCGTGAAGAGTATGTCCACGCCGATGCCGGGGTCTTTGGCGGCGATATTGCGCGCCACCTCGAGCAGTACGGCCACACCCGAGGCGCCGTCGTTGGCTCCGTCTATGGGCGTGTTGTGATGTGCGGGGTCGGGGTCTTCGTCTGCCCAAGGCCGAGTGTCATAGTGCGCCAACAGCAACACGCGCTGCCGCGCTCCGCCACCGAAGCGTCCGAAAATATTCTCGAAACGTATGGATGTCCCGTCGGCCAGACTTCCGGTACCGGCATCGGTGGACACTTCGGCGCCGGCGGCCGCCAATCGAGCCCGGAGCATATCGGCGCATCGAGCATGCGCCGCGCTGCCGGGCGTGCGCGGCCCCAGAGAGGTCTGGGCTTCGACGTATGCATAGACGCTGTCGGCATCGGCTGTCGGCACCTCCGGCATCGCGGCCCGAGCCACGCTGTCGTTGTCCGAAGCAGTGGTAGTGCCCTTGGACGAACATGCCGCCGTAGCGGCTGTGGCAAAGGCCGCCAACGCGCATGATAGCAATGTAATACGTGTCTTCGTCATCGTATGTCTTGGTTTCATATCGTCTATCGGTAATACTGCTCTGTGGGTGCAAAGATAAAGATAATTCTCCGGATAATGCACCTGTGACGGCATCCAATCGCGGTGGTATATAAAAAAAAGGGTAAGCTTGCTACATCGCACCGCTCAACCTCTTGCCCTTGCTTCGGTCAGGACCTGGGGGAATTGGGAGGGAGCTGGTCGTGTAGGACTTACCCGGCGCAAAGGTACGCACTTTTTGCCATTCGACAAAATAATTTTTGGATTACGGCATTGTTTTTCGGGGAATATGCGTAAATTTGTGTTCCAAACAAACCCACAAGATTTGGATATGGAAATTATAGACTTTGGCGCACAGAACTCCCTGGTGGGGGTATACCTGTCGCAAATGCGTGACGTAGAGATACAAAAAGACCCGCTGCGCTTTCGTCGCAACCTTGAACGCGTAGGCGAAATTATGGCTTACGAAATCAGCAAAACGTTGCGCTACAAGGCTTTGGATGTTACCACGCCCTTAGGCAAAGCCGTATGTATGGTCCCGGACGAGCATGTAGTACTTGCCACCATCTTCCGTGCCGGCGTGCCCTTCCACCAAGGTTTTCTCAATTTTTTTGACGGCGCCGAGAACGCCTTCGTTTCGGCATACCGCAAGTACAAAGAAAAAGAAAATTTCGATGTGTGCATCGAGTACCTTGCCTCGCCGCGCCTCGAAGGCAAGACCCTTATAATATGTGACCCGATGCTGGCCACGGGTGCGTCCATGGACCTGAGCTATCGCGCATTGATTACCAAAGGTATGCCCGCCAAAATACACGTAGCTTCGGTCATTGCCTCGGTACAGGCCGTGGAATACATCAAGAGCAATTTCCCCAACGACCGCACCACCGTATGGCTGGGTGCTGTGGACGACAACATCAACGAACACAGCTATATAGTGCCCGGACTGGGAGATGCCGGCGACCTCGCCTACGGCATCAAGGAGTAAACACTCGAAGGCACGAGGGCACAACAGCGTCCCGCACGGACGCCAAGCGACGGATGACACAACCGCTCTGCCGCTTACTCCTTGTTTTTTTACAATAAGCGGGTCGATAGGCATTTAGCATCAAAAAGAGCGGGGGCCTCACGGCTGCCGCTCTCTCCATTCATCACATTATGCTTATTGTGCAATCTTTCTATTTGTCTATTCTGCTTAACCCTAAGAGACCTGTTATGTTAATTCTATGAGACTTATCACATTGTAATTTCCGGCATTTCAAGATTGTACGGCATCTGATCGCGCATAGCGCTCTTCGACCGCAGGCCAATCGATGACATCGGCCAGACGTCGCAGTGCTTCGCCGCGACGGTTTTGATAATCAAGATAATAGGCGTGCTCCCATACATCAGCCGTCAGCAGCGGCACCAGGCCTTGCCGTAAAGGATTGAAGGCGTTGGACCCGGCATGGATGGCGAGGCACCGCGAGGCATCGGCCGTCAGCCATACCCATCCCGAACCGAATATGGCCGTGCCGGCGTCCACAAAAGCATCGTAAAAACGCTCGAAGCCGCCGAAATCGCGCTTCATCGCCTCGGCCAAGTCACCCATAGGCTCTCCGCCACCGGCGGGCGACAGACCGAAGAAATAGAAAACATGATTCCACGCCTGCGCGGCGTTGTTGTACAGCGGTCCGGGATCGGCGCTACGGATGATGTCCTCAACGGAGGTCCAAGCAATGTCCGAAGCTGCAACCAAGCGGTTAAGGTTGTCTATATATGTACGAGTGTGTATATCCCAATGATATTGAACGGTACGCGCCGAAATAGCCGGGACAAGGCCATCGGCCGCGTATGGCAGTTCGGGCTGCACCACGACGAAGCGTTGCTCGTCGTGATGTTCATTAATGTTTCGCATTTCGTTGCTGTTTTCTCCTTTATGACGTGTGTCTGTATGTACCATAATTCGATGTTTATGATTAGTTGTCTTGCCGCGCGATGTCCGAAGTCCGGTGTCCGACGTGGTACTATTGTAACAATCGGACGAGGGCGTAAAGTTTGGCGCGGTAGTCGCTTTTGGCGTTTTTTAACGCTGCCGCAGGCCTAAATCGCTGCATACAAGGCACAAGCACAACCCGAAGGTTCAGGCGATTGAAAGCACCCCCCAAAAAATCAAAAAGCCGAAAAAAGATGCGGCAATATTTGTTCGCCTGGATAAAATGCCGTACCGGGCAACAACGGCACACAACAAATTACTCTGCATGAGAAACAAAATCATTTTATCAATCGCAGCTGCAGGCGTACTGCTGCTGTCTTCATCCTGCGCGACCCTCACAACGAAGAGCACCCAGGAAATCTCCTTCAAAGGCGTACCGGGTACGCAGCTGAAAGACGCCGACAAAAATGTACCGTTAGGCTTTGTCGGAGACAACGGATTTGCAACGGTCAATCTAAAGAATCAACTCAAAGGAAAACGCGTAGAAGCCGTCAAAGACGGTTACACTGCACAAAATTTTATGCTTGACTCCAAGATTCGAGGACGTTTTTGGTGGAACATAGTTTTGGGTATAATCCCTATTGCCATTGATGCCGCTACCGGCCAGATGATGGTATATGACAACGATGTTTATGACGTCACGTTGCAAAAAGACGAAAATGCTCCGGCACAAGCCGAACCGGTCGTCGCCGTCGAACAGCAGCCTCAACCTCAGACACAGCCCACCGGACAAGTCGTCAACCGCAACACCCCCGGAACCACAGACATGGAAAAGGCCACTATACGCTGGTACATAGACTCGGAACCGCGCGGCGCGCGCATATCCTGGCGTGTGATTTCAAATGTGCCGGCCGAGGTCAAAAACACCAACGAGACATACATGACCACTACGCCTTTGGAGGAAACTCGTTCGCTGAACATCCTCGGCCTCACCTACGAAAACTCAAACAACGTCACCATCGAAGTCAAAATCGAAAAACGTGGATACGAGACGCAGGTCAAGCGATATAACGTGCGCATGGCCCTCGACCAGCAAGAAATCAGCAGCTTCTTCGAACTCGTACCCAAAGTCGTAAAGAACTACCGAAATTCCCGAAACGCCACCTCATCTTCCTCCAAATCCTCTAAGAAAAAGTAACCAAACACTTTAACATCAATCAAATACTTCCAACAGTTATGAAAGGACTAATAAAACGTCTTGTCGCGGCATGTATGCTTGTCGCAGCAACGACTATGACCGCCACAGCCAAGGACTACCAAGTGGCTCTGGCCTGCGATCCTGACGGCGCTGCCGTATACCTCAACGGCGAACTCGTCAGCCCTACGACTCCCGCATTTATCTCTCTAAATAAGAAAATGGCGGACAAGACTCTGATGTTCCAGTTTGTCAAAAATGGCTATGAATCCAAGACCGTAGTCGTCGTATTCTCGAAAAAGCAGCTCGAGAACAACGCCGTAGTCTATGGCGAATTACGCAAGAAACCCGAACCCAAGCCCAAAGCGCAACCCGCTCCCGCACCGGCGCCCAAACCTTCGGAAACGACATTGACGGCCAATCAGGAGCGCCAACGTGTCGATCGCAACAACGCCGGCAACACCGACATCGAGAAGACCATCATTCGCTGGTTCTTCGACTCGGATCCGCGTGGTGCGCGTGTCTTCTGGCGTGTGATTTCGAGCGTTCCAGCCGAAGTCAAAAACACCAACGAAACATACATGACCACCACGCCTATCGAAGAAACACGCAGCTTCAACATCAACGGCCTGACATACGCCAATTCGCATGATGTCACCATCGAAATCAAGGTCTGCAAAAAAGGATACGAAGACCAGGTAAAACGCTTCAATGTCCGTCAGGCACTTGATCAGCAGGAAATCAGCGGCTTCTTCGAACTCGTGCCCAAAGATAACGGCAGCAGTCGCGATGACGATGATGAAAAATAAAATCGAAAAAACAGGCTTATAAACACGAATCTGAAGTGACCCCAAAAAGTTGGACAGGTTATTAACTATCCGATTTGAGAAAGAG
>UQGP01000060.1 GCA_900540625.1 uncultured Porphyromonadaceae bacterium | reverse complement strand
TTAGTGACTACTTCCTTTTTCTTTTTTTCGATTTTATTTAGGACAATATTGGGCCACAAGGCTAACTTGTGGACCAAAAGCACCTTTCACGGTACGTATAACGGCGTTTATAGGTGCAATACAATCTCAATACTTAGCGATTATCAGCTATTATTGGTGTGCCTCCTCGCTGCCGGATTGTTTATTCTCGTCAATGACAAGTTTGTATCCGACGCCGCGAATGTTGAGTATGTCTATCGATGCTGACTGAAGTAGATGCCTTCTGATTTTGTGTATAAATCCGTGCAAGCGATTGACGTGACTATAGTCGGACGAGCCCCAAATGAGCGATGATATGTTGCGGCTTTCGATGATGCATCCCGGATGTGACATCAGTTCGCTCAACACTATGGTCTCGGTATACGTGAGTATAGCCTCTTTGTCTCCTATGGTAAGTTTGTTTCGCTTAATGTCCAAAACACAATCTCCGACGGAATACTTCATATTAGTATTGTCCATCTTGCGGAAGCGCAGGTGTGCTCGTACACGCGCCATCAATTCGGCAAGAACAAAGGGCTTGCGGACGTAGTCGTTGGCGCCCTTGTCGTATCCTTGCAGCAGGTCTTCTGTATCTGTACGCGCCGTAAGCATCAGTACAGGCATATTGTAACCGATACGTCGGATAGATTCAATCATCGAGAAACCATCCATACCGGGCATCATTACGTCCGCAATTACAAGATCGGGATGCTTTAATGACACAAGTTGAATACCGGCCACACCATTGTCGGCGGTACATACTTCATACCCTTCGTGCTGCAGAGCGTCCTTAACGATATATGTCATATTTTCATCGTCATCGACGACAAGTATTATATCCTTATGCATATCAAAGTGTTATTTGCTTTTTGTAAAGTGAATGGTGAATGTAGTGCCTTTGCCTTTGGTGCTTGTCACATCAATGCGCCAGCCCATCTTGGTCACTACTTGGTTTACGTAATACAACCCGAGTCCATATCCGGTGACACAAAGTTGATCATCGGACTGTTCGCGATAGAATTTCTCGAATATATGGGGTAGGGCTTTGGCTGATATTCCATTACCGTTGTCGCTTACTATAAGCCTATCGGCATTACAGTCTATAGTAATAATTGCATCATCGCCCGAATATTTTGCTGCGTTGTCTACGAGGTTGGTTAAGATGTTGTTGAGGTGCTGTGAGTCTGAAAATACGACCAAATCCTCAGGATCGACGTTGACATTGAATGTTATTGGCTTCGAATTCTTGATGCGTATGGTCTCTATTGTAATGTCTATGGCGGATGCGACGTATATGGGTGAAATATTCAGGTTTATGGTGCGCATACGCTTCATGCTTGTAATCAAAATATTGTTAATCATTCCGGTCAGCAGGTGCAGACGCCGAGTGATAATGCCCAACAACTTGATGTTGCGTTCCTTGTCGCATGGTTCATAATAACTTTGCATAGAGTCTGCCGCTGCCAATGCCGCCGCCAACGGTGTTTTGAGCTCATGAGTCATATTGTGCGTAAAATCGTCCTTCATTTCCTCCATGGTACGCATGTGCCTGATTGTTCGCAGCAAATATGCGATAAATAGTGAGGCTATAACCATTACGCTTATTGTTGCGGATAATATGCCAGCCATTCGCCATAGGACGTAGGCAACCATGGGCGTGAAACAGGCGGTATATATATGTGGACCATTGTTGCGGTATTTTAGAGTGCAATGCCACATTTTATCGTCAGATATGGTGCTGCCGGTGCGTATATCGATTTTGTCCGGGTTTAAGCCCTCCTGAAGCATTTCATCTCTAAACAAACTGTCTAATACATGTATATTAGGGTGTCGTTCTTCGGGGTCGAACCCATCGTGCATTGTTTCGGCAAGACTGTTGGCAAGTTGTCCGGGAACGTCAGAGAAATAGTATTGTCCATTAGAAGTATTTTTGCCGACTATATCAAAATTATGTAGTGTGATAACCGAATCATTCATAGAGTAGAGGTCGTTAGCGCGCACAATCATCTCCATAAAGTCGGCACGACGCAAACAGTTCTCTGCTGTTTGTATCGTTTCTTCTTTGATAGATTTGTATAATTCGGATAAATAGAAAACAGTTGCTACCATTGTAGAAAATAGAGCAAAAATAGCAATGTGAGTTGTGTATTTAAACGTTTTCATCGGAGCAAATGTACGAATTTTTTTCGGAATATATACAATCGGTCTTAGCTAAACTAAGACTAATTAAGGAAAGATTTTGCGTCGGAGATATTTTTTGATACTATCTTTGCATTGCACATAAATAGAGATTATAAGAAAACAGGCGATGAAAGGCAGTGCATATAATATATTCAGCACCGGCACCGATGGTAAAACGTTGGTGTTCAACGCTTGTACCAAACGCTTCTTCCGTTTCCCCGAAAAACATACGTCGAGGCTTAAGGAAATTATAGACGACATAGATCAATATACGGCTATCCCGGCATATGCCGAATTATGTGCAACGTTGCATGATAATGGATTTGTTGTAGATGACAACAAAGAGGAGTATATTTCTTTGTCCAAGGCATTTGAATCATATCGAACCGAACGCGCATACACATTACTGGTTATGACTACGTATGCGTGCAATTTCTCATGCTGGTATTGTGTCCAAAAGCACAAGCACGTTGCCCTGACAACGGATACGGAAGATAAAATCAAGTCTCACATAGCACGTTATCTGCACGACAATAAGATCAAATCCTTCAATTTGTCGTGGTTCGGTGGCGAACCGCTGCTCAATTACGATAGTATGCGCAGGCTTTCGTCTTTTGCTTCCGCGTATTGCCGAGATAACGGTATTGATTTTATGTCAAGCATCACAACCAATGGATCGCTACTGACGCCGGAAATGATAAGCGAAATGTCCGGATTGAAGTTCCGTAATTTCCAAATCACCATAGACGGCAGCAGGGTTCACCACAACGCTACACGGTATAACGCCACCATCAGCGACTCATTCTCCTTAATTCTCCACAATATATATACATTGTGTGATGTTATACCTGAGGCAAATGTGGTTGTACGAATCAACTATACGAAAGACAATCTTGACGAAGATATTGTTGCACAGATTGATTCGATACTTGCTCCCTTCCGCAACCGAGTGCAGATAATGTTCCGCAAGGTTTGGCAAGAGAAGTTCTCTGACGAACTCAGCGCCAAAGTCGGTACAATAATGGAAGATATGGTTCGCAAAGGATACAATGTATTCCACGACTTTGATAGTCCGGCGCCGTGTTATGTGGAGAAGGTTCACTACCATGCCGTATTCCCGGACGGTACTGTAGACCGTTGTTCCAATGTCGATATGTCTCAGGCTCGCGGTATGCTGCTCAGTGATGGGGCAATCAAATGGAATAATCGTCCGCAGGAATGTGATGCTAATATCTTCACAGCCAAGTCGGAGTGTGAAAGATGCAAATATTTGCCTCTTTGCTTCGGCCCGTGTCCCAAGCGCCGAATGGTCGAAGGTGAAAGAAACGGCCGCATCAGATGCCAATACAAAGATAAGGACAGTGTATTTGCGTCTGAACTTAAAAACTATGTCCGCATAAAGGAGGCTGCTGTATGACCGAGTACAACATAGGATATGTAACATATCTCGATGGGCGGAGTGCTTCATCGGACAAGATATATGATTTTATAGACCTGCGAATCGATTCTCAAGCAGGCAACTACTTGTCGATGGTCTATACAACGCGTAGCAATTGGCAATATGCGTTGGCCATGAACAAACACTTGATTTCAAACATAAGTAAATCAAGAGCCCGACTCTAATGAATATGAAGACACATAAAATAGTATTATATGGAAAAGAAAATTATTAAGACATCTGACTTAGAGCTCCTGGATGAAGCCAAGCAGTTGGTGATACGCGGAGGCAAAGGCGGTGGAACAGACGATCCGGCCGACCCGAATCTTATTATCAATAAGAACAATTGCCCCACGTTCGGAAACTGCAAAACGATATGTGGAACCTAAGTCAAAAAAGAAGTTAAATCCAAAGGGAAATAATTGAATAGATAAATTGTGTAGAATTTCACTTGGATAGTTTGCCGGGCTGATGGTGTGATACCATTGGCCGGCTTTTTTTTTGTGTAGAAGCTCTACGGCTCAGAAGTGAAGCCGATATACGATTCAACCCTACTGCAGACGCCTGTAGCAGGGTTGAATCATAAGCTTTCTGAATTTGACCTATAGGTTCAGGATTCAGATGCAACTATATTGTATCATCAGACGTTCATTCGCCAAAGTGTGGCGCCATGCGCCGGTACGTGAACGCATACCAGGCAATCAGGCTGCATGTCAAGGACAGCCTTTTCGCCGCATAGGGCTTCATTGGCATTATAGCGGCCCGGTCGTAGGTGTAAGTAGTCGAATGCTGCACGAGGTACTTTCACGCTGATATCGGCATCACTGCTTCCGAAATTGCATACGATGAGGAATGTTTCATTGCCGTCGCCGCGCATATACGCATAGTGATAGTGCGGATTTATGCCCGGGTTGTCGTAATTGACGTACATCAGGTCAAAGAAATTTCCGAGCCTTATTGCGGGGCTATCGTTGCATAGGCGCAGGACTTTGGCGTAGGTCTGACGCAGCTTTTTCTCGTCGGCGGTGAGCCTGCCTCGACATGTACCCTTGGCCAAATGGCGGCGAATTTTTTCGATGCTCCAATAGTCAAAAATCGTTGTGCGTCCGTCATGTCCACTGTATCCTTCGGCTTCAAGAGCTTGCTCGCCAAGTTCTTGTCCCATATATATCATCATAGGACCGCGGTCGAAGGTGGCACTTACTACCAATGCAGGAAGAACGGTGTCTGCCCGTCCGGCGAATTGGGGTGATGCATAGCGTTGTTCATCGTGGTTCTCGAGAAAATGCAGCATATGGTCGCGTATGTCGTCCACGGTTTGCCAGCATCCGGTCAGCGCAGCAGCCGATGTGCCGTTGCCTGTAACGATGTTGCGCAGTGTATCATATAATGTCACTTTATCGTAGAGGTAATCAAAGCCGCCATAGTGGATGTATTGACGGTATAAAGCTACATCGTATATTTCGGCAATGAATATAATATTAGGGTAGCGATGTTTGACTTGTGCAATAGCCCAGTTCCAAAATTCGACGGGTACCATGTGTACCATATCACAGCGCATACCATCAATACCTTTCCCGGCCCAAAACATCATAATGTCAAGCATCTTGTGCCATGTTTCCGGTATCGGTTGGAAATGCTTGGACCCATTCCAAGGGTCAACGCCATAGTTCAATTTGATGGTGTCATACCAATCGTTACGACCGGGAAAAGCTGTGTAGCAATCGTTGCCTGAAGCACGAGCCGGAAATTCGACATACGCATCAGCTGTGTTCGGCTCGCCAAGGTATACGCCTTGTGGGGCAAATTGTTGACGCGTAATGTAGTAGAAATTATTGTCGGGACTGAAAAACATTTCTTTGTTGTCACCTTCGCCGAGGTCCTTGACCCCGTCGGGCGCAGCATCGCTATTGTATTGCCGTCCAACGTGGTTGGGGACAAAGTCAATGATGACTTTCAGCCCCGCATCGTGAGTTCGATGTACCAACGCTTCGAATTCGACCATTCGTGCAGGCACGTGTTCCGCCAAGTCCGGGTCGATGTCGTAGTAGTCGGTGATGGCATAGGGACTGCCGGCTCGTCCTTTGATTATATACGGATTGTCGCGCCGGATGCCGTATCGAGTGTAGTCTGCATCGTGGGCGTGTTCGATGATGCCGGTGTACCATATATGGGTGACTCCCAAGGAGGCAATGTCTCGAATTACTGTGTCTGTAATTGAGTTAAGCTTTCCGCAGCCGTTCTTGGTGATTGGCGCTCCGGGTATGGGGTTGGGACAATAATTGGTATATAAACGCGGCAGCATCTGGTATATTACCGGACGCTGCGCGTTTGTCCCCTTACGACTGTCTGTCATAGGCTGTCAGATGCAGGGTGGTGGGTATTATTTGATGAGGTATTGCGAGGAGATTGAACGGTTTTCGTGTACGCGGCGTATGGTGTCTGCAAAGATGCCGGCGATGGAGATGATATGGCACTTGGAGCACTCTTTATTGTACGGGATAGAGTTTGTGAAAATCATCTCGCAGAGAGCGCTGTCCATTACGCGTTGTGTGGCCGGGTCGCTCATTATGGCGTGGGAAGCAACGGCGCGAACGCTGCGTGCGCCATTGGCCATCATCAGGTCGGCTGCTTTGGCTATTGTGCCGGCCGTGTCCACCATATCGTCAATCAGAATAACGTTTTTGTCTTTGACGTCGCCTATGATGGTCATGTGTTCAACCACATTGGCTTTTGCTCGTTGTTTGTGGCACAGAACCAAAGGAACTCCGAGGTATTTGGCGTAGGAGTTGGCACGTTTTGCTCCGCCTACGTCGGGCGTTGCAATTACCAAATCTTCAAGCTTGAGCGATTGGATATAGGGTATAAACACCGAGGATGCGTACAAGTGGTCAACCGGGATATTGAAGAAGCCTTGTATCTGATCGGCGTGCAGGTCCATAGTGATTACGCGGTCTACGCCGGCTGTCATGAGCAAATCACTCACCAATTTGGCTGCAATTGATACGCGAGGTTTGTCCTTGCGATCCTGGCGAGCCCATCCGAAGTAGGGCATCACGGCAATGACGGAACGTGCCGACGCACGCTTGGCGGCATCTATCATCAGCAGCAGTTCCATCAGGTTGTCACTGTTAGGGAATGTGGACTGTACAAGGTATACCTCGCAGCCTCGAATGGATTCCTCGAAAGATACTTCAAACTCTCCGTCGGCGAAGTGCTGGATGTTCATCTTGCCTAAGGGAACGTTCAGCTCGCGGCAAATCTCTTCGGCCATATAGAGCGAGCGTGTGCCCGCGAAGATTTTGAAAGGTACTTGTGGTGTATTCATTTTTCTTTTGAAGAATGGTAATTGAAAGGATTGGGTGAGACTAATCTCACTGCAAAGGTAGTCTTTTTTTTGCGTCCGCCCATATTATTCGGCTATAAAAACTTTCAAACAATACGTGTGCGGTTCATAATTAGCAAAAAAAAGAGAGCGGCGCGTTGCCGTTCTCAATTGTTTTTGCTGTCCATATCTATGGAATGGATGAAGCCTTTAGATTGCTGTGGCTAAGATTATGAGAGTGTTAGCGCATCCAGCGTTGCCTTCGTGGGGTTGACGGCTACGATACGACCGCTCGGATTTATGAGTACGGCGCCATAATGTTCGGATATGCCGTAGACGCTCCGTAGGTTTCGTGCAAGTGCCGGCCCGGCAAAATATTGCGTCCGGTTTGGGAGGCCATCTTGACGGATAATCTCGCGGTATAACACAGGGTCTTCATCAAGATTTATCGCTGCATAGTCAACGACGTTGGCTTTTGTGGTATTTTGATACCAGCGGCTGTATTCTGTAGCCGTGATACGCGATTGTGCATCTTCCGAGGTCCAAAAAGCTACGAGTGTATAACGTCCTTTATGACTGTCAAGTGCGAATGTGCGTTGCGCATCGTTTACACTGAATGCCGGGGCCTCATCGCCGATTGTTGCTGCTGTGGGAGTGGATTCAAAACCGTAAGTGACAGAAAGCAGACCGACTAAAAGCACAATAATAATAAGTTGTTTTCTCATTGCAAATCGTTATAGTTCTACACTAAGATGTGCATTGGAGCATACACTGCTTTTTTAGAGCACATCTTGCCGATTTTCGGCGTGGCACTACCGCTGTAGAGCCGGTTTCCTTTTAGGATTGCGATGCAAAGGTACAACTAATATATTGAATATCAAAAATATGTCTGCTGAATACGGCTTATTTTATGGGCAAAATCGTTGCTCACTATGCCGCATTTAACATTTGACAACTGCGTGGAAGCGTGTCGAAAGGGGGAGTGATGCGTAATGGTTAATTGTTGTTAAGCCGGTGCGTATCCGGCCTTTTCGAGGCTGTTTTTTGCCCCGAAAAAGCTCGGAGACAATAGTTGTACCAGAGACGTTTCAGGATATTTTTTCAAGAAACTCGTGACTATTTGGAGGCCTATATAACGGACTACGCGTCCCGGAGCGTCGGGACTGATGATATATGTTTGCGGTGCCGGATCAAAAAGTTTTTCCATAAGTGTCGCATCTGTTGAGTAGAGCATTTGACCTTCGATAAGGTGTCGCCAAATAAATGCCTCGTTGGAATGTATGTCAGCCATAGTCGCTTCATTATATCCGAGAGCAAGAGCTTCCGAAGCTTCCGGGACGACTTGCGTCTTGGCGTAGGCCAATGCACCTTCGTACAATAAGCGCGACAATACGGTGCGCCGTGCAATTGCAAGGCTGTCGTATGGATATGCCTCGGCAATGAGTGCTTCGGCCAAGTCGTAGGGTAACATTTGCGGCTTTTTTGTGGCGCGAATATATTGTGGCCACCCTGAATATGCCGGATGTTCGCTGCCGAGGTAATGGTTTAGTGCAACAAAAACGTATGGTTCGTTGATTACGATAGACTTGCGGTCGGACCATACAACGGACGCATAATGACGATGAGGCAACACCAATCCCGAGACGGCGGCATTATGCAATATCATACCCAAGGTATCGCGTAGTGGAGCGAGGTTTGGAAACGCTTTTGCCGCTTCCGGTGCAAACGCGGCCACGGCGCGAGACGAGGCGTAAGCCTGCCAAGTCGTGTCGCCATGCGTCTGCCCCAGATACTGTATTAATGCATCGGCGCACGACTTAATATCCTTCGGTAGTATTGTCTGAGCTCCGTTACGGGATTTCAGAGCAAGGCTGTCAAGCCGAATAATTGGCTCCGGAACCACGTCGTTATTGCCACTTGTGCATCCGGCGAATATGCAAAACAGCGATGCGAGAATTATTATATATGTAGATGTATATTTTCTGACCATAATACTTGACGGAAAAATTCTTCGCGCAAAATTAGATAAAAATGGAATATATAGCATCAAAGTTGGCGGAAAAGTCCGCGTCGGCGCAATATTGTCCTAAATAAATTTAGGTGACAGCGTAACGAGCAACGCCATAGAGC
>UQGP01000059.1 GCA_900540625.1 uncultured Porphyromonadaceae bacterium | reverse complement strand
ACTCTTTCTCAAATCGGATAGTTAATAACCTGTCCAACTTTTTGGGGTCACTTCAGTGTCCGAGGGCTTTATAGGCGATGTGAGCTCGAGACGTGCCTTATTCGGCAGCGGGAGCTTCGGCTTCGGCGGCAGCGGCCTCGCCTTCGCCTTCTTGGGCGGTAGCTTCGGCAGCGGCAGCGGCTTCGGCTTCAGCCTTGGCAGCGGCGATTTCGGCTTTCTTCTTGGCTACGGCTTCGGCCTTAGCTTTGTTCTTAGCCTCTTCTTCGGTCAGACGTGTCTGAGCCTCTTGTTTCTTCTTGTCTGCTTCTGAAGTCTTTACGGCTTCAATTTTCTTGCTCTTGTCAGCCTTCCAGGCATCGAAGCGACGCTGTGCTTCGGCTTCGTCAAAAGCGCCTTTCTTGACGCCGCCCTGAAGGTGCTTCATCAGCATCACGCCCTCGCGGGACAGGATGTTGCGTACGGTATTGGTGGGTTGTGCACCGGTGTTAACCCAATACAAAGCACGTTCGAAATTCAGTGTGATTGTGGCGGGATTGGTGTTGGGGTTGTACGAACCAATTCGCTCAATGAATCGACCATCTCGTGGTGCTCTGCTGTCGGCGATAACAATAGGATAGAACGCATAGTTTTTGCGACCATGGCGTTGCAGTCTGATTTTGGTTGCCATTAAACGTTGTTTTGTAAAGTGTTATGTATAAGATGTGTTGTGCTGTTAAGCGATTGCAAAGGTACGCATTTTCTCCGTAACCACCAAATATTCCGACCTTTTCCGATCAAAAAATTGCATACAAAAACTTTCGGAGCGAGCAGTAGTCACGATATGGACGCTGTTGTCGTGCGATAGTAGGCGTCCGATAGAGCGATTTTCGGACGATTTTCGGACGGCGATTTGCAAATAAAAAAAGCGAGGAAGTGTTGTTTTTCAAAAAAATATATTAAATTTGCGCAAAATACTCGCACGCACGAAGCCCACGCAAGTGGATGAGGTGGGAACGGGTCTTTTTGACATCGCGGCAAGAGTGCCGTGCAAAAACTGATATTCTTATTCAGAGCGTTTATTGACGCTTGTTCTTGATGGTAAGAAACTTCGCACATTTCTATATCGGAGTCAGGGACAAGGCAGCGATAAGACGCCCGTGGTTTGTATCTACCATGTGTAGACGTGCGCCATTCCGCTCGACGGGAGGCGTGTGTCGCCATTGTGTATATACATAATTGCGTGGGCTTCTTGCATGCTGCTTGTTCTATTCCGAAGGGTAGTGCGAAGACCTCTTACCATAGAATAAGCAAGATAAAGATTCCCACGCTTTTTTTTTTGTGTATACACGGCCTTTGTAGGGAGTCGGGAGGCCCTTAATGTCAACTCTATATATAATATGAGAAAACATTTAGTGATTTTATCCCTGTTGGCGCTGTTCTGTCTCGGCGCACGAGGGCAGAGGTATGTTTTTTATAACGGCTCGCACCCTACCGGCATCGATGTCAACTCGGTGGACAGCATCACCTACTCGATGCCAGAGAATCTCATCAAATTCACCACCGGCAATCCCACGTCTGTCGGCGACCACTCGATGACGGCTCGTTTCTCGCTTTCTTGTGATTTGGTGATGGTCAATACGAGTACGGCACGTGGCGTGTGCTACAGCAAGGACAACGCAACGCCTACTACTGCGGACAAGTATGTCAAGGCCGGCGTCTTTGCAACCGGCCCATGGACGGCTACCCTTCCGAACTTGCTTTCCGGAACTAAGTACTACTATCGTCCGTATGTTCGTTTGGGCAATGTCGTATTCTATGGCAAGGTGAAGAATTTCACCACTTCCGGCGAGCCTGAAGAACCGGAGGAAAGCCTCGAGCCCGATTTCGTTGACCTTGGCCTAAGTGTCGATTGGGCCACGTACAATGTGGGGACGGACAAGCCCGAGGGCTACGGCAATTACTACGCCTGGGGCGAGACGGCGCCCAAGGACACGTATTCCGAAGCTACCTATAAACTCGGAAGCAAATATAATGCCACAGATGGCAAGACAGTCCTCGACCCGGAAGATGACGTTGCAACCGTAGCCTTTGGTGAAGCATGGCGTATGCCCACAAAGGAGGAGATGGACGAACTATGCTCCAAGTGCGAATGGACTGAAACAGAACTTAACGGTGTCAAAGGACACACCGTCAAAGGCCCGAGTGGAAATGCCATCTTTATTCCCAAGTGCGGATATCGTGAGGATGGCGACCTGAAAGATTCCTGGCTGTGCCTTGGAACAGCGACGGCCGAAAATGCTACGGTCGG
Source organism: uncultured Porphyromonadaceae bacterium (assembly GCA_900540625.1). Lineage (GTDB taxonomy): Bacteria > Bacteroidota > Bacteroidia > Bacteroidales > Muribaculaceae > CAG-873. Next base: position 7,065 of record UQGP01000059.1, on the reverse strand, counting down.
AAATTGTTTGGGCCCATGTTGGATGTATCGACAATATAACGAAGGTAGCATCTCTATGTATAGAAAGTTCGAGTATGTTGAGATGGGGACACTCTCTCGTTACATAGGCGTTGCCATCCGTCCTGTTCACCCATAATAATTGAAGCTATGGGCAATCAGAAAATCTCCAACGTTGTTGACCGTCCGATAACCGAGAAGGATGCGGACAGCTTGGGTATGGGTAACTACGCCAATGCTCTTGCTTCCTTTATCCAGTCGGCGCAGACCCCTATGACTATCGCGCTACAAGGCGAATGGGGGTCGGGCAAGACCTCGTTGATGAATAACCTGCGTGGCATACTTTGTCATGGTAAGGACGATAAGTCAGGCGACAAGTCGAACGATAAGTTCCTGCCCGTATGGATAAATACGTGGCACTATTCGCTGATGAAGACGCCGCAGGAGGCTGTCCTTGACATCCTTTGCAGCATTATTAGGCAGATTGCCGTTTGCAACGAAGCCGACAATCTTACGGAACGCATTAAGGCCATCGGCAACCTTATGCGGCGTTTCGCCACCTTCGGAGCAAAGCTTGCTTTGGAAAAAGCCGGAGTCAATGGTGATATAATGGACGAGCTGAAAGGTGATAGCGCCAAAGACTCGACCATCAATGCCTTGAAGAAGGAAATCCAAATCCTTGTCAACGATGTGATTAAGCAGCACGAGGAAACAATAACACCCGTCAAAGGATTCATTGTCTTTGTAGACGACCTTGACCGCATAGACCCGGCTCTTGCGGTAGAGTTACTTGAATTGCTGAAGAACATCTTCGACATCGAAGGATGCGTCTTTGTCCTTGCCATCGATTACGATGTCGTTATCAAGGGGCTTAAACCGAAATTTGGCGAGTTTAGCGAGGCCAATTCCCACGAATTCCGCTCGTTCTTCGATAAGATTATCCAATTACCGTTTACGATGCCGGTTGCAACGTATGCGGTGGACGGGTTTATGAAGACTTCGCTGTGTTCCATCGGCTTCTTTGACGAGAAAGAGTACAATGATGACACTTCAAGGCAGGTGGCGGACATAATAGGCAACTCGATAGGATCGAATCCTCGTTCGCTGAAGCGCCTAATAAATACGCTGTCACTGATATCTATCCTGACAGCTAATAGCAAAGGCGTCGAAGGTGTGAACGACCATGAAGCAAAGTTGCTGAAATTCGCTATAGTGTGCATCCAGATAGCCTATCCGGGCGTCTATGGCCGTCTGATATCTTTCCCGGACTTCACACACTGGGATAATGCCACAGCCACGCACCTCAAGCTGCCGGTACTCACCGAGGAGGAAGGAGACGAACTTACCAAATTGGAGGAGTTCGACGAGGATTGGGAAATGGTGTTGTACCGTATGTGCAAGTCTGACCCGTATCTCAGCAAGCGATGCTTCGGCATTTCGCGCCTGTTGTCTTGCATCAGGTCTTTGGTGGGCGAAGCATCAATTGAAGATGTTATGTCCGACTTGCTTCGCTTGTCCAATGTGACGAGCGTCCAGTCCTCGGAGAATACATCGCCGATTAAGGAATATAAGTTTAACCGCGACCTGAGCAACTATGTATACAGGGATGTCGAGTACAGCAAAAAGACCGACCTTGTCCGCCAAGTTGTTACCGACTATATAAAGGCGCATCCGCAAGTCACTTATGATGAGTTGTGCGAGACGTTCCGGGTGCAGACAAATATGGCTCGGCGTTTTATGAAGTATGTAGACTATTATGCCAAGATGAAAGAAAAGGGTAAGGTGGACTTTTTCGGTAAATACTCCGAGAAAGACGCCATTGAGTCCGGAGACGGCACCCGTTTCCTGATTAGCTCCAATTGGCCGTTGATGTCAAATGGCAAAGAAGCCGAATTTGCGATGTTCCTTGAGCGTTGCAAATCTGTCGGTATCGAAATCAAGCAAGTAAGCAAACAAAAATAATCAACACACACAAGTTATGAAAAGACTCAAATACCTAATCATAGTCGTGATGCTGGCAATCACCACATCGGCTATGGCCGAGACGCAGCCCGGAATAATCCTGCGTCTCAGAGACGGTTCCACCGTAGGGTTTGCCCTTGAGAGCAAGCCGAAGATACTTCCGCATTCTTCCTCATTGGAAATAGTCACGGACAAAACGACTGTATCATATAGCTATAGCAATATAGCAAGCATATACAGCGGTAATGTCGATGGCGGCGGTATAGAATCCCCGACCATTGATAAAAAGGCGGACGTCCTGTTCACGATAATCGACAATAGCGTTGAGGTCTCCGGCCTCGAAGCCGGAGAGACCGTCACGGCCTATACCTCCGACGGACGTAGTGTATGCACCGCCCGGGCAAACGCCGACAACGAAACTCTACGAATGACTATGCCTTCCTCCGGCGTGTACATCATACGCACTTCCGGCGGCGTATCATTCAAGTTCATAACCAAATAACATAAAGAAATGAAACGAATACTGACACTAATCGTAACGCTTGTATGCGTACTCGCCGCATACTCGCAGAACACCGTATATATATGGAAAGGCAATACCTTGTCCGTGCAGGCTGCCGATAGCCTGACAATAGACAGGTCTACTGATGACTTAGTGGACATGGGCCTCAGCGTAATGTGGGCAAAGTCGGAAGCGTCATCCGGCTGTGCATATTCTTATGCCAATACGGCGGTGAAGAATCAGAGCAGTCGTTATCGTCTACCAACAAAAGAAGATGCCAAAGAATTGGTATCACAGTGTAAAATAGTTATTCAACCTAACCGTTATGTGAAATTTATAGCCACGAATGGTAATAGCATAAGCCTGCGATATAATAGACTTTATTCTGAGGGCTACATGAATGGTGGTTGGCATTATTTATGGTTGGAAGAAGATTTTTTGAGTGTCGGGTCCCGATATAATGATGACCCTTACAATTATGCGGAGATAATGCCGAGTTGTACTGGTTTTACTCCTACTAATAAAAACGCATCAGTCCGAGCTGTCTGCTCGTACTAACTTATGTTTCTCATAACCAAAGTAGCAACAAGACTTGCCGTCAGACTCCGATAAGACGTCAGTCCGATTTCGGGACGTCAAATAAGCGAATGATGGAGCGGGGAGCGAAGCGGCTTTAGTGTCGGTCGCTCCCCGTTTTCGTCGGTATACTTCATTGCTTGCCGGGAGGCATACGCGGACATGTACAGATTACTTGGCTGCAAAATACGCGGACATTCAGACAGATGGGGAACGGTAAGGATTAAGCAATGTTAAGTGAAGGAACTGTCTCGAAAATACTTTGTATATTTGCAAAACAAAGCAAAACAACACGCAATATAGACTGGATAATTATATGGGAAAGACAAAGATAGAGAATAAGGAATACGGTGGCGAACGGCCGTTGTTTGCTGCTCATGACCTGGAACTGGAGCATGTAATCATCAACCCCGGTGAAAGTGCCTTGAAAGCCACGCGAGACATCGTGGCACGCCACTGCGAGTTTCGCGGCAAGTACCCCTTCTGGCATGCACGCAACTTTGAGGTCGAAGACTGCTACTTCACCGAGGGCGCACGTGCCGCGCTGTGGTACAGCCGAGACTGCGTTATGCGCAACTGCCGAGTCGAAGCGCCCAAGATGTTCCGCGAACTCAAAGGGCTGTATATCAGCGGTGTCGAATTCCCAAATGCGCAGGAAACCCTGTGGCATTGCAGCGACGTCACCCTCGAAGACGTCAAGATGTTCAATGCCGACTACCTGTTTATGCACACCGACCACGTGGTCATCGACCGCTACGAGCAGCACGGCAATTATTCCTTCCAGTACTGTCACGACGTGTTGATACGTAACGCCAAGATTTACAGCAAAGACGCCCTGTGGAACACCGTGGGCGTCACTGTGCGCGACAGCGAGCTGCACGGCGAGTACCTCGGTTGGTATTCGCACGGCCTGCGCCTTGTCAACTGCCATATCACCGGCACTCAGCCCTTGTGCTACTGCCACGACTTGGTGCTCGAGAACTGCACCTTCGGCGAAGACGCCGACTTGGCCTTCGAGGACTCGGACGTGCGTGCCGGGCTGCACGGACATGTCACCAGTATCAAGAATCCGCGCCACGGATACATCTATTGTGACAGCGTGGGCGAGGTGATACTTGACGAGAACATCCAGTCGCCCGCCGACTGCCGCATAGTCACCACCGGCAGCGCCGACGCATGAGTCGGGGCGCGGGTTTAGACCTCGCGGCGCAATTGCGGTCGCCACGTGTGGCGACACTGCGCGGCAAACTCGCCATGGTGGCGCGGCTGAGCTGGCCCGCCATTATGGCCCAGTTGTCCACGCTGCTCATGGAATATATCGACGCTGCTATGGTGGGTCACCTCGGCGCCGAGCCTGCCGCCTCGATAGGACTTATTGCAACTACGACATGGCTCTTTTGGGGCTTGGGTACGGCCACGGTTATGGGCTTCTCCGTGCAGGTAGCCCATCTTCTGGGCGGCGGCAAAGACGCCGAGGCCCGCAGTGTGGTGCGTCAAGGCACGGTCGTTGTTACCGCTGTCGGTATATTGGTCGCATTGGTGGCCGTGGCTATTGCTCCCGGGCTGCCGCATTGGCTTGGCGGCAAGGGCGCCGTATGCGACATGAGTACTTCCTACTTTTCCATCTTCGGAGCCTCGATGCCGGTAGTATACCTTACCTTCATGGCCGGGGCGATGCTGCGCAGCAGCGGTAATATGCTTGTTCCCGGTGTGATAGCGGTGGTAATGTGCACCCTTGATGTTGTATTCAACTTCTTTATGATATACCCGGCACATGCCATAGAGACACCTTGGGGCGTGCTGACACTGCCTGGTGCCGGGCTCGGCGTCACCGGCGCCGCCATCGGTACGGCCATGGCCCAAGTTGTGGGCTGCGTATTTCTGTTGTGGTACCTATTGCGCCGCTCGCCGGCGCTGTCGCGTCCGTGGTCGCGTGCTCGCGGCTTTGTCGGGACGTGGTGGCGTCTCAATGGTCGTGTCATGCGGCACGCCGTTTCCGTGGCCAGCCCCTTGGCGCTGGAGCGTGTAGTGATGTGTGGTGCTCAAATTCTGATAACCGCCATCGTTGCGCCGTTAGGCAATACCGCCATTGCCGCCAACGCCTTTGCTGTTACAGCCGAAAGCCTGTGCTATATGCCCGGTTATGGCATCGGCGAGGCCGCTACAACTCTTGTCGGGCAGAGCCTCGGGGCGGGGCGCCGAGCACTTGCCGTAAGCTTCGGGCGTATTACCATGATACTTGGTATAGCCATTATGGGCGTACTTGGCGTAGTCATGTGGTTCTGCGCCTACGACATGATAGCCTTTTTTACGCCAGACGTTTCTGTCCGCGAATTAGGAGCCATGGCCTTGCGCACCGAGGCTTGGGCCGAGCCGATGTTTGGCGCCGCCATAGTCGGCTACGGCATCGCCATAGGCGCACGCTATGCCACTGTACCGGCTTTTATCAATTTCGGCAGTATCTGGGCTGTCCGCCTGACGTTGTCCGCTATACTTGCTCCGTCAATGGGGCTGTACGGCGTGTGGCTGGCCATGTGCATCGAATTGTGCTTCCGCGGTGCGCTCTTTGTTCTACTCTTTGTGCGTGGCCGGTGGCTGAAACACGCCATAGCTATTGCCGCCGAGTCTTTGCCTGCCGACGCTTAGAGCCGACATTCTAAGTCTTATGTAACAAGTACAAAAAACAGAGATATACGATATAACAGAATATAAACGATATACAACCATATAAAACAGAATACAGCCATGGATATGGAAAGATACGATTTTGACACTCCGGTCAATAGGCTGCATACCGACAGCATGAAGTGGGACGGATACAGTGTCTCCGGCCACGACCTTATACCGCTATGGGTAGCCGATATGGATTTCAAGACGGCGCCCGAGATTGTGGACGCGCTGGTACATCGCGCCGCCCACGGCGTTTTTGGGTATAGTTTTCCCGGCGAAGGGTACTACGACGCCATATCCACATGGTTCGAACGAAGGCACCACTGGCACATAGATCGTAATTGGGTCATTCCGACCACGGGAGTGCTACCCGCTCTTGCGGCCGTGCTGCGTGCCGTTACGCGTCCCGGAGACGGCGTGGTGGTGCAGACCCCGGTGTATAACTGCTTTTTCTCAAGCATCCGTAATGCAGGATGTCGCAATATGGATGCCCCCTTATGCTTGGGCAGCGACGGCCTGTACAGAATGGATTTCGAAGCGTTGGAAAAATCACTTGCCGACCCCAAAAGTACGGCGATGATTTTGTGCAACCCTCACAATCCCGGCGGCCGCGTATGGCCGGCCGAGGACTTGCGCCGCGTTTACGAATTGTGCCGCAAGCACGATGTGATCCTGATAAGTGACGAGATACACTGCGATATAGCCTTTGCTCCGCACCATTACACGCCCATGGCCACGCTGTGCGACGGCGACTGCATCACTATGGTCTCGCCAAGTAAGGCTTTCAATCTCGCCGGCTTGCAGGTGGCTAATATCGTGGTCAAAGACGCACGTCTGCATCGTCTCATCAATCGAGCCATCAACGACAACGAGACTTGCGATATAAGTCCATTTGCCATTATCGCCTTGCAAAAAGCATACGACGAAGGCGAAGCGTGGTTGCAAGCCATGCTCAGATACGTACATGCCAATTATGAGAGCGTGCGCGATTACGTTGCCCAAAATATTCCCGGGATGCGTGTAATGCCGCTCGAAGGCACATATCTTGCGTGGGCTGACTGTCGCGAGATACTCGAAACACGCGGGCAGACGGTAGCTGAGTTCGCTGAGGCGCTCAGACGCGACACCGGCGTATGGATACAACCGGGCACGGCCTACGGTGTCGAGGGCGAAGGCTTTGTACGTATCAATTTGGCCACAACCCGGGCTCTTTTGGCTGAAGGTATGCGTCGTATACGCACTTACACTCAGGAATAAGACGACGTAATGCGGCGCAACGCGCCTATACACAATACACAAAAACGGGGCTGTGTCAAAATAGGCGCAGCCCCATTTTTAAATCTGTTGTAAAACATAAA
>UQGP01000058.1 GCA_900540625.1 uncultured Porphyromonadaceae bacterium | reverse complement strand
CAAGATTACCTTCGTGAAATCCTTGCCTCGGCCATAATTTGATGCGGTTGCCCTGGGTTGCGCGGGACAGTGGCAACTTTTTTTTCGAAGGTCTTTAGGGTCCTTAATGTCTTTAAGGTCCTTAGAATTCCACATTCAACATTTCACATTCGACATTTCCTTTAGCGCATTCCACATTATCTTGGCATACATTTTGCTGTCAGAAAGATGAATCCGAGAGAAGATTTGAGGATTTCTGAAAAAAGACGTAACTTTGCATCCCGAAAAGGGGACTTTCGATTGCCACGACATTCGTCGCAGGACGTCGGCTACAAGACGGCAGTCGCCGCAGAACACGGCTACGGCAAGACAGCAGCCCCGGCAGTCAGCGCCCCCGGAAGGTTAGAAAATAGGACAATACACATATATAATATATAATTTCCACAACAATGGTTAGCTACAAAGAACTCGGTTTGGTCAACACCCGTGAGATGTTTGCCAAAGCTATCAAAGGCGGTTACGCTATCCCCGCCTTCAACTTCAACAATATGGAACAGTTGCAGGCCATCATCAAGGCTGCCGCTGACGAGAAGTCGCCGGTGATCCTGCAAGTGAGCAAGGGCGCACGCGCTTACGCCAACGCTACGCTGCTGCGCTATATGGCACAGGGCGCTGTTGCTTATGCCAAGGAATTGGGCTGGGAGCATCCTCAGATTGTCCTCCACCTGGACCACGGTGACAGCTTCGAACTGTGCAAGAGCTGTATCGAAAGCGGATTCTCGTCGGTGATGATCGATGGTTCGCATCTGCCCTACGAGGAGAACGTTGCCCTCACCAAGAAAGTGGCCGATTACGCTCACCAGTATGACGTAACCGTCGAAGGCGAACTCGGCGTATTGGCCGGAGTCGAAGACGAAGTTTCGTCCGACCACCACACCTACACCGACCCCGCCGAAGTGGTAGACTTCGCTACACGTACGGGCTGCGATTCGCTGGCTATCTCCATCGGTACAAGCCACGGCGCTTACAAGTTTACGCCCGCTCAGTGCACCCGTGACGCCAACGGCCGCCTCGTGCCCCCGCCATTGGCTTTCGACGTGCTCGACGCTGTTATGAAGGAACTCCCCGGATTCCCCATCGTGCTCCACGGCTCGTCCTCCGTACCCCAGGAATACGTTGACACCATCAACGAATACGGTGGCAAACTTCCCGATGCCATCGGTATTCCCGAAGAGCAGCTCCGCAAAGCCGCCAAGAGCGCCGTATGCAAAATCAACATCGACTCCGACAGCCGTCTGGCCATGACCGCCGCCGTGCGCAAAGTCTTCGCCGAAAAGCCCGCCGAATTTGACCCGCGCAAATACCTCGGCCCGGCTCGCGACGAAATGGAGAAGCTCTACAAGCACAAAATCGAGAATGTGCTCGGTAGCGCCGGCAAAGCCGAATAATACGCACTGACACCAACGCCACGATCGCCTCGTGTGACGAGCGTCATTAAGCGACCACGCATCCCGTTGAAGGAAAGTGTGGTCGCTTTGTTATTTGGTAAGGCAAATGTCGAATAGGCTACGCCGAAGGCGTGACCGGGCGGATAGGCCGGGAGCAATGGATGTAATGTGAGTAATGTGACAAATGCATATCTCCTATGTTTTTCATATCACCCATAGTTCTCATATGATTGGCCAAAATTTCGTAACTTTGCAGACGTGAAAGCCAACGATGTCATAAGGCGCATAAAGCCATGGATGCTGATTATAGCCATGTCCACGGGCGCACTGTTCCACGATTATATGGAAGCGGTGGCCTTTCTGGCTCCGTATCTGATATTTACGATGCTGCTGGTGACCTTTTGCAAGGTGCCTTTCGACAATATACGCATTACGCGGCTGTCGTGGCTGCTCACGGCGGTACAGGTTCTGGGCGGCGTGGTTGTGTACCTGGGGCTGCTACCCGTAGATCGTGTGGTGGCTCAGGGCGCTTTTATCTGCGTATTTTGCCCCACGGCCACGGCAGCGCCCGTCATCGTAGGTATGCTCGGGGGCAGTATTCCGCGACAGGCCACGTTTTCCATCGTGTCTAATGTGGCGGCGGCGCTGCTTGTTCCACCGCTGTTCACGGCTATGGGTTCGGACGCCTCGATAAACTTTCTGGACACCTTCGTGACCATAGCTTGGCGCGTGATACCCTTGATTTTGGCGCCCTTGGCCGTGGCTATGGTGTTGCGCCGCATCACTCCCGGCGTGCACTCCTACCTCGGGCGGCATCAGGCCGTATCGTTCTACATTTGGTCCGTATCGCTGATTATCGTCGTGGGCCGCTCGGTGAGCTTCGTCATGGCTGAGCCCGCTTCCGAGATTACGCGTATGGTGGCCTTGGCGCTGGTGGCCTTGGTGCTGTGTCTGATACAATTTGCCGTGGGACGTGCCATAGGGCGGCGTTGCGGCGACCGTGTCGTCGGGGCGCAGGGCTTGGCGCAGAAAAATACCGTCTTGGCCGTATGGATGGCCTGGACGTACTTCGACCCCGTGAGCTCGGTGGCGCCGGCGGCATATATCGCTTGGCAAAATATCATCAATTCCATACAACTGTACCTGCACGGGCGTGCCGCTCGAAAAGCGGAGGCCTCCGCCATTGCAGCCCGAGATAGCCAAAATAGCAGAATCAAACACTAAGACACAGAATATGCGCGGGACGCACTTCATATTAACGATACTTTTGTGGGCCATGACTCCGTTCGCGGCCTTAGGTGCAGAAGTCGGCGACAGCGTTCAGGCTCAGACCCAAGCTGAGTCTCAGTCTCGGGAACGCAACTTCTACATCCCTGAGGTTCACGGCGTTGCCCGTGCCCGCTACGAAGTCGATACCGACAACGGCGAAGGACGCTTCCAGATACGTAATGCCCGCATCCAAATCACCGGTCGGGTGATGCCGCGCTTGCGATACTACCTCAATACCGACTTCTGCGACAAAGGTTCCATCAAGGTCCTCGACGTATGGGCGCGCGTCGATATCGCCTCGCGCTGGTTTGTGCAGGCAGGACAATTCCGCATACCCTTCGGAACGGACAACTTCCGCGGCCCTGGAACATACCTCTTTGCCAACCGCTCCTATCTGGGCAAATACGTCAATAACGTCCGTGCCGTCGGCGTCAAGGGGCACTACACACTGCCCTGGGGCAGCGACAATTACATCGAAGCCGGGATGTTCAACAGCGCCACCATCTCCGACCATGATGTCTGGAGCAAGGACTACGCCTACGCCGTCAAGATTTCCCAGCAGGCTACCGATTGGCTGCGCTTCGAGACCGGCTTCCAGTCCGTCGAACCCGGGCATGTGCGTATGAACCTCTGGGGCGCTTCGGCCATACTCACCGTCGGCGGGCTGCGTGCCGAGGCCGAGTATATGCGCACCGTCTACACCCACGACGCCCATCCGTCGTCCAACGTCTTCAACTTCTTTGCGGACTGGGGCATACCCGCCCGGGTCGGCATCTTTCGTCGTTGGAGTGTCCAAGGCCGTTTCGACGCGGTCACCGCACATTCCGACGGCAAGACCCTCGACACGGAAGGAAGGCTCGAAACCACCATACCCTCGCAACAGCGTTTGACCGTCGGGTCGGCGCTGGACTACACCTACGGCAAGGTCAACGCCCTGGTACGCCTCAACTTCGAGAAAGTTTTTTGGGGACGCGGCGGGGCGCCCCAAGACAGCCACGGCAATCGTCTGGTCGCCGAGCTTGTCGTACAATTCTGATTTCCACGGCTATGCCATCACAGCTATAACAGTCATCATAGCCATAACAGCTATACCGGACTGTACAATGATATAAGAAAACAACGTAAGATGAACAAGATTGCACACATTCCCAAGACATTTGTTGCCGCGTGCGCTACGGCGGCCCTGGCCGTAGCTGCATGTATGTACTTTTTACCCGGAGCGCCGGCGTTGGCCTTTGCCGGATTTGCCGGCATTACCGTGGTCACCCTCGGAGTCTACGGCTTTCTGTGCGGCGGAGCCTCGCGTCTCGGCGCCTACGTGCTGCTGGGCGCCGCCACCATTCTGTCCATAGGTATTGTGGTCAATGTCAACTACTTCACCATAGGCTGCGGTGGCACCGATGCCGCGCCCGTGCTCTACAACAGCGACGCATGGCGCACCTGGAACGATGCCTTGTACCGCCTAGGCGCCGGCGGCGAAGCCATACCCCCCACCTACGGCATGTACGGCGGCATCGTTGCCGCGGTCATGTCCGTCACCGGCATCAGCATCACCGCCGGACTGATGGTAAGCATGGCCGCAATTCTCCTCTCGATAATGTGCTCGGGCATTATTGCTTGGCGCCTTACCGCCAATCGCCGCACCGCCGCCGTGTCCATGGCATGTGCCGCCGCCGTATGCTACTTTATGACCTCGGGCACGCTGCTTATCAAGGACGCCTGGGTGTGCGCATCCTTCGCCATGGTCGGCGTCGGCTTTGCATCCTCCGGCGACCGCAGTATGCTCCGCATCATCGTGCCCGTGTACATCGGCGCCGCGATGCTCCTGCTGGTGCGCCCCAATATGCTGTTGGCTATAGCCATAGGCACCGTGATGTGCATCCTCCCCGCCGCCGTTGATGCCGAAGGACGCCGCCGCGCATGGACTTATATCGGATTATGCGCCGGATTCTGCATACTGCTGTGGGGTGTGGGCAATATCGCTCGAATCACCCCCGATGCCGACGGAATTATAGGTATGAGTATCTCCAACGAGTGGATACGCTACGATGCTCCCAACCAGTTGGCCTACTATAACTTCATCGGCGACTACGCCACACTCCCCGTATACTTCAAAGTGCTGCTGATGCCGGTGACCGCCGCCGTCCAATTCCTCATACCCTTCCCCTGGAATTGGGGTCGCGATATTCTCTACGGACCCACGTCCTTTTACGCCCATATCTCTTATCCGTGGTATCTCTTTGTCCTGATGGCCTTCTACTTCCTCTTCTACAGCCGTCAGGAATATCGTCTGTCTATGCCTTACTTCCGGCTGAAGACCATGACGCGCCTGGTGCTGTGGAGCATAGTGTGCTGGCTGATACCCTGCTACCTATTCGGCGGTACCATATCGCGCTACGGCCTTATGGCTGTGCCTCTGGTAGCACCCGCCGTGGCTATGACCGTACTCGGCCCCAAGTACTCGCTGCGTAGCTGGATGTCCTGGGCCGGCATCGCCCTGGTGGTGGTACTCGTTGCCAGCTACATCATGCAAAGTATCACCTTTCCGCCCACCGAGTGAAATAATTCAGTCGCTTCCGGCGTTATAACTATAACAGCCTTAACAGCTACAAATCCGGATAAAAGATGCAGATAGCCGTCGTCACCATCACCCGCAACAATGTCGAAGGCCTGCGCCGTACCATTGCCTCGGTACGGCGTCAGACATACGCGGACATACTGCACATAATTGTCGATGGCGATAGCACCGACGGTACCGCCGAAATCCTTGAAGCCGAGCGCCACGCTGCCACAGCCACGGTGGTGAGTGCGCCTCCGGCCGGGGTCTACGATGCCATAAATCGCGGCATTCGGGCAGCCCTCGATGCCGGGGCGGACGTCATAGGACTGCTGCACGCCGGCGACACCTACAGCAACGACACTGTTGTGGCGCAGATAGCCCGAGCCTTTGACGAGGGTGACGCCGATTTTGTCTACGGCGACCTGCACTACAGCCGCGCCGGCAGCGACAAGGTGCTGCGATACTACGGCGCCGCGCACTTCGTCCCCACGATGCTGCGCCAAGGCTATGCTCCGGGACATCCCACACTGTACGTTTCGCGCCGGACAGCTATGGCTGTAGGCCCTTACGACACCGACTTCCGCGTCGGCGGCGACTTCGAAATGTGGCTGCGGCTGTTCGAACACACCGAGTTGCGCCCGTGCTACCTGCCTCTGGATATGGTATGTATGGACACCGGAGGCCTGTCGCAGCGCTGGTACTCGCGTCTGGTGACCAATAACCGCGAACGGCTACGCTCGTTCCGTAAGCACGGTATGCCGGCGTCCCATCTCAATATTCTCAGACACTATACACGCGTTATACACAGCTACTTATGTCGCAAACAACGTTGACCGAACACTTTGATCGCCCCGGCGACGCCCCGGCGCCCCAACCGACCAAGACGCTGCTGGCCCTATGCCCCGGCGCCGAATTTATGGTCAAATACCTGGCCGTAGCCTTCGGCGAGCAATGGCGCGTAATCACACGTCCCGAAGAGGGCACGCACGTCGATGCGGCCGTAATGATCAGCTCCACGGATATTTACGACATCTCCGAAGGCCGCGACCTCGACGAAGACACCCCACGGAAAGCCGAATCGCCGCTGGCGCGCGACGAGGCCATGTTCGCCGAATACTGCCGCCGCCACGCGCTGCCGTGCCTGATACTTCGCCCGGCCAATATCGTCGGCACCGGAATGACGGGACTGCCTATGCGTATGGCACGTGGCGTCGCTCGAGGTACGCTGATGCACATCGGCGGCAACTCGGCCAATATCAGTGTGGTACACGCTATGGACGTTGCACGCCTGAGCGTCGAGATGCAGTCCGCCCCCGGCATATACAACGTCACCGACGGCACGGACACTACCGTGGACGCCTTCATCGAAGCGCTGGCCCACCGTATCAAGGACAAAAACGTGGGTACGCTGCGCCCCCGTTGGGCACGCTGGCTCTACGGTCGCCGATACTACGATACGCTGACGCGCACCCTGACCTTCGATGCCTCGCGCCTGCGCCGCGCCCTCGAAGCCTCGGGTCGCGATATAGCTATGACCAATGTCGTACAACGACTTAATACCCACCAATATGGGCAAGATGACATCTAAAATAAAGCACGCACTGGCTCAAACCTCGCCGTCGCTGAAAAGCGTGGCCAAGATGCTGCTGCAATCGCGCTGCACCCGTCCGTGGCCGCGTCGCGATGCCTCCCGAGGCGATGCCATAGTCGTTATGGGCAACGGTCCGTCGCTGGCGCAGACCATAGCCGAGCACGGCGAGACCCTGACGTCCATGCCGACCATGGCCGTCAATTTTGCCGCCATAGCGCCCGAATTCACGCGCCTGCGCCCCCGGTACTACATCATGGTAGATCCGCTGTTCTTCGCCCCCTCGGCCAACCCCAATATGCAGCGCCTGCGCCGCGCATTGGCCGATGTCGACTGGGACATGGTGCTGATAGTGCCCCGGGGCAAAGTCGGCGCCCTCGACCCGGCCATCACCGCAAATCCGCACATACACCCCGTGAGCATCAACGCCGTAGGTCTCGAAGGGTGGCAGTGGCTGACGCATTGGGCCTACTCGCACCGCCTGGGTATGCCGCGTCCGCGCAACGTTCTGATACCCGCCATTATGGCTGCCGCTTGGCTCGGATACGACACGATATACGTCGCCGGTGCCGACCACTCGTGGATGCGCACCATCGCCGTGGACGACCACAACAACGTCATATCCGTACAACCGCACTTCTACAAAGACGATGCCGCCGAGCAGAAACGCGTGGACACAACCTACCGCGGATACCGGCTGCACGACATCGTGCACAGCTTCTACGTCGCCTTCCGCAGCTATCACCTGCTCGAAGCATGGGCACGCCGCCGACATATAAACATTTTCAACGTCACCCCCGGCTCGTACATCGACGCCTTCGACAGAAAAAATCTCGACAGAAATAATGGGGATAATGAGAATAATGCATAATTCCCATCTTTCCCATCTTTCTCATCTTTCCCATAACTCCTATATTTTTCCACCTAAGAACAATACCGCTATAACAGCAATGAAAATACATCGAACCTTCGACAACGGTCCGTGCCGTTATTTAATCGCTTTAATATCAATACTTTTTGCTGTAACGTCAGTTTCAGCCTCCTCCACTTTCGAGAAGCCCGATTTCGCCTATCCGCGCGATGTGATACGCGATGCCGATGCCGCCTTGGCCCAAGCCGTCAAGGACGGCAATGCCCCCGTGCAGCTACTGGCGCTGATGCAAAAGACCAAGGCTGCCGAGTCCATAGATCGCGACTCGCTCAAGACATCCATAGCCCAAGTCGTGCAGTACGCCGCACGTCAGACGGCGCCCGACGCCAAGGCAATATTTAACCTCTATGCCGCCCAACTTTATAGTAAGTATCGGTCGGACAACAGCAGGAATATGCGTGGCCGCACCCTCCCCGAGGGACCGCGTCCGGCCGACATCGCCGAGTGGGACGGCAAAGCCTTCATCGAAGTGGTGGACTCGCTGCTTGCCGAGGCTTGGAAAGCCGCCGATAACACCTCCATCGAACGTTGGGCCACGGTCGTCAAAGCCGACCGCCTCACGCGCACATATTACCCCGCAGTATGCGATTTTGTTGCATCTAAGATTATGGAAGGCGGCATGGTACACTCGACGCCGCTGATCACCGACGTTCGTAGACAAATCCTCGCCAAGCACCCCGAAGGCTCCGCCTCGTGGATGCTGTGGACGGCCAAGCTCACGGCCCAATTCACTCCCGGCGATAACGCCAAGGCCATGCTCGACTTTTGGGCCAAGTACAAGGCCAATCCCAATAGCGAAATCATCGCCTATACCATACTGACTAATCCATTAGACTTGAACAAAAAACTCGGAGACAAAGCCTACTTGGCTACTATCGAAGATTTTGCCCAAAGCGTCAAAGGCACGTGGGTTGAGTCTTATGCCAAGAATGCCGTCGCCGACTTCACCAAGCCTATCATCTCGATGCGTCCCATACAAGACGTCGGTATAGCCGGACAAGACATTATGTTGTATTATACCGCCCGCAACGTCAAGACTGCCGAACTGCGTCTATACACTGATATGGATTATACAATCAATCGCGGCTTGCGTCAAATCAAGTCAAAGGCCCCGCTGAAACAACCTGTCAAGACATTGACGCTCAATATCAACACTACCGACCCCACGGTAGAAGTCAAGGATAGCGTAGCCGTGCAATTGCCCGTAGGCAATTACGTCTACACCGTTGCACTTGACGGCAAAGAAGTCGACAACTATTCCGGCATTATGGTCATCGAGTACTTCCCGGCAGTCGTCACCAACACTGATGGGACATTTATCACCATGGTCGAAGCCGCATCGGGCAAGCCCGTCCAGGGGCTCGAAGTACTCGTGGACAAAGGTGTCCAAAAGAAACGATACACCTCGCTGGGCCGTACCGACGCCAATGGTATGGTGAAAATGCGCATTTCGGCAAGAGGCAGCATTTGCTACCGAACATCCACTGGCATAGTGCGTTGCGGCGAATATGTAAGTGCCATACCTCAGAAAAGTTACGACGAGAGCCCTCAAACCCTGACCGTATCCACCGACCTGTCCACCTATCGTCCCGGTCAGCAGGTGCGCTGGATTGCGGTATTGGCCGATACGGTGAA
>UQGP01000057.1 GCA_900540625.1 uncultured Porphyromonadaceae bacterium | reverse complement strand
CGAATAATGATGAAAGCGTGAAGTATTCCGGCAAAATCACCGTGCCCGAGAAAGTCACCATCAACGGCACGGAGTATCCCGTATTCGGATTTATGTGGCTTTCCGAGTATTCCGAGAACGAAAGCTCGGACTTGGAGATATCCTTGCCCGAAGGTCTGAAAGTAATCGGTTTCAACCGAAATTTCGGCGGCTCGCACAACACCATCAAGGCCATCAATATTCCTAAGACCGTGGAATACATCGGCGCGATGAAATACGTTGTACCCGGCGCTACGATGACCCTCCCCGGAACGATTAAGGTTGTTTCGGCCGCTGCCGGCATCGAAGCCGAAAAACTTATCATAGAGGATGGAGTACAATATGTCGGAACGCATCTAGCTGAGAAAAAGCTGATTAGGTGCAACAATACCGAGTTGACAATCCCCGGCTCGGTGCAATTCGGTAGTCGCGCAATAGAAACGCCCAAGTTGGAAAGTATCAAGATTACGAAATCAAAGATTGATGGCGCCACGCCGTATTTAGGTCCGGGATTCTGCTGGAATACGACTTCTGTGAAAAAGATTACATGCGAGTACGATGTTCCGCCGGAGACAAGCGGCAGTGCCTTCGAAGATTACATGTACGACCGCGCCACGTTGTACGTGCCCGAAGAAGCTATCGAGGCATACAAGGCCGCTTCGGAATGGAAAAAGTTCAAGAATATCTTGCCCATCAAGGACGGCGTGAGTGACGTGACGACGGACGATGCTCAAGTCGTTGCCACCGAATACCACGACCTGTACGGCAGACGTCTCGAAGCACCGGCCGAGCGCGGCATCACCATCCGCACGGACGTCTACAGCGACGGCACTCGCCGATGCACCAAGGTATTGCACTGACAATTCTGAGTATATTGATATAGAGGGCAGAGGCTGTTGGAATACCCCACGGCCTCTGCCTTGTGCAATATAGTGTGTGATACCGGCATCGGGGAGGGCGGGTTCTTCGAAATGTATTAGGTTGAATGTCGGTTAAAGACCGAGGGCGTTGCGGATGTCGGCGATGTTGGCTGTGGGGTCATCGTCTGTTTCGGCAAGCAGTCGGTCGCGTGGAATGACGGCGATGGCGGTCGGATTGTGTCGTATGCCCATGGAAATGTACATACCGTGGTCAAGTAGTTGACGCGCCAATTCGGGCCGTCCTCTGAATCCGTGGATTATCCATAGCGGCGTACGTCCGCCGTTGCGCCGCATTACTTCCCTTTGGACATCGTAAAGGTTGTCGTATGCGCCTACAATGTGTACTATCAACGGCTTGGCCAAATCGTCGGCCATGAATGCTTGGCGCCTGAATACCGGTAGTTGCACGTCTATATTCGGGCCGTGTCGCAGGTCGAGGCCGGCTTCGCCTATGGCGTATGCATTGGGGTTGGAGAGTACATCTTCGAGCCATGTCCATGTGATGTCGGTGGCCTTGTCTGCCTCCCACGGGTGTATTCCGGCACTAAAAAGTGTCGGCGGTATAGGAGGTACGGCTTCCAATGCGATGTTCACTACTGCCGAGCCGTCATTGATGTCATGACGATGGGTGTGGATGTCGGCCGGTATCGGTGTAGGTAGCGGCGGCGGAGTCAGTATTGTTTTCATCGTTGGATTGTGTCGTATGGTAGGGAAGATGTTCGGGCGTGCCTGTTATGGCACGGGGTCGTATCCGCTTCCGCCCCAAGGATGGCAGCGCAGTATGCGGCGTATGGCCAGCCAAAGTCCGCGTATGGGACCGTGTTTTTTGATGGCTTCGAGCGCGTAACGGCTGCAAGTGGGCGTAAAACGGCATGACGGCGGCGTGAGCGGCGAGATGCAGACGCGGTAAAAGTATATGGGGGCGCATAGCAGTGCGACAAATATGGCTCGGACGCCACGCGTGACGGCACGCATCCCGACCGCTAAGATGCGTATCGGTGATTTCACTTGTCGCCGTCCTCGGCGGCGGCTTCGGGCGATACCGGCAGTGGCGGCAGGGCGGCAAGTATGCGTTTTACCGCGCCCAGTACCCGCGTGTATGGCAGAACTCTGTCGGCTACGTAGATTATGGCCAATTGGATGTGGCGCTCGTCGGCGCGGTTGTCGGGACGCGGCATGGACAGACGCATGGCTTCGCGGATGCGCCGACGCATCTGTACACGGTCGACGCCGTGGCGCAGGCGGCGTTTGGGTATATTGACCATGAAGGCGATGTCGGCCTTGGTGTCATCGCTTCGGCGCCATACGGCACGCAACGGGTATGCCAGGGCTTTGCCGATGCCGTCCGAACCGTCTTTGGCGGTAAACAGTGCATCGAGCGTGGTGGTGCCACGCAATCTTTGGCGTCGTTGCAATGTCAGTGCGGGCATGGTCGCTTGGTCGTAGGTGTGTATAAGAATGGAGTTGTCGTGCCGGGTAAGTCGCGGCACGACAAGTTAGGTTGTGCGTGGGGCTTTTATTCGGCGGCCTCTTCTTCGCTTATCGAGTCAAGGTATCGATTGATGGCCGAGGCCATGGACGGCGATTCCTTGGTGGGTGCTTCGATGTCCAGACGCAGCCCGGCATCTTTGACGGCGGCGGCGGTGGCGGTGCCGAAAGCGGCGATGACTACATCACCCTGCTTGAAGTCCGGGAAATTCTTGAGCAGCGAGTTGATGCCTTGAGGGCTGAAGAACACCAGCATATCGTAGTCGAATTTGGTGTCGTCGGGGAACTCGTTGGGCACGGTGCGGTACATCACGGCGCGTGCGTAATTTATCTTGGCATTGTCCAGCATCTTGGAGTCGTCACCGTTGCTTACATCGGAGACGGCGAGGATGTAGCGTTCGTTCTTGTGCTTGGTGATAAACGGCATCAAATCGGCGAGTTTGCCGGTCTTGGCGGAGAAAATTTTGCGTTTGCGGAACACGATGTATTTCTGCAGATACAATGCGATGGTCTCGGTTGTGCAGAAGTACTTCATTGTGTCGGGCATAACGAGACGCATCTCTTCACATAGGCGGAAGAAATGGTCCACGGCGGTCTTCGCAGTGAAAATTATGGCTGTAAAGTCGGGAATGCTGACCTTCTGCTGGCGAAATTCGCGAGCGGATAGTCCTTCAACTTTGATAAAGGGATGAAAAACCATTTCGACGCCGAATTTTTCGGCGAGATCGTAGTATGGCGACTTCTCGGATGCCGGCTTCGGCTGCGAGATGAGTATCTTTTTGATTTTCACTTGCCTAAATAATTGTTTTGTTGTTATTTATGCACCTACGCTGACGATTTTCAGAGCACAAGAATATAAAAAAATCACGGGAGTGATTTCGAGAGTGCAAAGGTACAAAATAAAGTAAAACGGCGAGGAAATATTAGTGTAAAAAATGCTAAAACCTTTGATAAAAAAAGCGATACGTGCCACTCCGTACATTGCGGCGGCGATGATGAGTGCCACTCCGGAGGCCGGCGGGTCGAAGACGGCGAGGGTCACCGGCATGGTCAGCGCCAAGGCCAACGGAACTTGTGTGGCATTGTATGCACGCAACCACGCCGCTCGCTTGTGCGTATCGCCGAAGGTGTAACCCACGATATTGTATCCGGCGAGCATAACGAGGAAGTATGCGCCGACGGCCAGTGTCAGCAGTAGCGTAGGCACGGTGCCGAGGTCGGCTACGGAAGGTATGGCGGGCTCGAGAGCCTTGGTGAGCAGTATAGTACAGCAAATTATGAGCAAGGTGTATATTCCGGCGAGGCTCCATCTGTCGGCGGCATCACGCTCGTCGTAACGACGGGTAGTGCGTACTCCGGGACGCAGGTCGTGCCCTATGGTTGAGAGCAGACGTGAGCCTCGGCGCAGGCTGACGATGGCGATGATGACGCCTATGCCGAGTAATGCCGGCATATCGGAATTGGCTCCCGGAGGCAGCGGTCGCGGCTCCAGCCCTTTGGTCCATGCCGGGGGTTGCGGCGGTACGGCGGTATGCGTACGCACTTGTTCTTTAGCCGGTTGCGGGACATGGCAGATGGCCAGGCTGTCGGCGGTGAAGGGTGCGTGTATGTCGTGCATAAGCACGCTGTCGGCCGGATCGGGACCTGTGAGTACGTGGGACGTGGCGGGCGCGTCAGCCTTTGCATGCTTGGGCGTTGAGACCGCAGCGGACACAGGGATGCGGGGGTTGTCGCTGTGTCCGAAAAGCTGTATGGAGTCTGTCGTGGCCGGCATGTGGCTGTTGTTGCTTTATGATAAATATTTGTGTGCTGTCTTAGAATGGCACTACGCCCAGGGCAATGTCCGCCGCTTCTTCGGCGGTAGTGGCTACGCGGTACAACTTATTGTCGCTGTAGGTATTGAGAAAACCTTGACGCTCGGCACATGCCAGCATCGCCAGCAGGTCGTCGTAGTATCCGTCGACGTTGAATATTACGACGGGGCCGCTGTATAGGCTCAGTTTGCGCCAAGTGATGATTTCGAGGAGTTCCTCGAAGGTGCCCACTCCGCCGGGCAGCGCTATGGCAGCGTCGCTCAGCTCGGCCATAGTGGCCTTGCGCGTGTGCATATCCTCGGTGACTATGGTGCGGCTCAAGCCGGGGTGTTGCCATCCGCGTTCCTCCATAAATCGAGGGATGACGCCTATGGCACGGCCTCCGGCAGCCAGAGTCGCGTCGTTGATGGCGCCCATAAGGCCGCGGCGGCCTCCGCCGTCGATGACGGCAGCGCCGCGTTGTGCCAAGATGGAGCCGAGACGTTGCGCGGCCTCGAAATAGGCTTGCGGAATATGCTCGGACGATGCCGCGTATACGGTCACTGCCGGGTGCGAGATGCTGTCATACCGGGCGGCAACCATCAGTATTGTTCGTTTTCGTTGGGAAAATCGCCGGACTTGACGTCTTCGATATAATGTCCTATGGCGTTGTTGATGATGGTAGCCAGGTCGGCATAACGGCGCAGAAATTTGGGCGAAAAGTCCTGGTTGATGCCCAGCATATCGTGGATTACCAATACCTGGCCGTCCACGCCTCCG
This sequence comes from uncultured Porphyromonadaceae bacterium, assembly GCA_900540625.1. Taxonomy (GTDB): domain Bacteria; phylum Bacteroidota; class Bacteroidia; order Bacteroidales; family Muribaculaceae; genus CAG-873. The sequence continues at coordinate 5,046 of UQGP01000057.1, read as the reverse complement.
CCGGCGCCTATGCCGATGACGGGTATGGTAAGTTTGGAAGCCACTTCGGTGGCCAAAGCGGCGGGAATTTTTTCGAGGACTATGGCAAAGCAGCCTATTTCTTGCAGCATAAGTGCATCGGCAATCAGCTTCTCGGCTTCGGATTTCTCCTTGGCACGCACGGCGTATGTGCCGAACTTATTGATAGACTGCGGCGTAAGGCCTAAGTGACCCATTACGGGAATGCCGGCACTGAGTATTCGCTCGATGCTTTCGCGCACTTCGGCGCCGCCTTCGATTTTCACTGCTTCGGCGTGGCTTTCCTTCATGATGCGTATTGCGTTGGCCAGCGCTTCTTTGCTGTTGCCTTGATAGCTGCCGAAGGGCATATCGCACACCACGAGGGCACGTTTGGTGCCTTTGATGACGCTCTTGGCGTGATAGATCATCTGATCCAGCGTGATAGGAAGTGTGGTCATATTGCCGGCCATGACATTGGAGGCCGAATCGCCCACGAGGATGACGTCGATGCCGGCGCCGTCCACCAGCAGGGCCATGGAGTAATCGTACGCGGTGAGCATACTTATTTTTTCGCCGCGGGCCTTCATTTCGGTGAGGCGAGCGGTGGTGACTTTGCGTTTGTTGTCTACTGTATTGGTTGACATGATGTTGTGATGAGTGTAAATGTCTTTTGGGAACGGCTTTGGGCGGTTGTGCCGATATGGTCGCGCGCACGTACCGAAGTCCGTTCCCGATAAATAGTCCGCAAAGTTACAAAACTTCGCGGACATAGCCGCATCCGTATCGGGTGAGGATGTTATATATATCTGTTTTTCAGCCTTAGCCGAGTATGGCATCGACGGCCCACAGCCATAGGGGACAAGCCGGGATAAAGGCGAGGACGCTAAGGGCCAATGACGATGCTCCGTATGCGACATATACGCCGTAGCGCTCGGCTATCATCGTGCCCGTAAAAGCCGGTGGAAGCGCTCCGGCAATCACCAACATCTTGAGTGTCGTTGCTTCCAACCCGCATGCCATGCCTATTGTCAGTAGTATTGCCGGCATTAATATCACTTTGAGAATGGCGCCGAGGCAGGTTTGGATGTTGAAACATATCTTTGTCTTGGACAAAATGATGCCTACGGCGAAAACTGCGGCCGTCGAATTGGCTGCGGCCAAGAAGTCCAGCGACGGTAGAGCCTCCTCCGGTATGTGTATACCGCAGGCAACCGACGCCGTGGCGGCCAATGGAGCCCATGCTACGGGCTGAGAGAGTGCGTGCAATACCGCACGCATAGTTCCCGCGCCGGAGTCGGTGGCTGCATTCAGCAGCGACAGCCCCACGGGTATACCCACGGCATTGACCACTATGCCGACGATGGCCACTATCAGCCCCACTTGGGGTGTAGTGCCGAATAACGGCTGTAGTACGGCAAAGCCCATAAAACCTATTGCCGGAGAACCGCACAACAGTGCCATAACCGCACCTTCGCTGCCGCCGTTAGCCCTGAAACAACGCTTATAAATCTCATATACAAGCATAAAGCATAGCATTATACCCACCAATGCCACCAACGCCGGGCGGATATTGTCCAATAGGAGGTCGCGGTCGGCGCGTACTATAGATGCGAAAAGCGCAGCGGGCAGTGCAATATTGAGCACCAAGCGATTGAGGACTCCGGCGGCTGCGGCGTCAAAGGTGCCGCGTCTGCCGCCGATGTATCCGGCCAGCATCGCGACCGCTATGGGGATTATGGCATATAATATTGCGTGTTCCATATTGTGGAGCGATTATTTCTGATGTTTTGAGACGTGCAAACTAAGCCATTTTATTTGACATGGCCAAGTCCTATATGCCAAAATCACCCGTGGCGTCTGCTTTTTGAGCCCGGTGAAATCCTATTCTTGCCCTAACATTTGGTGGAAATCGTACATTTTACCAGAAAACATTTGGTGGAAAAGCGCTAATCGGCTGATTTGTCGTGTGATGGCTGAGTGTGTAAGATGCGGCGTGGGCAGACCGCTTCCTCGGGGGCTATTTGCCGCTTTTGCGCCGAGGCAAAATGTACGCCAATGCTTCGCTTTGCACGGTGGATCCGAGACAGCGGTTGGCGCCGAGGTATACTGCGGCTCCGAGAATGATTTGTGCCGGCAATGCCAGCCATGGCGAAAATGCCAGGGCGTTGCCCACGGCCAGCATAGCCGCTCCGATGACTACGGCCATAGCGGCGTAAGGGGCGATGTCGGCCAAGTATCGCCGTATGGGCACGGAGGTGGCGCGGCTGACGGCGATGAGTGATGCCGCCCAAGCGACAATGGCTGCTGCAAGCTGACCCCATAAAAGGATTTCGACGCCGAGCACGATGTTATCTGTCGTGCTCAAATCCATATACGGGAAGGTGATGGCGATGGCCACCAAAGCCACGGCATCGCGCAGCACTTCCAGATAAAATATGGTGCGTGCACGTCCGAGAGCCAACAGGTAATTTGAGTACAACCCCGTGAGGACGGTGAATATTCCGCGTGCCAGTAGCAATTGGAATAGTATGATGGATGCATCCCATTTGGCGCCAAAAAGGATGTGGAATATCGGGGTGGCGCATACGGCCAACCCTACCATCACCGGAAAAAGAATGTATGCGGTGACGCGGTCCATTTTAGAGGCCAGACGTGCAAAACGTTCGGCTTGGTCCTGTACGCCTGACAGCACCGGGACAAAAGTCGAGGTGAGTACCTGACTCAAGGACGCGGTCATCATTTTGCTCCATTTGTCCGCCTGGCTGTAGTAGCCGAGTGACACCAGTCCCACGCGATTGCCGATAAGGAAGGCGTAGATATTCAGGAATATAGTGTTGAGCAGCGAGGTTAGCATCATTCCGGCGCCTACGCCTGCAAACGACAGCAGGGCTTTCCACGAAAGCCGATACAGCGGCCGCCATCGGCTCATAATCCACAGCATTAGAGTCTTGGTCGCCGCTACGGTAATGGTCTGCCATACTATGGCCCATGCTCCGTATCCGGCGAAGGCCAGCCATATTCCGATGACGGCGCCGATGCATAGCCCGACGGCATTGGCTATGGCCACCGGTCGGACATTCAATTGCTTGGTGTATAAATTGGTTTGGACGATAGCGGCGGCATTGAGCGGCAGCGATAGGAACATCACGCGAGCCAATGCGGTCAGTTGGTTACCGCCGTGAAACCACTCGGAGATGGCCGGCGCTGCCACAAATAATATGGCGTACAGCGCCACCGAGGCCATGATGTTGAACCACAGTACCGAGGAGTAATCCAGGCGGGTGGGGGCCTTGCGCTGGATCAAAGCCGAGGACAGTCCGCTGTCGATCAATAACGAGGCAAATGCCTGGAAGACAAGGACTGCGCCCACAAGCCCGAAATCGTGCTGAGAGAGTAGTCGCGCCAGCACTACGCCGGTGATGGTGTAGAGTATCTGCGATCCGAAGCGGTCGATGACGTTCCACTTCATGGAGCGTGCCGTGCGTCGCTTCAGGTTGTCCTGTTGCGTGTCTGCTTCGATATGCTGCTCGTCAGTCATTTAAGTGCTTGGTTTGCGCGGCGTTGGCGTGCGTATCGACGTGATGCTGCGACATATCGCGACATCACGTGTCGGGGCTATTGTACGGGGATGATTTTGATGCCGAGTGTGCGGTTTTTGGTCGTCGGAGTTCCTTTGAGGTATATTTTGCCTGAGCCCAACCCCATGACAGTGAGCTCGTTTGTCACCCAGCAATCCACCGAGCCCGTGCCGTAAATCGAGCATCGTCCGGTGGTGGCTTTGATGGTCCCGGCTTCGATGGTTCCGGTTCCGGTATTGTTTAGTTTAACGGTCTGAGCTTCACCGGCCAGGACCAGATGGCCGTGCCCGGTGGCAATTTTACCCTCGACGGTGGTGGCGCGTAATCCGCGAGCAATGAGTGTGCCGTTGCCTACGACACGAGCCTTGAAAGTGGCAGCCGGTGACGGAGTGTCGACGTATATGGTTGAGTCTCCGGAATTTTCGACCTTGCTCAGGAAGGCAGAGAACACGGTGACAGTCGGTAGGCGTCGCCGCTGTGCATCGGTGATTTCGTCCGAAAGTTCGATTTTCAACTTGTTTTTGTTATTGGAAAACAAAATCATAGACGAGATGTCCGGGTCGCAACTGAAGCGTACGTATCCGGCCGAGTCGTTGCTGCAGCGGTATATGACATTAATGTCGTTGACCACCTGCAATTCGTCAAAGGGCTTGACATTGAGCTCGTAATCGGCAGCGGCGGCAGGTGTGGCCACGGCCAAGGCGAGGGTGGCCGCTATCGTGACGGCTGCTTTGCGCATCGAAGTATATAATGTGATATTCATATATTTGGTTGGTTATATTGTTGTGTCAGTTGTTTTTGGATGCCTCGCCGTTCATAGTTGCAAGCATTGCTTCCACATCGTCCAGTATTGCGGCCAATTGGTCCGGGGTGTCGGCACGCAGCATAGCTACGCGTGTGGGACGGAACGAAGGTATGCCCTTGAACAGGGGGCTTACGGCCAAGTGACGTCGTATGTGCAGGATGCCGCGGTAGTCATCGATGCGTTCGATGCTTTCGCGTATCTGACGCCGCAGTATGGCAAATTTGTCGTGCAGCGTCAGACCGTCTCCGGCTTCCGGGTCGCCGCTCAGTAGCGCGTTTTTGATTTGTCGGAACACCCAAGGCGCGCCTATGGATGCGCGACCTACCATAACGGCGTCCACGCCGCTGTCTGCAAAGGCACGTAAGGCTTCGGCTCCGCAGGTGATGTCACCGTTGCCGATGACGGGTATGTGCAGGCGCGGATTGGCCTTGACGCGTGCAATCATATCCCAATCGGCCGTGCCGGTGTACATTTGCGATCGCGTGCGTCCGTGCACGGTGATGGCGGCTATGCCGCAGTCTTGCAGGGCTTCGGCCAGGTCTACGATGATGCGGCTGTCGTGATCCCATCCGGTGCGAGTCTTTACGGTCACCGGCAGGTGTACTGCATCGACGACGGCACGGGTGATTTCGAGCATTTTTTGAGGCTCGCGCAACATTCCCG
>UQGP01000056.1 GCA_900540625.1 uncultured Porphyromonadaceae bacterium | reverse complement strand
AACCGTCCGGGCGGCATCCGATTATCGGATGCCGCCCGGACCCTTTTTATAATGTCGAATGTGGAATGTGGAATGCTGAAGATAATGTCGAATGTGGAATGTTGAATGTCGAATGTGGAATGGGCTACGCCGAGGTACTTGATTGGACCGGGACTTTTGGGACTTTAAGGACCTTAGGGGCGGATGTGGAATGGGCTGCGATGGGGTGTTTGGAGGGCTTGGGGAGGCTTTTTTTGATTGTTTGTGTTTTTTTGACGGCGACGGTTTGGGTATGTGTGGGATATTGGCTAATTTTGCCTATATGGAACATCCCGAGAATGACAGTCGTTACACCGGACTGACAGTAAATAGCGGTGTAGTACAGCCACCGAGTGTGAATCCTTATTTGAAGGTGCATCGTCGTAAGCCGCTGCCTACGGCATCCGAGCTTGTGGAGGGCATCCTCAAGGGGGATGTGACGGTGTTGAGCCGTGCGGTGACTCTTGTGGAGAGTCAAGCGCCGGTGCATCAGTCTTTGGCTCAGGAGGTGATAGAAAAATGCCTGCCGTATACGGGCAATAGTCGCCGTATCGGTATTACGGGTGTGCCCGGCGCGGGCAAGTCTACGTCTATAGACGTTTTCGGCTTGCATGTGCTCAAGGATGAGAATGCCAAGCTGGCGGTGTTGGCTATCGACCCGTCGAGCGAACGCACGCGTGGCAGTATTCTGGGCGATAAGACGCGTATGGAGCGTCTCGCGATACATCCCAAGGCTTTTATTCGTCCCAGCCCGTCAGCGGGCTCGCTGGGCGGCGTAGCGCGCAAGACACGCGAGACGATTATGCTATGCGAGGCTGCGGGTTTTAATAATATTTTTGTCGAGACTGTCGGCGTAGGACAAAGCGAAACGGCTGTTCATTCGATGGTCGACTTTTTCCTGCTAATCCAGCTTGCCGGCACGGGCGATGAATTGCAAGGCATTAAGCGCGGTATTATGGAGATGGCCGACGGTATCGTCATCAATAAGGCTGATGGCGATAATATCGACCGTGCACGCTTGGCTCAGGCTCAGTTCCGCAGTGCGCTACATCTATTTCCACCTACAACATCGGGATGGATGCCCGAGGTGCTTACTTATTCGGGATATTACGAAAAGGGCATAGATGAGGTCTGGGAGATGATAGATCGTTATTTTGCGTACGTGCAGGGTAACGGCTTCTTTGAGCATCGCCGCATCGAGCAGTCCCGATATTGGATGTACGAAACTATCAACGAGAAGCTTAAAGCGCATTTTTATAATAATCCGGACATGGAAAAGCTTTTGCAAGTGAACGAATCGCTTGTGCTTGATAACCGCTTGTCGTCTTTTGTGGCGGCACGCAATGTCCTGGATGCGTATTTCGAGCAAAACAATTTGAGTAAAGACCGGTAAAAAATGAAAGCGATGAAATGTATTGGCGGGTGGCGCTGCGTGCTGCTGTTGGCGGCTTTGGCTATCTTGATGCCTGCCAATGTCTTTGGCGCCGGGAAAAAGGATAAGTCCGAGAAGTCTCCCGCCGTTGCGGCTTTTGTGGAAAAGAGCCATGACTTCGGCAATATCAAGGAAGACGGCGGCCCGGTGTCTTACGAATTTGTCTTCACCAACGAGGGCGAAAGTCCGCTGGTGATTGTCTCGGCGACAGCCTCTTGCGGGTGCACTATGCCGCGCTATCCGAAGGCACCTATCGCACCCGGCAAAAGCGAGAAAATTCGAGTAACCTATCTTCCCAAGGGTCGTCCGGGCGAGTTCAATAAATCGGTGAGAGTGCGCACCAACGACCCCAAGAATAAGAAAATTACACTGCACATCAGCGGCGTAGTCGTCCCGTAAGTTCTATAAAAAAACCAACCGTGGAGATGCCTCACGGTATCCCCACGGTGGAAATAAACCAATCATTATCACATTTCTTGCAATGGAAAAAAAGTAATTTCGCTTTCTATAGACAGAACATTGCACAATGTGAGATGGTTCGACGATATGCACCATTATCCGGAAAAATGCGATAATGACACATTCTAAGCGTTGGTAAATCAGCGATGTATGAAAATGCAGCAAAGGGATATTTAACTTAAGCGGGCAATATGATTGCACATACGCGATGCTAACTTTGCATTGTCAACGCAAGAAGTCCTTGCCGCTGATCAGATAAACAGAATAATATAAACACGAAACATATACCATAATGGAAAAGACCAAGAAAACGTCCAAGAAGGAAGCCGAAGACCCCAAGAAAGCGCGTGTCGAGGCTCTGAGTGCTGCCTTAGGCAAGATTGAAAAGAACTATGGCCGCGGCGCCATCATGCGTCTCGGAGACGAAGCCATCGAAAATGTCGAGGTGATACCCACCGGGTCGATTTCGCTGAACCATGCTTTGGGCGTCGGCGGCTATCCCAAGGGACGTATTATTGAGATATACGGTCCCGAGTCGTCAGGTAAGACAACCTTGGCGCTCCATGCCATAGCCGAAGCCCAGAAGACCGGCGGCATAGCCGCGCTTATAGATGCCGAACATGCCTTCGACCGCTTTTATGCCGAGGCATTGGGCGTAGATACCGACGAGTTGTTGATTTCGCAACCGGACAACGGAGAGCAGGCTCTTGAGATAGCCGAGCAACTGATTCGCAGTGCCGCTGTGGATATCGTGGTTGTCGACTCGGTGGCAGCTCTTACACCCAAAGGCGAAATCGAGGGTGAAATGGGCGATCGCAACATGGGATTGCAGGCACGACTGATGTCGCAGGCTATGCGCAAGCTCACCGCCGCCATATCGCGTACCAAGACCACATGTATATTTATCAACCAGTTGCGCGAAAAAATCGGGCAGATGTTCGGCCCCAGCGAAACCACCACCGGCGGCAATGCGCTCAAATTCTATGCCTCCGTGCGTCTCGACATTCGTCCTCGCAGCACCATCAAAGACGGCGATGATTATCTGGGCAAACGCGCCCTCGTCAAGGTGGTTAAGAATAAAGTGGCACCGCCTTTCCGCCGTGCCGAATTCGACATCATGTTTGGCGAAGGCATCTCGCATTCCGGCGAAATCCTGGACCTCGGCGTTGAGTACGACATCATCAAGAAAAGCGGGTCGTGGTTCAGCTACGACGGCAATAAATTGGCACAAGGTCGCGATGCAGCCAAGCGTATCATCGCCGACAATCCCGAATTGGCGGACGAACTCGAGGCCAAGATAGCAGCCGCTATGGACGCTGCCGACGCACGTCCCGATGCAGCAGCACGCCGCGCCGCCAAGCAAGCCGCAGATGCTGCCGCCGAAGCCAATCCCGCCGCTCCGGCCGCCGATATGGACACTACCGTCCCTGCCGCTGCCGATGATGACGACGAATTCAGCATCGAAGAAGACCTGTAATCAGATACGGTTCAATACAACAGCGGGGGGCGAAGCCGACAAACGCGCGGCTTCGCCCCCCCGCTGTTGTATATCGAATGGAGCAGCGCGGCGGACGCATACGACAGTAATCTTATCAGATGATGTCGCCGCTCGGATGATGTACCGCCGCCTTAGACGATGGTAACGTCAAGAGTTATGCGTAGACATAGGGCTATGGTGCGCAGCATTGAGGCTTTATCCTTGATGGCGCCGGGAACATAAACCCAGCAATCGTCTACCGGTAACTGACGAGAAGACTCGCGCACACGCGTGGCCAAGGTGTATGATTTGTACGGAATTCGGCGATTGACAATTTTATTAATTCCGATCTTGCGCAATGCTTCGAGGTATCCGTCTTGCGAGCTTTCGAGCGCGATGTAGGTGTCGTCTTCCGGGAAGTGTATGCGCAGTGTTTCTTTGGCGCGGTGCCTTACGGCTCGGCCAGGCATCGCTTGGGCTTTGAAATCGGATCCCACTTCGACTTTCAGTCCGAGTCCGAGTGTATCGCTTATAGACTTCATCTGCATATATTTGCAGTCGGTGTCCGACTGTGTGTTCAGATACCATCCATCGCAAATTTCGCGCATATAGGCCTTGTATTTCGGGAGTATTTGCTGCGAAATTATTGGCTGGCCGCCGATTTCAAGTTTTATTTCCGGGAACCGTTCTTTGCCGATTTTGGCTAAAGCGGCAAGCATTGTAGATGTCGAATCCGTATAGCAGAGGACTTCTCCGTCCGGGAAAGTGATGCGGAGTTTTTTGCGTGGAGCTCGTTTCTGTGGTCCATTGTCTTCCATAATGAGTCTCTGAGTTATTTGAATCTTTGAAATTAAAGGTGTGATTTTCGATGGTGTCGTTACAGATTATTGTGACGTTATGCGAATTTCCGGACGTTCGGACGTTTGTGCCGCCGGTCGGACGCACCCGGGTTTGTCGAGGCTGTCACAGGCGCGGCTTGGGTTTGGTGGCCTGAAAATCTTTGAGGTATTCGGGGACGCTGTAAGCCGTGTCGAGGAAATCGCGGCGCGAGTATGCACGTTCGGCCAAAGCCAGCATATCCACAGCCAGGGGCACGACGCCCGACACGAAGCGAGCCTCGGGATGTCTGCCGCAGATAAGATTGCGAGCCTTGTCCGAGCCGTCGCCGAAGAATACGACGGTACGACCCGAGCCAAATAGCTCCGCGTAGCGGTTTTCGTCCAGGATAAGAGGTTGCGGCGCCATGACTTCGCCCAGGGCCATATCGTAAGCGGCGGTGTACACCTCCATACGTCGGGCGTCTATCATGGGCACAAATATCGGGTCATCGTCATAGTCCTCGCCGTCAAACATAACGTGTGTCACCATAAGTTGGAGCGTGCTGACGCCGATTATCGGGATGTCCAGGGCGTAAGCCAGGCCCTTGGCTTCGCTGAGGCCTATGCGCAGGCCGGTGTAGCTCCCCGGGCCCATAGACACGGCCACGGCATCGAGGTGCATTTCCTTTTCGCGGGCGTGGTCAAGGCAGGCCTTGATGTATCCGCTGAGCAGGGCGGCGTGGTTGCGCCCTTGAAAATCTTCGAAATGCTTGAGTATCATACCCTCGGCGGTGAGCGCTGTCGAGCATACCGTGGTGGAAGTGTCTATGTTCAATATTACGGCCATAGTCTGAAATCTGTATTTATGAAAGTCCGGCAGGGGCGTGTGCGCGTGCCTTGGCGCGTCCGCGATGCCCATGCGAGTGCAAAGTTACTTAAAAAGGGCCGAAATCTCATAAATTATTGCTAAATTCGCCTATCCAAACACAAATAACGACACGATATGACAGCAGACCAGCAGAGATATGACCGCCGCGGCGTATCGGCATCCAAAGAAGACGTACACGCCGCCATCCGCCACATAGACAAGGGCCTCTACCCACGTGCCTTTTGCAAAATTATTCCCGATATACTGGGCGGCGACCCGGAGTGGTGCAATATTATGCACGCCGACGGGGCGGGCACCAAATCGTCCTTGGCCTATATGTATTGGCGCGAAACGGGCGATATGTCTGTATGGCGCGGCATTGCGCAGGATGCCTTGGTGATGAACCTCGATGACCTATTGTGCGTAGGAGCCGTCGACAACATTCTGGTGTCCTCCACCATAGGACGTAATAGGCGGCTTGTCCCGGGCGAAGTCATCTCGGCCATTATCAACGGGACGGAGGAACTTCTGGCCGAATTACGGTCATACGGCATAGGTATCTACAGTACCGGAGGCGAGACGGCCGATGTGGGCGACCTTGTGCGCACCATCATCGTAGACTCCACAGTGACGTGCCGTATGCGGCGTGACCAAGTCATAGACAACGCGCACATCAGCCACGGCGATCTTATTGTCGGGTTGGCCTCGTATGGTCAGGCGGCATGGGAACATAGCTACAACGGCGGCATGGGCAGCAACGGCCTGACCTCGGCACGCCATGATGTTTTTGCCAAGTATTACGCCACACAATATCCCGAGAGCTATGATCAAGGTATGCCCGAGGAACTGGCATATTGCGGCAGTCGCCGACTGACCGACCCGGTGGAAGGCACGCCCCTGGATGCCGGACGCCTGGTGCTGTCGCCCACGCGCACATACGCTCCGGTGGTACGTCGCATTTTCGACGAGGTAGGGCGCAGGCATATACACGGTATGGTGCACTGCACCGGCGGCGCGCAGACCAAGGTGATGAATTTCGTGAAAGACAAGCACGTAATCAAGGATAATCTGCTGCCCGTACCCCCGCTGTTCAAGATGATAGCGCTCGAAAGCGGCGCCTCCAAGGAAGAGATGGAGAAAGTCTTCAATATGGGACATCGTATGGAGATATACGTAAGTCCGTCAGAGGCCGAGGCCGTTGTCGCGCTGGCTCGCGCCATGGGCGTGGAGGCTCAGGTCATAGGACACGTCGAGGATCGTCCCCAAGGCAACAAGTTGACGATACTCCGCTCCGACTTGATATAAAAACGATATACGACAGGCATGGTCAGGCTGTTATACATAGTCGCGATGGCTGCGGTGCTGCTTTTGGGCGGCTGCGGCAAGGGCGCGGGTTCGGACGCATCCACCGATTCGGTGGCGTACGCGCTGCCCGAGACGCTGCGTATCGCCACGATATACAGCCCGTTGTCCTACTTCCTCTATCGCGACGAAGCTATGGGCTATGACTACGCCCTGGCCGCCGAATTTGCCAAGGCAAAAGGGATGGCGCTCGAGGTGGAAGTGGCGCCGAGCCTTGACGGAGCCATAGAAATGGTCAATACGGGTAAGGCAGACGTTGTGGCTTACCAAATTCCGGTCAACAGCGAATTCAAGGCGCGAGTTCACCACTGCGGACCCACCTTCGAGACCACGCAGGTGCTGGTGCAACGCCGTGGCACCGATAGCATCGTCACCGACGTCACCCAACTGCCCGGACGCGATATCTACGTGGTCGACAGCAGCAAATATCATCAGCGGCTGCGGCATCTCAACGAAGAACTCGGAGGCGGCATACGCATACACACGCTCAACCGCGATTCCATTGTGGCCGAAGACCTTATAGCTATGGTCAATGACGGCAAAATACCCATGACGGTCATTGATAGCGACTTGGCTCGCATCAATCGCACATATTATCCGCGTTTGGACATCACCGTGGCGCTCAGCTTTCCGCAAAAAGCGCGCTGGGCCACCGCCCCCGATCACGCGTGGCTGGGCGACAGCATAGACACCTGGCTGTCCTCCGACAAGCCTCGTGAACGCAATTTGGCACTTCTGAAAACATACTTCGAGATGTCCAAACAGTCGCCTACTGCCTTGACATACACCTTCCACGGCGGACGGCTGTCGCCCTACGATGCCTTGTTCAAGCTCTACGCCGGCGAAGGACACGATTGGCGTCTGCTTGGCGCGATATGCTTTGTCGAAAGCCGTTTTGACAACAGCGTGACTTCCTGGGCCGGTGCACGCGGTATTATGCAGATAATGCCTTCGACCGCAAGGGCCAACGGTATCGACCCGGCGGCACTGACCGACCCGGAGACCTCGATACGCCTGGCTTCGCGGCTGCTCAAGACACTCGACCGCACCATGCGCCCCTATGTCAAAGACCCGGCCGAACGTGTCAAGTTTGTCTTGGCATCCTATAACGCCGGAGCCGCGCATATCATCGATGCCATAGCCTTGGCCCGCAAGCACGGGTATAATCCCGCCGTATGGGAAGACAATGTTTCCGAGGCATTGCGACTCAAGTCCAATCCGGCGTACTACAACGACGAAGTCGTGCGCTACGGGTACTTCCGCGGCACGCAGACCATCGAATATGTCGGGGCGGTGATGCGCTTCTACCATCGTGTACTGGCCAATATCCATGCCTGACAATCCTCATTATAAACGAAACAAGACACAAAACGTTATACAGAAACAATCCAACCCATCCTTAACAAATAGATAGAATTATGAAAAAGTACGCTATCCGTGTAGCAGCCGTCATCGCGGTATGCTCCTGCATGATGTTCAGCTCGTGCATAGGCTCGTTCAAACTCACAAACAAACTGCTGACGTGGAACAATTCGATAGGCAACAAGTTTGTCAACGAGTTGGTATTCTTTGCCTTCTGGATTCTGCCCGTATACGAAGTCTCCGGTTTGGCCGATATTCTGGTGCTCAACAGTATCGAGTTCTGGAGCGGCAATAACCCCGTAGCCAAGGGCACCAAGGTTATCGAAGGTCAGGACGGCAAGTATCTCGTAAAATGCGACGGCAAGGGCTACGACATCATCAGCGAAAACGACGGCACCAAAGTGCGCCTCGACTTCGACGTCAAGACACAGGAGTGGAGCACGCTCGATGCCCAAGGTCAGCGTGTCGTATTCCTCACCTTCATCGATGCCGACCACGCCAAAGTCCCCATGCCCAACGGCGACTACAAAGTCGTAGAAATCAGCCAAAACGGCTGCTACGCATATCAGGAAGCTCTCGCAGCCTCCAACTTGGCCGCTCGCTAATGTGACGGCGCATACGCACAATAGACATACATCGACACCCTTGGGCAATGACCATATCGCCCGAGGGTGTTGCGCTTTTTTAGGTGTTGCCCAAGTGGATTACGGCTCCCGAGCCGTAAACTAACTCAGCAGTTCTTTGATGAATTCGTCTCGGTCCGGGCAGTCCGGCTCGAGGCCTAATCGCTCGGACAGCGCCGTGATAGCTTCGTTCTTAGGCATGTTCTTTTCGAGATAAAGAGCCCGCCATTCTTCCGGCGTCAAATCCTCGGTCAGACGATACTCACGGATGTTTTCAAGTAGATGTGATGTCGCCCGGTTTGCTTTAAGCCTCTGTTCCAATACAATCGGTCTGCCTTCGGGACAATCGTCCCAAGACGAAGCTGAAAAAACGGAGGCGTTTACTTGTCGGTCGTTTTCGATGGCATACTTTCGCTTGTCCTTGGGGTACATGGCGTAAGCCAATTTGCAAAACATCTGCATATCATGCCGCCTATCCGCACTCGGGTCACTTGAATTGTTGTAGCACTTTCCGCCGACAAGACGATAAAAACATTTGCGCACTTCCATGTCCCGGCGCAATGCTTCGGCCACAACAGCCTTCGGCGCAATGTGATACAGGTAGCGCATGCACTCCATTACATTGTCGTCCCATACGATGGACGGCACAATTGTTTCGAGCGGCAATCCAGCGCTGTCCAATCGACCGTCGTATACAAGAAAGTACGGCGCAATATTGCATTGATGACGTATGCCTTGCAGCAGCGACCGATCAATAGTCCGCCATAAGATGTCCGTCGCTTCGTCCGTTCCGATAGTGCGTTTGGTTTCATACAACAACCGGACATACATAGCCGGACCCTCCAACTTTTCCTTTTCGATGACAAAATTTCTGTCCTCGAGCGCCAGCCTTTTGCCGGTAGGATAATACCCTGCCGATTTAGCCAACTCCTCTTGATGCCGGCGTACATAGTCGATATTGCCGTATTTGACCAAAAGATTAGCACACTCCGGTTCGCAGTGCATCTCCCACAGCTCAACAAGTTTCGGCTCGAACACCTTATTCCAGCTGTGCCTTATTTGCTTGAAACAGAACAATCTGTCTTGCTTCGAGCCGTCCAGAAACAGCCGCAAAATCTTTTTCTGAATCGTATAATCCAGGTAATGAAAACGGAGTTTTATTTCACGCCGTGCGTCCTCCTTGTGTCCGCTTCGTTCGGCGCAGTACAGCCTCATTAACGAAGCAATCGAGACGTTACGAGGCCGGCTCGAAGTGCCGCCCGGCAAGAATCCGAAGACGGCATTATAGGTCTGCCGCCCGTCAGTCATCTCGTCCACTTCGGTTGCGAGATCGCGGCAGGCGTACTCGTCCGTCTTGGCCATTTCATTCAGCCAATTGTCATTAGCGTAGTGTCTTCCCATATCATTAATAGTAAAAAGTATGTGCTGATTTGTTTGTAGTCAAATAATTCGAGGCAGTTGTCATTCGAGTGTCCGTACTATCCATCGGCGGCTGCAAAGATGCCGCTTAATTTCGAGAAAAATCAGCAGGCACGGCTAAAAAATGGCCGCAACTTTGTTCGATAAAAAATTACGGCCATAATGTGTTGTGCTTCGCGCTGCAATCAGATCTTTTCAACCGTCAGGTTGGAGAGGTTAATCTGAGAAGCGGGGAAATCTACGGCATACTTTATAGCGAATTGATGACGTATTGTTTCCTTTACCGATGAATTGTACAGGGGAAGGGTAAAGTCGTTGAACGGGACTTCGGCCGTCATGCCGGCTTCGAGACGCTTGCCTCCGCTGAGAATGAGGCGTTTTGTGGTTACTTTGAATAATGCCATAATCTTTTTTTGTTTATTGGTGAATTACACCGCAAAGGTAGCCGCACCCTGTATCATTTTGCGATACAGGTTTAAAAAACTTTTTTTGGGGGGGGGTGTTTTGCCCCCTGGTGTTCTTCAGGGTAACCGCATCAAATTATGGCCGAGGCAAGGATTTCACGAAGGTAATCTTGTGAAAT
>UQGP01000055.1 GCA_900540625.1 uncultured Porphyromonadaceae bacterium | reverse complement strand
CAAGATTACCTTCGTGAGATCCTTGCCTCGGCCATAATTTGATGCGGTTGCCCTGCCTGTCGGCTTCTGTCGGCTTCCGTCTTTCCGGCGGCTATACTATTTTGTGTTGTGTTTACTCCATGCCGTGAGGTAGTTGTGCCACGCTTCATTAGGATAATTGTCTGTCTCGGCATCAATTAGGTATAGAAAAAGTGCAAATCCGGCTTTATCGCCGTTGACGCCCCATTGGCTGAGTCCGTGATGCATCTTAAGACTTGTAATCTTCACACCCGAAGGTGTCTTTACATACCTTGCTTCAAAGGCCGGCATTCCTGTCCAACTACGATAATAGCGGATGGCTTTATCGTCGCAGTACATAAACCAATGGTCCTCCACTGCATCAGGAATATGCCCCCGACGAAGGATATCCATATCCGCTTCCGAGACATCAATATCGGTTTTCATAAAAGTTATGTCATTTTCTTCGGGCCATGGTTCAGTCGACCATGAATCTTTCGTGGCAATTTTCGTCTTGTCCGGCAAAGGATTTTCGCCGTTAAAATAGCGTCCCATATTGCCAAGTCCGAGTTTCCAGAGCATAATAGCGCTCTGCGCCATAAGCTGTTTATGCTCCTCTCGACGCATCTTGACCCCTTTGCGGAAATCACGCATGACCTTACCCATATACTTAGGAAGGTAAGACAGCGCTTTTTTCTTTATCCATTCGGGAATTTCCCAGATAGCTTCGGCGATGCCGCCAACGATAGCACCAAGCGTATCGGCATCAGCTCCGAGACTGACAGCTCGTCGGATGGCATCCTCGAAAGAGTTACTCTGTCCGATTATCCATAGTGCCACAGGGACAGTCCCTTGACAAGTCTCATCAAAGTGGTTTTTGACTTGATTGATATTGACATCCATATTGTAGTGCATATTGGCACCAAGCTCTATTAGGGCTTGTTTTATTTCATCCGGCTTTTGACCGCCGCTACGTCGCTGTAAGGCGCCGAAAATTGCGATGGCTATACATGTGGCACCTTTTACACCCATTTCATGATTATGAGTACATATAGCACTTTGAGCAGCAGCATTGTAGACCTCCGATGTTTCAAAGAACCACCAGCCGACAGGGCTTACTCTCATTGCCGAGCCATTGCCGAAAGAGTTGTACGGCTGAGGGTTGTCACTGCGCACCCATGCAGCAAATCGGCCTCCGTAACCGCCCTTGGGATTAGGATAGCGACGGCACCAGTCATGCAAGCTTTCGCCAAAATCACGATCGCGTAGCAAAGCATCGGCTATAGCGATAGTACAGATTGTATCGTCAGTGAAACTTGCTTCATTCGGGAAAAATTCAAAGTCATAATCATTTGTGGGATTGAATTCGTAGGCAGACCCTACAATATCTCCGATAATTGCTCCTATCATAGCATTTAATCTTTTTGTGTATTTATAACGCAAAATTACGCAATATATTTGAAGCCTCCAAATTTTCAACGTACAAATTACGCATAAATTTTATCAAAATACAAATTTGACAGCCCGAAAGGCGAAAAACACCCGATACGCGCACAATTAAGGAATTTTTTCGCTAAAAAATTTTGGGCGTCATTTACAAATGTATAACTTTGTAGCGGATTTTGCGGGCGCACGAGCGTGCTCGCAACATCACCCTATACGCAACCAAATAACACCCTATATATTATTGTAGACCAGTTATGGCAGAAAACAAAGAAAAACTATTCGACCAGTTCCCTCCCGTCAGCTATGATGAGTGGCGGAAGAAAGTCGAGACGGACCTCAAGGGTGCCGATTTCGACAAAAAGCTGGTATGGAGAACCAACGAAGGATTCAATGTCCAGCCTATCTATCGCATAGAAGACATCGAAGACTCCAAAACAACCAACTCGCTTCCGGGACAATTCCCTTACGTACGCGGTACGCGCACCGACAATGATTGGTATGCTCGCCAGGAAATCCTCGCCGAAGATCCCAAGCAGGCCAATGCCGATGCACGCGATGTGCTCACTCGCGGCATCACATCCCTTGGATTTAAGGTCGCTGAGGCTGCCGACGTTCCCACACTACTCAAAGGCATAGACCTGACCAAAGTCGAAATCAACATCGACTGCTGCCCCGGCAAAGCCGTAGACGTAGCCAAGGCTCTTGTAGAGTACATCAAGGCACAAGGTGCCACTGAAACTTTCCGTGGGAGCATTGCCTTCAACCCTCTACGCAAGGCTCTTCGCCACGGAACTCCTCTGTGCGACAGCGTGGTATCTAAGGCCGTAGCCCTCATTGAGGCTGTCAAGGACATTCCCACACTCCGCGTTATTGATGTCGACAGCGCGATGTTCTGCAATGCAGGCGCGTTCATCTACGAAGAACTCGGATACGCACTGGCTTGGGGCGCACAATGGATGACAGCCCTCACCGAGGCCGGCGTAAGCGTCGATGAAGCCGCCCGTCGCATCAAATTCGATATGGGCGTATCCTCCAACTTTTTTATGGAAATCGCCAAATTCCGCGCCGGACGTATGCTTTGGGCCGACATCGTCAAACAATACAAGCCCGCAGACGAAGCCGCAGCCAAGATGATGGTACACGCCTCCACCTCGCGCTACAACCAAACAATCTTTGACGCACACGTCAACCTTCTGCGCAGTCAAACCGAAACAATGTCCGCAGCCGTTGCAGGTGTAGACTCCATCACCGTCACCCCATTCGATGCACCGTACAAAAAACCGGATGCATTCTCGGAGCGCATCGCCCGCAACCAACAATTCCTTCTCAAAGAGGAATCGCACATGGACAAGGTCGTCGACCCCGCAGGCGGTTCGTACTACGTGGAGACACTCACCGTATCCATAGCTCGCGAAGCTTGGAAACTCTTCCTGTCCATAGACGAAGCCGGCGGATTCTTTGCCAAAGTCGCTGACGGAACCGTACAACAGGCCGTCACCGAGGCTTCCAAGAAGCGCCACACCGACGTTGCTCGTCGTAAGGAGATACTTCTGGGCACCAACCAGTACCCCAACATCAACGAAATGGCCGCTGACAAAATCGAGATCAAAGATAGCGAAGGCCAATGCGGATGCGCTGCCGAAGGCGATCCTGCCAAGGCTCTGCCCACCAAGCGTGCAGCCTCCGATTTCGAGCAACTCCGTCTGGCCACCGAGGCCGCAGCCAACCGTCCCAAGGTGTTTATGCTCACCATCGGCAACTTGGCTATGCGTTTGGCTCGTGCTCAATTCTCCAGCAACTTCTTCGGATGCGCCGGATACGAAATCATTGACAACCTCGGATTTGACACCGTGGAGCAAGGTATCGATGCCGCTCTCGAAAAGAAAGCCGACGTTATCGTATTGTGCTCCTCCGATGACGAGTACGCCACCCTCGCTCCCGAGGCATTCAAATACCTCAACGGCCGCGCACAATTCGTCGTTGCCGGCGCTCCCGCCTGCATGGACGACCTCAAGGCCCTCGGCATCAACGACTACGTACACGTACGCGTCAATGTTCTGGACACCCTCCGCGACTTCAACAACCGTCTTCTCAAATAACCCACGTGCCGTATGAAACCAGATTTCAAAACAATAGACTTTACCAAAGACGGCTTTGGTCCCGTCGCCACCCCGGCACCTACAGTAGCCGACGAAGACAAGTGGCTTACACCGGAGCTCATTCCCGTCAAACCCATATACACCAAAGAAGACCTCCAAGGCCTCGAACACCTGCATTACGTATCCGGCATACCCCCCTTCCTGCGTGGCCCGTATAGCGCAATGTACCCCCTGCGTCCTTGGACCATCCGCCAATATGCCGGCTTCTCCACCGCCGCCGAGTCCAACGCCTTCTACCGCCGCAACCTTGCCGCCGGTCAGAAAGGTCTTTCTGTTGCATTTGACCTTGCAACGCACCGCGGATATGATGCTGACCACCCTCGCGTAGTGGGTGACGTCGGCAAAGCCGGTGTGTCCATCTGCTCGATCGAAGATATGAAGGTCCTCTTTGACGGTATACCTCTGAACAAGATGTCCGTGTCCATGACCATGAACGGCGCCGTACTTCCGGTACTCGCATTCTACATCAATGCAGGTCTCGAACAAGGTGCCAAACTTGACGAGATGGCCGGTACAATCCAGAACGATATTCTCAAGGAATTCATGGTGCGTAACACCTATATCTACCCGCCTGAATTCTCGATGCGTATCATAGCCGACATCTTCGAGTACACCTCGCAGAACATGCCCAAATTCAACTCGATATCCATCTCAGGCTACCACATGCAAGAAGCCGGTGCCACCTGCGACATCGAGCTGGCTTACACCCTGTCCGACGGTCTCGAATACCTCCGCGCCGGTGTCAACGCCGGCATGGATATCGATGCCTTTGCACCACGTCTGTCCTTCTTCTGGGCCATCGGTATGAACTACTTCATGGAAGTAGCCAAGATGCGTGCAGCTCGTATGCTTTGGGCTAAGATTGTCAAGCAATTCAACCCCAAGAACCCCAAGTCTCTCGCACTGCGTACCCACTCCCAGACATCCGGATGGTCGCTCACCGAGCAAGACCCCTTCAACAACGTAGGACGAACCTGTATCGAAGCTATGGGCGCCGCTCTGGGTCACACTCAGTCACTGCACACCAACGCGCTTGACGAAGCCATCGCCCTGCCTACGGACTTCAGTGCCCGTATCGCCCGTAATACGCAGATCTACATCCAGGAAGAGACTATGGTCACCAAACAGATCGACCCCTGGGGCGGATCGTACTATATCGAAGCGCTCACCAACGAAATCGCCCACCGCGCCTGGAACCATATTCAGGAAATCGAGAAACTCGGCGGTATGGCCAAGGCTATCGAAACCGGACTACCCAAACTCCGTATCGAAGAAGCAGCCGCACGCACACAGGCTCGTATCGACAGCGGACGTCAGACCATCGTCGGTATCAATAAGTACCGTCTTGACCACGAAGATCCCATCGATATCCTCGAAATCGATAATACCGAGGTACGCAAAGAGCAAATCGAACGACTCAACGACCTCAAGGCTCACCGCGATACCGCCAAAGTCAAAGAGGCTCTTGCTGCAATCACCGAATGCGTACGCACCAAGAAAGGCAACCTGCTGGACCTCGCCGTCAAGGCAGCCGGACTGCGTGCAACCCTCGGCGAAATATCCGATGCCTGCGAAGAAGTCGTAGGACGTTACAAAGCAATCATCAGAACCATCTCAGGAGTGTATTCAAGCGAAACAAAGAACGACCCGGACTTCAAGAAAGCCCAGGAAATGTGCGCCGACTTCGCTCGTCGCGAAGGTCGCCAGCCGCGTATTATGATAGCCAAAATGGGACAGGACGGTCACGACCGCGGAGCTAAAGTCGTAGCAACAGGCTACGCCGACTGCGGGTTCGACGTCGACATGGGTCCCTTGTTCCAAACCCCGGCAGAAGCCGCACGCCAAGCCGTAGAAAACGATGTGCATATCCTGGGCGTGTCCTCCCTTGCCGCAGGTCACAAGACACTCATACCTCAGGTTATCGCCGAACTTAAAAAACTCGGTCGCGAAGACATCCTCGTCACCGCCGGCGGCGTAATACCTGCACAGGACTATGACTTCCTCTATAAGGCAGGTGTCGCAGCCATCTTCGGCCCCGGTACACGCATTCCAGCTTCGGCAATCAAGATGCTCGAGATTCTCAACGCCGCCGAAGCCGAGGCATAATCTGCACAATTTCAAAGCCGGGGAATCCGGCCACGATTTTCATCCATAGCGAAAGCCGCACCCCAATTCAATAGAGTGCGGCTTTCTATTCATAGCCACTAACCGTTCATATAAAACGGTTGGAATTCAACCGCCTATCCCGATAACGAAAACTTTAACATTTTTTATTTAAATAAAATTTGGTTTATAATATAAACCGCTTTATCTTTGCAGTCGAAAAGTGATTGGAGCGACAACGCGCGAGTTTGCTCTTTTATTTTTCTCGACATGGTTTACGGTATAAACCGCTTTGTGAAACAATAAAACCTCCAAATATGGAAGAAAGAAAAATAACAGAATTTGAGAGCATCGAAATCATAACCTCGATGATATCGCGAACCAAAGACCGACTCGTCAAGGGGAGCGGCAACATCCTACTTATGTGGGGATATCTCATAGTGGCCGTAACGGCTCTCATCTGGGTGCTTCTCGTCACCACCCACAATGCCGCATACAACTGGTTCTGGTTCCTCATCTGGATAATCGGCGGCATAGCCACGCCGATCATGGCGAAAAAACAGCGTGTTGAAACGGGAACGAAAAGTTACACGGATCGGCTTTCCTCCCAAATATGGTCGATTGTTGGCTATGCCGCGATAGCTTCAGCTTTCCTCTGCCTTGGCTTTCTACTCTTCGGAGGAAAGGACGCATGGAGCATGATGTTTGCCCTTGCGCTTGTCATCGTTCCTATGGCTGAAATCATGCAAGGTCTTGTTATCAGGGAGAAATGCCTTATAACCGGAGGATCTATCGGTCTTTTGCTCGGACTCTTTACCCTCTGCTGCATTGCCGCCCATGTGAAATTGGTCGCAACATGGTTCATGCCGATGTTCATTATTGCTTTTGCAGCCATGATGATTATCCCGGGTCATATCCTCAACCATAAAGCCAACCGCAAATGAAGGAACTGAATCCATTGCTGCACTCTCAACTGAGGCTTGCCGTAATGTCGATTCTGATGAACGTCGAAGAAGCCGATTTTGTCTATCTTCGTGAGAAAACCGAATCGACAGCGGGCAACTTGAGTGTGCAACTCGACAAACTTTTTTCAGCCGGATATATATCCGTAGAGAAGGGTTTTGTCGGGAAGAAAACTCGCACTACGTGCCAAATTACCGAAGAAGGCCGTAAAGCCTTCGAAAACTATGTAGATGCACTGAAACAATACGTCAACCTCCAATAAACCTTGCAATAAATACAGTTTTCTTCTCATACCAAGGGGCTGCACCTCAAATTAGGTTCAGCCCTTTGTGTTGTCGCATACACATTAGGCGACAAGGGCAGATACGGTAGTATCATGTATTTTTTGTAACTTTGTACACAAAAACGACTCCACTGCGGGCTCGCCGAATCCGTTAACGATGGTACATAATAGCCACCATACACACCGCCGGCAGCCACTAACAACGACAATAAATGACCGTTACACTCACAGTCTTGGCCCTTACCGTGGCCATGTTCGTTTGGGGCCGCATACGTTCAGACGTTGTTGCCCTGACAGCACTCGCCGCTCTCCTCGTGAGCGGAATACTCACCCCCGCCGAAGCACTCGCCGGATTTGCCTCACCCATAGTAATTATGATGGCCGGATTATTTGTCGTAGGCGGCGCTGTTCTACGCACCGGTTTGGCACGTGCCGTAGGCTCGGGATTGGTACGCGTGGCACACGGCAAGGAAACGCCGACCTTCCTATTGGTTATGGCCGCTACTGCCTTCATCGGCGCATTTGTCAGCAATACAGGCACCGTTGCCTTGATGATGCCCATTGTCATAAGTATGGCCGCACAAGCCGGTTTCCAAAGCTCACGTCTACTTATGCCTTTGGCTTTTGCCGGAAGTCTCGGCGGAATGCTCACCCTTATAGGTACCCCCCCAAACCTTGTTATAGATGAGGTGCTTGTCGAAAACGGATACCAAGGCCTCGGGTTCTTCGAATTTCTGCCCGTGGGTGCTGTCTGTCTGGCAATAGGCATCGCCGTACTATTGCCTCTAAGCCGTATGCTGGTATCCAAAAACCGCAGCAAGCATCAAGACGAAGACGTACACAAGACGCCCCAAGACCTTGCACGTGAATACAATCTACCCGGACGCATACGTCGTTACACCGTTGAGGCCGGCACAGCGGCAGCCGGTGCATCGATACGCGACCTGGATACACAGGGTCGCTACGGCGTGGCCATATTCGAAATACGCAACGAGCGCCGCTCTTCCTTAGGGCTGCTACGCGACATCACACAAGATATTGCCGAAGCCGCCACCGTACTTGCGCCCGGGGACACAATCTACGCCGGAGGTGAGAGTCAAGATTTGGACACCATGGCCGCCGAGCTGGGGCTGCACCGCTGCGATGACGGCGATAGCAGCCTTGAATTCTACGATGTGGGACTTGCCGAAATAGTCGTAATGCCCGATTCGCGTCTTGAAGGACTACGTATACGCAACTCCGGATTGCGAAAGGCCCACCACATCAACGTCATCGGAATTAGACGAGGCAACAGCTATATCACTGACCAAATAGCCGACACAAAGATGCACTGCGGCGATGTCCTACTCGTCCAAGGCCGTTGGGACGATATTCAAAGCCTCAATTCCGAAGCGGACAATTGGGTAGTCATTGGACGACCCGAACACGCAGCCGACCGCGTACTCTTAGACTACAAGGCTCCGGTAGCGGCGGCAATAATGCTGCTTATGATTGCCATGATGGTATTCGATTTTGTTCCCGTAGCTCCGGTTACAGCCGTTATCATTGCCGCACTGCTTACCATCTTCACTGGATGCTTCCGCAATGTTGAAGCTGCATACAAGACCATCAATTGGGAAAGCATTGTGCTCATAGCCGCTATGATGCCTCTATCCACGGCACTCCAAAAAACCGGTGTATCATCCGCTGTCTCACAGACATTGGCAGACAGTCTCGGCTCGGCCGGTCCTACGGCCATGCTTGCCGGATTGTATATTGCCACATCTCTGCTCACGATGTTTATCAGCAACACCGCCACCGCCGTACTGATGGCACCGATAGCCATCGCCGCCGCCACTCAGACTGCGACCAGTCCTTATCCATATCTTTTCGCTGTTACCTTAGGCGCAAGTATGTGCTTTGCCTCGCCATTCTCCACACCGCCAAACGCTCTTGTAATGAAAGCCGGTGGATATACTTTTATGGACTACGTGCGCGTCGGGCTGCCGCTACAAATCATCGTGGGCATCGCTATGATTCTGCTACTACCGCTACTATTCCCATTCTAAACACGAATATAACCACGCTATAACACGACGACTGATGCTTTTGGCCATGACGCGAACCTCTGTAATTAGCGCCTTTTTCCGCACAAAGACCGAGAGAATGTCGTGCACGCGTTAAATTGAGTTAAACGCGTAATTAATAACAAGACGCTGCGTCTAACAATAAAAAAATACGAATAAGCAATATGTATCTGCTCGAAGCCAACAATATCACAAAAAATTACACCGGACACCTGGCACTGGACAATGTATCCATGCACGCATCCCAAGGCAAAGTCCACGGGCTGCTCGGTCCCAACGGTGCCGGGAAAACCACACTGATACGCATCATCAATCATATCACCGCCCCCGACAGCGGCGAGGTGCTGCTGGACGGACACCGTCTCACGGCAGCCGATGTCTCACGCATAGGCTATTTACCCGAAGAGCGCGGACTCTATAAAAAAATGAAAGTCGGCGAACAAGCCGTATTCTTTGCCCGCCTTAAGGGAATGAGCCGTAACGATGCACGTGCCGCCGTCAACGAGTGGTTCGAAAGGCTGGACATCACCTCTTGGTACGACAAAAAGGTCGAGGAACTCAGCAAAGGTATGGCTCAGAAAGTCCAATTTGTCATCACGGTTCTCCATCGCCCCACCCTGCTGATTTTCGATGAACCCTTCAGCGGCTTCGACCCCATAAATGCCGATATTCTGCGTCGCGAAATACTGCGTTTGCGCGACCAAGGCGCTACCGTCATTTTCTCGACGCACAACATGTCCAGCGTCGAAGAGATATGCGATGACATCACTTTGATAAATCGTTCGCGCGTCATTCTTGACGGCGAGGTCAACGCCATACGTCGCGAATACGGCGGCGGTCGCCTATACATCGATTATGACGGCGATGGTGATACATTGCGCCAAGCTATCACAGCCATCGACGGCATACATCTGGAAAGCAACGGGCAAGGCATCGAAGCTGCACGTCTCAACGGTGCAAATGCTCGCGCCATCATTACGGGCGTGGACACGGACGACATTCGCGCGGCCGTTATTGCAGCCGTCAATCCGGCAGTATCCATACGTGCCCTGGGCACATATATGCCCTCTATGGACGATATATTCATCTCGGCAGTCAAAGCTTCGCAAAACGCTGCCGAACATTAAGGATTTACCCGATCCATAAACATCATAATTCTACAAACATCCGTCATTCCACATTAATATAATATAATGTCCAATCTTTCCATCGTCATAGCGCGCGAATACCTACAGCGCGTTCGTCGCAAAAGTTTCATCATCTCCACCATACTGATGCCGGTGCTGATGCTCGGGCTTATGGCCGCTCCCGCTCTCGTAGCCGCATTCTCCGGGCCCGAGGAAAAAGTCATTGCCGTCATCGACCCGCAATGCCAAGTATCACAGCTTCTCGCCGCTTCCACGGATAAAGCAAGTGCCATCACCTTTGTTCCCACCGATTTGTCCGTCGATTCGGCCAAAGCCGACCAACGCTACGATGCCGTACTCGATTTGGGCCAAAACGTGGTGGCCGACCCATCGCATATACGCCTGTACACTCGCGGTGCAGCAGCCATGCAAACCGAAAGCGCTATCTCGCAGGCTATCACACAAGCCGTACGCTCCATACGCATCGATGATATAAAGGGTCAAGTTCCCGAGATAGACAAATATCTCGAACAAATCGAGCCGAACATCGCCCTGGACACTATGCGCATAGACACCGAAGAAGAGCAAAGTACCTCCTCGGTGACATCCTATCTGGTAGGCATGGTAATGTCTCTGATGCTGTATATGTTTATCATGCTCTATGGCCAAATGGTCATGACATCAATCATTGAGGAAAAAACCAACCGCGTCCTCGAAGTGGTAGTATCGTGTGTCAAGCCCACCTCACTTATGCTTGGCAAAATACTTGGCATAGGCGCCGTGGCACTCACCCAGATAGCGATATGGTTTGTCCTCATATCGTCCTTCACCACTTTTGCCATGCCCTCGCTGACGGCTTCGCTGCTCAACTCCTCAGCCGACATCGACCTGCTCAACGCCATAAATATGCTTGGCAACACCGGATTTATCATTTCATTGTTCACTTATCTGGCTCTCTTCCTCATCGGCGGATACCTCTTCTACTCGGCCATCTACGCTGCAATAGGCTCGGCTGTGGATAATATCCAGGATGCCTCACAGCTTCAGTCTCTGGCTATGGTCCCCATCATACTTGGCCTCATATTCAGTATGAGCGTCGTATCCGATCCCAATTCGGGTATGGCTGTTACAATGTCTATGGTGCCTTTCACTTCGCCTATGGTGATGATGGCTCGATTGCCCTTCGGTATCGAAACCTCGCAATGTATCGTCTCGCTGGCCATACTCTATATCTCTACAATTGTTATGATATGGTTCGCTGCCAAAATATACCGCGTAGGCATATTCATGTACGGCAAGAAACCCACGATAGGCCAAATGCTGCGCTGGGCTCGCTATAAGTAACCGTATTCTCACACTATAATACCACCGGGCCGCTTCCGTATCTTCATACCACGGACGCGGCTCGATTGTTTTTAAGCCATACATTACCGTCGCCGTTTGCCGAAAAATAGCTAACTTTGTAGTATGTAAAATCGACCCGCGACATCATGATCGCGGTCGCGCTGCACAAACCGCACAAAACAATAGGATAATACACAGACAACCCATACAGACAACACCAAAGTATGAAAAATATAGTCACACGTGCCATCTCGGGCACAATATACGTAGCCGTTATCGTAGCCGCCACAATTGCCGGCGGATATTGGTTCTTTGCCCTCACCGGCCTACTCGCAGCCGCCGCTTCCTTCGAGTACCAGCGCATAGCTGCACAAGCCGAAGGACACGACATCCCCACAGCCATACGCATGACCGATTTTGCGGCCACAATGCTGATGTGGCTCGCCGTCCCGGCATACGTTTACACCGCCGCCGCTTACCCCGGACACGAATTCAAGGCCATTGCCGCCACACTCACCGCCGTAGCAGCCATCATGGTACTTTACCTTATTATACGCATGGCATTGGCTCTGCTCCAAAGCGGCCCCGCAGCCTTTTCCATGGCCGGACGCTCGTACCTTGGAGTGCTCTACATCGGCGTGCCAGTGGCTCTACTCAACGCACTGATGGCGCATACAGGCTCGGCATTGGTGCTGCTGATGTTCGTCATGATTTGGCTTAACGACACGGGTGCATATCTCGTGGGCACGGCCCTTGGACGCCATCCCTTGTGCAAACGTCTATCCCCCAAGAAAAGCCAAGAAGGTTTTTGGGGAGGAATGGCATTCTGCATACTCGCCGGAGCTGTATATGCCTCTGCCTTTGCCCACAACGAATTCCTGACATGGGCTACTTTCGGCATCATCATCTGCCTGGCATCCACAGCCGGCGACCTCTTTGAATCAATGATGAAACGTGCTGCCGACGTTAAAGACTCAGGCAACCTCATTCCCGGCCACGGAGGAGTGCTTGACCGCATCGACTCGCTGTTGATGGCTGCACCCGCTGCCGCACTTTTCGCCTTGGCCCGCCTTCTGGCACAAGTGTGCTGAAGCGGACAGCATCGAACCCCCCGAATGCCACGTCGTGCGGCCGCGCACAGACACATCACAGGGCAACCGCATCAAATTATGGCCGAGGCAAGGATTTCACGAAGGTAATCTT
>UQGP01000054.1 GCA_900540625.1 uncultured Porphyromonadaceae bacterium | reverse complement strand
CTGACCCGGACGCCGCACCTTACGACTTCCACATGTCCAAGACAGATGACGGCATGTCCGTCTCGCTCATTCTCAACCGCATTGACCGCACCGTCACCGACTCCGTAGCCGGGAAATGCCGCGTGTCGGTATCCGGACTATCCTCTACCACTTTTGCCGGACTGCCGGCACTGCCTTACAAGGCTTTCCGCATCGCTCCCGAGGGTAGCGGAACGCCGCAAATCATCGTGCGCGACAGTACGTACATTGATATTCCCGTTAATCTTGACCACAATCCGAGGATTGAATACGATTCCGTCGGTCAGCCGCGCCAAATCGCGGTGGCACGTGTGGATTACACTGGCTTTATGCCCTCAGACCTTGCACGCGTGACCGACACGCAGACTTATCGCGACCGCCCGATATACACTATCACGGTGATGCCAATGAAGTATGACCGAGCAACCGGCGTGCTGCGCATCTTCACCTCTCTCGATATCGACATCGCCTACACCGTGCAGGCACAGATACAGTCTGCCGCCGGTGTTACGCGATCACCCGCCTTCAATGCCTACACCGACCGTGTGCTCACCGAGACCCTCGGCGAACAGGCCGTGGCTTTCTCGACAGACAGGCAGGTGGCAACAATGAGTATCATTGGAGACAAAATCGGGGATAAAGAACCGGTTACAGAAATAGACCTATATGACACGACCGAGGATATGCTTGTGCTGTCTTGTACCAATGATTTTCATGAGGCGACAGATAGTTTGGCGGAATGGAAAAAAAATCTCGGATACAGGGTTCACGTTGTTGAAAGAAGATGGGATTGGACACAGGCAAAGGTAGATAACACAATCAGACACTACTACAATACTTTGCCCAACCTCACCACTGTCATAATTATGGGTACAAACGGCGCCATACCTGGATATTCGGTTAAAGAACGATTCCCCAACGATGGGTGGATACCGCGCCCCGGGGAGCCCGAGAGGAAGGATTCTCCAACAGACTACCCCTATATGTGCCTTGATTCGAGTAACGACCGATTTCCCGATGTTGCGTATGGCCGAATTTTGGCATCATGCAAATCCAATGCAATCGAAGCAGTCTCGAAAATCATAAAATACGAGAAAGGATTATATACAAGACCTGATATATATAATAAAGCCTTCCTTGCCACTGCATATTGGAATAACCCTGAATTCCATAATGGTCGTTTTATCCCAACGCTTGAGGATATACACGACATCCTTGACGGAAATGGTATAAGCGCCCAACGTCTTTATACGGTAGACTATGGAGATTATCCGAGAAGATGGGATTACTATTGGGATGGGAATTACACCGATATGCCCAGCTATCTTCAACCGCCACTATTACAATGGAATGCTACAGCGCAGGATGTAAAGAATGCGCTTGAGGCAGGTGTTAATCTCGCTGTATACAACGGACATGGAGGTGATGATCGATGGGTCGCATTCCCATTTACCGATGAGGATTGTCGCCATCTGTCGTTCAATGATTCTGCTCCACTGATATTCAGTATTGCATGCAGCACAGCCAACCATACATATTCGAACTGTATTATTGCCGAGCTCTCTCGTAGTATGTCCGGCGGAATAGCCGCTATAGCATCTTCGAACCTCACATATCTTGGATATAGTGATGCTCTACTTCTTGGTATGATTGATGCTATTTGGCCCAATACCTACACATATAAAGGATGGAAAGATTCTGTGCAACGTAAGCCCATACGTCGCTTATACGATATTATGTGTCAGGGTCATTCACGCACCGAACTCGTACAAGGCGGCGGATATTGGGACACCATGGATTGGCAAAACGACACGTACTATTTACGATATCAGCGCGAGAACTTCCATGTCTATGGAGACCCAACGATAAACTATAACACAAAAGTTCCATCGGTATACAATGCCAGCTGTCTCGTTTCTCCGTCCAATCATTTAACCGTAAACATAAGCACAGCGGACTTACCGGCAAAACTTGTCGTCAAGAATCTACGTAACGGCAGAATCAGGACGCATCAGATAACCGAGACATCATCTCTCGATGAATACCAGTTTGCACTATCACAGAATGACTCAATTGAAGTGATTATATCCGGTCCAAACAAAATACCCTATCGCGAAATCATAACTGGGTCAACAGAGCAGCCGTTGTTGAAAGGGCAGATAACCAGTGTGACATATGACAGAAGTACGCAAACAGCTATCGTGTCATACACGCTAAACAATTCAAAGGACATGCCGAGTTTCACTGTTACCGACATCAATAATACCAATCACACGCCACTTACAGCCATAGGCCCTGGGACGAACCAGCGCACCTTATACCTCGACAATGTGCCGAACGGATTGTGTGTTATTTCGATGCTAATCAGCGGCGAAGTGGTCTCCACATACAAACTTATAAAACAATAGTGCGATGAAGAACAATAGTAAAAAGTGTCCGGCCGTTTTATTGGCCTACATAATATCATTCTTATGCGGATTTTCGGCGTATGGTTTTTTCAATAGGTTCAATGACCCTATCTACACAATAGATGGAATCTCATATATGCTCAATGCAGAGGCGCGGTCTAATTCGTGGCATCAATATCGTTGGACCGGTGCTGTTGTCGTGTCTAATACCAGTGAAATGGCTACATATTCGGGAACGGTGAAAATTCCGGAAAAGGTGGTTATTGATGGCACAGAATATCTTGTATATGGCTTCGACAAACTGACTGAGCACACGGAGAATATCAGTGGCGACCTTGTTATTGAGTTGCCAAATAGTATCAAAGTCATTGGACTGGAGGATAATCCGACTCCACCGATTATGAATATAAAATCATTCAATATCCCAAATGGTGTGGAATATATAGATGGGTTGGCCTATCGAAAGCCCGGAACGCTCGTAATCCCAGGATCTGTGAAGAAGATTGGATACCAGGCATTTGTTTACGCGGATGATTTAGTTCTCGAAGATGGCGTGGGACAATGTTCCGCATACTCGCTCGGATGTAACAATGCAGTCTTGGCCATACCCGGCACGATAAAGCTCGGGGCTTCGTCTTTGTTCGCCGACAATTTGAAGCATCTCATCATCAAGAAATCCGCCAACAAGGATGCGTCACCCGAATTTGGCGACGGTTTCTGTGACAGTTCGTATGAGATTATGGCCATTACCTGCGAATACGAGAACCCGCCCAAAGCGCACAAAGACGCATTCCGCCTCGAAAAATGGCCTGATGACCCATTGTATCCCAATGACAATCCCGATGACCCTCACGGCTATGACTACCATCCTACGATGTGCGACCGCGCGACACTTTATGTGCCGAGGGTGGCAATAGAGGCATATAAGGCCGACCCGGTGTGGGGTCAATTCGAAAGAATTCGCGCTATCGAAGACGGCATACAGGACACCTCCTTCTACGGACTGCCGACATACACGGTGGGCAATCTCAGATATGCGGTCAATGAGACCGTTCGAGACAACTACAATGCCTCCATATACAAGTACGCCGGGGCTATCGTAATTCCGAATAATGATGAAAGCGTGAAGTATTCCGGCAAAATCACCGTGCCCGAGAAAGTAACTATCAACGGCACGGAGTATCCCGTATTCGGATTTATGTGGCTTTCCGAGTATACTGAGAACGAAAGCTCGGACTTGGAGATAACCCTGCCAGAAGGATTGAAAGTGATAGGTTTCAACCGAAATTATGGCGGCTCGCACAACACCATCAAAGCCATCAATCTTCCCAAGACCGTGGAATACATCGGCGCGATGAAATACGTTGTACCAGGCGCCACCGTGACCCTTCCCGGAACAATTAAGGTGGTTTCAGCCGCTGCCGGCATCGAAGCAGAGAAACTTGTCATAGAGGATGGCGCACAGGTTCTCGGAACTCAAATTCTCGGCAAAACACTGATAACATGCCATAACACCGAGCTGACAATCCCCGGCTCGGTGCAACTCGGTATGCTTGCAATAGATGCACGCGAGTTGGAGAGCCTCAAAATTACAAAGTCCAAAATCAACGGTGCCTCACCGTATCTTGGCTCGGCTATCTGCCCGAATTCTCCATCTATAAAAAAGATTACTTGCGAGTACACCGTGCCGCCGGAGACAAGCGGCGGTGCCTTCGGCCTCTATCACGGCTACGACATGTACGAGCGTGCTACGCTGTACGTGCCCGAAGAAGCTATCGAGGCATACAAGACCGCCACGGAATGGAAAGAGTTCAAGAAGATTCTGCCCATCAAGGACGGCGTGAATGACGTGACGACGGATGATGCGCAAGTCGTCGCCACCGAGTACCACGATTTGGCCGGACGACGCCTCGAAGCACCGGCCGAGCGCGGCATCACCATCCGCACGGACGTCTACAGCGACGGCACACGCCGCTGCACCAAGATGTTGCAATGACGTTCCTGACAATTCAGACATAAATAATATTGGCCACCGGGATATCCGTCTCGGTGGCCGTTTTTGAAACCGGTCATGATAAATAGCACGTCAAGATTGTAGACAAGGTGAGGGCAATGTATTGCGCCATTACAGTGCCTTCTGTCTTAACACGTCCTCTATGCAAAAGCATTGGTGTGCAAAACTCCGGGCTTGCAAAACAAATCGCAAAAGAAATATGGGGGTGAAAGGAGCGTATGTGGCGAGAAATTCGTAACTTCGCAAGATAAAACGGCCGAAAGCGAATGTTGATGCGGCTTATAGGTCTTTGACCGCCAAGTTGCGACATTCCCACAACCGTTGGATACAAAAACGCAGATAATTATACGAAACAAATATTGGAACGCATGACTACCGATAACGATACATCCAAGACAATGGACGAGACCGCGGCGACCGCACAGATACAGGCATCCGAGACCGATAAGCCGGAAGCGCCCGAAGCATTGCCGCAGCAGGAAGCAGCGGCAGCGCCTGTCACCGCGCTCCGGTCTCCCGCATTACGCTACATGGCAATAGGCGGCGCGGTATGCACGCTTTTGGCCTGGGCTTTTCTGGTGTTCAGCGAATGGGCCTCGATGTCCTTTGATGTCGTGGCCATAGTATTGTCCGCCATCGCCTGTCGCCTGCAGCCGGGCAATATGCGCAACCTCGCCATCACTTCGGTCATCGCCGCCGGGACTTTGGCCTTGGTGTTTGTCTCCTTGTTTATCGGGCTTCATATACTCGAAAACCTCTGACGGGCCGCGTACCGGCTATGAACCGTTATATCTCCGAAAACACAGATAATATATCATACAATAACCTAATGTAAAATCACGATTATGCGCAAAATTTTCGTTATAGCCGCTCTTGCGGCACTTATGTGCACCGCTATCGAAGCAAAGGCACAGACCGCAGCCGAAGTGGATGCCACCGTGGCTAAAGTAATGTCCGCCAAAGCACCCTGCAACCAAGGGCCCGAAGCATTCAAAACTTTTATCGGCAAGTTTTCCACGGATTCGGCATTTATGGAGTCGCGTGTACGTCTGACCGACGACCAGCGCGAGAAATATGCCTCGCTGCTTGTGCCCGACAACTTCAAGGCCAAACGACCCTTTGCCAAAGACGATGACGAATACTATCAGGCGTGGGGCGAAATCCAATACACGCAGGTATACCTTGACTGCGGATGGGTGGACTCGTACGTGACACACACTTTCGAGTTTAAGCGCATCGGCGGCAAGTGGTACCTTGACAAGGTCGTTCCCGGCGAATAAGGGATGCCGGCAAACCGAGATTTCAAGGCCGGTATGGTCAGCGACGCCGCGACAGCCATCGCTGACGGATTTGTAGGCCGTCCGCTGATAGGGCTGACTCCGGCGCAGTTGTCCGAAGTGGCCGTATCCGTCGGGCTGCCGCGTTTTGCCGGGAAGCAAATGGCGCGGTGGCTCTATGTAGGGCGTGCCACGTCCATAGACGAGATGACCGACTTGTCCAAGCAGGGTCGTGCCCGCTTGGCTCAAGCCGGGTATATTGTCGGACGCGAAGATCCTTTGGTCGCAACGGAATCACGCGACGGTACGGTCAAGTACCTCTTTCGCGGCTGTGGCGGACGCGATGTCGAGTCGGTGTATATCCCCGAGAAAGACGGACGCGCCACCCTGTGCGTGTCCTCGCAGGCCGGATGCAAGATGCATTGCGCCTTTTGTATGACCGGACGCCAAGGCTTTCACGGTAATTTGACCACAGCGCAGATTATCAACCAAATACTGTCCATACCACAAAGCCGCGACCTTACGAATGTCGTATTTATGGGTATGGGCGAGCCGACCGACAACCTCGAAGCGGTGCTCGCGGCCATCGAGATACTCACAGCCCCGTGGGGCTTGGCTTGGAGTCCCAAGCGCATCACCGTCTCCACCGTAGGCAATATCCCCGGATTGCGGCGACTGCTTGACGAGACCTCGGTGCATATAGCCATCAGCGTCCACTCGGCCGATGACGAGCAGCGTCAAGCGCTGATGCCGGTACAAAAAGCCTTCCCGATACGCGATGTCATGGCAATGTTGCGCGGCTATGACTTTGCTCACCAACGCCGCCTGTCGGTGGAGTATATCCTCTGGGACGGCGTCAACGATACGCCGCAAAGTATGCGCGCATTGGCTCGACTGTTGCGCGGTACCGATGCACGGGTCAACATCATCCCCTATCATCCGATAGGCGGGGACAGCTTGCGTCCGTCACCGCGACGTGTTCAGGAAAACTTCCGCGACGGGCTCAACGATTTGGGCATCACCGCCACAATACGCGCCTCGCGCGGACAGGACATTATGGCTGCCTGCGGTATGCTTGCCGGAGCGGCCGAGAAACAGCAACCACCACACCAAGATGAAGAATAAGATCAGAGTCGCCATCACTCAGGGCGATACCAACGGTATAGGCCTCGAGGTGATACTCAAGGCTATGGAAGACAACCGGATACTCGAATTGTGTACCCCGGTTATTTTTGCCAACGCAAAGGCCGTATCTTTCTACCGCAAGGGACTGCAACTGTCT
The DNA here is from genome assembly GCA_900540625.1 of uncultured Porphyromonadaceae bacterium. Classification (GTDB taxonomy): domain Bacteria; phylum Bacteroidota; class Bacteroidia; order Bacteroidales; family Muribaculaceae; genus CAG-873. The sequence continues at coordinate 6,225 of UQGP01000054.1, read as the reverse complement.
CAAATACAGCTTGCGCACACCAATGACGTCAAGCAGTTGCGCGACGGGGCTGTCAATGTGGTAAATGTCGGCGCGGACAATCTCGCCGTCACCCCCGGCGAAAGTACCGCCGAAGCCGGACGCGCCGCCTTCGATGCGCTCGAAGCCGCCACTGCCGCCTTGGCTGCCGGAGATGTGGACGTACTGGTTACGGCGCCCATCAATAAGCACAATATCCAAGGCGAGGACTTTCGGTTTGCCGGACATACGGAGTACTTGGAACACAAATTTGCTCCGGCCGAGACCCCTGTGGACGCGGTAATCGTGGCTCAGACCGAAAGCGTCACCGCCGACAACGGCACGGAAATCGTTGCCGAGACTGTGACTGCCGAAACCGTAGTTGCCGAGCCCGCAACCACCGAAGCCGGAGAGACGGCAGCGGCGTCGACCGCACCCGAGGCCGCCGACGGCAAATCGAAGCGTCGCTGTCGCAGTCGCGAGCGCCTGCCCGAACGTCTGCCCGTGCCCGTCAAGGCGTTGATGATACTTTTCAACGACCGTATGCGCGTGGCCTTGGCCACGACACATTTGCCCTTGGCCGATGTAGCTGCGGCCATCACCACCGACAACGTGCTTGAGAAAATAGTGCTGCTGGATGCATCGTTGCGTCGCGACTTCGCGATATACAATCCCCGTATAGCAGTACTTGCACTCAATCCCCATGCCGGTGACGACGGACTGCTCGGCGCCGAGGAACGCGATATAATAACTCCGGCCATAACCAAGGCGCGCGAAAGTCGCATCATGGCTTTCGGCCCGTATGCGGCCGACGGTTTCTTCGGCACGGCTGCATATACACACTTCGATGCCGTACTGGCCATGTACCATGACCAAGGATTGGCACCGTTCAAGGCTCTGTCTATGGACGACGGTGTCAATTTTACCGCCGGACTGCCGTATGTGCGCACTTCGCCCGACCACGGCACCGCCTACGACATCGCCGGCAAGGGCGAAGCCGACCCGCAGAGCATGCTGCATGCGATATATGCCGCTATAGACATTTTCCGCGCACGTGCCAACGACGCCGAGGCCCACCGCAACCCTCTGCGCCGCCAGTATTACGATAAAGGGTCGGACAATGTAGTGCTTGACCTGACCAAAGACGAATAATCATCCATCCCGGCATCCGTGCGGCATAAGACCGACAGCCGTTAATGCCGGGATTAGCATTTTTGCTTATCAATGAATTACGCAATTATAGCCGCCGGCGAAGGCAGCCGACTTGTACAGGAAGGTGTCCCCGTGCCCAAACCGCTGGTGGACATAGACGGCCGTCCCATGATTCGCCGCCTCATAGATATTTTTATGGCCAACGATGCTCGCCGCATCAGTGTCATCGTCAACGAGCACATGACCGACGTGCACCGGTATGTCGAAGCCTTGCAATCGCAATTGCCTGTGCCATTGACGTTAGTAGTCAAGACCACGCCAAGCTCGATGCATAGCTTCTACGAAGTGTCGCGCACCTTCGGCGCCGCCGGCGCGGACGCCGGCGACGGCCGATTTGTACTCACCACGGTGGATACCATCTTCCGCGAGGAGGATTTTGCCCGCTACGTACAGGCCTTTGCCGAGGCTCCGGACGACATCGACGGCTGCATGGCTGTCACCACCTATATCGACGACGAAAAGCCGTTGTATGTAGACACTGCCGCCGACGGTATCATCACCGCCTTCCGCGATGCGCCTTGGGACGGCGTGCGGTATGTCTCGGGGGGCATCTACGGGTTGCGCCCCGCGGCTGTGGACATCCTGCGTCGTTGCATCGACGAGGGCGTCAGCCGTATGCGCAACTACCAGCGAGCACTTGTGGCCGCCGGTCAGCGCCTCCGCGCTTTCGATATGGGCAAGATTCTGGACGTGGATCATGTCGGAGACATCGAGAAGGCTCGCAAGTTTCTGCAGTAAATCGACCGTCCATTTCTAACAAGACAACCATACTATGGCCAAAAAAATAGCCGAGACGCCGTTGATGAAGCAGTACATCGAGATGAAACGCAAGCATCCCGATGCGATACTGCTGTTCCGCGTGGGCGACTTCTACGAGACATTCAGCGATGACGCCTTGGCCGCTTCCGAGATTTTGGGTATCACCCTGACGCGCCGTGCCAACGGAGCGGCGGCATACGTCGAACTGGCAGGCTTCCCGCACCATGCCTTGGACACCTATCTGCCCAAGTTGGTGAGGGCCGGCAAACGCGTGGCCATTTGCGAGCAGCTCGAGGACCCCAAGACAACCAAGACACTGGTCAAGCGCGGCATCACCGAATTGGTGACGCCCGGCGTGTCGCTGAGCGATAACGTCCTGGACGGCAAACTCAACAACTTCCTGGCATCCATACATCACGGTCGAGACAAGACCTTGGGCATAGCCTTTTTGGATATCAGTACCGGCGAGTTCCTTGCCGCCGAGGGCAATGCCGACTATGTAGACAAGCTCATGGCTCAGTTTGCGCCCAAGGAAGTCCTGGTCGAGCGCGGACTCAAGCGTCGTCTCGACGACGAACTGTCGGGGCATTATCTGACGTTTGAGTTGGACGATTGGGTATTTACGCGAGATGCGGCCATGGAACGTCTGCTTAAACAATTCGAGACCTCATCGCTCAAGGGCTTCGGCCTCGAGCGTATGAACGCCGGAATCATAGCCGCCGGAGCCATACTACACTACCTCGATGTCACCAATCACACGCACATAGGGCACATCAATACCATAGCGCGCATAGAGGAAGACCGATATGTGCGCCTCGACCGCTTCACGGTGCGCAATCTCGAATTGGTGACGCCGTTGAGCGAGGAAGGTATGAGCCTGCTGGAAGTACTTGATAGGACGCGTACACCGATGGGCGCACGCCTGCTGCACCAATGGATACTGATGCCGTTGCGCGACCCGCGCGAAATCAACAACCGCCTGGATGTCGTGGAATACTTCTTCCGTGACCGCGAGGCCGCCGAGGCCGCCGGGAGCTTTTTGGACCGTATAGGCGATCTGGGCCGATTGGTAGCCAAGATTGCCACGCTGCGCATCACGCCACGCGAGGTTGTGCAGGTACGTGCCGCACTCGAAGCCCTCGAGCCTGTCAAGGCCCTATGCCTCGGTGCCGACCAGCCGCAACTACGTGCCATAGGCGAGCAAATAAATCCGTGTGCGGACATCGCCGCACGCATCAAACGCGAAATTTGGGACAATTGTCCGAACAAGCCCGGCAGCGGCGACGTCATACGCGAAGGCGTCAACGCCACCTTGGACGAATTGCGCCATATAGCCACCGGAGGCAAACAATACCTGGCACAGATACGCGACCGCGAAGTCGAGGCCACGGGTATCTCTTCTCTAAAAATCGGATTTAATAACGTCTTCGGCTACTACTTTGAGGTCACCAATACCCATCGCGACAAGGTGCCTCAGCAGTGGATACGCAAGCAGACTTTGGTAAATGCCGAGCGCTATATCAGCCCCGAACTCAAAGAATACGAGGAAAAAATCTTGGGAGCGCAAGACCGTATAGCCTCCCTGGAGACCTCGTTGTACAACGATCTTGTGGCTGCGCTGTCATCGTATATACCTGCGATGCAGGCCGATGCGATGCTGGTGGCGCGTCTGGACTGTCTGCTGTCGTTCAATGCGGCGGCCACGGCCTACCGCTATGCGCGTCCGGTGGTGGACGACAGCCTCGAGCTTGACCTTGTGCAGGCTCGACATCCCGTTATCGAAAGGCGTCTGCCTGTGGGTGTGCCGTATATCGCCAACAGCGTACACCTGAACAACGATGATGCACAAATACTGATGATTACCGGCCCCAATATGTCGGGTAAATCGGCATTGTTGCGTCAGACGGCTCTCAACGTTCTGATGGCCCAGATAGGTTGTTTCGTGGCGGCTGACAGCGCACATATAGGCGTGGTGGACAAGATTTTCACGCGCGTAGGCGCCAGTGACAATATCTCGTTGGGCGAGTCCACCTTTATGGTCGAGATGAACGAAGCCGCATCTATCATCAATAACCTGAGTCAGCGTTCGCTGATACTTTTCGACGAATTGGGACGCGGAACGTCCACTTACGACGGCATCTCGATAGCCCGTGCCATAGTCGAGTATATACACGACACGCCCGACAACTTGAGACCTAAGACGCTCTTTGCCACGCACTACCACGAACTCAACGAGCTCGAACAGTCCTATCCGCGCATACACAATTTCCATGTGTCCGTCAAGGAAATTGACGGCAAGGTGGTGTTCCTGCGGCGGTTGGAACGCGGCGGCAGCGAACATTCCTTCGGTATACACGTGGCCAAATTGGCCGGTATGCCGGCGGTGATAGTCAACCGTGCCAATGCCATATTGCACCGTCTCGAGGCCAACCGCGATGCCGTCGGCGCCGTGGATATGACGGGTGCCGAAGCTCCCAAGCCGCTGAAAGAGGGCGGAATGCAGTTGAGCTTCTTCCAATTGGACGACCCGGTGCTAAGCCAGATACGAGACGAAATCATCGGCCTTGACATCAATAACCTGTCGCCCCTGGAGGCGCTCAATAAACTCAATGACATCCGCTCCATCATCACCGGCAAATCCTGAATCGCGTCGTCTGCCCGAGGCCTTTGTGCAGATGCTGCTTTCACGGCCGCATGGGCGTGTCCTTGTCGAGGCATTGACAACAAGCGAGCCGGAAGTGTCCGTGCGCATAGCCGCACATCGCGGCCTCGGAATGCCGCGATGCGCCGATACCGCGCCGTGGAACGCGCGTCTGGCATATTTGTCCGGTCGTCCGCGCTTTACCTTTGACCCGGCGCTGCATCAGGGATTGTATTATGTACAAGATGCCTCGAGTGCGGCTCTGCCAACGGTGCTGCGCCATGCCTTGACGCAGGCCGGTATCGATCCGGACGGCGAATTGCGCGTGCTCGATGCATGTGCCGCGCCCGGAGGGAAGACTACAGCCGTGGCGGACGCCCTTGGCGGCGAAGGTACGGTAGTGGTGGCCAACGAATACGACCGCACGCGCGCCGGAGTGCTGGTGGAAAACTTGCAGCGCTGGGGCGACCCGCGCGTCATTGCAACGTGCGCTGATGCTGCGTCTTTCGGAGCGCTTCGGGGCGCCTTCGATGTCATTTGTGCCGATGTGCCATGCTCCGGCGAAGGTATGATGCGTAAGGACCCGGAAGCTGTAGCCCAATGGTCGCCGTCGTTGGTGCGCGATTGTGTTGCGCTGCAACGACGAATATTGCTCGGTCTGTGGGACGCCTTACGCCCGGGCGGAGTGCTGGTGTATAGTACTTGCACATTCAATACGGACGAGGACGAAGATAATATTCGCTATATCATTGAAGAATTGGGTGCTACGCCGCTGTCTACCGGGTTGGAGAATATGCCCGGGGTGTCTCCCGGATATTTTGACGGAGGGCAAAAGTCGTTCCCGTGCGCACATTTCTATCCGGGCATTGCGCGTGGCGAGGGGCTGTTTATAGCGGCCTTGCGTAAGGATGGCGATGGCGCTCCGGCGGCACAGGGGAGCAACACGCGTCGTTCCAAGGCATCCGGGCGCAAACCCTCGGGAAAGACACAGCCCGTTCCGGAGGCCGTGCGCCGCATGGTGCGCGGCGATATGGAGTGGAACACCGATGTCGCCGGGACAATTACGGCGACTCCGCCGGCGGTGGCAGCTATGGTCGTACGACTTGCCGATGCCGGACTGCGCGTCATCCTTGGCGGCGTGGAAGTCGGCACGATTAAGGGACGCGACGTTATCCCGGCACACGCTTTGGCCATGAGTCAAGTTGTTGATACTGACGCTTTTGTTAAAGTCTCGGTAGATTGGCGAGATGCAGTATCATATTTGCAGCGCAATGCCCCGATATTGCCGGAGGATACGCCGCGCGGCATTGTATTGCTTACATATCAAGATCGTCCTCTGGGTTTTGCCAAAAACCTCGGCAACCGCGCCAATACCCTTCTTCCGGCCAATCGCCGCATTATCTCGCCACACGTCCCCGATGCCCCCGAGCAAGTCCTTGCCGCTGTCGGGGTGAAGCCTGACGGCGATGAGTGATAGCGACTGCTATTCGTTATTTTGTCGAATAACAATAGAAAATTTTGCGGCAGCTATTCGGCTCCAATATTGTCCTAAATAAAATCAAAAAAAAGAAAAAGGAAGTAGTCACTAAGGCAGAAAATAACTACCTTAGTAGAGA
>UQGP01000053.1 GCA_900540625.1 uncultured Porphyromonadaceae bacterium | reverse complement strand
ATTATCATTCAACCGCTTATAAAATACTCTGTTTTTCAGTGACGAAGTCAGGAAATATGCAAAATAGTGTTCTTTAGAGCGTCTATTACCCACTTTTAAGTGCTTGATGGCGCACTTCTTTTGTCGTATTGTCCGGGGTGTGCGAGGGGTGTATTGTGTTTTTTTTTGTAATATTAGGTGTTGACGCGTATGCGACGAAAAGTACGCCTTAAAAATGCAATCCAAGGAGGACGTGGAGGTAGGTGTCGATGGCGTCGCGGATTTCGTCGGTGGCGATGTACTCGTCGGCGGAGTGCGAGCGGGTGCTGTCGCCGGGGCCGCATTTGACGGACGGCCAGGGCATGAGTGCACGATCGCTGAGGGTTGGTGAGCCGTAGGGGGCGAGTCCGAGCATCTCGAGTCGCCGGACTATGGGGTGCTGCGGCGATATGGACGAAGGTGACAGGCGCAGCGAGCGCGGCGTGAGCGTACACCACTCGGGTACGGCGGCGCGCATAGCCGCCAGGACTTCCTCGTTGGTATGGGTGTCGGTGGTGCGCATGTCTATCATCAGGCGGCACTCGGCGGGGATGACATTGTGCTGCGTGCCGGCCCAAATGCCAGTCACGGTGATTTTGACCGGGCCGAGGGTGGGGGACTCGGGCGGCAGTTGGAGATGTCGCAGGATGTCGGCCACCTGCATGGCTCGGTATATGGCATTGCCGTCGCCACCGTCATCGGTGCGTGCGGCGTGGCCTCCGACGCCGGTGACGAGTGCGTCGATGACGATAAGACCTTTCTCGGACACGGCGGGACGCATCCCGGTGGGTTCGCCGACGATGGCTGCGTCGATATGCGGCAGCAGGCGGCGCAGGACCTCCATGCCTCCGCGACCGCTGACTTCCTCCTGCGCCGAGGCGGCGATGATGATATTGTAGGCGGCGTGTGCCCGGGGGTGCGCCTGCATATACGCGGCTACGGCCAATAGCGACACCAACGAGGCGCCCGCGTCGTTGCTCCCCAGGCCGTAGAGGCGTCCATCCTCGTGCACGGGTGTGTACGGGTCGCGTGTCCATCCGGCGCAGGGGCGCACCGTGTCTATGTGCGAATTGAGTAACAGCGTGGGTCGCGTATCGTCCCACGGCTGCAGTAGCGCCCATATATTGTCTCCGTGGCGGCGTGCGTCCAGACCGTGGCGCACTATCCATCGCGCCACCGCGTCGGCGGCAGCGCCCTCGCCGCGCGAGATGCGCGGCGTGGCTATCAGCGTTTCCAGCAGCTCGAGAGCGTCGTAATACAATGCGTCGGTGTCCATAGTCGGGGTGTTTATGATGCCTTAATAGGAGATAGAGGCATCCTCATATTGAGATTTCATGATGGTGATGCCGGCGTTTCGAGCTTTGGTGCGTATACGCTGCATCTCTTTCTGTGCCTCTCGGAACTGCCTTTTCTGCATGACATAGTTGCTCGGCGATGCGCCTTGTCCCGAATGGCCATGCTTTTTACCGCTTCGTGATGTGAAAGATGAACCCAAATTGGTGATGGAGTTATAGTGCCTTTCGGCGACGCTTGCCCATCTGTTGTATTGTTGCTGATAATTGCCGGACGAATAATTAGAAGATCCATATTCGGACGAATAGTCATCGTCGGCGGTGGCATAGTAATTCTGCGATCCTCCGGCCATATTGACGGCAATACCCATCATTGCATTGGCAAAATCGCCGAGTGCCGACCATACCGAACCGGTGCTCCGGTCTTCTTCGGCCTCATCGTAGTCGGTGGTATACTGAGCGTTCAAAGCCTGAGCAATATTGCTCTTGAGGTTGAGGGCATATTCATCGCTCGGGTCATTGCGTAGAGCCAAGTCTATTGCAGTCTCTGCCTCGGCATACAGTCCAAGGTTGTATAGACAGCAGGCATAATTGTTAAATGCCGAATTATCCTTGGGCCTTAGCATTGCAAGGAGATAATATATATCCTTTGCTTGTGCGTATTTCTTTGCCTCGAACAGTGTCCCTGCCTCTTCCCACTTGACCCGATAGGCCGCATCATGTATTTCGCCGGCCTTTTGAGTATAAGCCCAACCGTCATGACCTAAAGGATTGTATAATAGTCCGTGGACGTTGGCCGATTTGTCTGTGGCGCTGATTACGCCTTCTTGGAAACGGTCACCCTCTATTTTTATTCCACTTGGCAGGGAATATACTTTGCCTTTTTTGTCGATGACTTTGCTTCCATTGTCTCCATTGAATTCAACGACAGCCAAGCCCTCATGAAAATCGTTTGCATACGCGTACGGGCCAATCTGCTCGTGCGTATCATCGTTGAGAAAGTAGTATACGCTTTTGTCGCTATTCTTTAAGCGAACCTGTCTCATTCCTTCGGAAGGTAGCCCAAAGTATTCAACTCCCGAAACGATTTTTCCGGTCTTTGCGTAGTACACGCTTTTGCTCGGAATGTTATAGTAGTATCCGTTTTCACACGAAATCCATTGACGGCCGTCGAGTTGTTTCAGTCGATTTCCCATATTGTCGTAGAAACGGTATGTGCTGTCTTGGATTATGTCGCCCGTGTAGATGAAGTTTGCATCCATCCAAATGTTTTTGGCGCGCAGTATTTCCTTGCCGTACTTGTTGAAGGCTATGTTGACATATTTCTCTTTAGGTGAAATGCTGTCGATTAATACAACTACATCGTTTATCCAAAAGTGTGAAAAACGATTTTTGTATTTTGCCGGCACTATAGTATTGCCGGACTTGTCTTTAAGCCCGTATTCTTTAGTGCTCTCGTCTTTGAATACATACACGCCTTCGCTGCTGTTTTCGAAGGCAGACTTCATTGGGTTACCATCTCGTGCATACATCCATTCCGAAAAGTCGTTGTTGTATCTTGTCTTCAGGATGATGATGCTCCCGTATTTTGCGGCAAAAGAATTGCTGTATAGTTCGCCGGTAAGCGCGTTTAGGATGTCTCTCTTGGACTGAGAACTCAAGCTGATGAACGGATAATTACCATAGTCATCAATATATTGATAGTCAAAGCCCGTTAAGAACCGTACGCCATCAAAATAGGCGAGCTTACCCGTCGCGACATCCTTTACTCGGTATGCATTAGGCGCCTTTTCTAATTTATAGTATTCGTATTTGCCGAAATCGAAGATTATCTTTCCCTGTCGGTCTATCAATGCTTGCTTGCCGTCTTTTTTTACGACGGCACAATTGGCTGAGAAAGAGTCGGTTTGATCATATATAGCCGGAATTACCGTTTTCCCGGTAACGTCAATATATCCGTTTTTATGGGTTTCGGCGGAATAGAAATCAGCAAGTCCGTTACTGAAGCGAGATGCTCTTGAGCCATAGAGTGCCCACTCCCAATTTACGGCGTAATCGGATACACTGAGTAGCAGCGACAATAGGATAGTGGCTGAGAATAAGATAAGCTTTTTCATAATCTGATTGACCGGTCAATCCATCTTGTCGGTTTAATGGTTTGTCGAAAGCGTGGATTGAATTAATGCACATATTCCTTTTGGGCTCTGTCAATTGATGTACGAGATTGCAATGTGATGGTTGCTATATAGTTTTGGAACGTGTGCAGAAATACGCTTCTATGGTATGGCGATGATGCTATTTGTCGGAAGACAGCACAAAGATACAAATTAATAATGAGCCGATGACGTATGAACGAATGTTTTGTGCGGATATCTCAAAGCCGAAGTGCGAAATTCGGTCTCAAAAGTTTGTATTAACAAAAACTCGCAAGGGTGGTTTTGTTCAAAAGAATGTGTTTGTTCAATGGTAGTGAACAAATGAGATTTATTGAACAAAGCGGGGCGGTCTTCCGGCGAGCGGGATGACGTATGTATATAGCGGCCGCGCCGCAGGACGCTGTGGGAGGCGTGGCTGCGGCGCGGTATGCGTGTGATGTAACGTGGGCGTCAGCGCTTGGGAGCGGGGATGCGACGCGTTACAAAGATTTCGGTGGGGAAGTGGTCGGAGTATCCGTTGAGGTATACTCCGGAGGCGAAGGTGCGCAGGGGGTAGTTTTGGCGTGCGCCTTCGGTGTCTTTGAGGAAGTCGCGGTTGAGGACTTCGGCACGCAGGAAGTGCCAGCGGTTTTCGGGCGTGTTGAGCAGGTTGCCGGAAATGATAATTTGGTCAAAGAGGTTCCACGAGCTCTTGTAGGCAAGAGTTCCGGTGCCGTGGTCGAGGATGCTCCAGAAGGGGCTGAAGAATGCGTGGTCTTCGGTGACGTCTTTCTTGTCGCGTTTGGCACCGAGGACTTCGGAGCATGATTTGTCCATGGGGTCATCGTTGAGGTCACCCATGATGATGACGCCGATTTGGGGGTCTACGCGCCACAGCGAGTCGGAGATGGCGCGGCACAGGCGTGCGGCGGCTTCGCGGTTGGGCGAGGATTTCTCCTGACCGCCGATACGTGAGGGCCAGTGGTTGACGATGACGGCTACGCGTTGTCCCATCAGTCGTCCTACGACGCACATTTGGTCACGGGTGGCGAAGGGTACTTCGGCGAGCGTGTGGTTGGTGACGTTTTCCAGCTTGAAGTACTTGGGGTTGTATAGGAGGCTGACGTCGATACCGCGCTTGTCGGGCGAGTCGTGGTGTACGATTTGGAGGTTCCACGGAGCCAGTTGCGGGTCGCGTACGAGGTCTTCGAGGACGCCGCGATTCTCGACTTCGCTGACGCCGACGATGGCCGGGCCGTTGGGTGTGCGCTTGGAGGTAAACGATGAGATGGCGCGAGCAAGGTTGTTGACCTTGTTCCAGTACTTACGGCTGTCCCATTGGTTTTTGCCGTTGGGGGTGTATTCGAGGTCACGGCCCAGAGGGTTGTTGGGTATCGTGTCAAAGAAGTTCTCAAGATTGTAGAATGCGATGCCGGCGGTCTGGGTGATCATCCGTTGCGCATTATCGTCTTGGGCGTATGCCGGGGCTGTGCAGGCCAGGGCCAGCAGTGCTGCGGCAAGTGTCTTGGTGAGTTTCATCGGTGTTTGGTATTACTTGAAAAAAGCCGAAAGGCCGACGTGCCACACCGCCGGAGTGTGGCGGTGTGGCGTGGCCGGTCTTTGGCATGGGTTGTCACTCGGTCCAGGTCAGATCCCAAATGGACACGCGGTCCTTATTGGCATCGAGCTGCGAGTAGCAGTTGTTGATGATTTCGATGGTGAAGGTGCCGTTGTAGTTGACATCAAGGCTGAAGTTGTAGACATTCTGTTTGGTGATGGTGTCGAGTGTTACAACTTGGCTCTTGATGACGTTGCCGGAGGCGTCCTTGACGTTGACGGTGAATTGCGCCTTGGCTTCGCTGAAGGCAAAACCGTATTTGAATGTCAGGGTCTTGATGCTTCCGGACAGTGCGGGTGATACGAGGGTGCCGGCTGCGGAGGTCTTGCCGTTGAGGGTCGGAGCCAGTGTTCCGGCTGCGCCGATGAACTTAAATATCGGGTTCGAATCGTTGTCGCCGCCGCCAAGGATGATGGCGTTGGAGGCGGTCCATCCGGTCTTATTGGTGTATGTTCCGTAAGGTTTGGACAGGGCTTGGCCGTTGTTGAACGAGTTGAAGTCGCCCTTGAAGTCTCCTGCGGGAGTGGGGTCGGGAGTGGGATCGGGGTCGGGGGTGCTGCCGCCTTCGGCATTGAGTTTGACGTTGTCTACACACCAGGTGGCGTAGTTGTCGGCCACGGGCGAGGTGTATTCAAATCCGATGTATACGATGCCGGAGAAGGCGCTGAGGTCCAGTTCGCCCGAGTTTACCCACTGGCTATATCCGCTTGCGGGTGCTGTTGCCAGGGTGGGGTTGAGTTGTGTAGCCTTGGCCTTGGCCGGGTCGGCTGCGGTGAGCACGAAGACCTTGAGGGCGGATTGTGTCGAGCCGTATCCGTTGACCTGGGTGTCGAAGGTCAGCACTTTCTTGGTGACTTTGGACATATCGATGGCCGGGGAGATGAGCCACTGGTCAAAGGGACCTGTGCCCTTGAATCCGGTCATGGCGGCGTAATTGTTGCCTTGGAACGTGGGTACGTACCACGCCTTGTTGCCTGCCACTTGCGACTGGGTCCATCCGGCGGGGATGTTGGTGGATGCGTCAAAGTTTTCGTTGAGCGATGCTACGGGGTCGGAGGGGGTGGGGGTGGGAGTTGTGCCTCCTTCGAGCTTGTAGGCGGTGGCATTCTTGATGCCGGCGACGCCGCAATACTTCATGATATCGCCCTTGATCTGGAGTTTCTTGCCCAGGTTGCCGGGATTGGCTTGGAGGTTGAGCGCATTGCGAATATCGCCGGTGGGGAGCTGGACGCCGATGCACTTGGTAACGTCCTTGACATCGGCCGAGGGAGCTACGAGGATATTGGTAGCCATGGTGGCGGAGGCGTCGAAGTGGGCGGTCTCGGCGTTGATGGCGTAGGGAGTGGCGCTGACGTCAGCCCAACCTACGATGTAACCGGTGACCCAAACGGCGCTCTTGGTGGCTTCCTGCGAGGATTGCGGGTTGAAGGCAATGACTTCGGCAGCGGTGTAGGGGTTGTTCTCGGAGCCGTCGCCGGAGGTTACGGGAGGCGTGGGAGGTGTGACGCCGCCTTCGAGATCGAATTCGGTGACAGTCTTAACGCCCGGTTGTCCGAAGTATTTTTCGAGCGATCCGTTGAGGGCTACGACTTTGCCGAGGTTCTCGGGATGAGCCTGAAGGTTGAGCGAGGAGCGAATGTCGCCTATGGGAAGCTGTACGGGAATACACTTGGTGTAATCGTTTTCGTCAGCCTTGGCAGCGATGAAGATATTGGAAGTGGAAGCGGCCGAGCCGGTGGCGTTGGTCATTTCGGCTGCGGTCTTGCCGGCGCTGGAGCCGACGATGTAGCCTTTGACCCATGCGGTGCCGGAAGCTCCGGCGAGTACTTGTGAGCAGTTGTAGGGTGATTCTTTGGTGCCCGTGCCTTCGGGTATGCCTTCGCCGCCGGGGTTGAGGCCTTCGATGGAGAATTCGTCGGTGGTGCCGTTGTTGCCGGTGATGCCGAAGGTACCCATAGCTTTGGCGAGTGTGCCGCGCAGGGCTATTTGCTTGCCGTAGTTGCCGGGGTTGTCGACGAGGTTGCCGAGAGACTGCAGCTTGGAGCCGTCAGGCAGTTCGATGACCAGAGCGTGAGCGATGTCCTTGGTGTCGGCTGTTTGGCCGATTACGAGGGTATTGCTCAGCAGAGGATCGGCTTTCCATTCGATGTCGGAGTTGGACTTGACTTCGGTGACTTCGGGGCCTACGGCGCCGACGATGTATCCCGAAACCCATCCGGACTTCTCTGTTCCGACTTTTTCGATTTCGATGGCTTTGTCAACGCTCCAGGGCTTGCTCTGCGATCCTTCGGGAACGGTGGGGTTGCCGAAGTTCATGCAACCTGCATAGTCGTTGAGGATGAGTTGCCATCCGCTGGTACCGTAGTACGAGAGTATGGCTACCACGTCACCGCGACCTTCGGGGAGGGTCTTGTTCCAGAAATTGGAGTATCCGGAGGTGCGGACGTTGATGCTCGATCCGTCAGCGTCGACAAGGCTTTGGTTGACGTTGGACTTGTGCTCGGAGAATGTGGCTTTGCCGCCGTTGGCGAAGGATACGTTGTTGAAGCGTACCAGTTGGCTTTGCCATTTGATGAGGCCGGCGGGGTCGGTGGGCAGCTCGGAGAAGGAGTTGACCACGAGGGTGTCCAGCTTGGAGGTGTCGGGGAAGCCGTTGAGTTGGGCGTGTGCCATGAAGTACTCGGGCGACATGAAAGATGCTTCCCAAGCGTTGCCGTTTTCGTACCATTCGGGTTGGCCGAGCTGTACGAGGCCGTTGTATTTGCCGATATACATACCGGTGACATCGAGGACGATTTCCTGTCCGCGGCGGTATTTGAGGTAGAGGTTGTAGGAGTTGATGGACAGCGACAGTGCTGCGGTGCCGTCTTGGATGACGAGAGACTTGAAGACGTTGCCGGCTTCGTCGGAGGAGACGACGCGTCCGGAGATGACGTAGTGACTGCCGTCGTCGCGTGTGCCGATGGTGTCTATGTAGTTGGTGGCGTCATTCCAATACTTGGTTTTGAGCTCGAGTATGGATGTGTTGGGCTGGTCTTTGGCCACGGGGGCATCGATGATGGGATCGTCGATGTCGTCTTGGCAAGCCGTGGTGGCTCCCGCAACTGCGAGTGTCACGGCTACCCACGCCAGATATGATTTCAGTGGTTTCATATGTTTTGTATGGTGTATTGGCTTGTGTTATTGAATATGCGGGTGTGTCGTGACGCTTGTCATTTGGCAGCGTTGAGTTTGACGTTGTCTACGCACCAGGTGGCGTAGTTGGCATCCTTGGAGGCTTGGTAGCGGAAGGCGATGTATACTTTGCCTTTGTATTTGGCCAGATCGACGTTGCCGCTCTTTACCCATTCGCTGTATTTTGTCTTGCCGTCGGCTCCTGCTGCCGGAGCTGTGGCGAAGGTGGCTTTGAGCTCGGTGGCTGTAGCGAGGTTGGCCGGGTCGGTGACGATGTAGACTTTGAGCGTGGTTGTGGTGGCTCCGTAGCCGTTGACTTGGGTGTCAAAGGTGAGGGTCTTGTCGGAGACTTTGTCCATGTCGATGGCGGGCGAGAGCAGCCACTGGTCGAAGGGTGCAGTGCCCTTGAATCCGGACATGGTGATGTAGTTGTTCTCGTTGAAGTTGCGGACATACCAAGCCTTGTCGCCGGCGGCTTGTTTCTGGAACCATCCGACGGGGATATCGGTGGAGGCGTCGAAGTTTTCGTCGAGGGATGTCACGACGTCGCCTGAGGGCTGGTCGTCGCCGCCCATGGGGTATTCTTTGCCGTCGATGACTGCTGCGGAGACTTCTTTGAGGCCGGGAACGCCGAAGTATGCCACGAGGTTGCCTTTAAGCAGCACTTCTTTCTTGTAGTTGGCGGGGTTGTCCTGAAGGTTGACGGCTTTACGGATTTCGCCGCTGGGCAGCTGTACGGGGATGATTTTGGCGGTGGTTGCCGCGTCTGCTGCATCGGCGAGCATGACGTTTGATGACACTGTGACGCCGTCGGCGTTGAATTTGGCTCCGTCGGCGAGTGTCTTGCCGTCAATCCATCCTACGATGTAGCCTTTGACCCATACGCCTGTGCCGGTGGCTCCGGCCTGTACGTTAGCAACGGTGTAGGGTTTTTCCTTGGTGCCGGCATCGCCCGGGGTGGGCGTGGGTGTGGGGGTGTCGCCTCCGGTGCCGGGAGCCTTGCTGAGTTCGTAACCGATGAGGCCGCGCATGGTGTCTGCGACGTTCTCGTCCTCGCTGACGCCTATGAGGCGTATTTGCCACGAGCGGTTGAAGAAGCTCAGGATGCCGACGATGGTGCCTTTACCTTCGGGACAGTAGTAGTCGTAGAAGTCGCTGTATCCGCTGGTGTAGACAATCATATCACCTGTGCCGTCGGAGATGGTGCGCGAGGTGTTTTTGTCCTTGTCGGCGAGGGTTGCTTTGCCGGCATCCTTGAATGTTACATCTTTGATGGATACGAGGCGGCATTGCTTGGCCAGGAATTCTTCTTGATTGGAAATAAGGTCGTTGAGCGCGGCAATGGTGTATTCGCCGGCTACGACTTTTTCGGGTTCGGCCAGACCGTTGACTTCAATCTGCTTTGTAGCAAGGTCGGAGGCTATGCGCCCGGGATAGTTGTTGTTGGGGGTCGAGCCTATTTGCATGAGCTTGCCGTAGGCGCCGACATAGAGTCCGGTGACATCGATGACAATTTCCTGCCCGTATTGGTAGGATTTGTACAGGTCGTAGCTGTCGATGTTGACCTGAATGGCTCCGGTTTCGTCCTCGATAACAAGCTGTTTGAAGAAGTTGCCTGCCTGGTCGGAGGAGATGACGCGGCCTTTGATGATGTAGTCTGTGCCATCGTCGCGTTTTTCGACGAGTGTGGCATAGTTGCTTTCGCCGGTGTAGAACTTGGTTTTAAGTTCGGCAATGGTGGTGTTGGCGTGGCGCTTGGCCGTGGGTACCACCATGGGCGGGCGCTCGAAGTCGTCATCGCAGGACGACAGCGACACGGAGCCGGCGAGTGCCAGCAGGGCTGTATAGATGTATATTAGTGATTTTTTCATTGTCTTGATTTTATGTTTTGGGGCGTGATACTGTGGTGTTTACGCGAAAAAATATTCATATCAGAAGCGTACTCCGACATTGAAGAATACTTTGACGCCTTGGGCGTATTGGTATTTGTTGGGGTACTTGTCGCGTATGTAGTTTTTGGTATCGAGACGTCCCTGCTGGTATGCGTTGGTGACGATGTCGCGGTTGTTGAGAACGTTGTTGACGTTGAGGTTGAGATTGAGCGAAACTTTGCGGTTGATGTATATGAGCTTGCCCACGGAGACGTTGAGGCTGAAGGCGTTTTTCAGTTTGTCTTGTGTGGACAGTTCTTCGATTTTGGCCTGAAGTTTCTCGGGGGTGCAGTTCTCAATGTTTTTCCACAATTCGGGCAGAGCTTCGTGGTATGCCGGGGAGAGCGATACGTAAGCGTCACCCATCCATGTTCCGTTGACGTTGAAGAACCAGTTGCCGGGAGCAGCCCAATCGAGTCCGAGGTTGCAGACAGTCTGGGGTGTCGAACCTACATAGAAGTTCTTGAGGTATACGGTCTGGGTGGTGTCGGCGTATAGGCCGTTTTCGAATGAGCGTGTACCCTGAGGATTGTTCTTGTACTGGTACTTGGCGTAAGTGCCGGCGAAGGTTGCGGTGAGGCTGGGCGTAATCTTGAAGGACATGCCCAGTTCGATACCTTTGGAGACCTTGCGGACGCCGGTGAGGGCGTAGATGGCGTAAGTGGAGTAGCGGTCATCGTAGAAGCCTGTGCGCTCGGTGACGTTGTCGAGGTTGACGTAGTAGGCGGTCAGGGCGCCACGGAAGCGGCGGTAAGCCCATCCGTAGGAGATGTCGGCGGAGAAGTCGCGTTCGCTACGCAGGTCGCTTACGAGTGTATTCTTGACGCGCGGTGCAATGAAAGCTTGGTCGGCCAGAGGTGCACGTGTGCCGTAGCTGATGTGTGCGGTGAAGAAGTTGCGTCCGTCAAGCTTGTAGGTTGCACCGGCTTTGACGCCTGCATTGTCAAATTGGCTTGTTGAGCTATTGCCCAGGGAGTTGAGCGGTGCACGGCCGTTGCGCATATGGCCGTCGCGGTAGAATTGGGTGAAGCTCATGCGTGCGCCGTAGTTGACATCCCAGTGTGTGCTGGTGTAGGTGTTCTGCAACCAGCCTTCGGCTTTGATATAGTGGAAGTCGTAGTCGTAACCGAAGCGGTCGCCCTTGGTGACGCGGCGGTTGGGGTTGTCGAGGTCGTTTTGGAGGTTGAGCGGGGCGATGGTGATATCGCGGTCGCTGAAGGGGTCGATGTCAAGCCAGTATTCGCCGCCGAGGAGGTCGCGTATTGTTTTATAGTAGGAGGCTTTGGTGTAGTTGAACGACAGACCGGCTTGCAGCTGGAAGTGGTCGTTGAGACGGTGGTTGACGAAGGTATTGAACATAGTGTTGAACTGCTTGTTCACACGATTTTCCAGGATGTAGGAAGATCCTTTGTGGTCGGCTTCATCCTTGCCTTCGTTTTGGATGTTGTTGAGCTTATTGATGGTGTAGAGGTTCTCCCAGTTGATCTGGCGGAAGCTCGGATCGTTTTTCCACAGGTAGGTGTAATAGTCGGCTTCCTCTTGGTTGTCATAGTATGACGGGAGGTAGCGGTAGTAGGTCGGGTTGGGGTCATTGGCCTTGTAGTACTGCAGAGCAGACTGCGAGTAGCTGGTCCAGCGGACGGCTGCGGTGGTGTTGAGGGTTGTGCGTCCGTCTTTGTAGAGCCAGGTAAGCATAGCCGTGGGGTCGTAGGACTCGATGATGCGCGCGCTGCGCTTTTCGCCGTTCTGCCAGCCCCAGTTGGGGTTGTAGAGGTTGTCGTCTACCAGATCATATACTTCCTGATAGGTAGCGGAAGCGGTAGCACGCTGAGTGGGACCGCCGAAGGCTGTCAGTGTAAGGCTGTTGTGTTTGTCAAGAACCTTCTCGAGGGATATAAACAGGCCGCCGCTGTTGTAGAATGTTCCGTCTACAACGCCTTCTTTGGAGTAGCGACCTATGCCGCTGATTGTGAAGGCCCAGCCGTTCTTGCTCAGACCGGTGGAGTAGGTGGCCATAGCGCGGAACATATAGTTTGAGTTGGTAAATGCCAGCGAGCCGTTGAAGCCGGGGGCGTATGTGTCGGTGATGGTGTTGTAGTTGACACTGCCGCCCAGGCCGCCCATGCCATAGTTGGCCACGGCAGTGCCTACGGCGCTGGTCTTGTTGCGGAAGGCGCGCGAGGTCAGGCCCAACAGCGATGAGAAGTTGAAGCGGCCGCGTATGGGGTCGTTCATCTCGATGCCGTTGAGGTATACGGTTTGATACTCGGAGCGCATGCCGCGGTAGTTGAAGTACATGGGACCGAAGTTGTAGCTGGCCGTATTGTAGAATATATCATCGTTGGCTCCGGTAAGTGCCACGATGTTTTGGCGGCCGCTGTCGTCATCGTCGCCGGCGTCCATAGCGGACTCATCGGCATAGATGTCATTGAGGTCGCCGTACATTTCGGCGTCATAGTTAATGGGGTTGAGGCGGATGGTGCCTACTTCGGTAGTCGCGGAGGCCACGGTGATGTCGACGCCGTAAGTTTCATAGCCGTTAAAGGCCACGAGCATACGGTCGCTGGTGCCGGCAGTGACGCGCAGCACAAAGTTGCCGTTGGCATCTGTGGTGGCATTGCCTTGCTTGCTCAGGCTGACGGTTGCACCGTATATAGGCGCTCCCGTGGAGGCATTGACCACTGTACCAACGATTTTGGCGCTTTGTGCCAACCCGGGCAATACTGCGGCCAGGAGCACAATCAGGAACAGTTTAAGTCTCATAAGGTGTTATTAGGTTTTTTAATAATTTATGTTGTCAGATGTATGTTGAAATGTAGTTTGCGGCCGTGGAACACGTTCCAAGCCTATGCCTTTTCAGGTCTTTGGCAGCATTGTCCGCCCTTTTGCATTGTCTTCTTTTTTTGCAAGTATAGCAAGTATAGGAGGTGTACAAGGCGTGGGTGCTGATTGTCCTTTCCCGCGAGCATGACTGAGTGGAACATCTCTATGTCGCACACCTGTATGCCCGTTTTCGCCATAAGAGGGAAAACAAGTATTGCACGAAACCCTGTCGGGCATCGCACTTCTCAGCGGAATTGGACGTCAAAATTACACATTAATTCGCAAATGGCAGCATAATATGTTGTAAAACATATATAGCGCCCCAATATTGTCCTAAATAAAATCGAAAAAAAGAAAAAGGAAGTAGTCACTAAGG
>UQGP01000052.1 GCA_900540625.1 uncultured Porphyromonadaceae bacterium | reverse complement strand
TCGGCATGCGCAATGTGTTGCGCCCCTGCCGGCCCTGCCATTTTGACACACCCCATGCGTGGTTCGCTGTGTGTAAGGCGCTCTTGAGAGGGGAGGTTAGGGCTTGGTGATGTCCTGCGCCGCGCGGAAGGTGGTGCCTGTCGGGCATATCCACGAGCAGTAGGGCCGATGGACAAATATGCTGAGAATGAGGAATGCGGAAGCTATGACAATTACGGCCACTGAGGCTGCCGAAGGTACGAATAAGGCAAAAGGTTCGTAATCGGTCCATACAAAGGCGACGCCGCACCACATCAGCAGCATCAGCAGAGCCCAAAGGCCTCGGCGTGTCCATGTCAGGATGCGTGTAATGCGCGGCGTCGGGCGCCATTTGCGCTTACGTATACGGCCCATCAGTTCTTGTGCCGAGCCGTAAGGACATATCCACATGCAGTAATGGTTGGGACGCCCGAACAAGGGCATTACGAATGCGGCGAAGAGCATTATCAGAGCCAAAAGCCCGGCGGGCCATTGTATGCCGTTGGACATTACGTTGACCATCAGCGAGAAGGACATAAATTTGCCGCAAAGTAGCCCGAGCCCGGCAACGTTGAGTATCTGTATGACACTACGGAATTTGCGCCCGTTTCGGTGCAATGGAATTACGGTGGCCGATACGGCAAGGCACAGTGCAACAATCAGTTGCCATGTCCATGGTGATGTCGCTGCGTCTTGAGTGGAGTCGATGTCTCGGCTTTGCGTGGCTTCGGGTGTGTTTGGTTGTCCGGTGCGCTTTATCGAGTTCGCGGAACCGGCTACGGAGTCCGATTGGGGTGTCGTGACGGCGACGGAATTGACCGCGGTGGAATTGCTCTCGGATGTTGCTTGCTGTGGTTGCGCGGCCGCGTGCTTTGCCGGCTTATCGGCTGTGGCGGCGGCCGTTTTCGAGGCTGTGTTGTGGAACGAAGCAAGGGTGTCTTGCGCCTGCTCGAAAGCTTTTCGCATATTGGCTATCAGCGCCTTGGATGAATAGGTGGCGCCGCTGACCGCATCCGGCATATCGGAGGCTAAGGCTTGACGTACGCTCATTCCGACAAATGTGTCGGTGAGTGCGGCACGGATCACGCGCTTGAAAAATCCCGGTGTTTCTTCGTTGGGAAGCGCTGTGAGTGAAGTGATGCGTCCTTTGGCGCTTACTTCCATCAGGACAGGCACCGCGCCTCCGAAGCCACGAATATCTTTGCACGTTTCGGTGGTATTGACCGTAAACGGGTGCGGACGGTTGGCGCTCGAATTATCTGCGTCTACGGTCTGTTGCGCATCGCTTTCGGCTACAGACTTTGTCGCTGATGCTTTGTCTGCCGGTTGTTTATGCGGCGTTGTGCTTTTTTGACTATTGCTGTCCTCCGGGTCTGCCTTGGCTCCTGACGCCTTGGCGGCGGAAGCGATGTCGGCTGTTGTAGCCGTGGGGACGGTGTTCGGTCGACCCAAGGCGGTGGCCAATCCGGCGCGAACGTTGGCAATAATGGCTTTGGAAGTGTATGTAGCGCCGCTGACGGCATCTATGTCCGGAGCTGCGAGAATTTGCCCGGCGTTGCGACCTATCCATTGTTCAAGTAATCCGCCGTCGAGAGCATGTTGCAGAAATTCCGGACTTTCGGAATTGTCCATTACGGCTATGGATGCTACTTTGCCTGAGGGGTCGATGCGTATTTTTAGTGGCACAGGACCGTTGTATCCGCGTATGTCAAGGTCTAATTGCGAGGTGTTGACCATAATACTGCCGTCTTCGAGTCGCTCGATGCCGGCGATGCTATGGGCTTTGTCCTCAATCAGGCGATGCCCGAACAGCATTCCGTCGCGGCGTATGGCGATGACCGCCATCATTACAAATACGATGGCGAGGGATGTGGCGTTTTTGGCTATCTTCTTGTATGATTGTCTGTTGCCCATAGTGTTGCCTATTGTTTTGCAGAGACAAAAGTACATAGAAATTACCATACGGCAAAACCGATTAAAAACAGCGGACACGCTCCGTGAGGGAGCGTGTCCGCCGATGTTGCGCCGTGATACGGCGTGTAGGCTTGGTTTTCTAAGCTCGTGTTTGTCTTTTTAAGCTCTTGTTTTAGTTTGCTTTGAAGATGACGATGCGGTTCCAGTCATTTTGGCCTTTGCCGGTGTAAACCTGTTCGTCGCTTCCGAAGGACTTGGTTGTCAGACGGTCGGAAGCGATGCCGTATTCGTTGACGAGCATGTCGCAAACGGCTTGTGCACGTTTTTCGGAGAGTTTCTTGTTGAAGTCAGCCGATCCGGTCTTCTTGTCAGCATAGCCTGCGATGACAACCTTCTGCTCGGGGTTGGCTTTGAGCCATTCGGCGATGTTGTATACATTGACTTCTTCGGTGGATGTGATGACTGCCGAGCCGATTTTGAAGCGTACGGAGGCCAGCAGGGGAGCGGTTGTTACAACGGGTTGCTGTTCCTTGACTTCGGGGCAGGGGAGTTGAGCCTGAGCAGCTGCGAGGTCGGCGGCGGTGGCGGCAAGTGCGGAGCGCAGGTCGTTGACTTGGCCGTTGAGGCTGTTGATGTAGTCTGTGTAGTCGCAGGGATTGAAGGTGCGGAATTGGCTACCACCGAGGTTGAAGGTCAGGCCGCCGATAGCGGAGATGTTAACGTCGACGGGTTGACCATAAGAGCAACCATTGAAGTTGTCGCCGTAGAATTGCGCACGGCCTTCGAAGAATAGGTCTACATATTTGCACAGACGGAAGCGCAGCTGCAAGCCGGCACTTACGGGCAGTGTCCAGCTTTCGTCTTTGATGGCGTCATTTTCGTTATAGATATTGGATGCGGGAGCCTTGATGTCCCATACGTATGTGCCACCGAGACCTACGAAAGGTATGATGGAGAATGTGCGGTTGGGGTTGACACCGCCGATGCTGTTGAACATGTCCCACATGAAGTCGAGGTTGGCGTTTACGTTCTTGGCCTTGGAGATTTCGCCGTTATCCCAACGCATTGCGCCGCCCAGGAAGCTGAGACGCCAGCCCAGGTACGGGGAGAACCATTTGCCGAAGCCGAGGTTGTATACGGCTGTGAGTTTGTGTTTTGCATCGGTCTGAGGCAGGTAGTTCTCTACAAACGGGCTTTGGATGCCTGCACCGATCTGGATAAACCAGTTGTCACGCGATGTGCTGTAGTAGTGTGTCTTGCAGGGTTGGTCCAGAGATACTGCTACTTCTTGTGCCTCTTGTGCGGATGCGGGCACTGCACAGAATGTTGCGCCGACTAATGCGGCTACTAATGCAATCTTTTTCATAAAAGCAGAATTAGTGGTTTGTATTTAGTGTATTTGTATGTATTCTTGTTGTTTTTTGTTGATGTCGGAATGTCTTTGTGGTGCAAACCTATGTCTTTCGCTCTCGGCCGATGTTTTTTTAGAATTGGCTTGGATGTATATGTATATGTATATAACGTTGTGGATACACGTTTTGTTTGTCCTTTGGCCAAGCCTATTGTTGTGTTAAACAGTTTTTTTTATGCATCTGTCGTCTGTCGTGAATATTTTTTCTGTCTTTTCACCCCTCCGTGGGGGTCTGAGGAGAACTCGTTCGGGCTTTGTCGAATCTATGGCGTTGTTACGCCCATATGGGGGTGTGCGTATGCGGTTCTGCTGACCGATTTTTGCGGCAGCTTTTGTGGCTGAAATACGGTAATATTTGCCTTGGCCGCACATCTTCCTTATTTTTCAGCAAAAATAAAATTTATCGGCGTTTCTACCAAATTTTATTGTTAAAAAATGCCGCTAAACCGTTGTTTTGATACCGTAAAAAGTGCTATTACGGATTATTTGACCTAAATTTTAGACTGTTAAGACGAGCTGACGGCCTTTGTGCTCGGATCGGAGTATCGCATTACATACAAAAAGACGCCCGACACTTTAATGGTTGGGCGCCTTTGTGTATGTAGGGATGAAGTTATGCGTTCTTGACGATGGCCTTTGTGTCTGCTTTCTTGTGGTGACGACGACTGTCGGTAACGTAAGCCACGGGAGAGGCAACGAAGATGGTTGCCAGAGTGCCGATGATGACACCGAAGCCCATTGCAAATACGAAGCTGCGGATGCTGTCACCGCCGAGGATGAAGATGCAGATAAGTACAAGCAGGGTGGATGCGGAGGTCATGATTGTACGAGCCAAGGTGGAGTTGATCGAGTGGTTGATGGTGTCGAAGAAGTTCCACTTGGGATACAACCCGAGGTTCTCACGCACACGGTCGAATACTACCACGGTATCGTTGATTTGGTAGCCAATCACGGTCAGGATGGCGGCTATGAAGGTTTGGTCTATCTCCATTGCGAAGGGGAATACGCCCCAGAATATGGAGTAGAAGCCGATGATGCTGAATGCGGTGAATGCTACGGCTGCGAGTGCGCCAAGCGAGAAGGCAACGTTACGGAAGCGCAGCAGAATGTACAGGAACATTGCTATCAGGGCGAGGGTAACGGCGATGTATGCTTCGGTACGCATGTCGTCGGCCACGGTAGGACCTACCTTCTGCGAGGATACAATGCCTTGCGATGCATCGTATGTCGAGAATTCTTTGTCGCTCATGCCCGGACGGAGGTACGGTTTGAGGACTTTGAAGAGCTTGCCTGTGATTTCTTCGTCGGTGCCCTTGGCATCGGAATCAATCTTGTAGTTGGTGGAGATGCGTACCTGGTTGGAGCTTTCGATGGTGATGACCGATACGGTGGAGCCGTCGAACTCGGGTGCGAGTTTCTGCTGCAACTCGGTGGTATTTACCGGTTTTTCAAACTTGACGATATAGTTGCGGCCGCCGGAGAAGTCGATGCCTTGATTGAGTCCTTTGAGGCACAGCGAGGCAACGAATACGACGATGATAGCTATGGTGACACTGAAAGCGACTTTGCGCTTGCCCATGAAGTTTATTTTGGTGTCATGGAACAATTTGCGCGACAGCGCGGTGGTGAAGGTCATCTTGTTCATAGCCTTGGTCTTGGCCACCCAAAGGAAGAATACTCGGCTGAGGTATACTGCCGTGAAGAACGAGCAGATGAGACCGATGATGAGGGTGGTGGCGAAGCCCTTGATGGGGCCTGTACCGAAGTACAGCAGGATGATGCCGGTGATGATGGATGTCAAGTTGCCGTCAAAGATAGCGCTGAAGGCGTTGGAGTAGCCGTCGGCGATGGCGGTGCGGCTGTTCTTGCCGGCGCGAAGTTCTTCTTTGGCGCGTTCAAATATAAGTACGTTGGCATCGACGGCCATACCGAGTGACAGCACGATACCGGCTATACCGGAGAGTGTAAGCACTGCCTGGAAGGAAGCAAGGATGCCGAGTGTGAAGAAGAGGTTGAATATCAAGCATAGGTTGGCGATGATGCCGGGGATGAAGCCGTAGAATGCAATCATGAAAAACATGAGGCATACGAGGGCGACAACGAAGGACATCATACCGTCTTGGATGGCCTGCTTGCCCAGGGACGGGCCGATGACCATGTCGGAGATGATATTGACTTTGGCTTTCATCTTGCCGGCCTTGAGGACGTTGGCAAGGTCTTTGGCTTCTTCGACGGTGAAGTTGCCGGTGATGGAGGAGCGTCCGCCATCGATAGCGGTGTTGACTGTGGGTGCGGAGTATACCTGGCCGTCGAGGACGATGGCGATTGATTTGCCGATATTGGCACCGGTGATACGCGACCATTCGCGTGCGCCTTCGGAGTTCATGGTCATGGAAACTTCCTGACCGCGGAAGCTCTGTGCATCAAAATCTGCGGAGGCGTCCTTGACTACTTCGCCGTCCAGTGCCGGTCCGCCATTCTGTGTCTTGAGGGCATAGAGTGCATAGCCAATTTTGACGTCTTCGGTTTTGTCACCCTTCTTTACTTGCTGCGTCTCGGGTTTAACGCCCCATCCGAATTTGAGGTCGTTGGGGAGCTTATTGGCGTAGCGTGCGAGTGTTGCATCGATGGCTTTAACTTCTTTGTCAGTGGGAGCGTAGGCCACGATGGGGTAGTTGGGGTTAATCATACCCTGGCTTGCGGCAAGTACTTGTGCGAGTGTTGCGGCGTCTTCGATGCTGTCTTTGATGGCGGCTTGTGCAACGGCGTTGATGTCGGCAGCGACTTCGCTTGCGGGATATGTGAGGTAGAACTCAAGGTTGGCCGAGCGCTGGAGCAGTTCGCGTACGCGTTCGTGGTCCTTGACGCCGGGGAGCTCGAGTAGGATTTGCCCGTCTTTGCCTTCAAGTACTTGGATGTTGGGCGATACAACGCCGAACTGGTCGATACGCTTGCGCAGGGTTTGTGTGGCCGAGGTGTTGACCATGTCGCGTATTTCGGCGCGTAGTTGCGAGCGTGCCACGTCCGGCTTGTTTTCTTTGACTACAGGGCTGAAAACTACTGTCAGGTCGGCGTTGGGGCAGACCTTGGCGTATTCTGCGAGGAAGTGCTGTAGGTAGTCGGCGTTGGGCTCTTTGTCCATAAATGCCGAGGTTGCCGTAAGGGCTTTCTCGAAGTCTGAGTCGTTCTTGACGTTGGCCAGTTGGCGCATCATATCGGGCATGTCGACCTGTAAGGTGACGTTCATGCCGCCTTTGAGGTCAAGGCCGAGATTGACGCCCCATTTGCGTACTTCGTCGAGTGTGTAGCCTAAGTAAACTTTTTGTTGGCCGATGCTGTCCATGTAGTGTTTGTAAGCATCGTTGTAGGCTTGGTCTTGGTTTTCCTTGCCTTGGGACTGGACGTGCGCATAATCCGTCGCTGCGGTCTCGTAGTTGGAGTTTACGATCGTAAACGACAGGTAAAACGCGCATACCAGGATGAGCAGCACCGCAATCACCGAAGATAGGAGCGCGGCCAATTTTCCTTTGTTCTGCATGTTTTAGAATTATGTTAGTTTTGGATTAATTATTTTCTACATAAAATTTCAGTCTGCAAATATACGACAAAATCTTGTAAGTGCCATCGAGTGGGGCGAAAATTGTGCGTTTAGACGTGTGTTTGTGCGTTTTGGGGCTTCAAAAGGGGGTGCGTATCAGCTTTTGAATACGTCTTTGATGGCGCCTATGGACGAGAGTACGCCCGTGGCTTCGTAGGGTATATAGACAGTTTTGGTGTCTTTGCCGTTGGTCATCGAACGCAGTGTCTCGATGTATTTTACGGCGAGCATGTATGTGGCGGGGTCGGTTTGGGTCGAGCTGATGGCTTGAGCGACGCAGCGTATGGCCTCGGCTTCGCCTTGGGCTTGGAGGATTTTGGCTTGCGACTCGCCCTCGGCGCGTAGGATTTCGGAGCGTTTGACGGCTTCGGCGGCGTTGATGCGTGATTCGCGCTCGCCTTCGGAGCGGAGTATCAGCGACTTCTTTTCGCCTTCGGCGTTCAGGATTTCGGCGCGACGGTTACGCTCGGCCTGCATCTGTTTCTCCATGGCTTCGCGCACGCTTTCGGGAGGTGTGATGTCTTGCAGCTCGACGCGGTTGACCTTGACGCCCCATTTATTTGTGGCTTCGTCAAGGATGCTTTGCAGACGGCTGTTGATGGTGTCACGGCTTGTAAGGGTCTCATCCAATTCGAGTTCGCCGATGACGTTGCGCAGTGAGGTCTGGGTAAGTTTCTCGATGGCGTTGGGTAGGTTGTCGATTTCGTATACCGATTTCTTGGGGTCGACAATTTGGAAGTATAATAGGGCGTTGATTTCGGTGGTTACGTTGTCCTTGGTGATGACTTGCTGTGAGGGGAAGTCGTAGACTTGTTCGCGCAGGTCTATGGAGCTGGTGGCGGTCATTCGGACGATAGTACGGCCGCCATAGGCGCTTTCGACGCGGCGGGTGTATATTACCTTGGGCTTGTCTATGAAGGGCCAGATGATGTTAAGTCCCGGAGGAAGAACGCTGTGGAAGCGGCCGAGGCGTTCGATGACGCGTGTTTCGGACTGAGGCACGACTTTTACGCCGGCGAGTACCACGATGATGGCGATAAGAATGGCGAGTGCCAAAAAGATGATTGACTCCATGTTCTTTTGAGATGTTTAAGGGGTGTATAATTATATTGTATGGTTTGGTTTTGTCTTGTTTTGTACGGTTGGTGTCGTTTCGGTGACTACATATCTGCGCATCGGACGGTGAGGATGATGCTGTCATAGCGTATGACGCGTACTTGTGTGCCGACTTCTATGTGGGTTCCATCTTCGGATACGGCTTGCCAACTGTCGCCGTCGATGCGTACTCGCCCGGGAGAGTCAGCCCCGCCTATGCGATCGGTCACGGAGCAGGTGCGACCTATCAAGGCGTCCATATTGCTGGGCTCGGGACGGCGGTGTCGCAGCAGTCCGTAGTGCTGTAGCAGCGGTTTCCCGGCCACGAAGGTGGCGATGGTTCCGATGGCGGCAAACAATAGTTGCATTTGCAGTCCGCCGTCGCAGATGGCGCAGACCATTGCGGCCAGGCATCCGCCTACGAGGCATAGCGCGGCGTAGGTCGTGGTCAGCAGTTCGATGATTACGAGTATGGCTGCGGCTATAAGCCATATCAGCCATGCGGAAAGTATCGGTTCCATATCGGTTTGATATTAGAGTTTTTGGCGTGAGAACAATTGCGGAGCGGGGTTGCGATGTCGGACGTCTATGCGGTTGAGATTTAGCTTGTTGCGTGACGTTCCGTCAGGGTGTCAGAATTGATATGACACTCCGAATGTTCCGCCCAGATGTGCAGATGCCACGCCGGGAATGATGTAATAGCGACGGCACAGAATATTGGTCAGTTGTACGTGTGCGCTGAGGCGTTCGCTGAACTGCCATGCGGCCGAGGCGCTTATGTCGTTGATATTGCCGAGGTTGATGACGTCGGCTTTGTGGTAGAGGAAGCCCAAGCCGATGAGTGAGGCGCTGCCCAATTCGTAGGCGCGGCGTTTGGTGCGCAGGTTCCAATCTACAGACAGTGTCATGGGCTTGACCGGACGCAGAGTTATGCCGACATTTGTCTGCCAGCGCGCGCGGTCGCGCCACAGATAGTATCCGCCGTCGCCGCCGTCTTCCGAATGGGTTGCTCCTTCGATGGAGGCGTGCGCCGAGAACCATTTCAAGGCATCCCACGCCAAAGCGGCACGGTAGTGTATTCCGGCTACCTTGGTCATTTCGTAGCAGTTGGCACCGTTGACCATAGCCGGCATCAGCCAATTTTCGGCAGTGGCACCGCCGATTTCCAAGGCGATGGAAAAACCGCTGAACGGACCCATATTGATGCCGGCATCCACGGTGACGGGTATTGATGACATATCATATCCGTAGGCTCCGGACATATAGGGGGTGTATGCGTAGAGGTCTTCGAGCGTATTGAGCACTTTGCCGCCGCCGACGCGTCCCCAAAGTGCTACACGCGAGGATATTTGCCAATTGAGGCGTACATCCGGGGTCGCATAGAATTTCTTGGAGAATCCGCCGTGGCTGAGGTCGAGACGTATACCGAAAATTCCGGTGAACGACCCGCTGCGTACTTCGGCCGAGGGTGTGAAGGTGTATAGTGCGTTGGTGTGGTAGTCGTAGTGTGCGTAGCCGAACAATGCGTCGTCCGAGACCTCATCGTCCGCTGCATAAGCGTATAAGCCTCCGGCGGCGGGGCTGTGATGCTGCCAGGTGGCGGCGGCGCGCAGGCGGAAGGACCACTTGCCGGCGATGGCGGCGATGTTGCCGTGGACATTATACAATGCTTCGGTCATCGGGTCGTTGGGCAGAAGTGCGTCTGTCGATGCTCCGGTATTGTATACGTCCTTGGTGAAGCCGAAATAGCGGACCGAGGCGCCGGCATCGGCGGCGAAAGAGCTGCGGTGCGACCAGTCGGCGGTAAAATATGCGCGGTTGGCATTTTGTTTGAAGGTGCTTGCCGGGCCTGACGCATATTCGGGCATTTGGGCGCTTCCGAAAACGTATCCTACGGATGCGGCAAGTGTATTTCGGCGGTCGAGGCGGTGGAGTGCATCGGCACCTATGCGTAACTCTTGGTGCGAGTAATCCGTCTGTGCGCGTTGACCTTCCGCGGCGTCGCGGTAGCCGTGGTACTTATTGGCCAGGTAGCTGACAAAAGCACTGACACGTGTGTCACGGGTATTGATGAAGGAGTAGCCCACGGATGCTGCGACGTTGGCCGCAGGCAGGTATCCGAGATTGGCGTATCCGCGGAATGGGCTGACATACAATGTATCACCCCATGCGGCTGGTTCGAGCATCGACAATGAGGCGTCAAGTTGGGCCAGAGCCGAGTAGGGCGCTGCGGACAATCTCGGGGTGGTCACCGTGGGCGTCAGTGCCACCGGCGAAACACCCGAAGGGCGTACTGCTTGGCGATATTCGGGCTCGATTTGGCGCTCGACAACGATTTGGGTGGACATATTCTGTGCCGAGGCGGCAACGACGGAGATGGCGGCAACCATCAGGGCGGCGCGGCGCGGCTGTATGTGCTGTAAGAGGGTCATATATATATTATATAATGTATGAACGTGTGTATATTTGGGCGCGCGGTATCGGTGACGGCGTCGTTTTGCTGTATTATTTGCCTCCGAGGCGCGAGTCTATGGCGTCAAAAATGTCGGCTTCGTCGCCGGTGTAATTGGAGCGTACGGCGCGTAGGTACTCATCGGCTTCGAAAACCTTGCCTTTGGCGCGCATAGCATCGCTCAGAACTATAAAACCTCGCGCCAGCCAATACTGGTGTGGCGTGCCCGAGGCGGTGAATGTCTCGGCCGTGGCAAGAGCCTCGTCGTTCATCTGATGGTCGAGGTAGTTTTGCGCCAGATATACGGCGGCTTTGGCTCCGTAGATGTCCGAGGCGTCTTTGGCCAGTTTGGACCACATTTGTCGTGCGGCTTCGTCGTTTCCGGCAAGGTGCTCGGCCAGACCCAGCGAGAATGCCGCTTCGGTTTTGTCTTGCGCGCCCAGAGTCGAGGATGACAGGACGGACTGCGCGGCGTCACGCAATGCCGAGGCATCGCCTTGGTCGCGAGCTATGCGCATCAGGCCCATACGTGCCGCATTGGCGTTTTCGGGCGTCGAGGCGCGTTGGCTCAGCTTTGTCCACGCATCGCGGGCATTGCCTTGGCGTCCTTGGGCATAGTCGTATGCAGCCACTATGGCCAGAGCGTCTTCGGCCGCTTCGGCATCGGGGTACTCGGTGACGATGGTCGATGCGTATTTGTATGCCTCGGCGGTGGCTTGGCGTTCCGATGCTTCGTCCATCAGATAGGCCAATGCGCGGTGACGGTTGTGGCCTTTGGGATAATTCTTGAGGTAGCGGCGCATGGCTGTAATTCCGCGTCCGTCAAGGTATTGTTCCTCGGCAGCCTCGAAGGATAAGCGGTCCGATTCGGCGGCTTCGAGACGCGGCGCGTTGTCTATTCCGGCAATGAACTGCTCGTAGCGATCCATCTCGCCGGCATCGGCGGCGTAGCGTTTGAGTACTTCGGCGGCTTGACGTGCTTCGGCACTGGTGGGGTATTCGCGTATGAGGCGTGCATATGTTGTGGCTGCTTCGTCTTTCTGGCCCGCATCGGCACGGATGTTGGCCAGATACAGCAGCGCTTGACGGCCTTGCTGTGTGGCCGGATATTTGGAGGTGAGGTCGTTGAGCGTGCGTTCGGCGTTTTCGTTGTCGCCGCTGAGCTGGTAGGCTTCGGCTGTTTCGAGCAGTGCCTCCGGCATCAGCGATGAAGATGGGAAATCTTTGCGCAGAAGCTGTAGCAGGCGCAGGCGTTCGGCCTGGTCGGAGGTGTAGGATGCTATGACGGCTTGCTGAAACAGTGGGTAGTCGCCGGTGCGTGGTGCCATGTCAAAGGCGTGGGCGTATGCCTTGCGTGCCTGTTCCCAGTGCTTTTGGTAATAGTGGGCATCGCCCAGACGTGTGTATGCATCTGCCACAATGTGCTTGGACATGCTGCCCGGGCTGTCAATGACGTTGCGGAAGGCGTTGGCTGCCAGTCCGTAGTGTTTAAGTCCTAATTCGGCGTATCCAAGGTCGTAGTAGGCCAGACGGGTGTTGGCGTTTTTGCCCGAGGCTTCTTGAAGATATGCTTTGAGATTTTCGGCGGCATTGGTATACTGGTTGTCAAGCAGGTATGCTTCGCCTAAAGCCATAAGGGTTTCATGGGCCACTTTATTGTCGTACCGGGCAAGCTCCAAGGCTTGTTCGAGGCGTGCTATGGCATCTCCGCGGCGGCCGGCGCCAAGGTCACGCAGCCCCAAGGCGTAGAGTACTTGTTGCTTGGCGGCGAGGACTTCGGCCGAGGGATTGGACGTGCGGTTGATGGATGCTATTGCTGCATCGTAATTGCGGTCGGTGACGTATCCGGCTATGATATATCGGCGTACGATGTCACTATGGGCGCTTTCGGGGAACAGTTCGAGATATTCCTCAAAAGTCTTGACGGACGAGCCAAAAGGTACGCTGCCGCCGCGCGACAGTGCCACAGCGTAGTTGTAATAGGCGTTTTCGCGGGCCGAGTTATCGAAGGTCATGCGCGCGGCGCGGTCAAACGCCATAATGGCTGCGTCTGTATCGTTTTGTTTTAGCAATGCCTGTCCGATGTACAGATAGGCGTTTTGTCCCATGGCCGAGGGGCTGTCGCACACTCGGCGCAGGGTTTGTACGGCATTGGCGTATTCGCCGCTGTTGTATTCGCTGACGCCGAGGATGTACAGTGCTGTGGGCTGCGGCTCTATGGTGGCGTCAACGTATGCGCGTATGTGTGGTACGGCTTCGTCGAAGCGGTCGAGATGGTAGAGGCTTTCGCCGGCGATGCGGTTGGCCTCGGCGGTGAATTCGGCGGTGCCGGCGGTGCCGCGGCCGAGTATTCGGCGTGCTTCGTCCAGTGAGCGGCTGTAGTCTTCGCGCACAAAGTATATTTGTGCCAGGTAGTATGGCGTCATGTCTCCCGGGGCCTTGGCTGTATTGGCCTGCCCGAAGAATTCGAGTGCCGTATCATACTGGCGTTGTGCGTAGGCGATGTATGCGAGGTAGAACGTGGCGGCATCGCGGTATTCGGGCTTGTCACGCAGGGACATCATCAGTGTCTGTGCGCTGTCATAGTCGCCAAGCTTGAGATAGCAATATGCCGTGCGATAGTCGTATTCGTCATGCCTTTCGGAGGTGAGAGCGGATGCATCGACGCGTCGGTAAAGCTCGAGGGCTTTGGCATAATTGTGCTCGAACTCAATATCGGCTATGCACATCATCACGTCTTGGCGCATCAGCGAGGCCGGATACGCGTCGAGGAATTGCTCTAAACGGTCGCGTGCGCGGCTGTCGCCGAGGCGGTGAAGGCACATAGCTTCGAGCCAAGCGGCCTGTTCGGCCACGTTGGTGCCAATCGCAGTGGGAGCGGCTTCCAAGGTGCGGCGTACTTCGTCGAGTGCGGCGTTGTAGCTGCCTGCTTCGTAGAGTGCTCGTGCCCGGCTGAGTGCTGCGGCTGTCGTCGGGATGGTCGTGCATGCGCCCACACCCTGACGAGGAGCATCGGCATAGTCGGGAACCTGGGCGGCTGCATGACTTTGGGCGGCGATGCCTATCGCCGCTAAAGCTGTCATTAGTACTATCTTGTTCATTGTTTATGGAGTGTCGTGTGAGCGCTTTGGCCGACATGCATTGCTACGGCCATATTTGATGCAAATTTAGTTATTTATATCCAAATCTTCAAATCATACGCGCACATAATCATGGCAACCGCATCAAAAAACGAGGAAGATTAACGACCTTGGAATTACCAGGGTCTT
>UQGP01000051.1 GCA_900540625.1 uncultured Porphyromonadaceae bacterium | reverse complement strand
TGCTCTATGGCGTTGCACGTTACGCTGTCACCTAAATTTATTTAGGACAATATTGCTCCGCGGGACTAAAACGCCTTGCCAAAAAATGTTTTTTGCAGATATTTATTGCGATTTGTCGGAAAATTGCTACCTTTGCAGCCAATTCTAAGGTATATTGTACTTACATACAGGATTTATCACAACAACATCGTTTAACAATCAAAAAACATCGCAACTATGAACGAAGAAACAATTGGTTTGAATGCCGGTGCTGTCTGGAATGCTCTGAACGAAGCCGAAGTATTAGGCTCCAAACAGCTCAAAAAGGTCACAAAACTCAAAGACAAGGAATTGTACGCCGCTATAGGCTGGCTGGCACGCGAAGGCAAGATTGTCATTGCTGCCGACCCCAAGGATCCTAAAGAATTCCTTTTCTCTCTGGCCTAACGCACGCCTACCCGCCATCTGTACGCAGATGGCTGCCATAAATGATGGCGGCGACACCCTTTTCCGGGGTATCGCCGCCATCGTTTTATTTGAATGTGTTCACACAAAGTCTCGTATATGTCTATAGAGTGCGTGCAGCGGCAACCCCATGACGTTGTAAAAACAGCCTCGGATACCTTCTATGGCCACCGCACCAATCCATTCTTGTATACCGTAAGCGCCGGCCTTGTCTAACGGCGCAAATGTTCGGACGTAGTCGTGTATCTGTCGGTCGGACAGCGCACCGAAACGCACATACGTGGTCTCGGAAAAAGTCTCTCGACGTCCTGCCGTAGCCAAGGTTACGCCCGTTACAACGATGTGTTCGTCAGAAGCCAACGACGAAAGCATTCGACAAGCTTCATTCTCGTCGTTCGGCTTACCGAGAATCTCGCCGTTATGAATTACGACCGTATCTGCCGTAATCAACAACTCATCGGGCTTCAACTCGCAATGATAAGCTTCGCTCTTAAGACGCGATAAGTACGACGGCACATCCACAGCCGACAACGACGATGGATAGACTTCGTCTGCATCAATATTGACGACTTCAAACGACGGAACAATCATCCCCAGCAACTGGCGGCGACGAGGCGATTGGCTGGCAAGAAGCACCCTGCACGAAGTGGGTGACATGGATTGTGGCAAATTCTGAACCATTACTTTATAGTATATATGGCATCGTTTTTATTTTCAAAGGAATACTATACAAAAAAGCATCGTCACCACCCGAAGGCATCGGCGTGGCTCATCCACAAGCCTTTTGCTTTAAGTATTTGTTCAAGAAGTTCGCGCCCTACCCCATATCCACCAGCAGCTTGCGTGATATATTGCGAGGCATCTTTGACCTCGGCGGCAGCATCTGCCGGAGCAACAGCCAGGCCGACACGCTGCATACACTGAAGGTCGGGGATATCGTCACCTACGTATGCTACTTGGTCTTCTGATATAGAGTTTTCGGCAAGCCATTTGTCCATAATAGGGCCTTTGTCCGCCGCTTTAATATACACGTCTTTGATACCTAACAGCGCATAGCGGTTGACTATCGCCGGAGTGTCTGCTCCGGTAATTATGGCTATGCGTAAGCCGCGTTTCACCGCCAATTGCATAGCATATCCATCCTTAATATTGACCATACGTCGGGGTACACCATCATCTCCAACGGGTATGGTCGAGGGCGATAAAACTCCGTCAACATCAAAGATTACTCCTTGTATCTTTCGTAAATCAAAGGCTGTTTTACTCATAAAGTATTACTTTGAATTATTATTCATAATATCTTGCGACATAATTTTATATATGTCTGCTTGAGCTCCATCGAGACGCTGCAAATGTTTCTCGATGGTGTGAATGTCTCCACGAGCCGCCGGCCCGGTCTGCGAGGCTCCGGCACCGCATTCCATAGCCTTGGCGAGTGTCTCGCGCAGCAACGGCGCAAAGACTTCGAGCGAGCACCCGGCCTCTCGTCTGAGGATGTCTTCGGCGATAGCCCACGAATGATTGGCAAAATTGCACGCAAAGACTGCGGCAAGGTGCAGGGTCGCGCGAATGTCGGACCCGGCATAGCGTACATCGGGACTTATGCGTTTGGCCAAATCCATAAGGGTTTCGGATACATGTGCGTCCGAGCCTTCAATGAAAAACGGCACTTCGGACATATCGACAGGTCTATTGCGGCTGAAAGTTTGCAGCGGATAGAACACTCCGCGTCGCGCCTGAATAAGCGCGCCCATAGGCGCAGTACCCGAGGTATGCGCCACAATTCCGGCCACCGAGCCTATAGTGGCAGACACGGCAGGAATGGCATCGTCCTTGACCGCTACAATATATATGTCCAAGTCACGCGGCAATGCCGACATTGCACCACCGGGGACATCCAAAGGCGCAGCTACGGTTAATGCATGGCTTTCTTCGCGTGACCACACGCCGGCAAGACATCCGGCTTGTGCAAGAGCTTCGGCCAAGTGTACGGCGACGTTGCCGGCTCCTATAACAGCTACACGCGGCTGCGAAGAGGCTTGTCCTGCCACGGTCATTCGCCTTCGGCAGGAGCTTTCCAGGTGTTGATGTGCACCTTCTCCCACATTAGTTTGGCGGGATCTACAGGACGCCGCGTCTCGTTTTTATATCCAAAGGTTACGATGCACTCTACCACCATATGCGGCGGCAAGCCGATGATATCGCGCACAACATCTTCGGATGGCTCATCATTGGCATCGAAACGGCCGCGCACCTGTATCCAGCACGACCCGATACCTAAGGCTTCGGCTTGCAATTGCATAAACACAGCCGCAATGGACATGTCTTCAACGAAACATTCGCTGCGTTCCGGATCGGCGGCAACGACTACGGCGAAGGCGGCGCCGGCCACGGGATGTGCTCCGGCCGGTTTACACTTTGACAATGCGGCAAGAGCATCGCGGTCATCTACGACCACAAATTGCCAAGGACGGGCACTCTTGCTGGTAGGCGCAAGCAATGCAGCTTCGACAATGGTTTTTACGTCATCGGCCGGAATAGACTGGTCTGTGTATCGGCGAATGCTGTGACGTTGCAACAGCATCTCGTGAAAATCAAATTCTGCCATAGTGGTATATCTTTGGATAGGTATTTGTCGTACGGAGAAAGACCGGCATCATGCGGCAAAAAGCAGCGACTGCCCAAAGCGGCTTATCAGCGGGCGCACACCCAAGCGCCTTTGTAGCGGCGAGCAATGCGAACGTCTGTGGCCTGAGCTTGCAATGCGTCCATATTTGTGCCGGTGGCGGCATATACACGATAGCGTCCGTCTTTATGCAAAACAGCCAAAGCCATGTCCGGGTTCACGCGATACTGGTCATCGATAAATTTTTGAGCGTCTTCCGCAGTGGTTAACGAAGCGACAATCAGACAATATGGGTCACTATCACGAAAGCGCAATTCGCTGTAACTTCGGCTCGTATTTTTGCCGGCAACTGTTTGGGTCTGCTCTTTTCGAGAAGTCTCGACCTTCACGGCATTTTCAGCTTTTGCGGAAGAAGTCGGAGCTTTCACGGATTCTGCCGGTTTTTCGACGTCTTGTGCTATCGCTACGACAGGCGCTGTCGATGTAGCGGCTACAGCTGGGTGAGATTCGTTGCGCACGATTCCGGCTGCGGCGGAAGTTTTATGCCGCATAGGCACAGCCACTTTCGTTGTTCCGATTTCGGGATACAGCGAAGCATAATCGGCCGTATCTACAGCCATAGGCGTGGACACTGCAATACATACAGCAAGCAAGACGACGATAGAAGCAGCAGCACGCGCAGCCGTGGCAAAACGGCGACGCCATATATGCTGCTTGACGGTCTTCTCGATGTGGCGACGCATTTCACGTGCACGTTCGATTGCCACCACGGGCTGTATGATGGGACGCCACGAGGCCAACGGCGTTATGCTGTCTAATGCCGACGGAAAGAATTCCGTCAATTCGTCATTGGAAGTCAAAACGCCTATACGACCTAAGGGCAATTGTCCTTGATGAACCAAAACAAAGCGCATCTCTGCGACATCTTTTTCGACTTCGGCGCGTGCCTGTTCATAGGTCATTCCGGTCTGTCGCGCTATCGAATGTACCAGCATTCCGTCGTCATCCTTCAACAAAGGGTTAAAGGAAAACGACCTACTTGGCGGCACCAATCGTCCGTTACCGTCGCAATGCGCCGCAATCGTCCGCGCCAGCATGGCTCCGAAGCCGGGTATGATGACGCAGTCATATTGCGATAGAAGATACTGGATATGTCGTATTGTCCGATTCACATTGCAAAGATAGCGATTTTTGCCGGGACGGGGAATATGTCGAGGCGCCAAAGTTTTCTACATAATGTAGATAACGTACATAGTGCGAGCGCAAGTGTTTATTATATGCGCAATTGTGATATGCGAACAAACTTTTATTGAAACAATGCTTCAACTTTCTTTCGCTGTACACCGAGTTTCAGGGCTTTAGCTGCATCTTGATGTGCTTCATCATTCATGTAACGACAGCGGTTAAGCTTTGCACGATAGTAATATAGCTCGCCATCGTTCGGAAATTGCTTTAAGGCTTTTTCGAGCGTCTCCGATGCTTCGTTTAGCGACTCGGTCGCTATAAGCGATCCGGCCAGCATGGCATAATATTCCGGCGCCGGAGTACGGTCTACAAGTTTACGCAAGTAGCTTACGGCTTCTTTGTCGTTTCCGGTCATGGAATAGAGTGTTCCCATGGCAAGATAGGTATCCGATGATTCGGGCACGACGCGTTCCAAGACCTTAAAGTCACATATAGCCGTATCCAATCGTCCTGCATATAGAGCTATCATTCCGTGATAAAAACGAGCGGTGGAGTTGATGCTGTCTATGGCTATAACAGCTGCATAGTCTTCGTAGGCATCTGCATCGCGCCCCATTGCCAGGAGCACTCGCGCTCTGTTTTCACGTCCGGCAATAAGCCTGGGCGAACGGCGACACACTTCGTTTAGCGTAACCAAGGCCAAAGAGTCTTGCTCGTTGTAGAAATACAGCATTCCGAGATTAGACATCAGAGCCACATTTAGGGGATTGTCCGGCTCGACGGCCATAGCTTCGACCAGGCGCAACCCTGCGGCTGCATAGTCCCCCGAATCGAGTGCTTGTTCGCTTTGGTCTATGAGCAGAAAGTACGGACGTTCCATCAGTTGCAACGAGTCGTCTTTAAAAGCTTTCTCCTTGGGCGTGAGATGCGGCAGCTTCAACTCTGCTCCGCGGCTCTGGGCCGACATATCCATTGAAGTTGCAAAGAGCATAAAAAGAGCCGCAAATACGGATATCACCGGTCGCACCCGGTGTTTGAATTCCCTGAATCTGTCGGCATCAATGCCCTTGTGTGAATGTCTACCGCTATCTGTATCGAAATATCTATTATAGTAAGCCATTTTGTCTTTCATCATTGTGGTCT
Organism: uncultured Porphyromonadaceae bacterium; assembly: GCA_900540625.1. Classification (GTDB taxonomy): domain Bacteria; phylum Bacteroidota; class Bacteroidia; order Bacteroidales; family Muribaculaceae; genus CAG-873. The sequence goes on along the minus strand of UQGP01000051.1, from coordinate 8,467 downwards.
CACCGCAAAGGTACAACCTAATTTCGAGCAATAGCGAGTCTATACATTTTTTAACCGGCTATAATCTGCGGCGGTTCGGCACACACTATATAAAGGAAAAGCGGCAGACAATTGTCTGCCGCCGTTGTGACTCATACAGGATTCAAACCTGTAACCTTCTGATCCGTAGTCAGATGCTCTATTCAGTTGAGCTAATGAGCCATTGCCGTTTCGGCTTTGCGACTGCAAAGTTAGGGCTTTTTTTTCATCCGGCCAAATATTTTGCCGTGTTTTTTCTCTCTTTTTCCTTTACCTAAAATCTATGCAGCGCTTATATTTTGTATTTCAGTCCGTTAGTCGTCCTATTTCAAGGAATCTGCACTGACGGTTATAATCCTTAAACTCCCGGCCTATCGTCCCAATCCTCCGATTGGGCTCCTACCGCGAAAAGGATGGGTGCGGCTCTTAGTCGAGCGCGGATTTGTCCGTAGCCGGATTGCGGAACGTCAGACGATGGTCTACGTATTCCTGGGTGGCAATCAGCGTGGGCTTCGGAAGTTTCTCGTAGTAACGCGAAATTTCGATTTGCTCTCGGTTTTCGGTGATTTCTTCGAGGTTGTCGTTCAGCGAGGCAAATTCCTGGAGTTTCTTCTCAAGGTCGTGCTTCATTTCGGCGGCAATCTGATTGGAACGTTTTGCGATCACGCATACTGTCTCGTAGATATTGCCTGTTTGTTTGGACAAGTCGATGAGGTCGCGTGTTACGGTGTTTAGCGGCGCGTTTGTTTTCTTGTAGTCCATTATATAATATGTATATCTGTATGTTTATTCGTAAGTGTAACGTCAATCCTTGACGTACTTTTGTGCAATCTTGAGGATATTGTCAGCTTCCGAGCGGTAGGGGCTGTCGGGATAGTTGTTTATAAACGAGTAATATTCGTCTATAACATCGCGAAAGCGGTCAGCCTTGCGCTCTTCCACACTGAGGTTCGCTTCCTGATAGCGTGCTTTGAGCACCAGCATTTCCAAATCTTCTTTGTATTTGGAATACGGATAGTCTTTAATCGCATTTTTGGCGACGATAACAGCACTCTCGTAGTTATTTCCCATATATGTACCGAGGTTGTAGTACAATTGCGCATTTTGCAGTTGCTTCAGCGTCAATTTGTCCTGCAACTCGAAAATAGCATTTTGAGCTGTGGACACTTTCTCGCTGCGCGGAAAATAGTCTATAAAGCTCTGCAACTCGCGTATGGCTTTGATTGTTCCCGTCTGGTCAAGCTGCGGCTCGGGCGAGTCAAGATAGTATCCGTATCCGCAATAGAAGCGTGCCGGTTCGGCATACTTGCCTTTGGGATAGCGAGTGTAGTACTTCTCGAAAAAAGCTCCCGAGCTGACATAATCCTTGTTCTCATAGTAGCTCATAGCCAGCAGGTACAGCGATTCCTCGGCTTTGGACGATCCCTTGAAGACCGTTACCAAATCCGTCAGGATGGTTGCCGCCTGCGAATAACGTTTTTGCTCGAAAGCACGTTTGGCGTACTCGAACTTGTAGTCGTTGTCGGTGCTTTTGAGGACGCGCTGGTATTCGCCGCAAGACGTCACAGCAAGAGCCAACAATGTGTATGTCAGTAGCTTGCGCATTTATTTACGTGTATCTGTCAGATAATTAATATGCAAAGGTACAAAATTTCCGCTTACGCCGTCTCTGATTATCCGCAAAAAAGTGTGAAACAGATGCTAAACCTCCCCACCCCGCCAAAGTTCGGAGGCCTCAGACGCGCTATGCTCATCCGGACATCAAACCGGGTCTACGTCATAGTAGATATATAGCCCTGTATACGAACCCGCGTTATGAAAATTTGTATATATCTGCCCTATTGCTTGTTTGACTTGCGATGGAGATATACCGGGCTGAAATTTCAGCATTATACGTCGTATGTACATCTGCTGTATACGCCCCACCTCGGGAGCATCGGGGCCGTATACTCCCGTCCCGAAAGTACGTCGCATCATCGAAGCAAAGGTTTCGGCGGCTCGCGCTACGCGCTCGGCATCACGATGCTTGAAATAGATATAAATAATATGTGCGGATGGAGGATAGCCAAAGGCTTGACGCTCACCCAATTCGTGTTTGTAATATTCCTGATAGTCATGCTTGCACACGTACCCTATGACCGGATGATTCGGATTGGCAGTCTGTATAATTACATGCCCGGGGGTATCGCGCCGTCCGGCACGACCGCTCACTTGTTCCAACATATTGAATGCCCGCTCGGCCGCTCGAAAGTCCGGATAATTGATGATTGTATCGGCATTAAGCACCACCGCCGTACTGACATCACTAAAATCCAGGCCCTTAGTAACCATCTGTGTACCCACCAGTATATCGGCCTTATGCTGCGAAAACGCATCGATAATATTAGCATAATCGTCCTTGTTTCGCGTTGTATCCAAGTCCATACGCAGCATCTTGGCTTTGGGCAAACGTCCGGCAATGTCGTCTTCGACACGCTCGGTGCCGTATCCAAGCACTTCTATGGCAGGCAACCCGCATTCGGGACAAATCTTGGGCAAGCGCATAGTGTGACCGCAGTAATGACAAACCAACTCGCCCTGATGCCTATGATAAGTCATGGATACATCGCAATTGGGACACTTGGGTATATAGGCACACTGCTTGCAGCGCGCTATAGGCGCATAACCGCGACGGTTGTGGAAGATTATGGCCTGATTGCCGTGGCTGATTGCTTGAGCCAATTCCATAGCCGTACTATCTGCCAAAGCGCCCTTGACCTCACCCTTGAGGCGTGCGCGGGTCATATCGGTCACGGTAATACGCGGTAGGTGTACTCCCTTGTAGCGGGTAGCCAGTGTCACCAATCCGAAGCGGCCTTGCTGTGCCTTATAATATGTTTCGACACTCGGCGTTGCGCTCCCCAGCAATGTCTTGGCCCCGTGCATACGTGCCACCACCGTGGCCACATCACGCGCATTGTATCGCGGCGCCGGGTCATATTGCTTATAGCTTGGCTCGTGCTCTTCGTCTACTATCACTATACCGAGGTTGTGCAACGGCAGAAGTACCGCCGAGCGAGCACCGATGACCACACATGGTGATGAATTCTTGAGCAAACCTTTCCAGACTTCGACACGCTTGCCGTCCGAAAACTTGGAGTGGTATATGACCACGCGCCGCCCGAATACACGCTGCAAGCGTCGTGTCAGTTGGGTTGTCAGCGCAATCTCCGGCACAAGCATCAGTGCTTGTCGCCCCGAGCGCAGAGCCTCGTCTATAAGGTGTATATATATTTCGGTCTTGCCACTGGAAGTGACTCCGTGCAGCAGCACTACATCTTTGTGCTCGAAAGCGGCACGTATACCCTTCAAGGCTGTGTCTTGTTCGGTCGAAAGTGTAGGCAACGGCGCACACGCGTCGGCTGTATCGGACATCTGCGCCGTATCTGCGTCAAAACGCGATGTTTCTACCGTGAAGGTATGTATCAAGCCCTTGGTCTCGAGCGCGGTCAGCGAAGCCGGAGTGGTCACATCCGCGGCTTGCAGCAGCGACTGCCGCGACACGGGTCGTACCTCTTCACCGCCTATAGCGCCGGAGAGTTTGAGTAATGCTGCAAGTATACGCTGCTGTACGGGAGCCTTGGCCACGGCGTCAAACATTCGGTGTACTGCCTGTCGTCTGTCGCCGTCTTCCATCACGAGGGCCACCATAAATTGTTTACGCGGCCGGAAGCGCTCGACAAGACGCTCGCTTACGATCACCGCCCCGGCCTTAAGCAAGGCATCCAACAGCGGCTCGGTATGTTCGATACCGGTGACCTTTGACAGCGCCTTGGATGTCATCTTTCCCTTGGAGCATAAGGCCTGCCAAAGTAGCAATTGACGCTCGTCTGTAATGCCCGGTGGAATTGTAGGGTCAAATTCCGGATTGGCTTCAACGGAAGTTTCGGTTTCGACTTTAAGCCCGGCGGGCAGTGCCGCACGCATTACTTCTCCGATGCAGCACATATAGTACTCCGAAATCCATGCCATCAATTTCAATTGGCACGGCGTCATCACGGCATAATCATCCGGTACCGTATCAATTTCCTTAAGTGTGCCTCCGGGATTGGCCGCAGCCGCATCGCATACTATGCCTGTATAGCGGTTGCGAGGCCCGAAAGGCACTATCACCCTGAAGCCTTCGCCCACGCGGCCTTCCCACGCCTGTGGCACTTTATAGGTGAACACGCGCGGCACCGGAACGGGTACTATGACTTGAACCAATTGAGACATGGATTCTATAATCTTGGCTGCCGTCTGCGTGGTGATGACGCATGTGTACTCATGCAATTACCCTACACTTCAGCCGGCTTGCGGAGTACAAAAGTACAGAAAAAACGGCGGATGACGGCATTCAATCGTTTTTTTTTGTAATTTTGTATTTTGATGTGCGGCAGGGCAAGTTCTGCCGCCATATCATGACATGCCTTTGTGCGCAGTTATACAACAGTAAAAAACATAGTTACATCATACATATATATGAAACCTACACTGCTTGTACTTGCAGCCGGAATGGGAAGCCGCTACGGCGGCCTCAAGCAACTTGACCCGCTTGGTCCCCACGGCGAGACTATCATGGACTATTCTATATACGATGCTCTGCGTGCCGGATTCGGACGCGTGGTGTTTGTCATACGCCACGATTTCGAGAAGGATTTTCGCGAGCGCGTATGCAGCAAATACGACGATGCCATCGACGTTCGTGTCGTATTCCAAAGCACCGATGCGCTACCCGAAGGCTACACTTGCCCCTCGGAGCGCACACGCCCCTGGGGTACCAACCATGCCATAATGATGAGCAAGGATGTCATCGACGGCCCGTTCGCAGTCATCAACGCCGATGACTTCTACGGACACGAAGCATTCGAAGTAATGGCTCGTCACTTCGCACAAGCTGACACGGACGCTCCCGGCAAATACTGCATGGTTGGCTTCCGTATAGGCAATACGATGACTCGCCACGGCTCGGTGTCGCGCGGCGTATGCACTGTCACCGACGGCAAACTCAGCAAGATTGTCGAGCGCCGCAAGATATACTATGCCGCAGACAATTCTATAGTGTATGACGACGAAAACGGAGCGCCTCAGCCTTTGGCTGCCGATGTTCCCGTATCTATGAATCTCTGGGGCTTCACCCCGGATTATTTCGGATACAGCGAGCGCGAATTCCGCCGCTTCCTGGACAAGTATATCTCCGACCCTTCGCGCGAATTCTTTATTCCCTCGGTGGTAGATAAGCTGATACGTAACGGCGAAGCATCTGTGACTGTATTAGACACTCCCGGCAAATGGTTCGGAGTCACTTATGCACAGGACCGCGAACATGTAGTCGAAGCGTTGGCCGAACTGCACCGCCAAGGCCGCTACCCGGAGAAACTTTTTGATAAATCGGCTCGCTGACAATGGATTTTACGCTTCAAGCCACCGATCCGTCGTCTAAAGCACGCGCGGGACGCATCGTTACCGACCACGGGGTCATCGAAACCCCGATATTTATGCCGGTGGGCACACAGGGTAGCGTCAAAGGTGTACATATCCCGGAACTGCGCAGCCAAGTTCATGCCCAAATCATCTTAGGCAACACCTATCATCTATACTTGCGCCCCGGGATCGAGATTCTAAATCGCGCCGGAGGCCTGCATAAGTTCAACGGCTGGGACGGGCCCATACTCACCGACAGCGGCGGCTTCCAAGTGTTTTCGCTGAGCCATAATCGCAAACTCACGGAGGAGGGCGCTCACTTCCGCAGTCATATAGACGGCTCGCGCCACCTTTTCACACCCGAAAACGTCGTGGACATTCAGCGCAATATCGGCGCCGACATTATGATGGCTTTGGACGAATGTCCTCCGGGAGCCAGTGACTACAAATACGCACGGCGCTCGCTCGACCTCACACTCAAATGGATGGACCGCGGATGGCGCCATTACAACGAAACCGAAGGCCTCTACGGATACCACCAAGCATGGTTCCCTATAGTACAAGGATGTACCTACGAGGATTTGCGCCGCGAAAGTGCCGAACGTGTTGCCGCACTCGGCGCCGAAGGCAATGCCATAGGCGGTCTCGCTGTGGGCGAACCTACCGAGGTGATGTACGATATGATCGAAGTGGTCAATGAAATTCTTCCGCAAGACCGTCCGCGCTATCTCATGGGCGTGGGTACTCCCGTCAATATACTCGAAGCCATCGACCGCGGCGTCGATATGATGGATTGCGTAATGCCTACACGAAACGGACGCAACGGAATGCTCTTCACTCCGGAAGGCACAATGAATATGCGCAACCGCAAATGGGCCGATGATTTCCGCCCGATATGGGAGGACGGTTCCACGGATGTCGACCGTATATACTCGCGTGCATATCTGCGCCACTTATTCATCGCCGAGGAAATCCTGGCGATGCAAATAGCTTCAATACACAATCTCGCCTTCTACCTTTGGCTGGTAGGCGAAGCCCGTCGGCATATCTTTGCCGGAGACTTCCATGCCTGGAAAGAGGAGATGGTTCCACGCCTTAGCCGCCGCCTCTGATGTTTAAGACCATTGACCGCTATATTATCCGTAAGTTCCTCGGAACGTATGTCTTCGCCATCATCCTACTGCTGGCGATAGTGGTCATGTTCGACATCAACGAAAAGTTGGACGCCTTTCTCAAAGCGCCCTTGCGTGCCACCATCGTCGATTACTACCTCAATTTTATCCCCTACTTCGCCAATCAGTTTGCTCCGCTATTCACCTTTATCGCGGTAATTTTCTTCACATCCAAGCTGGCTACGCACAACGAGATAGTGGCTATGCTGTCCTCGGGTATGAGTTTCAGACGACTGCTGAGACCGTATATGGTCAGCGCCGCCGTCATCGCCGCCGCTTCGTTTGTACTGAGCGCATATATCATCCCACCGGCCAATGTCAAGCGTATAGATTACACCAATACATACGTCAAGAACAAGCGAGTGGATTACGGGGCAAATATTATGCTTATGGTGGCACCCAACGAGATTGCGTACATAAATAGGTATGACAACATCACCAAGACGGGCATACGCTTTTCGCTCGAAAGTTTCGATAAGGACAAGCGCCTCGTGTCGCGTCTGACTGCTACAAGTATCCGCTGGGACACGCTATACAATTGGCGCGTAAACGACTATGTAATACGTGATTTCCGTGGCGGCCGCGAGTACATTTCCAAGGGTATGAACTTGGATACAATTATCCCGTTTGAACCTCGCGACTTTCTCATTGCAGTCAATGACTGCGAGAAGATGACGACCCCGGCATTAGCTCGCTATGTCGAAAGACAGAAGGAACGCGGCGTAGCCAATATACGCACTTTCGAGGTCGAGTACCACAGACGTTTTGCCATGACCGCAGCCGCGTTCATACTCACCATCATAGGTATGTCCCTATCCTCTCGCAAGGTCAAGGGCGGTATGGGCCTTAATATCGGCATCGGATTGGTGCTCAGCTTCGGATACATTCTATTTATGACTGTCACCCAGACTTTTGCACTATCCGGACTTACGTCGGCTATGGTGGCCATGTGGATTCCGAATATATTGTTCTCGCTGATCGCTCTGGTGCTTTATATGCGAGCACGTCGCTAAGGGCACAAAATCGTACGCAACTACCAAATTACTGATAAGCAGAACTGATACGACAAAAAAGAACGAACATCGACTCCACTCGTACGTGAAATCGATGTTCGTTTAGTATTTTCTATTATCAAGCCTTCGGATTGTCCAACGTTTTTATGATACGTACAGGATTGCCTACAGCCACCGAATACGGCGGTATATCTTTGGTTACGACAGCCCCGGCGCCTACGACACTACCTTTTCCTATTGTAACTCCGGGTAGAATCACTGCCCCACCGCCTATCCACACTTCGTCTTCGATACGTATCGGCTTGGCGTACGTCTGACACCAATAGGCCGGATTGGGATTTGTGCTATAGTTACGCACTGACGGGTCGGTAGAATGTGTCGCGGTATACATCTTCACGTCCGAGGCAATGAGTACCCTATTGCCTATGTCTATGCGATTATCGTCGACAAAAGTGCAGTTCATATTGATAATCACATTATTGCCCACGTGTATATTCGTACCGAACTCACAATGAAAGTCGATATCGATATGAACATTTACGCCCATGCTTCCCAGAAGTTCTTTCATCAACGTATACCTGGTCGCTGCATCATCGTAATCGCAGTCGTTCAGCTTTTTCAATATCCGCTTGGCACGCAGTATCGGCTCTATCGTTGAGGCATCGGCGTCAAACATTTCACCGGCCATACATTTTTCAAATTCTGTCTTCATATTGCAGGTATCATCAGATTGTATAATATCGCACATTGATATAACCGGCCCTACATAGGGAAATTCAGAAAATAGTCAACTAATTATTTGTCAGAGTCATAGAAGTTTTG
>UQGP01000050.1 GCA_900540625.1 uncultured Porphyromonadaceae bacterium | reverse complement strand
CAAGATTACCTTCGTGAAATCCTTGCCTCGGCCATAATTTGATGCGGTTGCCCTGAGTTTCCTTGTTCATATTTTGCTGTTTTACGCAAAGTTAGTAAATTTGCAGTCAAAGATTGAGCCACACTCACAAATCGGCACTTCGGTGCGCAGATTCGGGTTGTCGCTCAATCTTTTATTTTTGTAGACGCATTGTGTATATTGGTTCGCCGGGCAAATCAATCGTTTTGCATATAATTGTCCGGCCTTTGTGTTTGACCTTGTATACATTAAAATTGCGGGCGTGATGCCGCCCTTTCTCTTTATCAATCCTTTGTCCTTTTCCAATCCATTTCTCAACTTCGGAAGCAAATCACATAACAAGCGGAAGTTCTTTATTGCGCAGGTTTTTTTAAAAAGTCTCATTAAAGAAACGCCGTCCAATTGTGCAACCGTTTACTATTAATTGTTTTGCGGTTGTGCCGTTTGGCATTTGAACGTCTGCAGCCTTGACCTCAAATACTTGAATTGCTTTGTCCTTATATTGTTTCCGCGATAACTCGTTTCCTGCTATTCCTCCCTGCGCCGCCGTTCCTGCTGCTGCCTTGGTCTCGCTTTTGGTGAGTACGTCCTTGACGACATTGGCGGTGTGCGCGAGGGTGTCAGCCTCGACTTTTAAGCGGTCTTGCATGGAGACGTACGGCACAAATTAGCACATACACGGCAAAAGGGCGTACTTTAATTAAAATAAAATTACTAACTTCGCATTGGCAAAAGGCACTTATTCGTTTGCGTCAGGCAATCTTCTGTATGCGCTCGTTTTATTATGCTCTTTTGTATAGAAATGGGATGGAGAACAATAGTACGCTCCAATAAAAATAAATATGTCATTACAGCCAATGGAATCCAACGAACTGCCGCAAGACCCGGCGATACTGATGAGCTATATAAATACATTGCTGCGCGACCGTTATGCCTCGCTTGACGAATTATGCGAAGATACAGGAATAGATCGCGAGGCACTTGTTGCGCGTCTTGCGCAGGCCGGATTTGAGTACAACGCTTCGCTGAATAAATTCTGGTAAACATGGGCGACACGCAAACAGATACCCCGGACTATCTGTCTCAACTCAACGAGCAACAGCGGGCGGCAGTGCTGTATACCGAAGGACCGCAACTTGTCATTGCCGGTGCCGGCTCGGGCAAGACTCGTGTGCTTGCCTATAAGATTGTGCACTTATTGGCACACGGATACGAGCCGTGGCGTATAATGGCGCTCACTTTCACAAACAAGGCCGCACGAGAGATGCGAGAACGTATCACCACTCTGGTCGGAACCAAGGCAGCCTCGCGTATCCTTATGGGTACATTCCACTCCGTGTTTGCTCGGATGTTGCGCTCCAATGCCAAACTGCTGGGTATCAATAGTAATTACACTATCTACGATGCTTCCGATAGTCGTAATCTGGTAAAGACCATCATCAAAACCCTGAGTCTTGACGAGAAGGTCTACAAGCCGCAAGCCGTGGCTGCCACTATATCCAACGCCAAGAATGATATGCTTTCGCCCGAACAGTATGCCGTAGATGCTGGTATACAGTGCGTCAACGCTGCCCGCAACATGCCGCGCTTGGGCGAAATTTATGCAGCGTACTGTGCGCGGTGTCGTCGTGCCGATGCCCTCGACTTTGACGACTTGCTATACTATACCAATATTCTGTTGCGCGAGCATCCGGATGTGCGACGTCATTACCAAGAGTTCTATCGCTACATACTCGTCGACGAATATCAGGACACCAACTTCGCGCAGCACATGATTGTGTCGCAACTGTGCCCCGACAACCCGGGGTTGTGTGTTGTGGGCGATGACGCACAGAGCATATACTCGTTCCGTGGCGCCAATATCGTCAATATTCTCAATCTCCAACGCACATTCCCCACTATCAAAACCTTCAAACTGGAACGCAACTACCGTTCCAGCCAGAATATTATAAATGCTGCCGGGAGCCTGATAGCCAAGAATAAGATGCAGATACCCAAGAACGTTTATTCAGAAAACGGGGTAGGGTCTCGTATCGAAGTAGTGCGCAGTTACAGCGACTACGAGGAAAGTTTTTTGGTCACCAATCGACTGTCTCAGCTCAAAATGTCCTCGGGCGACTCTTACGAAGACTTTGCCATTCTTTATCGTACCAATGCACAAAGTCGTATACTTGAAGAGTCGCTACGCAAGCGCAACATTCCATACCGCATCTACGGCGGACTATCCTTCTATCAGCGCAAAGAAGTCAAGGATGCTTTGGCGTACTTCCGTCTGGCGATGAACCCTGATGACGAAGAATCGCTGAAACGCGTCATCAACTTCCCGGCGCGCGGCATAGGTGACACAACGCTTAAAAAGATTCTTGCGGCGGCGGCCGTGCACGAAGTGTCCTTATGGGCCGTGGTTAAGGCGCCCCTCCAATACGGACTCAATATTAATGCCGGTACGCAACGCCGTCTGCACGCATTTGAGGACATCGTTACCGAGCTTAATGGTATGGTGACTACCGGAACTGCCGCTGATGTCATATCCGACAGAATGCTAAGTCTGACCCACATGATGGACGAGTATAAATCGGATAATACACCCGAGAGCATCACCAAGCGCGAGAACCTCGAAGAACTCACCAACGATGTTAAGGCTTTTGTACAATCACAACAAGAGCATGGTCTTGGCGAAGGTACTATGCCCGAATATATGGCTCAAGCATCTTTGGCCACGGATGCCGATACGGACGAGGCAGATGCGGACACGCCCAAGGTGACGCTTATGACAATACATGCCGCCAAAGGCTTGGAGTACGGCAATGTATTTGTTGTGGGCGTTGAAGACGACCTTCTGCCGTCGATGATGAGCAAAGACTCGCCGGCAGCTATAGAAGAAGAACGCCGCTTGCTCTACGTGGCCATTACCCGCGCAAAACGTTACTGTATGCTCTCGTACGCCACCTCGCGTTTTCGTAACGGTGTTACGGAATTCACCTCCTCCTCGCCATTCCTTAAAGATATTGATTCACAATATCTGTCCTTCCCCTCCGGATCGGAGATTGCCGAGAGCAACCGGGTACATACACAACGTGTGAAGACGTGGCTCACCCGTAAAGCGCCGACATCTTCCAGGCAGCCTCAGGCCCCTGCTGCCACACCCGGCGAATCCACATTCCATGCCTCTCAGCTCTCCGTAGGAATGGATATACGGCACAGCCGTTTCGGCAAGGGTACAATCACCGAAGTGGACGGCAATAATCCCGGCGGAGCACGCATAAAAGTGCGCTTCGACACAGGCGAAACCAAGATACTGATGCTGGCTTTTGCACGCTTCACTATACTTTGAGCAATACTTTATATAATATATGATAATACATTCTGTAGCTATAGAATAATCAAATACAGACAATCTCACTGCAACATATTCCAATGACCATAGACCAACTGCCCACTCCCTTCTATATAGTCTACGAAGACCGTATACGCCGCAACCTTGATTTGATAGCAGATGTGGCTGCACGTGCCGGTGTCGAAATTATTATGGCCTTTAAAGCCAACGCCCTATGGCGTACCTTCGATATTGTCCGCGAATACGGTTTCGGTTGTACTGCCAGCAGTATCAACGAGCTGCGCTTGGGACGCGAATACCTTACCGATAATGTGCATGCCTACTCGCCGGCATATACAGACGACACCATTGACGAATATGCACGCAGTTGCACACATATCACCTTTAATTCGCTAAGCCAATGGGAACGCTATGGCGCACGTCTGCGCGGTATCGGTGCCGGAGCGGGCTTGCGTGTCAATCCTCATTGCTCGGTCATTGATACGGATATATATAATCCGGCGCTCCCGGGTAGTCGTTTCGGTGTCAGTGCCTCTGAAATTGGCGATACCCTTCCCGAAGGTATTGAGGGGCTGCACTTTCACGCATTGTGCGAGTCTTCGTCTTACGACTTGGCCAAGGCCCTTGACGCTTTCGAAAAACAATTCGGGCATCTACTGTCGCAAGTCAAGTGGGTTAATATGGGCGGTGGGCACCTGATGACACGCCAAGGCTATGACACTGAACACCTTATAAAAATACTCAAGGACTTTCGCCGTCGATATCCGCATCTGCAAGTTATACTCGAGCCGGGTAGTGCCTTTATGTGGCGTACCGGTGATCTCATAAGTAGTGTGGTGGATGTAGTAAGCCACGACGGTGTCAATACCGCCATTATGGACGTATCCTTCGCATGTCATATGCCCGATACACTCGAAATGCCTTATCAGCCGATAGTAAGCGAAAGCGTGCCCGAACAACCGGGACACACCATCGCCTACAGACTCGGAGGTAACTCGTGCCTTAGCGGTGACTTCATAGGTGATTGGTACTTTGCCGAGCTTCTGCGCCCGGGGATGCGCCTGACATTTGAAGATATGAATCATTATACCAACGTTAAAACTACGATGTTCAATGGTATACACCATCCCGATATTGTCTTATGCGACCACGCCGGTCAATGTCACTATATGCGACGTTATACCTACGAAGATTACAAAAATAGAATGTCGTAAAATTCGGTGAAACAGATATTAAAGATACTAAATCTTGAGCGTTGTTGCAATAAAATTTCTTCGCCGCCGTATTCCAAGTCTCACCACCGCATGATACACACTGTATTCCAAATCAGAAGCCAAATCCAAACACATAATAACAGCCAATAATGCTATTCTCCGTCATCATCCCGGTATACAATCGTCCGGACGAAGTCCGCGATTTGCTTGACAGCCTGCTGGCGCAACGCGCCCGCAACTTCGAAGTGATTATTGTTGAAGACGGTTCAACGGTACCTTGCAGTCGGCAGTGCGACGAAGCGCGTGCCGCCGGCCTCGATGTCAAGTACTTTTACAAAGACAATGAAGGCCGTTCGATAGCCCGTAACTACGGTATGGAACGCGCCAAGGGCGACTACTTTGTTTTCTTTGACAGCGATTGTGTGATCCCGCCGGAATACTTCGAGACGGTATCCAAAGTTCTCGCCGAGCATCCTACCGACTGTTACGGCGGACCGGATGCCGCACATTCGTCCTTCACAACTACGCAGAAAGCCATAAACTACACGATGACCTCCTTCCTCACCACCGGAGGAATACGCGGCGGAAAGGTTGCGCTCGAGAAGTTCACTCCGCGAACTTTCAATATGGGCTTTTCGCGTCGTGTTTACGAGGTTGTAGGAGGTTTCCGTGAAATGTTTTCCGAGGATATAGACATGAGCAAGCGCATAGCCCGTGCAGGATTTGCTACATCGCTTATTGCTGATGCCCCCGTATGGCACAAGCGTAGGGTCGATTTTCGTAAATTTTTGCGGCAGGTATACGTATTCGGAATGTCCCGCATTACGCTCAAACTTCTATATCCCGATTCGCTCAAAGCTGTGCATACCCTCCCGGCAGTGGCAGTACTATTGGCCGTGATTATGGTTGTCCTTGCTATTACGGTTTCGCCGTGGTGGCTTTTGCCCATAGGAATATACCTCGTTGCCGTGTTTACGATGGCTCTGGCGGCCACGCGCTCGGTAGTGATAGCGGCCAAGGCAGTGCCTGCCGCCGTTATCCAGCTTGGCGGCTATGGAGTAGGCTTTATACGAGCTTATTTCACCAAGATAATACTGCGTCGTGGTCGCGATGTCAACCGTGAAATCGAAATGCGCCGTGGAAAATAGCAAGCAGCCCCCCGTATTGATACGCGACCTTCCGTCCGAACAGAAGCCGCGTGAAAAAGCTATCGCACAAGGATTTGATGCCTTGACGGATGCCGAGCTTATGGCCATAATATTCTCCACGGGCATTAAGGGCAAATCGGTGCTCGAGCTCTCCGAGGATATCCTTAGAGACAACGAAGGACACCTGTCAATGCTCACGCGTATGACGCCACAACAAATAGTCAAACGATACAAAGGGATAGGTCAAGCCAAGGCAGTGACACTATTGGCCGCCTTGCACTTGGGCGAGCGGTCGCGTGCCGATTGTGTCGAACGGCAAAAAGAAAAAATCTGTACCTCCGAACTGGCTTTTCGAAAAATGGCTCCGGTATTTCTGGGGCTTGATCATGAAGAATTTTGGCTACTACTGCTTAATAGGTCTTTAATGCCCCTTAAGAGTGTACGCCTCGGTGTTGGCGGCCTCAGCGCTACGGTTGTCGATGTAAAGATAGCAGTGCGTGCCGCTCTCGATACATGCGCTTCGGCAGTTATTATGTTCCACAATCATCCGTCCGGCAATACGATGCCGAGCGTGCAAGACGATGCCATTACACGTAAGATTAAGGACGCAATGGCCCTCTTTGACATAAGTGTCAACGACCATCTCATCGTTACCGATGGTGGTTACTATTCATATCACGATAATGGCCGGATGCCATAAGAAGGTACCCGGCAGCGTGGCGGATGTGCTCGTTGCACTCAACTTAGAAGCATTGTCCGGTATGTATCTTAGAAATAGCCGATGATGTGCAGTATCGATGGGGTGAGGATGGCGGTGAAAATGCCGTTGAGTGTCAGGCCGAGACTGGCGAAAGCGCCATAACGGTCGCTGACACCGAAGGCACGTGACGAGCCTACGGCGTGAGCAGCAGTACCCATCGAAAGACCTTGTGCCATAGGACTATGCACGTGCGACCATCGCATTACGCCGAATCCGATGATTCCGCCGAAGATGCCCACGCTGACTACCACGGCAGCGGTGAGCGATGGAATGCCGCCCAACGATCCGGTGACCTCCATCGCAATAGGCGTAGTGACGGATTTGGCGGCCAGAGACATAACTATTTCGTGTGACGCTCCGCACAAATCGGCCACAATCACGACAGAGATGATGCCGGATATACATCCGCCAAGGGCTGATAAGGTGATTGGTAGCAATTGTTTCCTGACGGTAGACAGCTGTTTATATAAAGGTACGCCAAGTGCTACGACGGCAGGCTTGAGCCAAAATTCGATATACTTACCGTATTGATTATACGTGTCGTACGGTATGTCGTAGGCCGTCAGAAAAACTATGATGA
The DNA here is from genome assembly GCA_900540625.1 of uncultured Porphyromonadaceae bacterium. Taxonomy (GTDB): domain Bacteria; phylum Bacteroidota; class Bacteroidia; order Bacteroidales; family Muribaculaceae; genus CAG-873. The sequence continues at coordinate 7,453 of UQGP01000050.1, read as the reverse complement.
GTGCGATGGTCACCAGTATGGGACTGAACAAAGAAAAATGTGTCCGCCGCTGGATAAGTTGGGCCGACCCGTAAATGACAAAAGTCAGTGCCAAGAGAAAGTAAGGGTTATTAATGTATTCCATGACGCTGATATTTACGGACCAACTGATGAATCCATCCGGTGACAACAATAACAACGACGGTGCTTGCAGCCGAGGCCACAATGATGGGAAGTAGCTGGGCCTTGATGATGTCAAGATGCAGCATAAGAGCCACGCCCGGCGGGATAAAGAAGAACCCGAGATTTTTCACCAAGAAATTGGCGATACCTTCGACCCAGCGCAACTTAATCCATTTCAGTTGCAGAAAAGCCGTTAGTAAAAGCATACCTATGATACTTGACGGCAATTTGATTCCGGTGAGCCACACTACGAACTCACCGATAGCAAGGAATCCGAAAATGATTCCGCATTGGTAAACCATAACAAATCTTTTTTATACCTAAAAACGGCTGCAAAGGTACGGCCTTTCCGCCGAACAGCCAAATATGATAATGATGAGTGTTGTCTAAACAGAAGGTAATAATTGCAATCTGAGGAAGTTAGCTTCTGAAAACAAAGGCGGCAAAGCGCGATGAGAACGACGGAGCTTATGACTTAGAAAACAAATCACGATTTCGGGCAGGTATTTGACGAGAAATGCGTAAATTTGCGTAGTCAAAGGCAGGGGCATCCGTCCCGCCTAAATATTAAACACCATACAAACAACATTCTACCAGCACAATGAAAGCAGACGTACTTCTCGGGCTCCAATGGGGCGATGAAGGCAAAGGTAAAGTCGTGGACGTACTTACACCGCATTACTCCGCGGTGGCACGCTTCCAGGGCGGTCCTAATGCCGGACACACCCTCGAGTTTGACGGCAAGAAATTTGTATTGCGTTCGATACCTTCGGGAGTATTCCAAAAAGACACAATCAACGTCATAGGCAACGGCGTCGTTCTCGACCCGGTGCTTTTTGCCGAAGAGGCACGCGCACTTGAGCGCGACGGCGGTGTGGACCTGCATAAAACGTTGCGGCTATCGCGCAAAATGCACCTGATACTGCCCACCCACCGTCTGCTTGATGCTGCCGGTGAGAATGCCAAGGGTGCGTCGCGCATAGGTACCACCGGTAAAGGCATAGGTCCTACATATACCGACAAAGCCGGGCGTAATGGATTACGTCTCGGTGATATCGACTACGACTTCGAAGTCAAATATGCTCGGCTCAAGGCTTCGCACTTGGATCGCCTGGTACGTATGGGCGCACAAGTGGACGCTGAGGCCCTTGCTCAAAACGAAAAGGCATGGATGGAAGCCCTCGAATATATACGCACCTTCGAACGCATAGACAGCGAATACTACGTCAACGAAGTTCTCGACAATGACGGTGCTGTATTATGCGAAGGGGCCCAGGGTACACTTCTGGACGTCGACTTCGGTTCATATCCCTTTGTGACATCGAGCAATACCGTATGTGCCGGAGCGTGCACAGGATTGGGCATATCTCCACGACGCATAGGCGAGGTCTTCGGAATCTTCAAAGCCTATTGTACGCGCGTAGGTAGCGGACCTTTCCCCACCGAGCTACACGATGACATCGGGCGCGAGATACGCGACCGCGGCCACGAGTATGGGGCTGTCACCGGACGCGAACGTCGTTGCGGATGGCTCGACTTGGTAGCTCTGCGCTATTCGGTGATGCTCAACGGCGTGACCCAACTCATAATGATGAAGAGCGACGTCCTTGACACTTTCGATAAAATCAAGGTTTGTACAGCATACACCATAAACGGGAAATCGACCGAGCATTTCCCCTTCGATGTCAACGACGCGCCCATAGAGCCGCAATATACCGTCTTTGACGGTTGGAAGTCAGACCTTACGTCCGTACGCGACGAAGCATCGTTGCCTCAGGCGTTTAAGGACTATATCTCCTTTGTAGAGAAATATGTGGGCGTACGCGTTACCGTACTTTCGGTAGGCCCGGACCGCACACAGACAATCTTCCGCGAGGGGTTCAATCCCGCTAAAGGCTGACAGCCGCTTCGGCCATACTCCGGGGCACAAGACATAGACTTACCAAAAACATGTTGATAAATCATATTACCAACCTCACACATTAAACTACCATGGCAAGAATCAAACCTTTCAAAGGCGTCCGTCCTCCGCGCGAATACGTGGAAAAGGTCGCATCACGTCCCTACGACGTGCTCAACTCCGAAGAAGCACGCATCGAGGCTCAAGGCAACCCGATGTCGTTATACCATATCATAAAGCCCGAAATAGACTTTGCACCCGGCACGGACGAACACGACCCCAAAGTGTACGAACGTGCCGTGCAGAACTTCAAGGACTTCCGTCAGCGCGGATGGCTGGTTCAGGATCCCGAAGAGAAATACTACCTATATGCCCAAACTATGGACGGCCGTACTCAGTACGGATTTGTGGTAGCAGCCAACGTTGACGACTACCTCAATGGTGTCATCAAGAAACACGAGCTGACACGCCGAGACAAAGAAGAAGATCGTATGAAACACGTACGCGCCCAGAATGCCAATATCGAGCCTGTGTTCTTCGCCTTTGAAGACAACGATGTGCTCAACGACATCATCAAGCGCGTATCCGCCACCAAGCCCGAGTATGACTTCGTAGCCAATGACGGTTTCGGCCACCACTTCTGGGTCATAGATGACAAGGCAACCATAGATGCCATTACGGCCGAATTTGCCAAGATGCCGGCATTGTATATTGCTGACGGACATCATCGTACGGCTGCCGCCGCGCTTGTAGGGCATGAGAAAGCCAAGGCAAATCCCAATCATACAGGCAATGAAGAGTACAACTTCTTCCTTGCAGTAGCTTTCCCGGCATCCCAGCTCAAGATTATTGACTACAATCGCGTGGTGCGCGACCTCAACGGACTGACGCCAGAACAATTTCTGGCACGTTTGTCCGAGAACTTTGATGTCAAGGACATGGGCACCGAAGAGTATCGTCCCAATGCGTTGCACAACTTCTCGTTATATCTGGGTGGACACTGGTACTCGCTTACGGCTCACCCCGGCACTTACAAGCCCGATGACCCCATAGGTGTGCTCGATGTGACCATCTCCAGCGACCTTATATTGCGCGACATTCTGGGTATCACAGACTTGCGCAGCGACAAACGCATAGACTTCGTCGGAGGTATACGCGGCTTGTCAGAACTGAAACGTCGCGTCGATTCGGGCGAGATGGCTATGGCCCTTGCGTTGTATCCCGTATCAATGAAACAGTTGATGACTATTGCCGATACAGGGAATATCATGCCGCCCAAGACAACGTGGTTTGAGCCCAAACTGCGTTCGGGCTTGGTGATACACCTTCTTGACTGACAATTACGGGGGTGGGGCAGGTACGCCGGTCGGTGTTCCTGCCCTGCTCCCACTTATCTTTAAGATACTGCAATAATAGCAAGCGGAACGATGAACGGAAATATTACGGCAATTATATGCGCAGTGTTACTGTCGTCGATAGCGATGACAGCGCAGACATATACACGTAGGTATAATGAGTACTGCAAGCGCACCGAGTACTATGACGCACACGGCAAGATGGTTGGATACTCAAAAGTTAATCCGTACTACAATCGTACCGAATACTACGATGCCAACGGAAAGCTGCAACGCACCGAGAAATATAATGACTATCGCGAATGTACCGAAACGCGTGACGCCTCCGGGAAACTTGAAAGCTCTCGACGACAAAACGACTACTATGGACAAGAGGAAACACGTGACGCCTCCGGTCGCCTTATCGGATATCGCAAATGGAACGATTACCAAAAGCGTTATGATGTATATGACGCGAAAGGACAGCGCGTTGGCTATGAAAAATGGAATGAATACTATAAGCGTTGGGAGTACCATGTCAAATAAGATGGCAAACCTCGACGTGTATTAAATCTTTACATTATATATATCATACTACAATGTACGCATTCAAAGAGTTGGCAAAAATAATCTGTGACGGATATATGCTTAGTGAAGCAGAGGCCTACGAATTGCTTGATATGCCGTCCGAAGACCTGCGTCAAGCCGCACTACTGGTTAGCAAGCAGATGGTGCCGCGCAAGTTTGACAGCTGTTCCATAATCAATGCACGTTCGGGTCATTGCAGTGAGAACTGCAAATGGTGTGCACAGTCGGCACACTTTTCCACCGGATGTCAGAACTACGATGTGGTAGACCATGACGAATGTTTGCGCGAGGCGCGTCATAATCATGAACGCGGCATAGCTCGCTTCTCGCTTGTAGGGAGTGGACGTGCCGTACGCGGCGAAGCCTTCGGAAAGGTCTGTGCTATGCTGCGCGAGATACACGATACGGTGGGCATCAAGACCTGTGCATCATTAGGCTTGCTTGACCGCGAAAGCCTACGCGAATTACGTCGCAGCGGCGTCACTCGCTATCATTGTAATCTTGAGACGGCGCCCTCATTCTTCGGTACACTATGCACCACGCATACCATAGAGGATAAAATACACACCATAGAAATGGCGCGTGAAGAAGGTCTGGAAGTCTGCAGTGGCGGAATTATAGGAATGGGCGAGACTCCGAGACAACGAGTCGAGTTTGCATTGACCTTGCGTCGCATCGACCCGGTGTCCATACCCGTCAACGTGCTATGTCCCATACCGGGTACACCATTGGAGAATATGCCTCCTATACCCGAAGATGAGATTATAGACACCATAGCGGTGATACGTCTGATACATCCCAAGGCACACATTCGCTTTGCCGGCGGACGAGCACGTCTCAGCCCCGAAAGTCAGGTATTGGCGATGCGAATAGGAGCCAACGGCGCTATTATGGGGGATATGCTCACGACAGTCGGTAGTACCATCGTCGATGACCGCGACCTCATAGCCAAGGCCGGATACGAATTCTAAAATGTACATCAAAAGATTAGCCCGGACAAGACGACATAGGAGTCGAAATCCATAACGGCATATCTTAACCAGCCTTCAGACTATATATATGAATAAAAGTGACATACCCGAAAGAAGCATAGATGCCGAAAGTTATGCACGGCCGACTGCGGCCATACGGCGCCTTGTGCGTGCGCTGGACACAGCGGCACACCGCCGCCGGGAGGGCGCATTTGTAGCCGAAGGAGACAAATGTGTACATGACACGTATGATGCCTTCGACTGCCGTATCCTTATCGGGCGACGTCAGTGGCTTGAAGAACACCGTGATATGTGTGTCCGAGCTGATGCTGTGTATTGTGCCGATGGCGCTGATATGGAGCGAATGTCACTGCTGAAAAGTCCGCGCGAAGTTATTGCAGTGTACAATATTCCGGATAATACGCCACTCCCCGACGCCGTAGGTCTTGTGGTTGCGCTCGATCATATCCAAGACCCGGGCAACCTTGGCACAATCATTAGAATGTGCGATTGGATGGGCGTGCGTGACATCTTAGCCTCGCAGGGTACTGTCGATGTTTTCAGCCCCAAAGTTGTTCAGGCAACCATGGGCTCCATAGCTCGTGTGCGCGTACACTACACCGACCTTGTGCCGCAATTGCGCCGACTTTCGGAAGCCGGGATACCGGTGTATGGTACGGCTATGGATGGAGAGTCTATATATAAAGCCGAACTGCCTTCGAATGCGGTAATAGTAATGGGCAACGAGGGGCGCGGTATGTCCGAGGATGTACGCGCCTGTCTCACTGACAGCATTTCTATACCTCCGTATCCGGGCGATACATCCACTGCCGAAAGTCTCAATGTGGCGGTGGCTGCCTCGGTTATTGTGGCCGAATGGCGTCGCCGTATGCGTTGAAGTTATGTAAGCCCTTGACAATAGAGTGAATTAGATCAATAATAAACCGACGAAGACGATTTAGGCCCGTAAATAAAAGAAGACGAAAAGTTTAGCTTATGGCAAAAACTAAATATAAGAGCGTTTGGATGTGCAACAACTGCGGAGCTACTTTCCCAAAATGGGAGGGGCGCTGTAGCGAATGCGGCGAATGGAACACTATGGTAGAACAACGCGTGAGTACTTCGACACGCGCCGACCGCGGACTGACGGGTACCGAAGGTGCGCGCCCCGTGGCCGTCTCGGACATCACCGCAGGATCGGAAAGTCGCATACCTATGCCAAGTCGTGAACTTAACCGAGTACTTGGCGGCGGACTTGTAGCCGGATCGATGGTGCTTATCGGCGGTGAACCCGGCATAGGCAAATCTACACTTGTACTGCAAAACATTCTGGCCATAAAGTCAAAGACAGTGTTGTATGTTTCGGGAGAGGAAAGCGCATCCCAAATCAAGATGCGTGCCGACCGTATAGGTCGCGGCAGCGAGAATGTCTTGATTGTGTGCGAGACACTTTTAGAGCGTATAATGCGTCATGTTGAAGATATCAATCCGGGAATACTTATCATTGATTCGATACAGACCATATACAGCGAAGCACTTGAATCCTCGGCCGGCAGTGTCAGCCAGGTGCGCGAATGTGCCGCTCGGTTGTTGCAGTATGCCAAAACCACGTCCACGCCGGTCATTCTGATAGGACATATCACCAAAGAAGGATCTCTTGCCGGGCCTAAGGTGCTGGAGCACATTGTAGATGCTGTGTTGCAGTTCGAGGGTGACAGCAAATATATGTACCGAATTTTACGCGCTATCAAGAACCGTTTCGGCAGTACCAACGAATTAGGTATATATGAAATGTGCCAGCGAGGACTGCGCGAAGTCATCGACCCATCGCAGGTGCTGATGACACGCGGTGATACCTCGCTGTCAGGAGTATCCATCGGTGTGACATTGGAGGGTATTCGTCCCTTCCTCATCGAATGTCAGGCATTGGTAAGTACGGCAGCATACGGCACACCTCAGCGATCGGTGACAGGCTTTGACGCTAAACGCATGAATATGCTTTTAGCCGTGCTCGAAAAACGTGTAGGCTTTAAGCTTGCAGCCAAGGACGTATTCCTTAATATCACCGGCGGACTGCGAGTAAATGATCCTGCACTTGATTTGGCGGTCATCAGCGCCATACTTTCCAGTAATGTAGACATGGCTGTTCCGGACGGTTGGTGTATGACCGGAGAAGTAGGCTTATCGGGCGAAATACGTCCGGTAACGCGCTTGCAACAGCGCATTCTCGAGGCCGAGAAATTGGGGATGACCCATATCCTTGTCCCTGCCAACAACCTCAAAGGTGTCGAGACAGAAGGTCTGAACATCAAGATACACGAGGTTTCCAAAGTCGAAGAGGCTTTCCGAGCACTCTTCGCATAAGATGCATCGTCCGGCACAGATTGTATGTGTCAGATGGACGGAAATACATTAGGTCGTCATTTCCTCCCAATTGTTTAACTAGGGATATTCAGTTAATGGGCGTGGTGAGATTGTCCTCAATTGACCATATTTAA
>UQGP01000049.1 GCA_900540625.1 uncultured Porphyromonadaceae bacterium | reverse complement strand
TCTTTCTCAAATCGGATAGTTAATAACCTGTCCAACTTTTTGGGGTCACTTCAATGTAGCCCGGGATTTTTTTCCCATTTTCCGCTTACCTCCTGACGGCGTAAACGACTGCACGGAACGGACAAAGACATAAAGCGGCGGCGCAAACGCTCCCGAATACGCCCACATTCGGACAAAAAGCCGAAGCAAAAGCCGCAAACTATTGCACATTAGCAAAAAAGTCCGTACCTTTGCAACTGCTTTTCATAGCCCTCCCCCGTGTGATGGGAAATTAAGAGCAACTTAATTTTTAGTAACACAAAACAACACAAAACAACAATGAAGACATTCCAACTTCAAGCCGAGCCCCGTACCGACCTGGGCAAGAAGGCAACCAAGGCACTGCGTGCCGAAGGCAAAATTCCCGTAGTTCTCAACGGCGGCGCTGCTGTCGAACTGCCCTTTACCGGCACTCTCGCTCCCGGTCAGAAACTCGTTGAAATCGGCGACAACAAAGCACTGATCACCACTGATCTGATTGTAGCACAGGACGATGTACGCAAGCTCGTCTACACCCCCGATATCTTCGCCATCGAACTCGACTTCAACGGCGGCAAAAAGATGGCCATCCTTAAGGACATCCAATTCCACCCCGTTAAGGACACCATTCTCCACATGGACTTCCTCGAAGTAGACGACAAGAAGCCCGTGGTAATCCAAGTGCCCGTCAAACTCGAAGGCCACGCCGAAGGTGTTAAAGCCGGTGGTAAGCTCAGCCTCTCGATGAAGAAACTCAAAGTTAAAGCAATCTACACCAACGTTCCCGAGCGTCTGGTCATCAACGTCGACAACCTCGGCCTTGGCAAGACTCTTCAGGTAGGCGACATCCACTTCGAAGGTCTCGAACTGGTCAACGCCAAGAACGCCGTAGTATGTGCCGTACAGCTGACCCGCGCCGCACGCGGTGCTCAGGCTGCTGCCGCAGAATAATACATTCATAACCGATACCAGGCATAACAACGATGAAACACCTCATTGTTGGCTTGGGCAATATCGGCGACGAATACCGCGACACCAGACACAACATCGGTTTTAGAATATTGGACACCTGGGCTCAGGCGTCCAATATTTCTTTTGAGACCGGTCGTTATGGCGATATCGCGCACGCACGCCTTAAGAACCAGCAAGTGGTTCTGCTCAAGCCCTCCACATATATGAACCTCAGCGGCAACGCTGTCCGCTACTGGAAAGACAAGGAGAATATCGCTCTCGAAAACATTCTTGTACTCGTGGACGATATCGCCCTACCCTTCGGCGCCATACGCCTCAAGCCCTCCGGCAGCGACGCCGGACACAACGGACTGAAGAACATTGCCGCCATGCTCGGCACGCAGAACTACGCACGATTGCGCTTCGGCGTAGGCAACGACTTTCCTCGCGGATGTCAGGTCGATTATGTCCTCGGACATTTCACCCCGGAGCAGGAAGATGCGCTTCCCGCTCGCTTGAACATTGCCGTCGAAGCCGCACAAGACGCCATTCTCGCCGGGCTGCAACACGCAATGTGCAACTACAACAACAAGTAGTTTTTTTTTCAGCCACGCGAGCACAGCCACTGACGGCGCTCGGCAGCCTCGGTTCGACACGGCAACGACGATGCAATTGCAACGGCAATCCTCAGTATCCGACGTTACACAACAAAAAAACGTAAAACTTTGGGAGACCGAGGATTTATTAGTAACTTTGCAAAGCAGAGAATCTGTGCCGCGCAGACATGCTGTCACGCGGCACGACTTTGTGTAACAGACACGGACGACTATGCTTAAAAAATTCTTTATGTCATTCCTCGGCTCGATGGCCGCCATTTGGCTGTCGGCGATGATACTATTCGTACTCACGATTGTGTTCATTGCCGGGCTTATCGGCTCAAGTCTCAAAAGTGTCGAGATAGTAGACCACAGCATATTACACATCCGTCTTGACGGAACAATCAGCGAGCACAAAGCGCCACAAGACATCCCCGACCTCATCATCAACGGGCAATCCAACGCCACCACATTCGAAGATATCTTGCGTTCGCTGGAATACGCCGCTGATGATAGCCGCATCGAAGGAGTATACATTGATTGCGCAGGCAGCGCATTGGGTTACGCCTCACGAGCTGAGTTACGTGAAGCCCTCTCCCGCTTCAAAAAAGACTCCGGCAAATGGGTCCTGGCCTATGGCGATGACTTCAGCCAAGGAGACTATTACGTAGCTTCGGTTGCCGACACCGTATACCTCAACCCCGTGGGGACCCTCGACATTCACGGATTATCATCTTCCGTACCATACTTCAAAGACGCCTTGGACAAGTTGGATGTCAACATCCAAGTATTCAAAGTAGGCACCTACAAGAGCGCAGTCGAGCCGTTCATGCTTAACAGCATGAGCGAACCGGCGCGTATGCAGACCCAATTGTTCCTCGATTCGATATGGGCAAGTATCTCGGAAGGGATTGGTATGTCGCGCAAGATTACGGCAGCAGGTGTATGCGCCCTGGCCGATTCTCTCACTATGAGCCGCAGCGCCCAATGGTGCCTTACACATAAACTCATAGACAAATCCGCATACCGTCGCCAAATCGAAGATGTACTGTGCGCACTCACCGAAACCGATGATCCGGAAGACCTCGAGCTGGTATCGCCGGCCGAATATATGTCCGATTACGCCGGCGCAACATCGGCTATGTCTGATGACACTCATATCGCCGTAGTCTTCGCCGATGGCGACATCACCGAGGACGGCAACGAAGGTATCGTAGCATCCTCGCTTGTACCCGAGATACTACGCCTTGCAAAAGACGATAACATCGTCGGAATGGTGTTGCGCGTCAATTCGGGTGGCGGCAGTGCATTTGCCAGTGAGCAAATATGGGATGCAGTTCGTCATTTCAAGGCACAGGGCAAGCCCGTGTATGTTTCGATGGGCGACTATGCCGCCTCCGGAGGCTATTATATCTCCTGCGGGGCCGACCGCATATACGCTATGCCGCAAACCCTCACCGGCTCGATAGGCATTTTCGGCATTGTTCCGTCCATTGAAGGCACTTTGGACAAGCATCTTGGCATACACTTCTCCAGTGTAGGCACAGTTCCTGACGCCATTGATATATCTGTAACCAAGGATATGACCCCGAGACAAAAAGTCGAAATGCAACGTGCCATACAACGAGGTTACGAGACCTTTGTAGGGCGTGTTGCCGCCGGCCGACACATCTCCAAGGATAGTGTAGATGCCATAGCCCAAGGACGTGTATGGGATGGCAATACAGCTCTCAGTATCGGTCTCGTAGACCGCATAGGCACTCTGCACGATGCCATAGCCGACTTGGCTCGGCAGATTGGCATATCCGCCACGGCTTACGCTACATATCCGGCTGAAGACATCTCTCCGCTGCAGCGACTTCTATCAGCCGGCATTACCGGACAAGATGCCATACCCGAAGCATTGAAGGCCAAAGCTGCCTGGGCCGCGATACCGCCGGCCGAAGCCGACAAAGCCATACGGATGCTGGGACAAATTGTCAGTATGTCGCCCGTACAAGCGCGTATGGAATGTATCACTCTACAATAAACATACGACGTCCCCAATATAAAAGTACAGCAAACAACGACCGAACATCCAAAAGAGAAGACATTGCCCGACGACAATAAACAACGACCGCAAATAACGACAAAGCAATACACCATAGCAGTATAAAAATAAAAAACGACAAGATGCGCAAATCTACATTGGCCAAACTCATTCTGCTCCCGCTGTCTAAGATATACGGCGCAGTGACGGCTGTGCGCAATCTCTGCTATAACTGCAATATCATCAAGTCGTACTCTTTTGATGTCCCGGTAGTCTGTATCGGCAACCTCGCCGTAGGCGGCACCGGCAAGACTCCCCATACCGAATACGTTGTAGCCGCCTTGCGCGACCGTTTCAATATCGGCATACTCAGCCGCGGATACAAACGACACACATCCGGTTTTGTAGCCGCCACTCCACAATCGACACCAAACGACATCGGCGACGAACCATACCAGATATATCATAAATTCGGGCGCAAAATCACCGTATGCGTATGCGAAGACCGCGTAGCCGGAATACGGCGGATGCTTGCCGACGATCCATCACTCAATATGATTATTCTGGACGATGCATTCCAACATCGTCGTGTCAAGCCGGACATCTCGATAGTTCTCACCGAATACAAACGTCCGTACTTCAGAGACAAAATGTTGCCATACGGACGTCTGCGCGAGTCCGCAAAAAATATCACACGCGCCGACATCGTAATCGTCACCAAGTGTCCGAACAACATCCGTCCCATAGACATCAGGACCTTTGGCAAGAACCTCAACCTGATTCCGGATCAAGGGCTGTTTTACTCGCGTTACGCCTACGAACAAGCTCGCGCCGTCTTTGGTGGAACTCCCGTACGACTTGAACAGCTCACGACCAACGATGCGGTACTTGTTATTGCCGGTATAGCCAATCCGAAACCATTTGTACGCTATATCAAGAGTTTTGATGCGAACGTCAAGGTCAACGTCTTCGATGATCACCACAACTATACACGTCACGACCTCGAACTCATCACCGAGAGATATAACAGCCTACAAGGCGCACGCAAGATTATCATCACCACCGAGAAAGACGCGGTACGATTGCTCAACAACCCGTACTTCCCGAAGGCACTCAAAAGCGCACTGATGTACGTACCGGTGCATGTCGAATTTTTGCATACCGAACCGGGCGAGACACTCCGCGGCGAAACATTGCGTGACGAAATATTGCGTCTGATGAAGCTCAAAGGGCTGCTCAATCCCGCACGGCACAACTAATATCTCCATACAGACACGTCACATATAGACACGACAAAATATAAATAACACACACTGAAACACATAAAAACTATTATTCACAATGCTCGAAAAAATTAAAGAAACAGCGCGCTTCCTCAGCGAACGCATAAGTGACATGCCAAAGACTGCCATCATCCTCGGCAGCGGCCTCGGCGCACTTGTAGACCATATCGACAATAAGGTAGTCATACCCTACAGCCAGATACCCAATATGCCCGTATCCACCGTACAAGGACACAGCGGCAACCTCATCTTCGGCGACCTGAACGGCAAACGTGTCATCGCGATGCAAGGCCGTTTCCACTACTACGAAGGCTATGATATGAAGACTGTCACCTTCCCCGTACGCGTTTTCCGTGCCCTCGGCGTTGACACCCTGTATGTATCCAATGCAGCAGGCGGTATGAACAAGGACTTCCGCGTAGGCGATATCATGACCATCACCGACCAAATCAACCTCTTCCCCGAAAACCCGCTGCGTGGCAAGAACTACGAAGAACTTGGCCCGCGCTTCCCCGCAATGACCGAAGCTTATGACCACGAACTCATCCGCAAAGCTGACGAAATTGCCAAACGTCTCGGCATTCGACTGATGCACGGCGTATATGTAGGCACCACCGGCCCCACATTCGAGACTCCGGCCGAGTACGAGTACTTCCGTGTAATCGGAGGAGATGCCGTAGGTATGTCCACCGTTCCCGAAGTCATCGTAGCACGCCATGCCGGAATGCGCGTCTATGGTATCTCCGTAATCACCGACCTCGGAGGCAAAGACGTTCGTCAGGTTCCGACTCACGAAGAAGTTCAGATGGCAGCTGAGAATGCTCAACCTAAGATGCTCGCTATCATCAAGGAACTCGTATCAGCCAACTAATACACTTCCGTCCAAGCATATTTTGTGGTGACACGCCCGGGCCTACGTGGCGGGAGTGTCACCACAAAATTATACCACACAAGGCCTAAAGTATTAGGACACGACCATTCTCTTTCCAGACATAAAAAGCGCAAAAGCGCCCCCACCACAACTCCAAAAACATGGCACTATGGAAGAAAAACAGACAGAAATAGCCTCTCTGGGCGAATTCGGCCTTATAGACAAAATCACTGAAGGCATTGTACACAAGAACGCCTCCACAATACGCGGCATAGGCGATGATGCCGCCGAATTGTCTTACCCGGACACACGCGTACTCGTATCCACAGACATCCTGATGGAGGGCATACACTTTGACCTGACATACGTGCCGCTCAAGCACCTCGGGTATAAGTCCGCCGTTGTCAACTTCAGCGACATCTATGCCATGAACGGCACGCCGCGACAAATCGTGGTGTCTCTGGGTATCTCGCGCCGCTTCACCGTCGAGCATATTCAGCAACTATATGATGGCTTACGCTTGGCCTGCGAAGTCTACGGCGTAGACCTCGTGGGAGGCGACACAACATCTTCTCGTCAAGGGCTGGTCATCTCCGTCACAGTCATCGGCGATGCCCCCGCATCAAAAGTTGTGGGACGCGACGGAGCACGCCCCAACGACCTGATATGCGTCAGCGGTGACCTCGGCGCCGCATATATGGGACTCCAGGTCCTCGAACGCGAAAAAGCCGCTTCGGTAGGCATCAAGGATTTTGAGCCGCAATTCACCGGTAAGGAATACCTTGTCGAGCGTCAACTCAAGCCCGAAGCACGACGTGATATTGTAGCCCAACTGGACCGAGCAGGCATCGTCCCCACTTCAATGATAGATATATCGGACGGACTATCCTCCGAACTTTTGCATATATGCCAAAAGTCCAAGACCGGATGTCGTGTATACGAAGAACGTATACCCATCGACTATCAGACGGCAGTTATGGCTCAAGAATTGAATATGAACCTCGTAACAGCGGCAATGAACGGCGGCGAAGACTACGAATTGCTGTTTACCGTTCCTCTGTCAGACCATGACAAAATCAAGGATATGTCCGGTATACGCATTATCGGACATATCACGGAACAGAAACTGGGGTGTGCAATGATTACGCGCGACGGCGAAAGCGAAATAGCCATTAAGGCTCAAGGCTGGAACCATCTCGCCCAATGACACACCTAACGCATCCCAACGGCAGGTAAACTCAACACGAAGCGCGACAAAAAGTCTTGCCGAAAATCGGCCTATATGACAGCCATCTTGAAAAAAAGTATTAACTTTGCATAGCCGAACGGCAAGCAAGCCAAAAGCGGCGCTCATTTATAGACGCACATATTCAAGCATGATCAACCGTATACTTATACGAACCAAGGTAGTACAGATGCTGTACTCATACCTTCTGACACGTACCGATTTCAAAATTCTTAAGCAACCGGAATCGACGTCACAGGACGCTGTGTTTGCATACAAAGTCTATAAAGACTTGCTGCTGATGCTGGTACAGCTTACCAACGGCAAGAAGACGGCCAATATGCCTATATCCATAGCGGTAGACAAAAAGATGCTGCGTAGCCGCGTCGGTGCCGCTTTGGCTTCAGATGACACCATCAAAGAAATGCTCTTCAAGGGCGATAACGACCTTCAGGTTATCGCTCCGGAGATGCAACGTCTGGCGGACAACATCGCACAATCGACAGCATACAAGGATTACAGCAAAAAGCGTTCGCCCGAAATTGCGCTCGAAGTATCAATGTGGTCTTCGGTGTTTACTACCATAGTAAAACGCGACCGCGGATTTGCTGCAGCAATACGCACGCTCGAAAGATTCACCAATAGAGGCTTCGAACGTGGCTTTGCACTCTTCGAAAGCACCTTGGCTTCGTACCGCGATGCCACTATGGGGTATACTACAGCAAAAAAAGACTTGATGTTGTCGCTTGACAAGGCATACAACCTATACTGCGACATTTTCTGTCTGATGGCCAATCTCACAAAAGTTCAGGCCGAGAATATCGAAAACGCCAAATCCAAATTCCTGGCAACACAAGATGAGCTCAACCCGAATATGCGGTTTGTAGACAACGCCTTCATCGCCAAGCTGCTCGAGTCTCCCACTTTCGGGCCCTATTACGAGAAAAATGCCAAGGGCTGGACTTCCGACTTCTCGCTACTTCAAGACTTGCTGAAAGAGATTACCTCATCGCAATGCTACGCAGACTATATGGAGGCCGAAAACACCGATTTCGAGCTCGACTGCGAAGTATGGCGTAACCTGCTACGCAACGTAATATTCCGTAGCGATGTCCTCGAGGAAGCAATCGAAAATGAATCGGTATTCTGGAACGACGATATAAACATTATGGGCACTTTCGTACTCAAGACAATACGTTACGCCCAGTCACATCCGGACGAGCCGATATCCCTTTTGGTCAAATACAAAGATGAGGAAGATGAGACCTTCGGCGCAGAACTCTTCGATGCAGCAATTCAGCACATTTACGAGTACCGCGAACTCATCGACCGATTCATCAACAACCAAAACTGGGATATAGAGCGCATACCATTCATGGATATCGTCATCATGATTACTGCGATCACCGAGTTGGTGGCCTACCCCAACATTCCTATCGCAGTGACCATGAATGAGTACGTCGAATTGGCCAATAATTACTCGACACCCAAGAGCGGACAATTTGTCAACGGAATATTGTATTCCGTGGCCACGTATCTCAAAAAGAACAACGTCATATACAAGTAAATACCATACTCACCAATAATTCAAATACAAACAAGACCAAACTATGATTGAAAACGCAATACTTCTCGAGGGAGCTACCGCAGGTGCCGGAGCAGGCGCCGGAGCAGGCGCCGGAATGATGAACATCATTATGATTGTGGCACTTATTGCCATCTTCTACTTCTTCATGATACGTCCGCAGCAGAAAAAGCAGAAAGAACTGCGCAAACAGCGCGAAGCCATGGCTAAGGGCGACAACGTTGTCACAGCCGGCGGTATCTATGGACGCATCCGCGAAATTGATGCAAACAACAACACCATGCTCATCGAAGTGGACAAGGATGTTAAAATCCGCGTAGACCGCAACTCGGTATACCCCTCCGCAGTCCAAGCAAACGAGGGCATCCAACAGAAATAATCATAAGCCGTGGGTGCCCTGCAAGACAAGGCCCGGCGCGCCGCAAAAATCATACGTCAATACATCTTTTCGCCCCGCGGGAAGAGCGTGTTGACGTTTTGCGTCTTTCTGGCTATTTCGACAGCCCTATGGGTGGTAATGTCGTTGAACCAGGAAATGCAACAGGACATTCGGTGTCGTGTCGAAATCGTCAATAAACCGGATTCGGTCACTATGATTTCGTACTTGCCCGAAGACATAAATGTCAGCGTCAAATCGCGCGGATCGCAACTCATAAAATTCAGCTTTGGCACGCCACCGACAATTTCCATTGATTACAAGTATCTGATGCATGGCAATCGTATTTCTGTCGGTACGTCGGAAATGCGGGCTTTGCTGCGTAATGTCTTCGGCCAAAACGCACAGATATTATCCTTCAGCCCGGACACGCTCAATATAATGTTCACCTCGAGGCCGGGAGTGTCCATGCCGGTGAACGTAAACGCGCAGGTGACCACGCGCTCGGATTTCGCACTGGCCGGTGTCCCAAAATGTGTACCCGAATCGGTAGTCGTCTACTCAATACGGCCTTTGGACTTGACGGTGGATAAAGCCGTCACCCCGGTCATCCAGTACTCCAATATTTCGGAAACTCAGACAATACGCACACGCGTAAATGTTCCGCCGGGATGTCGAGCCTTTCCTGACAGCGTCAGCGTAACCTTCCGCGTCGAGCCGCTGATAGCTCGCTCCATTAAAGTGCCTATCACCGCAGTTAATGTTCCGGACAGTGTGCGACTGATTCTGCTGCCAACCACCGTAACAGCGACTTATATGGTGCCGGCCAATATGTACAACGAGCAATTGCCTCCGCTGGTCGTCACCGCCGACTATCGCAGCATTGATATGTCGCATCCGGCACGTCGCATCTGCATCAACGCGGACAATTCCAAGGCTCCGGCACTTCGCAATATTCGCCTCAGCACCGATTCGGTAGAATATATGGTCGAACGCTGAATTGTTGGAGCCAATTCGAACTAAGCCTCGACCGAACACACTCCGAATACGGCAATACACACACTACTCCCCCAAAAAGGATATTCTCAACAGTAACTATGGCCATACAAACCATCGGTATCACCGGCGGCATAGGTTCGGGCAAAAGCGTTGTCAGTCAGATTTTACGCACATGTGGATTCACTGTGTACGACTGCGACAGCAATGCTAAAGCTATCATGGACCGAGATCCGGAAATCCACCGTAAATTAGCCGAAATGATTGACCCGTCGACAATTAACGTCGACGGAAGCATCAACCGTCCTCGATTGGCGCAGATAGTTTTCGGAGACAAGAAAAAATTAGCCATACTCAATGCCATCGTGCATAGTGCCGTCACCGACGATGTTCAAGCGTGTGCACGCCTAACTCCAGGTTTGTTTTTTGTCGAAAGTGCCATACTATATTCCTCCGGTCTATGGAAATATGTCGATCGTATCTTGGAGGTTACCGCCGATATCGAAACTCGAATATCTCGCGTAACGGCACGCGATAATGCTACACGTCAGCAAGTGCTGCAACGCATCCATAGCCAAAACAACGAAACCGCACCGTACGGATGCTCCATCACCCCGGAGGTAATACACAACGATGATAACTCCCCATTGCTTCCGCAAATTTGGGCTATATGCCCTATCGATACAAAAAGATAGGAAGGAACAATAGTCTGAAACGACGGCCCGACCTTTTTCCCAAAAGCACAGCCCATCACGGCATTATCACGCTATGTCGCAATGTCTAAGGCTTTCCCGGCTTCTGAGAGCAACGCCACTGTTCCATCGAGGACATCGGGACAAAGCCCTTATCCGGATGCATATCGTCACGAACATTGCCGATATAGGCTTTTGTTTGGTTGATAATATCAAGTTTCATTGTAGGCGCACCCTCTCTAAGGTCAAATTGTCTCAAATCGACCCACATCACCGAGGGATTATAGGTGGTAGCATAATAATACACCAAGTTCGAATGATCGGCGACCGAACGCCATTGTGTCTGCGACACTTCGGGGCTGTCGGGCACCGAGATTCCTACCGGAACGGCACAATTGAAAAGTACGCCGAAGACTCCGGCAAGTGCAACCTCGTGCCTTACAGTGTCCGGGATACAACCCACGTAGAACGATGCACGCACAAAGCGGTCGCTACTACTGTTGGTCCCTGGCAACATTTTCATTCCTCCTATCCGTGCCCAATATTGTTCAACTGCTACTTGGCTGTCATACACCGGGGCGTTGGTCAACACTCGACATTCGCGTCCATGGTGTATCGAGATGCGACCGTTAATATACTCGATGATTGCGCAATCGCCTGAGGCATCACTCAATGCAGCATGAAGTGTCGTGGATGCGCCGCCCGGCATATCCGGAGCATCTATGTAGAACGCATCGCGCGACAGCCCTTCGACCGCCTCGGCCACCGTTGCGTAATTGTCAAGGATATACTGTGCCCATAGCGATGATGACATCGGGCGTCGCGTCTCATTAGGCAGTTTGTATTCAGTGCCCGGTAGATATAGGAGGTTACACACAAGCGCCCGCTCATTCATGCCTTCTGATACACCCATGTCGTAGCCCACAGCAACCACACTACCGTACAACGACTTCCATCGTAAGGCATTGTCCCCCTGTGCAGACACACGATTGATGCCTCGCGGCTGAACATACAGATTGGTCGGTATAGGCGTTTTCCAATCCAAGTTGCGGCCGGTGATTGCCGTATTGTCGTGTCCGGCATATACCACACGTGTGCAAGCCTCTGCTTCGGGTCCGAAGCATAGCGCTGCCGCCGAAATCGCTGCCGCAGTCCAAAGTGTTTGCAGTGTCTTCATTGTCGTAAGTTCTTTTGTAATGCAAACGCTCTTGATATTCGAAAAGTTTGCGCCCGGGTGTATTACAGCGACAGCGTCATAAAACACAGCGGCGGCGCCATATTCGCTGAAGAATATATGGCGCCGCCGTATACCGGGTTAGTGTTCAATCGTCACTTTATACCATCACGATGCAGCAATGCATCGATGGTGGGTTCACCGCCGCGGAACCGGCGATAGAGTTCGGCCGGGTTTTCGGTACCGCCGCGTTTGAGGATATTGTCGCGGAACGAGTGTGCTGTTTTGGTATCGAATATACCGTTTTTCCGGAATACGCTGAAAGCGTCTGCATCCAGTACTTCGGACCACTTGTAGCTGTAATATCCGGCAGCATAACCTCCGGAGAAAATGTGGCTGAACTGGGGTGAAATCATCGAACCGCAGACCGTCGGGAAGATGCGTACAGGCTTAACGGCTTCAATCTCAAATTCTACGGGATCGTCCACCGGCTTTTCGATGGTATGCCATGCCATATCAAGGTATCCGAAAGCCAGTTGGCGCATACACGAGTAGGCCGCGCCATAGCGTGACGAACGTATCAGGCCGTCTACCAGCGAATCGGGTATAGCCTCGCCCGTAACGTAATGGCGAGCAAAAGTATCGAGGAATTGGCGCTCGGTCAGGAAGTTCTCGTTAAACTGAGACGGCAATTCGACAAAATCGCGGAAGACATTAGTGCCGCTCAGTGTGCGATACTTGGTGTCGGCGAGCAGGCCGTGCAGAGCGTGGCCGAATTCGTGCATGAATGTCTCGACCTCGTAGGGGGTCAGAAGCGAGGGCTTATCGGCCGTCGGCTTGGTGAAATTCATCACTATGGTCACCTGAGGACGCGATTCCTTGCCCTTGGCGTCTTTCCACTGCTCCTTGAAGTTGGTCATCCATGCGCCGGGACGTTTACCGGCACGGGGGAAGAAGTCAGCGTAGAACACGCCGATGAATTTACCGTTTTCGTCCTTGACGTCATAAGCTGTCACATCGGGATGGTAAACCTGCACCTTGGAATTGGGAGTGAAAGTCACACCATAAAGGCGAGTGGCCAAGCCGAAGACGCCCTTGATAACATTCGAGAGCTCGAAATAGGGACGCATAGCTTCCTCATCGAAAGCATACTCGGCTGCACGCTGCTTATTGGAGTAGTAGCTGTAATCCCAGGGATGTATGGTCACCGGCTTGCCTTCGTATTTGGAGGCAAAAGCTGTTAGCGAGGCCATTTCTTTTTCAAGCGCGGGTGTGTAGGCTTGGCGCAAACGTCCCAGCAGGTCGTACACAGCCTCGGGTGTTCCGGCCATAGTATTGGTCAGGCTGTAAGCCGCATATGTCTTGTATCCCAAGAGATTGGCCAGGCGATGACGTACATCTGCGATGCGCGTCATCACATCTATATTGTTGTACTTACCCGAGGTGTTGCGTCCGGTATAGAGTCGGTACATACGCTCGCGCAAATCGGCGCGGCTACTATACTTCATAAAAGCAATGTATACGGGCTGGTCAAGTGTGAAGAGGTATTCCCCGGCACGACCTTTATCGGAAGCGGCCTTGGCGGCAGCTTCTGTCGAACTTTCGGGCAGACCCCCAAGATCTTCTTTTGTAAGCCATACTTCGTAGGTATTGACTTCCTTGAGTACATTCTGTCCGAAGAGCGTGGTCAGTTCGGACAACTCGGCGCTGAGGCTTTTGTATTGTTCGCGTGCCTCGCCTTCAAGGGTAGCGCCGTTACGAGCAAACGACTCGTAGGTGCGCTGCAGCAGCATACTGTCTTCAGGTGCCAGCTTGAGTGCTTCGCGATTGTCGTACACCTGACGAACACGCTGCCATAGTTTTTCGTTAAGGGTGATAGATGTCGAGTATTCGCTCAACAGTCGCGAAGCCACTACCGAGACCTCCATCATTTGGTCATCGGCTTCGGCCGAAAGGAGTGCATAGAATACGCCGAGTGTACGGCTGAGGTCCTCGCCCGCACAGTCTAAAGCCTCTATGGTGTTCTTGAAGGTAGGCTTTGCTTTATTGTTGGCTATGGCGTCAATATCCTTATTGGCACGTGCTATAC
Organism: uncultured Porphyromonadaceae bacterium; assembly: GCA_900540625.1. GTDB lineage: Bacteria > Bacteroidota > Bacteroidia > Bacteroidales > Muribaculaceae > CAG-873. The sequence continues at coordinate 1,091 of UQGP01000049.1, read as the reverse complement.
CATCTTGGATGGCCGGAAGCCACATACTGTTATCTATAGCGTTGAAAGGAGGAGTGTTGTGCTCGGTGGCCTTGAATGGGCGCAACAGCGGATTGGCGGTCTCGGCCTTCTTGGTCGAAGATGTCGCCACGGGAGCTGAATGTGACATAAGCGGTTGAGCCATAAAAAGCACCGTCACCAGTGCTGTCAATGTTTTCATTAGCGTGGTTTGATGTTTGATCTATTCTTTTGTGTAAACGAGCACGCGCCTGCCTATGGATGCCTAAGGCTCCGGCAAGCGCGCATAAGGTCTGTCCGGCTTTGCGTCAGAAAGGCAGGTCGTCAGATGCACCGGCAGCTCCGGGAGCGGGGGGCACGGGGGCTTCAATGGGAGCCTGCTGTGCCATGGGAGGCACGGGGGTGGCGGCGGCTGTTTCTGCGCCTTGTGCCTCTTCGGCTTTCCATGCACTGACTTCCGTGTACCAGCGGCCATTGTATTCGTGGCTGTTGAGGTCAAAACTTACGGTGTATACTTTGCCTACGCTCAACTTATACTGGTCGGCCTTGTCACCGAAAAAGTTGAAGCAGACTTTTCGAGGGTAAGTCTCTTGAGTTTCAAGAACATACTCGTGTTTCTTCCAGTTGTTGCCGGCCTTGCTGACACCGGATTGTTCCTGAAGATCAAAAATGATTTTTCCTGTAATTTCCATGAAATTATCTGATTAGTAATTATTTTTCTTTTATTTGGCCCGCATCGTCTGTACCGTATTAGTCCGGCATACCCTATGCGGCGTATAAGTTTACAAATTTAGTATTTTTTTCTGAGACATAGTCGGCTTATCTTATTTTTTTACTCGTAATCTTCTAAAAGCACGGCAAGATTTCGTCTACCGCCCTCGTCCGCCGCGTCTTCGGGCGTAAGGCGGACGACCTGCCCGAGGCGCAGCGCCGCCGCTATTTTAACAACAACGTGCAAGCGCTTGAAGCATTCCTCGCACGCAAGACGCAAGGCCTCGACTTATCCGACCGCGTATGGCGATACACTGACGCCTTCAAGAACGAAATCGAACTGGGGCTCGACCTCGGCATCCGTTCGGGCAAGAGCGCCGCAG
>UQGP01000048.1 GCA_900540625.1 uncultured Porphyromonadaceae bacterium | reverse complement strand
ATATGGTCAATTGAGGACAATCTCACCACGCCCATTAACTGAATATCCCTAAGTATAGTCATTCAGTCATGAGAAAATCTCTACTTCTTCTCCTTATCCTTGCCCTAACGACAGCCTTTGCTGTCCCGGCAAAAACAATAGAAATAAACTTCACCAGTGCCGATTTGAAAAATGCGCCATCCAAATTAGATGGAAACTTCTTTGAGATAACCAATAGTGAGGTTACCTTGATGGCTAAAGGTTTGAATAAAAACAAAAGCATCGGCGTATCAAAAGCGGACAAATCTTTCTGCGTTTACAACAGCACTCCACTACCCAATATCTCAAAAGTTGAGATAACCGCAACGAGTCTTAATCCCACAAAAGCCGCAAAATTCATCATTACAACAGGTGATGCTGTATTAACAGCCAATGGAACTAATGAAACAACAGCGACATTTGCAAATGATGTTCTCACATTAATTCCGGCATCAAAGAATAACTCATATTTTCGCATAGACCTTTCTTCAATGCCTGGCGAGAGTTCTAATATATCCAAGATGGTAATCACCTACGGAGAAAGCGTAGCACCGGAAACGAAGCCCGAGAAGCCGACATTCAGCGTCACTCCCGGAGAAGTCGCCAAAGGCACATCGGTCACCATCTCGTCAAAAGATGCAACATCGCTCACCCTAAAGTCTAAGACCGCGGACGCCGCCGACTGGACAATACAAAACATACCCAACGCTAATACCCACGACGTTATCATCAACGAAAATATCACATATAACGTTGTAGGTCACAACAGCATAGGCGACAGCGAAGCCGCTGAAGCCTCCTACACCGTCAAGGCCGACGCTCCCGTCCCCGGCGGAAACATCACCGCAACAGTCATCTTCAAGAACCAGAAAGATCTTGCTTACGGGAAAGGTAAAAAAATTGTTTGGGTTGCAGAGGAATACCCGAGCATAACGTTCAGCACAAGCGCAACAGCATCAGGAGCCAATCTCTACCCCAAGAAAGCCGGTGATAACCTGCGAATGTATTCAAGTTCAAGCAACAAAATTACGATCAATGCACCCGAGGGATACAAAATCAAAAGCGTTTCGGGCGTTTACACGAACACAAGCAATACCGGCTTTACTATAAACAACGAAACAACAATCGTTAGTAGCGGAATCCCTTATGAGTTCGCAGAAGAGACATCTTCTTTCATACTTGTGTCCAAAAGGACTGGAAAATCGAATACCACCAATAATAGCACATACTTCTCCTCCTTTACTTTCGTGCTGGTGCCTGATGCGCCTGTCGTGCCGGAAGCACCGAGCGCCGTCACCGTCACCCCGGCCAAGGCTGAAGCCAAGGTCGGCGAGAACGTCAGCGTGACCATCGCCGCCAACGGCACTCCCGCGCCGGACATCTACTACACTATCGATGGTACCGTCCCCACTACCGAAAGCGCCAAGTATGCCAAAGCATTCGATGTGACCTGCGATGCACTCGCCGATAACGAGGAAAGCAAAGTCGTCACAATCAACGGCCTGGCACAAAATTCAGAAGGCCAAGCATCCGGCAGTGCCACCATTACTTTTACGCGCAACGATGCAGTCATCACCGTCAAAGACGCCAAAGGCAATGCCATCGGCGCTGACGGCGCGTCTTTGGTATTCGAAGACGGAGCCGCCGAATTCAAGGCCTCCTCGTCAAGCGACGGCACCATCTACTGGAGCTCGGAAAACGACAAAATAGCCAAGGTTGAAAACGGCATCATCACTCCCCTGGCCGTAGGCACTACCACCATAAAAGCGTTCACCCCTCAAACCGGAACGTATAACGCCTGCGAGACATCGTTCACGCTGACAGTGACTTCGCCCTACACCTACGCCACCGTCATCTTCAACCACCAGGAACCCATAACCTACACATCCAACAAAAAAGCCGATTGGATTTCCGAACCCGTGGACGGCGTCACCTACACCTTTGCCACCTCCGTAGGCAAACTCGCAAATTCCAATTACCCGTCCAATAACGTCAACGAATCCACTAATAAGGCCACAACCCTAACCATCACCAAGGCCAGCGGCACCCCCATCCACGTCCAAGCGCCGGAAGGATATGTCATCGTCCGCGCACTCTACGCTCAGATAGGAACTTACGACAGCGCCGCGATGGCCATCAACGGCGAAGACCTCGCGAACAAGACCTACCTCGACGTCCCCTCCGGAGCGACATCCTTAGATCTGACGCCCGGTACAGGACTCAACAGCCCCAAATTTTCATACATGACCTTCGCCCTGACCAAGGTCGTAGCCCCCACCTCGCTGACCATCAAGCCCAATAAGACCGAGGCCGTCATCGGCCAGACAGTATCGGTCAAGATTGTCGCCGATGACGCAGCCTTCCCCGCCCCCACCATATACTATACACGCGACGGCAGCACCCCGGTTCCGGGAGCGGACAAAACCGAGACCTACGACCCTGCAAAGGGCTTCACCTTGGCACGCACTGTTCCGCAAACAGTCACAATCAACGCCATAGCCGTTAACTCCGGCGGGCAGGTAGCAGCCGAACCGGTATCCATCGTCTTCAACGACAAAGACCACGTAGCGCCCACATCCATCAGCTTTAGCCAAACGGAAGGCACATACCCCGAAGACGCAACGTTCAACGTTAAGTTGGCCGCCGATGCCGCTGCCTACCCCGCTCCGACACTGTACTACACCATAGGCGGATACACCGCCCAGGGAGACAACCACATCGCATACGATGATGCACAAGGCATAGACGTAGCCAAGCCCGCAGACGGCAACGTAATGACCATCAACGCCTACGCCGTCAATGACGCCGGCGCCGTCATCAACGCCGCCACATACGTCTTCTCAAGCGAAACATACACCACCCGCGGCTGGATACGCATCCAAGATGCCGCACAACTCTCCGACGGCCTCAACGTAATCGTGGCATACGCCCCTAACGGCAATGCCTCGACAACTCTCAGCTTGATGACCACCGAAAAATTCACATCCTCCGGAGCTCTTGCATCCACCGATGTCAAATGCAACAACACCTACGGCGTAATCACCGGCGATGTTATTAAAGCTCAAAAAATCACGCTCGAAGGCAATACCTCAGACGGCTGGTATCTCAAACTTGCCAATGACGGGTCATACATTATGCCCAAGATCAAGAAAGACGGAACCTACGACAACGGACTTGCTTACACCTCAGACAAGAGCAAGGCAATCCCGGCAACGATAGACCTGACTGACGGCAACGCATATGTAACTTTCAATGGCACCAACAGCGAACTGGTATACAACGAAAAAGCACATCGCTTCGCCGCATACGACAAGATAGCCGACACTCAGCGCCGCGACATCGACTTCTTCCGCGAAGGCGAGTACACCGCAGGCAAGCCCTACGAAGACCTGTATCTGGTCATGAAAACCAATGAAATCGGCGGAACCGAAGTCGCCCTACCCTTCACCTACGAAGGCGACGGACGCTATACGCTCACGGTCAACGACCTCCAAGGCTCGTTCTACATCCGCGACGGTAAGGCCAATCACAGCGGCACATACTTCGGCGCCAAAGCTGATGAATGCATCGACCCGAAGACCTCCACCGGATACGTCGGCCACAGCATCAATGTCGCAGTCTCCGCCATCAAGGGCGAACCCTCCACCGGCGTCAAAGACGGCAACGGCAAAGACGTTTATGCCTACGTGGGCAAGAATAGCGGACGCGACTCATACACTCTGATATATGACCCGGCGCAGGAAAGCCACTACGTCTTCAGCACCCACCCCAACACCAACATCGGACACGTGGCACGCATCGACTATGCAATGTTCACCGTCGAGTACACCCCCGGCAGCCATACCGACGGAGTCCTCCGCATCTCCGAAATGAACACCACCGGCGTGGACGACATATCAGCCGATGTCAACGGACAAGCTCGCTACTTCAACCTGCAAGGTATGCCCGTAGCCAACCCCACCGCCGGCATATACATCCGCGTAATAGGCAACACCGCCACCAAGGTCTGCATCAAGTAAGACACCACAGTTTCGAGATACATATTTTCCACTCAATATCCGTCCGAGGCGCCGAAAGGCGTCCCGGACGGACTGTTTTCGGAAAGCCCCGAAATTTTTTTCCAAAAAATAGATAAGCCATACCGGCAAAAACCGAAATTTTGGCTATCTTTGCGTTAAAATAGCCGCAGTAGTGCCTGATGAGGCACTCTCTCCGCTGTGCGGCCGCCGGAGCAGTGCGCGAAGACACTGAAACTCAGCACACTGGCTACACTCCGACACAATACTCGACTTGCCACGGCTCGGGACGCATTGATGTGCCCGCAGACATACCGCGGCAAAAACATATATACACCGCCGAAGACGGCGGGTCGCAGCCGTCAAGCGTACACCACGCCGCGGCACTCATATACGCGCACATGCCTCGGGCCGGCATCCCGGTCTCTACGGCTCCAAAGCGCGACATCGGCACGCAAAGGCGTGTCCGCAGACAAGATAAAAAAATAAAAAACGACATAAATGACAAGTAGATGGAACTATCTACCCCTGTCCGCAGAAAAACAAAAATTGGAGTCCGAGCTGGCACGCCGGTACGCCAAGGTCTCGCCCATAAGCGAGCTCTTGGTGCAGCGGGGCATACAGTCTATAGACGAGGCCGAGAAATTCTTCCACCCCTCACTTAGAGACCTGCATGACCCGTTCCTAATGCCTGACATGGACAAAGCTGTGGACCGCCTCAACCGGGCCATGGGGGCAAAAGAACGTATCTTGGTATACGGCGATTACGATGTCGACGGCACCACCGCCGTGGCGTTGGTATACCGATACCTGCAAAATTTTTACTCGGAAATCGACTACGACATTCCGACACGTTACGACGAAGGCTACGGCATCAGTACACACGCCATAGACGAAGCTGCCGCCGCCGGCGTCAAGCTCATCATCATCCTTGACTGCGGCATCAAGGCCAACGCCGAAATCGCTTACGCCAAGACCCTCGGCATCGACTTCATCATCTGCGACCACCATGTCCCCGATGAGATGTTGCCGGACGCTGTAGCCATACTCAACCCAAAGCTCGAAGGCTCGACATACCCTTGCAGCCACCTGTCGGGCTGCGGCGTGGGATACAAGCTGATGCAGGCATTTTCGATAAGCAACGGCATCGGCACGGGCGAACTCGAAGGGATGCTTGACCTGGTGGCCGTGTCCATAGCCGCCGACATCGTGCCCATGGTAGACGAAAACCGCGTCATGGCATATCATGGCCTCAAACGTCTCAACAGCAACCCCAACGTAGGCTTGCGCGGCATCATCCGCATCTGCGGCCTCCCCGGCAAAGAAATCACTATCAGCGATGTAATCTTCAAAATCGGCCCGCGCATCAATGCCTCGGGGCGTATGCAGTCCGGCCGCGAAGCCGTGGACCTGCTTGTATCGCGCGATACCAAAGACGCCAACGAGCGCGCCGCAGCCATCGACCAATACAACAAAGACCGCAAAGAGCTGGACAAACGCATCACCGACGAAGCCAACGCCATACTCAGCGCACGCGGCGATGATGTAGCCGACCACAAGTCCATAGTCATTTACAACCCGGAGTGGCACAAAGGTATAATCGGCATCGTAGCCTCGCGCCTCACCGAGCTGTATTACAAACCCTCGGTGGTACTGACGCGCGGCACCATGGACGGCATTGCCACCGGCAGCAGCCGCAGTGTACAAGGCTTTGACGTATACAAGGCCGTGGAAGCATCGCGAGACCTGCTCGAAAACTTCGGCGGCCACACCTACGCCGTCGGACTTTCTATGCGCGAAGAAAATATCCCCGAATTCACACACCGCTTCGAAGAATACGTAGCCGCCAACATCCTACCATCGCAGTTGACGCCACAACTGGATATCGATGCGATACTGCCATTTACGCGCATCACCCCCGAATTTGTCTCGATGCTACGCATGTTCGCACCTTTCGGCCCGGGCAACCAAAAACCCGTATTCTGTACACGCAACGTCAAAGACTTCGGCACCAGCCGCATAGTAGGCCGCAACAACGAGCACATCAAACTCGAGATCGTGGACGACACCTCGGGCAAGGTCTTCAACGGCATCGCATTCAACATGGCGCGATACTTCGATCACATCCATCAAGGCAAGCCCTTCGACATCTGCTACACCATCGAAGAAAACAAGCACCGCAACGCCACATCTTCCATACAGCTGCAAGTCAAGCAAATACGCCTGCCGCAGGAATAACATCACCCATCGGGGCGACCCTAAGCTACGTCACGAGCCGCCACTATGTCTGTGAAGCAGACACACGTCAAACAAAACACCGGCACCATGCAGACAGCCGCCGAGATTTCAACCCGGGCACACGAAATCCTGCACCGATACTGGGGCTACGACAGCTTCCGTCCGTGCCAGCTCGACATCATCACCTCGGTGATGCAGGGGCACGACACCCTGGGGCTGATGCCCACCGGTGGCGGAAAATCTCTGACATTCCAGGTTCCGGCAATGATTTTGGAGGGCCTTACCGTAGTGGTGACGCCGCTGATTTCGCTGATGAAGGACCAAGTGGACGCCCTCAAAGATCGCGACATACGCGCCGGGGCGCTGTACTCGGGACAGACACCGCGCGAAGCACGTCTTGTCTACGACCGTGCCCGACTGGGCATACTACGGCTGTTGTACGTATCGCCCGAACGACTGGGCACCGAGTCTTTCAAGCAGCAGTTGCGTACTTTCGACATCCGCTTGATTGTGGTGGACGAAGCGCACTGCATCTCCCAGTGGGGGTATGACTTCCGCCCGTCTTATCTCAAAATCGCCGAACTGCGCGCCCTTGTCCCCGGAGTACCCGTATTGGCGCTGACAGCCTCGGCCACGCCGCAGGTGCGTCGCGACATCATGGCACGGCTCAACTTCGGCTCGGACGCGGCCGAATACACCCTAAGTTTTGCACGCCCCAATATCAGCTTCGTAGTGCGACACGTCGAGGACAAAGACGCCAAACTCTTCGATGTCCTCGACCACACCTCCGGCACCGCCATAGTGTATGTCCGCAGCCGTCGGCGTACCGTCCTGATAGCGCAAATGTTGTGCGAACGAGGCATCAGCGCCGCAGCCTACCACGCCGGTATGGACGCCGACGAGAAAGCCCGACGACAGGAAATGTGGAAATCGTCCGAGATACGCGTCATCGTGGCCACCAACGCCTTCGGAATGGGCATAGACAAGGCCGATGTGCGCACCGTCATACACTACGACCTGCCATCGTCTCTCGAGGAATACTATCAAGAAGCAGGGCGCGCCGGACGCGACGGGTTGCCATCATTTGCAGTTATCATAGCCAAAGGCACAGACAAAGGCACGCTGACACGACGCCTGAGCGAGGCCTTCCCACCGCGCGAATACATCTTGCGCGTCTACGAATTGGCCGGCAACTTCCTCGACATTCCCGTCGGCGGAGGATACGACCGCGTATACCCCTTCGACTTCGACAAGTTTTGCGCCACCTACTCTCTGCAGCCCGGCGTCACGCGCTCGGCGCTGTCGATACTGACACTTGCCGGAACTATCGAATACCACGACCCGGACTTTGCCAAGGCACGTGCCATGATGACGGTCACGCGCGATGCGCTCTACGGTATGGATATGAGCGACAACGCAGAACGCACGCTCACCGCATTTCTACGCAATTACACCGGCAGTTTCGCCGATTACGTATACTTCGACGAAGGAGTATTGGCGCACGACACGGGTTTGGACGCCGAAGCCACCTATCGAGCGCTGCTCGAACTGTCGCGCCGCGATATCCTCAACTATGTACCACGCAGCCTCATACCATACATTTACTACCCCACCTCGCGTGACCTGCCCAAGCACGTGGTCATAGGCCGCGACGTCTACGAAGCTCGTCGCGACATCATGGCCGCACGCATTGCCGCCATGCGCGCCTTTGTCTTTGACGACAGCCGCTGTCGCGTGCGGCAGATGCTCGAATACTTCGGCGAGACGCCCGGGTCCGACTGCGGCACCTGCGATGTATGCCGCGCTCGTGCCATCGCATCATCCGCCACATCACTCCGAGACCGCGCTCGTGACCGCGTACTGCGCGGATGCTCACGCCCCGAAGGCGCCACCGATGCCGAGCTATACGACGGCCAAAGTCCCCAAATGCGCCACGCCATAGCCGAAGTCGTCCGAGCGCTTACCGCCGACGGCTCGCTCCTGCCTGCCGACAGCCGCACCGCACGCCGACACCTCCGCCGTTAAGCCCCGAGCCGCCGAAACCGGTTTTAGAGCCGTAGCCGACCGCATCAAAGACACACTTTCGAGTCGAAAATACACATTATATATAGATTTTTGGGGCTGTTGGCAAAAAATGACTATCTTTGCCGACCGAAAAGCCGGGACGGGCATCCGCTCCGGCCTTTGGACATATTCACGAACAAACCCCTATTTATACCAATACGACATGTTGAAAAATCTCGTCATAGTCGAGTCTCCCGCCAAAGCAAAGACCATCGAAAAGTTCCTAGGCAACGACTATAAGGTCATGTCCAGCTACGGGCATATCCGCGACCTGAAAAAACATAGTTTCAGCATCGATGTCGACAATGGTTTTGAGCCCATCTACGAAATTCCGGATGACAAGAAGAATCTCGTAAGCGAGCTGCGCCGCGCCGCCAAGGAGGCACAAACCGTGTGGTTGGCATCTGATGAAGACCGCGAAGGAGAGGCCATAGCATGGCATCTGAGCGAAGTTCTGGGCCTCGATCCCAAGACCACACGACGCATAGTGTTCCACGAAATCACCAAAGGCGCCATTCTCGACGCCATCAAGCAGCCGCGCACCATAGATATGAACCTCGTAGATGCACAGCAAGCACGCCGCGTGCTTGACCGCATCGTCGGATTCGAGCTATCGCCCGTACTGTGGCGCAAAATCAAGCCGGGGCTGTCGGCCGGTCGCGTCCAGAGCGTAGCCGTGCGTCTTATCGTCGAGCGCGAGCAGGAAATCAAGGCCTTCAAGCCCGACCGATACTTCCGCCTCACCGGCATCTTTGCCACCGGCGACGGCGCGAGCTTCCGTGCCGAACTTGCCCGACGTCTGGGCGATGAAACCGAGGCTCGCAACCTTCTCCAAGAGTGCGCACACACCTCCTACTCGATTACCGGCGTCAACGTTCATCCGCTGAAAAAGTCGCCGGCAGCACCCTTCACGACCTCCACGCTGCAACAGGAAGCCTCGCGCAAACTCGGTATGACCGTTGCACAGACTATGATGGTTGCCCAAAAGCTCTACGAGAACGGACTTATCACCTACATGCGTACCGATTCGCTCAATCTCTCGCAAGTGGCATTGGCGGCCATAGCGCAGGAAATCACCACATCCCACGGCAAGGAATACCTCAAGCAGCGCCATTATCACACCAGCAGCAAGGGCGCTCAGGAGGCTCACGAGGCAATTCGTCCCACATATATCGACCGCCACACCATCGAAGGCACCTCGCAGGAACGCCGCCTCTACGATCTGATATGGAAACGCACGGTAGCATCGCAAATGGCTGATGCCCAAATCGAGAAAACCGTAGTAGACATCACTCCCGCCGGCAGCGCCGAACGTTTTACCGCCTCGGGCGAAGTTGTCAAATTCGACGGATTTCTCAGAGTATACATCGAAAGCCGCGATGACATCGCCGACAATACAGAAGACACGGACATACTCCCGGCAATGGCTGCAGGCGACTACGTCACCAACGAAAGCCTCACAGCCACAGAACGATATACCCAGCAGCCGCCTCGCTATACCGAGGCATCGCTGGTCAAGAAAATGGAAGAGCTCGGCATCGGACGTCCTTCGACATACGCGCCCACCATTTCCACTATTCAGGCACGCGATTACGTCACCAAGGGAGAGAGTGCCGGAGCTCAGCGAGACATCAAGACCCTGACCCCGGATGCCGACGGCAACATCACCGAAGCCACTCACACCGAGACCTACGGCGCGGACAAGGGCAAACTGATGCCCACCGACATAGGTGTGGTTGTCAACAGCTTCCTGACCATGTATTTCCCCAACATCCTTGACTACAACTTCACCGCCGGAATTGAGCAAAAATTCGACGCCATAGCTGACGGTAAGATGCAATGGAACAGCCAGATGGAGACATTCTACGACAATTTTCACCCCAAAGTCGAGGAAGTTATGGACATGCGTCTTGAACACAAGGTGGGCGAACGATTATTAGGTACCGACCCCGCATCCGGCGAACCGGTGAGCGTCAAAATCGGCCGATTCGGACCTCTGGTCCAAATAGGAAGCAACGACAGCGACAACAAACCACGCTTTGCCTCGCTGCTCAAAGGACAAAGTCTCGAAACCATAACCCTGGACGAGGCTCTCCACCTATTCGACTTTCCACGCACACTGGGCACCTTCGAGGACAAAGACGTCAGCGTAGGCATCGGACGCTTCGGCCCGTATGTGCGCCACGACAACAAGTACGTATCCATACCCAAGGACGAGGCTCCCGCAGCCGTCACGCTTGACCGCGCCATCGAGCTGATTGAAGCCAAACGCACCGAGGACGCCAACCGCATGCTGCGCACCTTCGACCAAGAGCCCGAGCTGCAAATTCTGCGCGGACGCTTCGGCCCGTACATCGCATACAAGGGTACCAACTACAAGCTGCCGCGCGGGACGACACCCGAAACGGCTGCCGAGATGACACTCGAACAAGCTATGGAAGTGGTCAATACACCTGCGGCCGCCCCTAAACGCACCACCCGTCGTGCCACCACGGCCACCGCAACAACTCGTCGTGCCACCACGGCCACCGCAACAACTCGTCGTACCACCACCCGTAAAAAGACAGCGAAATGAGCCACAACAAACCTCAGGCATACAAGCCCGGCACACACACCGGACACGGATACGGGCACATGCGGCAAGACAACATCTCGGAGCTGACCAATACTTCGGACCAGCCGATACCGCTGCTCGAATTCCTGCGTTCCAACCTGCCGCAGCAATCCCGCACCGCCGTCAAAGCACTGCTCAAATACGATCAGATACAGCTGGAAGGCACTGTCACCAACCAGTTTGACACACCCGTAGCCCCGGGGCAGACGATAAGTATCAATTTCTCGCGCCCATGGCAGACACTGTCCAATCCGCGCCTGCGCATAGTCTACGAGGACGACGATATTATCGTAGTAAACAAGGGCTACGGCCTGCTCAGCGTCGGAACGGACAACAAGAAGGAAGGCACGGCTTACTCGATATTGCGCGACTATCTCAAAAGGCTCAACCCCGCCAATAAGCTCTTCATAGTCCACCGACTGGACCGGCACACCTCGGGATTGATGCTCTTTGCCAAGAACATCAAGGCAAAAGAGGCGATGCAACATAATTGGAACAATATGGTGCTGGATCGTCGCTACGCCGCCATCGTCGAAGGCTGCCCCGAACCGGCCGAAGGCGTACATCGCAGCCGACTGCTGGAAAACGCGCAGCACCTAATGTACAGCACCGACGACCCCAAGGGGCTGGAAGCAGTGACACGATACAAGGTCCTAAAAAGCCGCAACGGCTACTCACTGGTGGACGTCAGCCTTGACACCGGACGCAAAAATCAGATACGCGTACATATGCACGATATGGGCACGCCCATTGCCGGCGACCGTCGCTACGGCGCCAAGACCTCGCCCATACACCGTCTGGCGCTGCATGCCCGCACGCTGCGCTTTGTACATCCGATGACGCACAAAGATATGAATTTCAGCATTCCGCTACCGGCATCCTTCAACAGCCTCGTGTGAAGACATTCCACAGCCCGGCCGTTTGGCTACAGTCCGCCGTTTGATTAGAATCTCCCCACTCCTTTCAAAAAACCGACATACCGTGCAACGCCTCAATATATTGCTAAACCGGGACTCTATCGACGCCGTGTGCTTTGACCCGGCAGTCGAAGAGTCGCTGCAACGCATCACCATACCCATGACTACGGCAGCCTCCTACGTCAAATCCGTTGAAGACGCCATATACACGCGCCCCGAACTGACAGACGACTACGATGCCATAGACGTATACATCGACACGGAGCGCTATATCATGGTGCCGCGCTCCGTGGCCGAAGACGCCGCCGCCATGCGCGACATCGCCGACAGCCTGTACCCCTCCGAACGGCTCAACATCGTATGCACCTGCGCCGAAGTACCGCCATTCCACAGTGACGACGGCGGCGAGGCCTTCGTGGCAATGTTCTTAGAACCGGCACTCGAAGGCTTTCTGCGCCGTACCTTCGTTCAAGCACGCATTATGCATCGCATGGTGCCGCTGACGCGTTACTTCGAGGCCTGCGGACGACTGCTGGGAAATGCCGGGAAAATGCACATACACCGACGCACCAATGCCGTAGACATCATTGCCTTTGACGGCAAGGGCCTCACTATGGCCAACACCTTTGCCACTGCCGGCGGCGACGATGACGCCTTGTATTACGCACTGGCCGCCGCCAAGGACCTGAGCTTCGATGCCGACAACGACCGTATGATGTGCAGCGGCGAAGCAGCCTTGCGCGACCGCCTGATGGCGCGGCTCAAGCCCTATGTAAATTTCGTAATGCCTGTGATATTCCCCACCACGGCACTGCATCTGGGAGCCGAGTCGGCACAGGTACCCTTCGAACTGCTAAGCTTGACACTATGCGAATAATCTCCGGAAAATACGGACGGCGTCGTTTCACCGTGCCCGGCGGCATCATTGCTCGCCCCACCACGGATATGGCGCGTGAGAATCTCTTCAACATCTTGCGCGGCATCGTGGACATTGAGGGCGCCAATACGCTGGACCTCTTTGCCGGAACCGGCGCCATCACTTTTGAGATGCTGAGCCGCGGCGCCGCACACGCCACCGCCGTCGAAAAAGCCGCGCCGCAGACACGGTTCATCAACGACGTCGCCCGCCAACTCGGATGTTCGGACGATATCACCGTCGTGCGCGGCGATGCGCTGCGCTTCATCGATATGGCTTCCACGTCCTACGACATCGTATTTGCCGATCCGCCATACAACCTCCCGGGCTTCGGCGACATTCCGGCCAAGGTCCTCGCCGGCAGATTGCTGCACCCGGGGAGTCTGTTCATCATCGAACACTCGGACAAGTACGATTTCTCCAACCTACCGCACTTCTCGGACCATCGAACTTACGGAGCTGTCAATTTCTCATTTTTCAGCATACCTGCCGACGACGACACGCCGGCGGAATAAACGCACACACTTATGAAGTTTTTCTCTGAATTCAAGGAATTTGCCATCAAAGGCAACGTGGTGGACATGGCCATCGGTGTAATCATCGGCGCCGCTTTCGGCAAAATTGTCACCTCTTTGGTCAACGACATCATTATGCCCGTCATCGGAGTGCTCACCGGCGGGGTCAATTTCAGCGACTACAAATTCGTCATCAAAGATGTCGTCACCCAAGGCAAAGAAGTCATCCCCGAAGTAGCCATCACCTGGGGCGCTTTCGTGCAGACCATTGTCGATTTTCTCATCGTAGCCTTCTGCATATTCATAGCCATCAAGGTCATCAATCGCCTGCGCCGCCAAAAGGAGCAAGCCGCGGAGACGCCTGCCGCTCCGGCCGGGCCGACACAGGAACAACTGCTCACCGAGATACGCGACCTTTTGGCCAAACAGAACAAGCAATGATCTGCCGCGGAGGACAGCCACTATTCTTGGTGGGATTCATGGGATGCGGCAAGACGACTTTGGGTCGAGCCTTGGCCACGGCTCTGGACATACCCTTTGCCGACCTTGACGATGAAATTTGCCGCCGCGCCGGCGCCGACAGCGTCAACGAAATCTTTGCCCGACAGGGCGAAGCAGCATTCCGCGCCCTCGAGACCGAGACACTCCGCTCTATAGTACAGGCTTCGGTCGAAACCGAAGCGCACGCCGACTACGACACGGCAACCACGATCGCGCCGGCCGTACCATCGACCATAATTGCTTGCGGCGGCGGTACGCCCTGCCATGCAGGCAATATGGACGTGATGCTCCAAGGCGGCACCGTCGTATGGCTTGACGCCGACGAGGACTGCCTGGTACGCCGCCTGACAATATACGGCGACAGTCGCCCGCTGGTACGCAATTTGGACCCCGAGCAATTGCGCCGCTACGTGCGGCAGACACTGGCACAACGCAGCGACAGCTACAGACGTGCACACTTGCGTTTCGACAGCTCCAAGCTCGAAGACGCCGAGCAAGTCGCCGCCTCGGTCCGTCTATTCATAGACTCAATCCTCACCAACTAAAGCCCTGACAGCCATGACACAGCCCACACCGCAAGAGCAACCGCAAGCGACGGCATCGCGCCAACGCTACCTCACGCTCGGCATCCCGGCGCCCGTACGCGACCGGCGTCTGCCTTTGACTCCCGAAGCCGCCGCCATCATCAGCGAATACGGCATCGAGGTGCGCATACAGCAAGGCGCCGGCGTCTTTGTCAACTACCCGGACGAGCGCTATGCCGCCGCCGGAGCGCGTCTGACCAACCGCGCCGAAGCACTCGACTGCGACATCGTAGTGTCCGTCGAAGCACCCTCGGCCGATGACGCCGCATACCTGCGTCGAGGCGCTACGCTGCTGACCCTGGAACCGCAAGTGGATAATGCCGCAGCTCTCAAAGCCCTGCTCGGGCGACGCATCTGCGCCATATCCATGCGCCAAATTCGGGACTTGGAAGCACGACATCCGTTCAGCGACATCCTCGGCGAAATTGCAGGACGTGCAGCCGTCACTATGGCCGTGGCTCGTCTTGCCGAAGTGGACGCCGACATCAACGCCGGCAAGGGCATACTCATCGGCGGAATTGCCGGAATCGTACCCTGCGAAGTTGTCGTCATCGGTAGTGGCATCGCCGCACGCGCCGCCGCCTCTGCGGCCTTAGGCTTGGGCGCCACCGTACGCCTTTTCGATGACGACACTTACGGACTGCGCACCGCCATGGACGCCTGCGGCGGACGGTTGATATGCAGTGCGATGCAGCCGCACGTACTGCAAGGTGCAATCGCCATGGCAGACGTCATTATCCTGACACCCACCGCAATGTCGTATATGATTTCGGCGGCGTCTATGTCTGCGGCCAAGCGCGGCGTCCTTGTCTACGACCTCACTGATTTCGATATATGCCCCTTGGCGACAATGGACTCGGTGGACTTGGCTGCCACCAAAACTCGTCATAATCATTCGCATGGCATCGTATGCTTCCGCAACCTCAGCGCTGCAGTGCCGCGCACCACAGCTATGGCCCTAAGCAACGCTTTGGTATCGCTGCTTCCCGACCTCGTGGACACGCGCGGCGTCAATAGCATCGCCAGCCTCAGAAACGGAATACAACGCGCCGTATACACCTGCATGGGACACATCACCGACGCCGACCTGGCTCGCTCGACGTCCCGACAGTTCATAGACATTGCATTGCTCGGACGCCTCAGTTGACCGGCCGAACAATGCGCGCTTTTATTAGCCGTTAAAGCGCTAATAATGGTAAAATTGTCCGAAATAGCGTCATACACGCGACGCCGTTACAAAAATTAGTGGTAACTTTGCCCCTCCGACAGCCGCAATAACCGTTACATCGACCGCAAAAAGTCGTCAACGATACGTACCGCGGCATCCAAACATCGCATATACAATGAAAATTGGCAACTTAGACCTTGGCGACCGCCCTGTCGTATTAGCTCCGATGGAGGACGTGACCGATGCGTCCTTCCGCTTGATATGCAAGGAAATGGGAGCGGACATGACCTATACCGAATTTGTGTCCGCGGACGCTCTGATACGCAATATCGCAGCCACGACGCGCAAATTGCATATCAACGATGCCGAGCGCCCCACGGCCATACAGATTTACGGACGCGATGTGGACGCGATGGTCGAAGCCGCTCGAATCGCCGAAGCCGCCGGCCCGGACATACTGGACATCAATTTCGGATGTCCGGTCAAGAAAGTAGCCGGCAAGGGTGCCGGGGCGGGAATGT
>UQGP01000047.1 GCA_900540625.1 uncultured Porphyromonadaceae bacterium | reverse complement strand
TTGGCAAATGACGGCAGACCTCTGTCGTATCCATCCCGTCAGTAACCTTATTCAGCCATTCTTGCAGTTGTGTTGTGTCCTTAAAGAAAGCAAGGCGTTTCCCTTCCGCCAGTTTCATGTATAAAGGATAGGCATGTTTGTAAGAGTATCTCAGTTCTGCCTGACGTTCATGCATCTTGTCATACATCTCTTTCTTCGAGTTGAACAACACACCATTGATTTCCCAATCTTTATCAGCGTATTTCACAAGCGCTGTACAAATATATGAACCTTTATAGAAGACATCAGAATAAACATTCTTCAATTTGTACTCTTCGTCCTTCGAGCTCTTCAGCACAGCATATTCAGAATCAGCATTGGTCACCTCAAACATGTCCTGCTGGCAATACTTCAGATTCCTCAGTTTTTCTGCCTCCTCTTGCATGTCGTTTCCCAAATACATATCCGCCAGCCACAGATGAGCCATTTCTGCCATTGGTCCTATCTCGCAATTCATAGATAAAGCAGTTTCTGCATAGTATATAGCTTCACCTTTACTAAACTGTCCTAAGTACGAATCCAGATATTCCTCAAACTGATCTTCCGATAAAGGAGAGCAGAGAAGATAGGAGCGACGAAGCCATATTAGCACGTGCTTCAACTTAAAATAGTCATTAGCCGTATCTGTGTTGTATATAAAATCATACAAAGAATCGTTAACGTCTACCTCATCATCCTCTGTAAGTATCTCCATAATGGCATTTGCCGCGTCCTCCCCCATAGCTAAAGGATTGAGAAAGCGGTCGTCAAAGTTTCTGGACAATACCAGCCATACCAACAGTTCTACTTCTTGGGCATTCACATCATTCTTGTCAGGAACATGGGAATCAAAGAAAGGTAAAGAGCGTGTATATGTGAGCAAGTGCTTATGCACAAAGGCGTTCCACAGCCCGATATCAGACATCTTGTCTTCATAGTAGATTGCCACATTGATGGCTATCTCTTTCTTAAGTTTGTCTGCATCGGGCAAACTTATGTCCATGTGCTTTAT
Organism: uncultured Porphyromonadaceae bacterium; assembly: GCA_900540625.1. Taxonomy (GTDB): domain Bacteria; phylum Bacteroidota; class Bacteroidia; order Bacteroidales; family Muribaculaceae; genus CAG-873. The sequence goes on along the minus strand of UQGP01000047.1, from coordinate 15,764 downwards.
CCTGTTATAAATGCGATTTGCCACATCCACATACATCTGGCATGGCTGGATACCGACCGGATAGTATGGAGAGAAATCATACGGAAATATCGTTCGCTTCATTTCTGTATTATGGTTATATGTGATTATTTTGTCAGTTGGAGCTTATCTCGTCAATTATTCATGTTCATTAATAGACATCAAAAATACTCATTCTTTGGCAATAAATCAAGTCAAACAAAGCTATTTTGTATATCTTTAACTCTGATTCGGAGATTTATAACGGGTATGGCTAAAGATGAACTGGAACTGTTGTGTAGTCACTGATACATTATATAATAAAAAGCGAAAGTCCTGTAATTCAGACGAACTACAGGACTTTTGCTTTTGTTAGGGTGGAGCTGGTGGGATTCGAACCCACGTCCAAACAGGGAAACCATATGCTTTCTACATGCTTATTCCAGCCTTCGGTTTTCGTGCCGCGACAAGACCTGGACCACCAATCGCGACCTTATCCTCTAAAATTTCATCCGGATGGCGAGGCACACCACAGACTATTTCCGATTTACCTGCACCGCTTTACCCTCAGATTCGGAACAACATCCTTGGAGCGATGTCTCGTTCCGCCAACCTTGTGGCGGAATAAAGCTAATCTACTGTACTTCGATTAAGCAGCGAGAGCGTAGTTGTTTTCGCCATTTAAATTTGCTGATGTCTCTGTTTAAAGAGCGTGGGCATCATCACTCTGCACGCTTACATACCGCCTCGACACGCTGTCAAAACCGGTCAGCCCCTTTCCGGGTCTTATTTTAAGCCTGCAAAAATAACGCTTTTTCTGCAGTCTTCTTCGCGCTTTACATATTTTTAACTTTTGCACATCACAAAACATACACATGCCTACAAAAAGACAGACGCCATAATGCCGCGTTGCACTATGGCGTCCTTTTGCGTCTGAGCCGCGAGTGGGACTCGAACCCACGACCTTTTCGTTACGAATGAAATGCTCTACCAACTGAGCTATTGCGGCCTATGCTACCGGTCAAGGGGATGTCTCCTCGGCTTGAGCGGTGCAAAGTTACTAATAATTTATGGTTTGCCTACTATAAACGAGGGATATTTTTGAATTTTCAATCTTCAAACGCGCCATGACGGGAGTGGCTACGTAAGGCACTACACCTGTCACAGTGGTCGTGGACCCGTAATAGTATGACGAATTAGTCTCGTAGGTGACGGATACCGGGGTCAGCGTGAAGGTGATATCCTCGTCCGTAATCTTGTCTTTTTTGAGCAGGTCAAGGAAGTAGTCGCGCAACCCGACGAACTCGTAAGTGTTACTTTTCGAGTTGTAGGTGGCATAGAACGATGTTTTGTTGTCCGGGATCTTGCTTTCCAGGAAGAATTTATCCTTATCCTTTGACAGGGTCATCAGTAGATATGTCGGCGGTTTTATGGAGTACTTATTGGCTATCTCCTCAACGGGTATGCTGATTCCCAGGGTATTTATCACACCCAAGCCTTTGGAAATGCCGGCACGATATTTATCAACCATCTCTTGACCCGGGAAGCGGAATTGCACGTCAAGCCCGGCAGGAGCCATAATGATGGTTTGGCCCCGGGCTACACGAGCTTTAATCTCGGGCGCTATTTCCAACTTGATATTGTTGTTGGTGACAATCTCGGGCGTTACGGCAAAATAGTTGCCTGCACGTATTACCGTAGTGTCTTTTTTCTTACTCTCGTCGTAGTATGTCTTGTGGTAGTACAGATGCATGGTCGTGGAGGAGATACGCGTCACACGTCCTTTGCCGAAGGTGTTCTTGATATACAATCCGGGGAATACCTTGGCAAAATCCGATGGTGTGGAATATGTCTGAGGCTTGCTCCGGTAAACTGAATAGAGCCCTTTGGCGAGGTCGCGCGGCAGGGTCACAGCCAACATACGATATTTGAGTTTCTTGACCGAGTCAGGTTCGCCCACGGCACTGACATTGTATATCAGCGAAGCGTAACGTTTGGAACCGTCATAGTAGCCTGTCGGATCGAAGTCCGAGTATATCGGCGAGGGAAGTTGACGCGTCAGGGGGTACACTTCCAAGCCCATAGGCGCCACCGAGTCGCCGGTGTATTCGCCTATATTGAGCAACATCACCAGACGCAGCGAGTCGATATCGTTGACGCCAACGCCCACGGTATCCAAGATATTGGAGGGCATAAACTGGGTGACGATATCGCTGGAAATGCTGCCGAATCCCGGAGCATCCACTCGTCCTATCATCTGGGTGACCGAACGAGACAGCACTTGATGGTTGCTGACTGATTGTCCGGTGAGCGTGAATGTGGTGTCTACGATTATGGTCACGCTGTCTTGCGTAATCGAATTGCCTATGTCGGAGGAATCATCGCACGAGGGGGTCAACATTGCAGACCCGGCCATAGCGGCAGCGGCGAGGATGGTGAGATACTTATTCATTGTGTATATCAATAGTATCGGAGATACCTATGCGTGTTGTCAGAGGTTTTTGTAGAAGTCCATATAAGCGGAGGCATACCCTTCTTCGCCGGGGAAAGCCATAAAGGGCTTGCCCGAAGCCTTGGCGGCTTCGATAGCATCGGCAGGGGCGTCCGCAACAGCCTGAACCACACCGTCACTATATTGTATGGCTATGCGGTGCAGCGCAGCCGTATCCACCGGTCCGCCGGATATTGCGGCAAGGTCTTTGGCGCTGAAGCCGTCCATACGCAATTTCTCGATGGCGCGCTCGTCCAGCGGCGTACTCATTTCGTCGGCAAATACCGAGTAAACCACCTTGACGTTGCGGAATGCCGGGTCCTTGGCGTAGCTCTTGCGTATATACAGCGGCACCAGTGCCGAAATCCAGCCGGAGCAGTGTATCACCACGGGCGGCCAGCGCAATTTCTTGACCGTCTCGAGGACGCCACGCGCAAAGAATATCAGTCTTTCGTCATTCTCTCGTGCCAGGCTCTGCGTCTCCAATACGCCCGAATTATGGCGCTGGAAGTAGTCATCGCTATCTATAAAATAGACCTGCATACGCGAGGGTTGCAGCGTGGCCACCTTGATTATCAGCGGATGGTCCGTGTCGTCGATAACAATATTCAGACCCGACAGCCTTATCACTTCGTGCAATTGGTTGCGGCGCTCGTTGATGGCGCCATAACGCGGCATAAATGTGCGCACCTCGGTGCCGAGTTCCTGGATGCCCTGCGGTAAGTCGCGGCACAATCCAGACATGACATTCTGGGGCAAATACGGCGCTATTTCCTGCGAAATGTATAAGACTTTGTCTACGTCCATAGTTTATCGAAATGATTTTTGCGGTGTGTATATAAATCACGCAAAGTTACGAATTTTTTCGGACATAGCCATCGCCGAGGCTCCATCGCGCTCAATATTAACGTATTTTTTAACAAAAAGCAACGGCGACCTCCGATGCGTAATACATCGAAAGCCGCCTTGGCCGTCGGGGTGACAGGATTCGAACCTGCGACCACCTGGTCCCAAACCAGGTGCGCTACCGGACTGCGCTACGCCCCGTTTGCGGCGCAAAGTTACGTAATCTTTGCGAACTGTGCAAGACGTGCATGACGAGGCGCACGTACTGCCGATATGTTTGGCGAAAAAGTCGTATCTTTGCGGAATATTAGGCGAGTGCACGAGCGTCATAGGCGATGACAGCACTCATCCGTCCCGCAAGTAAGCCTCGCCGAGTACTGCACCACATTGATTTACAGAGCATAATTGCAACAAACAACTATGGACAAAAAATACAACGTAATGCTGCTGGGTAGCGGCGGTCGCGAATGTGCATTAGCGTGGAAACTGGCCCAAAGCCCCCTGCTGAAAAGGTTATTCATAGCACCGGGCAACGGCGGTACCGACGCTTACGGAACCAATGTGGACATTTCGCCCATGGATTTCGATGCCGTAAGCAATTTCGTAGCCTCTCACGCCATTGATGTCGTGGTGTGCGGCAACGAGGACCCGCTTGTAGGCGGAATACGTGAAGCACTGATTCAGCGCTTTCCTTCGCTATTAGTGGTGGGCCCGGATGCCGTGGGCGCAGCCCTCGAAGGCTCAAAGGATTACGCCAAGGCTTTCATGGCCGAGTACGGCATCCCGACGGCCGCATACCGCACTTTTGACGCCGCTTCCATCGCCGAAGGCGAGGAGTTTTTGGGCAGTTTGCAACCGCCTTACGTGCTCAAAGCCGACGGGCTGGCTGCCGGGAAGGGCGTACTCATCATCGACAACCTCGACGAAGCGCGCAAGGCTTTGCGTCAAATGCTGTCCGGAATGTTCGGGCAAGCCTCGGCACGCGTGGTCATCGAGGAGTTTCTCAGCGGCATCGAATGTTCGGTATTTGTACTCACCGACGGCACGGGCAACTATCGCATACTGCCCGTAGCCAAGGACTATAAACGTATTGGCGAGGGGGATACCGGCCCGAATACCGGAGGTATGGGGGCTGTCTCTCCGGTAGCTTTTGCCGACGAGGACTTTATGTCAAAGGTGCGTACGCGCATCATCGAACCGACACTGGCCGGGCTACGCAACCGCGACATCGACTATCGCGGCATCATTTTTTTGGGTCTCATAAATGTCGGTTCCGACCCGTATGTCATTGAATATAATGTTCGTATGGGCGACCCGGAGACCGAGGCGGTGATGCTGCGCATCGACTCGGACTTGCTCGAAATATTTGCAGCAGCGGCAGGCGGCGCACTGGGAGACATTCCTCTGAACATCTCGCCTTTGGCTGCCGCCACAGTGATGGCCGTAGCCCCGGGCTACCCCGGCAGTTACCCCAAAGGACTGGAAATGACCATAGACACAGACCGCATACCCGCCGAGGCCGTATTGTTCCATGCCGGGACACGGTGCAACCCTGACGGCACATTGGTTACGGCCGGCGGTCGCGTCATCGCGGCAAGTGCCACCGCCCCCACCCTGATACAAGCGCTCGACACGGCTTATAAGGCCGTAGACGCCATCAATTTCGAAGGCAAATACCGACGCTCGGACATCGGCCGCGACGTCCTGTCTTTCAACAAATAAACTCAAAGGCTCGCCATCCTGACGGCAGTTTTCTTTATTTCTACGACAGACATTCCGCGTTTTTGGCGGATGCCTTGCCCTTCAAGAGACAACGATTAATATTTTAGAATGTTCAAGGCGCATAATTTTTCGCTGGTACAGTCCCAAACAGCCACCATCCTCACCGCCATATTGATGATGGTGGGTGCCCGGTGGTTTTTTGCCACCACGGACGTGATACATATCGACGCCAACAGCGGCATCGTAACATCTTCGGCCAACCTTTGGATCCAATCGGCTTACGCCTCGATGCTTGTCAATGTGGGCCTTACTCTGGCCACGGCAGTGCTGATGCTCGCTTTGAATCAGCGCTACAATCTCCTTGGCACGGTCTCGACACTCGAAGCCACGGTATTCTTTGCTATGTGTATGGCCACGCCAGACTTGCTGGTACAGTTTTCGACCGGCATCGTGCTATGTATCGTGCTGATACTGTGTCTATTCCTGCTATACGACACCTACGGCAATCCGCGCCGCAACGGCAATATCTACCTCATTTTCCTGCTGCTTTCGGGCATGACCGTCACGCAGTATTGCTACGCACTGTTCATCCCGGTATTTATCATCGGACTCGGACAGATGCGCATCATGGGCTTCAAATCGCTTTTGGCCGCCCTGCTGGGTATCGTCTCGCCATGGTGGGTGATGCTCGGCTGCGGAATTGTAAACGTGGACGACATCCGTTTCCCCGAATTAGAGTCGCTGTTTGCCTCCGTAGGGCTGAATGATACGCTACACGTCTTTGCGACCGTAGCTGTTACCGCCGTCATTGCCGTGGTATCGTGGGGCGCCAATTTCATGCGAATGCTCAGCTACAACGCACACAAGCGTGCATACGCCGGCAGTATTACACTGATAACCCTGTTCACCATCATCGTTACACTTGCCGACTACCCCAACGTCTGCGCCTACTTGCCGGTATTGTGTATGTGCGCTGCCTATCATTTCACCAATTACATCGCACGGCAGCAGCGTCAGGTTCAAATTCCGGCCGTGGCTACTATCGTCGTCCTTTACATTGCTATATACTTATGGAGAATGTTCCTATGAACATCGTCATCGATGCACATATACCATATATTCAAGGGGTTTTAGAGCCTTATGTACACTCGGTACGCTACCTCGAGCCGGCGGACATAGACGCCGCGGCCATGGCTGATGCACATTGTCTAATCACGCGCACGCGCGCACACGTGAATGCCGAGCTTCTCGACGGCAGCCCGTGCCGTATGGTGGCCACCGCGACCATAGGTACCGACCACATCGACCTTGCATATTGCCGTGACCGGGGCATTACCGTAGCCAATGCTCCGGGATGCAACGCTCCGGCAGTGGCGCAATACGTACTGTCGTCCGTACTTGCTTTGGCCAATCGACCTATGGCACAACACACTATAGGCATCGTCGGCGTCGGGCACGTGGGTCGTATCGTCGAACGTTGGGCACGCGCACTATCCATGACCATACTACGCTGCGACCCGCCACGCGCCGCCGCCGGCGACCCCGGAGAATGGTACGAACTTGACGACATCGCTACCCGAGCCGATGTCATCACCTTTCACACTCCGCTGACGCATGAGGGCACATACCCTACCCGACACATGTGCGATGCGACATTTGTCCGCAACCTGCGACGCGCACCCATCGTCATCAATGCCGCTCGAGGTCCTGTAGTTGACACCGCCGCGCTATTGCAAGGCCTGCGAGACAGCCATATACGCGCCGCCGTCATCGACACGTGGGAGGGCGAGCCGAATATCAACCGCGAACTGCTGGAACGTGCCGCCATCGCCACGCCTCACATCGCCGGATACTCGCGCGAAGGCAAGGCCCGGGCTACGGCAATGGCTTTGGATGCCGTATGCCGATTCTTCGGACTGCCGCAACTGCAGCCCGTCGGCGCTCCGGCCATCCCCGCCGAGGACCTGCGCCCAGGAGCAGCCCCGGTCTTGGCTGATTTGCGTCAAGGCACCGAAAGACTGCTGCAAGACACAGCCATCCTGCGCGCAAATCCCGACAAATTCGAGACCATGCGCTCGGCCTACGACCTTCGCCCCGAACCGCGGGTGGCCATAGCCAACTGACCGCGGCACAACTGCCACGCGCACGCTTCGGCAAGCCGGCTCAAAGTCTCGCGGACAATAACGCCTATACGTATCCAAGTTAAGCATCTATCGGCAAGCATTTTGCCGACACTTTGTTCACGCGCACGTAAGTATTATGGAAATTTTTCCGTAATTTGCTTTGCGGCATGAAAAACTATTCGTAATTTTGCGGCATCGAAGCCGGCAAACCCCGGTCGGGCCGTAGGCCGTACGGCCAAGTAATAATTAAGGCACTCGCCATCGGGCCCTACTTGCCGCAACGGTGATAACAGCCCATAAAACGCCACAACAGCCACACAAAACAACCTATATAAGCACTTTATTACAACAACAAGAGATGAAAGTAGATATTATCGGAAGCTTTCTCCCACCTACGGAATTGGCCGAAGCCAAGAGGCTTTACGCTGCCGGCGCCATGGACGCCGACACATACCGTAATATTGAAAACAAGGCAGTAGACGACTTGATAAACAGCGAATTAAACGCCGGACTGGCCGAAGTCACTTCCGGCGAATTCCGTCGTCAATACTGGGACAAAGATTTTTATTTCGGGCTTAAAGGACTGGCCAAGGAGCGCCTTGACAGCGGCCGCGTATACGCCGAGGACAATGTTCTCACCGACCTGCTGCGCGTCAAGGGACACATTGCCGCCAACCCCGAGCATCCGTTCTATAAGGACTTTGCGTACCTGCAAAAGGCTGTCAACGGTCGTGCCGTATGCCGTCAGACGCTTCCGTCTCCGGGCGAATTGTACGTGCGCATCCTTTCGATGAACCGCGGAAAGTCCGATTCGCTATACCCCGACACCGAGCAATTGTTGGCCGATATCACCGATGCCTACCGCGACACCATTCGACACTTCTACGATATGGGATGCCGCAGCCTTCAACTTGACGACACCGTATTCGGACGCATATCCACCGATGCATACACCAAGGATTTGCTTATGGGCGGTATAGACGTAATGGCGTTGCAGGAAGTGCTTATCGCACTCACCAATGCCTGCATCGACAACGTGCCCGCAGACATGCACATATCCATATTTATCAGCGGCGGCGACACCATCGTCCCGGCATGGCAGAACGTCGATTACGCCGATGACGTCATTCCCAAGGTCTTGTCTCGCATCAAAGTGGCGCAATTCTACCTGCCCTTCGACGGCAAGCACGCCAAGCAGTTGAATGCGCTGCGTTTTGTGCCCGCCGGCAAGCAAGTGGCACTGGGGCTGATAGATGCGCACACACCGTGGGCATACTACTCGGACCGCATCCTCGGATGCATCGAAGCCGCGCAACGCTACGTAGCGCCCGAGCTGCTCAGCGTAACGCCGAAGACCGGATTCAAGCTGTCCAAATACAGCGAAAAAGGTCTCGATTACAGCGACCAGTGGCGCAAGCTCCAAGACCTGCACGCACTCGTCGACAACATATGACAAGGCCCGCGCACAGCCCCGGGACACGGAGAATCGAAAAAAAGTTTTTAAGCGATGCAACACCTTTTTATAGGTCAATTGATATAATTATTGTAACTTTGCGCTCTGATTGGGACGGGCACCACGCTCGTCCCCGCAAATAGTTTTATACAAGCAATGGAAATAGTCACTAAGACGGCACGGCTGGCCCAGTTGACCCAAGCCGCCCGCAACGAAGGCAAAAGCGTAGGTCTGGTGCCCACCATGGGTGCCTTACACCGGGGACACGCATCGCTGGTGCGCCGTGCACGCCAGGAAAACGATGTAGTCGTAGTCAGTGTCTTCGTCAACCCTACACAATTCAATAACGCCGAAGACCTGCGCACATATCCGCGCACCGTAGACCGCGACTGCTCCCTGCTGGAGAGCCTCGGCGTCGACTATGCCTTCGTCCCCACCCCCGAAGAAGTATATCCCGAGCCGGATACCCGCGTCTTCGATCTGGGCGAAGTAGCAGCCGTCATGGAAGGCCCGCGCCGCCCCGGACACTTCAACGGCGTGGCACAGATAGTCAGCCGCCTGTTTGAATGGGCACACCCCACACGCGCATACTTCGGCGAAAAAGATTTCCAACAGATAGCCGTAATCCGCCGTATGGTCGCTCTGGAAGGCGGCTTTGACGGCTTGCAGATTGTGCCCTGTCCTATCGTCCGCGAGGACGACGGATTGGCCTTATCGTCACGTAACGTTCGCCTCACGCCCGAGCAACGCGCCATCGCTTCCACGATACACCGCGTCATGGAGGAAAGCATCCAATGGGCCAAGACAATGACCGTGGATCAAGTGATAGCCCGCGTCACCGAAGCGCTCAACGCCACCGAGTCGCTGCAAGTCGAATACTACAGCATCGTAGACCCTCTGACAATGCAGCCGGTCAAGACTTGGGACCAAGCCCACAACCCCGTAGGCTGCATCACGGTATACTGCGGCGATGTACGCCTGATAGACAACATCGCTTACCCCGACAGCCTGCACAAATAACGCATACACAACCCGAAAGAAATGAACGTAGAAGTTCTTAAGAGCAAGATACACCGCGTCACCGTCACCGAGGCGCGCCTCGATTACATCGGAAGCATCACCATCGACAGCGCCCTTATGGATGCCGCAGGCATCATCCCCGGCGAAAGAGTATACATCGTCGACAACAACAACGGCGCTCGCCTCGACACCTATGTCATAGCCGGCGAGGCCGGAAGCGGAGTCATCTGCCTCAACGGCGCTGCCGCACGTTGCGTCCAGCCCGGCGACATAGTCATTATTATGAGCTATGCATCCATGCCTCTGGAAGAAGCCAAGACTTTCAAGCCCATGGTTATATTCCCGGACACGGAGACCAACCGCCTGCTCTAAACGTCACGCCCCCATAAATAATCAAATTTACACACCCCTCATCCCATCCCTCTAAAGACAAAACACAATGTTTGACAAACTTACCGAGCACCTCGAACGAGGCTTCAAAATTCTCAAAGGCCAAGGACGCATCACCGAGATAAATATTTCGGAAAGCCTCAAGGAAATACGTCGCGCCCTTGTCGAAGCCGACGTCAACTACAAGATTGCCAAAACCTTCGTAGACGAAGTCAAGGAAAAGGCGCTGGGCCAAAACGTTCTCACGGCCATCAAGCCGGGCGAACTTATGGTCAAGATTGTCCATGATGAGATGAGCAATCTTATGGGTGGTGACGCAGCTCCGTTGCATATCGACGGACGCCCCGCCATCATACTGATGAGCGGCCTCCAAGGCTCCGGTAAAACAACGTTTACCGCCAAGCTGGCCAATAAGTTGAAAAACGAAAAGGGCAAACGCCCGTTGCTGGCCGCCTGCGACGTTTACCGCCCCGCCGCCATAGCCCAGCTCAAGGCCCTGGCCGAAAACATCGGCGTGCCCGTATACAGCGAAGACGGCAGCAAAGACCCCGTGGCCATAGCCAAGCACGCCATAGAACAGGCACGCCGCGACGGCAACGACCTGGTAATCATCGATACCGCCGGTCGCCTGGCCGTGGACGAGGCTATGATGAACGAAATCGCGAACATCAAGAACGCCGTCAAGCCTTCGGAAACGCTGTTCGTAGTCGATGCCATGACCGGACAAGACGCTGTCAATACCGCCAAGGCATTCAACGACCGTCTTGACTTCGACGGCGTAGTACTCACCAAACTTGATGGCGATGCCAAAGCCGGTGCCGCCCTCACCATCCGTTCGGTGGTCAAGAAGCCCATAAAGTTCATCGGCACAAGCGAAAAGATGGATGGTATCGACACCTTCCACCCCGACCGTATGGCCAACCGTATCCTCGGCATGGGCGACATCGTGTCTCTGGTCGAAAAAGCTCAGCAGGTTTTCGACGAAAAACAAGCCGCCGAAATCGAGCGCAAGATGCTCAAAAACAAGTTCGATTTCAACGACTTCCGCGACCAACTGCAACAAATCAAGAAGATGGGCGACCTCAAGTCCGTGGCATCTATGATTCCGGGCGTGGGCAAAGCCATCAAAGACATGGACATCAACGACAATATCTTCAAAAGCACCGAAGCCGTCATCGACTCCATGACCCCATACGAACGCGCACACCCCGACTGCATCAACGAAAGCCGTCGCCGCCGCCTGGCCGCAGGCTCCGGAGTCCCCTATCAGGAAGTCAACGGCATCCTCAAACGCTTCAACGACATGCGCAAGATGATGCAAGCCATGGCCAATATGCGCAAAAACCCGCTGAAGATGGCACAGCAAATGCGCCAGATGCAGCAAATGGCCAAGCAGCGCCGCTAAGGACTTTCCTCAGATAGTCTCGTAGCGCACCACAGCCACGCACCCTCCGTCCCCTCAACCCCAAAAACCATACAACAGACAACCATGCAAATCATTGACGGCAAAGCCACCGCCGCCGCCATCCGCGCCGAGATAGCCACCTCCGTGGCTCGAATCGTTGCCGACGGAGGGCGTGCGCCACACCTCGCCGCCATACTCGTCGGACACGACGGCGGCAGCGAATCTTACGTAGCATCCAAGGTCAAAGCCTGCGAAGAATGCGGCTTCGGTTCCACACTGCTACGTTTCGAAGGCTCCATCTCTCAAGAGCAATTATTGGAACATATCCGCGACCTCAACAACAATCCCGACATCGACGGATTTATCGTGCAACTACCGCTGCCACGCCACATCGACACGCACGCCGTCATCGAAGCCATAGATCCGCGCAAAGACGTCGACGGATTTCACCCGGCCAATGTCGGGCGACTAAGCATAGGGCTGCCCGGATTTGTAAGCGCCACCCCGGCAGGCATCATCGAACTGCTGCAACGATACCAAATCCCCACCTCGGGCAAGCATTGCGTAATCCTCGGACGAAGCAACATCGTAGGTAAGCCTCTGGCTATGCTCATGATGCAAAAGTCCTATCCGGGCGATGCTACTGTCACCGTATGCCACAGCCGCACGGCCGACATCGCCTCAATCACACGCACGGCCGACATATTGGTGGCCGCCATGGGCGTACCCGCATCCGTGACGGCAGATATGGTCAAGGAAGGCGCCACGGTCATTGACGTGGGCACCACGCGCGTGCCCGATGCAACGCGTGCCCGCGGCTGGAAGCTTTGCGGCGATGTGGACTTTGCCGCCGTAGCCCCCAAATGCAGCTACATCACACCCGTGCCCGGCGGCGTAGGTCCCATGACCATCGCCATGCTGATGCGCAACACCCTACTCGCCGCTACCGGCGCTGTGTACCCCAAGCAATAACGCCGGACGATGTACAAGCGCACCGACAAGCCGTAATATGTACACCTAAAAAACATATAAGCCCTTGATTTTCGCCTCATTACTTTTCGAAATACTCTCACTACTGGTGCCACAGCAGCAGGCAACGCTGGTTTTTGCCGGTGATGCCATGATGCACCAAGGACAATTGGATGCCGCATACCGCACAGGCGGCGACTACGATTTCTCCGGGTATTTCGATGCCCTTGCCCCTTGGATTAGCGCCGCTGATTACGCCGTTGTCAACCTCGAAACCCCCGTGGCCGGCCCAAAATATTCGGGATATCCCTGCTTCAACGCTCCGGACAAATACGTGGATGCACTCATCGAAGCCGGATTTGACATGATGCTCACGGCCAACAACCACACTCTCGATCGACGCGACCGAGGCCTGTGCACAACAATCAAGACTCTCGACGCCAAAGGAGTAGACCATATAGGCACCTACCCCGATGCCGAGGCGCGAGCCAAAGCGCTACCCTACATCAAGGACATCAAAGGATTCAAAGTTGGATTTCTCAACTACACATACGGCACCAACGGCATCCGCATCTCAGGCAACGTCGTAGTCGACTATATTGACCGAAAAACCATCGACGCAGACATCCGCGCCACTCGTGCCGCCGGAGCCGAAATCCTCGTCGTAGCCATACACTGGGGCGATGAATATCGACTGCTGCCCAACGCCTTTCAGCGCGACATGGCCCAATTCCTCAAAGACCGAGGCGTCGACCTCATTATCGGCGGACATCCGCACGTGATACAGCCCATGCAACTCGAGCCAAACGACAAAAACGATGGCCGTAATACACTGCTGGTCTACTCATTAGGCAATTTCATATCCAATATGAAGACCACGGACACGCGCGGCGGAGCCATGGTGCATGCCACACTCAAGCGCGATGCCAAAGGCCACGCCTATGTTGCCGAAGCCGGATACAAGCTTGTTTTCACCCTGCAGCCCAATGCTAAAGACCGAAATTTCAGGCTCGTACCCATAGATAGCGATACCGACATCGACTCAGTGGCCGGCATCAGAGCATCAGCATGCCGGGCATTCGTTGCATCAGCCTTGCGCATATTCAATAAGCACAATAAATCCGTACCACGCATACACTGAGCAATTTACGTACGACAAGGCACAATCCGCAGGACTCACGAAGCAAGACGCCACGGCGACACACTTTGCCATGTGCCGGAATATGCTTAACTTTGTGCATTGCCCGATTGTCGGCACACGAGACGCCGACATGCGAGCATAGCTCTGTAATACAATACAACACATACAATAAACAACCTAACGATTATGATTAAAAACCTTCGCCGCGCACTCGTAGCCATCATCGCCGTAGTCGCTATCAGTACTACCGCCTCGGCCCAATTTTCTTTCGGACCCCGTATAGGCATAGCAGTCAACAGCCTCAAATTCAATGAAGACATTCTCGATGGTAGCAACCGCACCGGATTTACCGGCGGTGTTCAGGCCGAATTCATGATTCCCGCCATCAACCTCGGCTTCGATGCTTCGCTGATGTACGTACGCCGTACCTCCAACGTTACAATCAGCAGCACTTCCGCCTCCGAAAAAGTATCCAAGGATTACTTCGAAATCCCCGTCAACATCAAGTACAAATTCGGACTTCCCGTAGTCGGCAGCTTCCTGAGCCCCTACATCTTTACCGGACCGAGCTTCGCATTCCTGACCTCCGGTACAGCCGTCAAGGAAGCCTTCGAAGCCAAGAAATTCGATGTATCCTGGAACTTCGGCTTCGGTCTCCAATTCTTCCGCAAAGTGCAAGTGGCCGCCTCTTATGGCCTCGGACTTTCCAAGTCCCTCGTCAACAAGGCAGTAGGCAGCGCCATCCCCGAGGGCGATCTGGTCAACGGCAAAAACCGCTTCTGGACCATCACGGCAGCCTATCTGTTCTGATAATCGAACTTCTATCATAAGACAACGGCGACTGCTGATGCAGTCGCCGTTGTCTTATGATAGGGCTTTTATTTATTATACTGTCTTATTCTTTCGGCATCTGAATGGCTGCCATCAGCAGTATTGAGCCGTGATTGTCATCCTTGACAATCATCAGGAATGGCCGATTAAGCATTATTTCATACGGGTTCTTGTCTCCGCTTCCATTTGATGTCACAAGAAATGTGGCGGATGCCGCCGCGGCTCGTGTACCGGATTCGTCAACAATCAAATTGACTGCCTGTAAAGTCATAGAGCTATTAATTCTGCCATATCCAATCAGACCCTTGTTGTCGAAACTGATACCTGTTGCTTCGACTGCAGACGTAATATCTTCATTGCTATCGGTTTGGAATCGCGGCACACCAATATGATATGGTCTTTCTTTGACATTGTCTAATGCTCTTGAAATGAGCATGTCTTCCACATCGCCGAGTATATCCTTGATGGTCAATCCCTCTGCCGGCAATACGAATACTGCCGAGTAGTTGCAGCCACTATATGGAAATGCAAATGCGGACATCCGATTATTGGTGATGGCAGCCACACTGCGCCAGCCTTTCATCATCTGGATTTTTTTGATTTGTGTAGTGCCTGCATAGTCATAGAAACCTTCCGATTTAGTGTCTTTTTTATCAAATTCCGATTTCCATGGACATTTGAAATAAATAGTATTGACAAAGACACTCTGTGTTACTTTTTCCACTTCTCTTTTTAAGAATTCAGGAATAAGTCCTTGTGTGTGTGTCGAACACCATTTATTTATCAGCGCGCGGACATCTTCTTTACCGAAATCGAGGATGGTTGTCTCGGCTTTGTAGTTCTTTTTCTGATTGTCCGCCATTGCCATAAACGCCGGTTGGTCGGTCATCAGTAGCGAATTAGCCCATATCGAATTGGCAAAAAACACTTTCGCTGTCTCCGTGTCGTATGCGAAATACTCCAAGCGTTTACTATTGAAGTCATTAACGGACTCCATTGTTGATGCTCCATATACTTCGAGTATATCCGCACGATCCGCATCATACAATGCGTTGGTCACCATTCCGAAAAGAATGTCTTTGCTCAACGGCGATGTCAGTACGTTCTCATCGACTCTGTGTTTGTCATACACACTTTCGAAGAACTTGAACGCAACTTTTGTTTCTGCCAACGATATTGCGTCCTGTTCATCGGTCAGTTGCATACGCGCTTTTGCCGGTGTTACATTTTCATTATTTTCTCGCTTTTGCTCTTCTTTATTTGGCTCATCGTCCGACGAGCATCCATACATAGCGGCACTTGCCGCCATGATGCACATCATAAGATACTTATAAGTTTTCATAGTCTTTTATTTGGTTGTGTTAGTATTCGTTCGG
>UQGP01000046.1 GCA_900540625.1 uncultured Porphyromonadaceae bacterium | reverse complement strand
CCCTGGTAATTCCAAGGTCGTTAATCTTCCTCGTTTTTTGATGCGGTTGCCCTGCCGGATACCGGGACTGGATGACGGTAAATCCGCCGCCCGGCGAGACTTCAACGTCAGCCTTCTCGCTTCGACGGTCGAAGAGGCAGACTGCGCGGTAGATGTTTTCCTTAGTCCGGTATATCGGTCGTCCGCCATAGACGTCTTTGCCGTCATACACCAGAAGCATCTGCTGGAACAGACTGCCGCCATTGGCTTCTGCCCGGCGAATCATGACCTCGAGGCTGTCTATGGGCTCTATGGTGACGCGCCCCGAGGTACTATACAGTAGTCCGGTGTTTGCCTCACAGTTGTATCCGTGGCGAAGCCTCCCGATGCTGACATAATCGCCGGCAACGTTTGAGGCGCTGAAGCTATCCGTTTTCTCGCCGGTGAAGGCCGCCTCGACGCACAGACAGACCTTGGGGTCTTCTATGTTCGGGATCAACGAGTCTACCAGCTCAACGGAAGCCTTGGCTGTATTGATATCCAGTCTGAGTAAGTCCTTGCCGTCCACTTTGATTATGGATTGAGAGACAATAGAATCTGTGCCGTCGGGATCTCCGGTGGTGTCAGACTGCCCTCCTGTATGCGCGCAAGCGGCAGTGAGTACTGCGATGATTGCGGCCTGTACGGCGACCGCGTATGAGTGTAGAAGTTTCATTTTTGGATTGTGGCCTTGCCCGAGGTTGTCGGTCTGTTTGGGAGATTGTAAAAACAGTTTATAATTAAGGTTTTTGTTTAAGGGGGTGGGGCTGCGTTCCATGCACCGGATGTCGGCGGCGGACGTCCGCTTCCGGCAGCAAAGGTACTCATTTGTTTCGAATTGACAATACCCCGGCGCAAGATATTCGCGACAAACAATCGCGACGGCTCAATCCGCTATCTTAGAGAACGGTAACGGAATCGAGACCGATAATTGAAAGTTGCGGAATAGGCGTCCGGACACTTTTACCATTCGGAGGGAAGCATCTCGAAAGGCGAGATTATTTTGACCTTCAGACCCCGGACTTTGACGTAGATTTGGCCCATACCCATCTTGTTTTTAGGATGGATGTACATGCCGTCAGAGTATTCATAGCCTGATTTTTGCATAGACTCGACAAACTTATCTACGTCCTCGCGGCTTGCAAAGTCGATGGCGAGAAGCTGATCTTCGCCGTTCTTAAATACGATATTCGTCGATCCGCTTGGCTCTTGGCGATGGGCGGTCATAAATACAAACGGCGCCATTTCATCGACATCTGTCGGCCGTTCGAACTCCTTGACGGTGAAGCCGAGCGTCTTCAAAACTTCGCCGGCTTTTGCCCTGAATCCCACGCCCATATCCTCGTCAAGCACTTCGACCAAGGATACTGAGTCAGAGGCGTGGGATTCGAATTCCGGTGAGAGTATTAGGGGGGGGGATGGTTAGAAGCGGGCGGTGAGGGCGAAGCCGGCGCAGCGCGTGCCCAGCATTGGGGAGAGTGTCAATGTGGGGGCGGCAGCGCGAGCGGCGGCCTTTTCGCGTGCAACGCGGCGCGCCGGGTTGCGGTCAAGGAAGCCGACGAACTCGTTGACCGGGTCAACAAGAAAAGCCACAATATTGCCTAATACAGCCGACCCCCATAGCGTGTAGTTGTGGTCCACAATATGCCGCTTGATGCGGTAAAAGCCTTCGCCTACGCAGCTTCCGATGATGGGTGTTACAAAAAGGTCTTGTATCGACGGCCGTTCCATAAATGCCTCAACACCGTATTCCCACCCGACATTTGAGACGATGGTGCAGTAAAGCAGTGACTGCCAAAAATTGAAGCCGCACGAACGAGCCGCCATGAAGTACACACCGCCGGCGTATGGATGCAATATGTAATTGAAATAGAACTTGTCGTGGTCCCATTCGACACCCTTGTCGATGACGTGATTGTACCAGCGTTTGAACAGTGAGACGTCCTGCAGCTCGGCGCGATTCCACGAGGTGGCATCCTCGGGCAGACATTCCAATACCAAGAGCGTGCCTACGAAGGCCGAGCCGAGCGTGATAGTGTTGTACCATAGGCGCTTCCAGTCGTGCGAGCTTGCCGTCCACGATACGGGCATCTCGTATGGACTTACAGGCCCGGGATGTGCTCCGAAGCGAGCATCCCAGTCACAGTCAATGCTGTCCGGGCGCAGTGGCGGCAGCGGTGCGGCACATGATGTGTTCCACTGTATGTCAGCCAATTCGGGCATCGAGACAGCCGCCGTGGCTGCAGCTTCCGTCAAGGTGTCCGTGGCGACATTCGTGCCATCGGGGGTGGTGGCTCCGTGGGCGCATATCGATGTCCCGACGACGGAAAATATGGCCAAAAGAAGGGTACGTAAAGGTCTAATCATTCGGCGTGATTTGTCAGAAAAAGTCTTTTTGTAGTATCTGTGTGCCTGTGCAGTATGTCTTCGAGACAATCGCATCGATTCTGTCCCGGGATTGAGTCTGTGCACTCCGTGTAGTGCCCGGGTCGATGCGTTGCCGAGTCCTAATGACACGGCAAAGTTACGCCTTTTCGTGTATAACAAAAAAGGGGGAAATACGTTTTTCGACTTTTAGACCAACAATTACCCCTTTTTGGCAATTATTGGTATGTGCGGCCAATCGGTGTTCCGATTGTGAACGTTTTTGCGGAATTCGCGCTTTTGAATAATACATCGACGATGTATGTGTCGTGTATTTCGATGAAAACATCGCGCATTTCGATAAAAATATAAAAAAACATAAAGCCAAACACATACGATGCTTCCAAACTGCCGATATAAGCAATTTTATTGCTAAATTTGCGTTATGATAGAAGGGAAGTAGGCTCCGAAGCAAATTTCGGCGTCGGCTTCGTCGGGCTTATAACCAACCATACCAACAACTATCACGCGCATGAACTTGACCGTCAGCAACATATACAATAGGATACGAACACTCGCCTTTGTGGCAATGCTTTTGTGTGCCGTAGGAGCGGCGCATGCCCTGCCTGCGGAGACTTATGCAGCCAAATCGGCGTTGGCCTCCGGGAAGTGGGTCAAGGTCAGTGTGGATGCCACCGGCATCTATCGTCTGACGCCCGCCACGTTGCGCCGCTGGGGTTTTGCCGATCCGTCCAAGGTCAGTGTCTACGGATATGGCGCCTACCGTACCGGCAACCGCCTGAGTGCGGCCAACTTCTTTGACGACCTTCCGGCCATTCCCGTGCAACGTCTTGCCGACGGCACTATCGTGTTTTATGCTTACGGTCCGATGTCATGGGAGCAGACCGCTTCGCGTCGATATGTAGGCAGCCAGAATGTCTATACTACAAAGGGTTATTACTATATCGGCGAAAATTCCGAAGCTCCGGCAAGTGCCTCGCCTCAAACGGTATCCTCCGAGGTTACGGGCGATATAGCCGAGACATACAACGCACGACTGCACCACGAAGTGGATGAAGTGAGTCCCGGCGAGGCCGGAGCCGCGCTTGTCGGCGAAGACTTCCGCTACACGCCCACGCGCTACTTCGATTTCAAGCTTACCGACCGCGACGAGACGGACCAAAATGTATGGATGGAATGCTCGTTTGTCTCCAAGACATACTCGGCTTCGTCATTGCTCAAATTCACCGTCAACGGAACCGAATTGCCTGAGATTTACGCTGATGCCATAGGCACCACCAACAACTCCTCCTACTACCACGGCGTAGAAGGCACGCCGCGCCACATCTTTGCACTGTCGGGCAGCGATGCACGCATAGGCATCACCTACGCGCCGCAGGGCACCACCAACGGCGCATGGCTCAACTATCTGACACTCAACTATACGCGCAAATTACGCCTGCCCTCCACCGGCGAAGGGACTCTGTTGTTTTGGCTGAGCAATTCGGCGGCACGACTCAGCGGCGTCGCCGATGCATCGCGTCTTCACGTTTGGGATGTCAGCAATGTGCTTGCGCCCGTGGCCGTTGAATTTAAGGCCGAAGGGACCGGCGTGCTGTGGAACAATCCTATGTACGGATTTCGCAGCTATGCGGCATGGACCGAAAACGCCGCTTTGCCCGAGCCGACACTTGTCGGCAACGTCTCCAACCAGAACCTCCATGGCCTGGATGTCCCGGATATGGTCATAGTGACGCCGGCGGCTTATGCTTCGCAGGCCGAGCGCATCGCCGAGTTGCACCGCAATGATGCAATTCACCCCATGACCGTATCGGTCATCGAAGACCAAGCGATATATAACGAATTTTCGAGCGGTAGTGCCGATGTACACGGCTTGCGCCGTTTTTTCAAGATGCTCTATGATCGCGGCGGCGGTCTCACTCCCACCTCCGAGCACCACTTGCAGTATGTGCTGCTGATGGGCTGCGCCACTTACGACCACCGCCACCTCACCGCCGATCTCAAGCGCATGAATACCGTGACGATACCGGCGTGGGTGACCACGACTATGCGCTCGAGCCTCAACGACAACGACGGCTTCACCTGCGACGACTTTGCAGCCATACTCGCCGACGACAGCGGCGATAATATGGCCTATGACAAGATAAGTATATCCTTGGGACGCCTGCCCGTGCGCTCGCTCGACGAGGCTACTTCCACCGTAGACAAACTTTGCGAATACGTCAAGTCCTCCAAGAAGACCGATTGGCGCAACCAGGTGATGATTCTCGCCGATGACGAAGACCAGGCCGTACACATGACACAGGCCGATACTTTCGAAAAAAATATCGAGAATACCGCCCCGGGAGTCTTCCTGACCAATAAAGTGTATATCGATGCCTACGAAAAGGTCTCCGGCACCGTTCCCGGCGCTCGCGAGGAAATGTTCCGCCTTTTGGATGCCGGTACGGTTTATTGGATATACCTCGGCCATGCCTCCAACCACGGTATGAGTCACGAAAAAATGCTCACCATGGAAGATATCACCGGGCTGTACCTCAAACGCATACCCATACTTATAGCCGGTACGTGCGACTGGCTGCGCTGGGACTCGAATACGCTGAGCGCCGGCGAGATTTTCTTCCATGAACGCTATGGCGGCACCATCGCCACCATCAGCGCCACCCGTCCCGTATATATCAGCGAAAACGGCCGATATATGGCCGCTTTGGGTCGCAATTTTGCCGTGCGAGACGAGTACGGACGCCTGCCGGCTCTCGGTGACATTTACCGCAAGGCCAAGAACGATATACAGAGTTCGTCCGGCATCGTAAGCGATAACCACCTGCGATACGTCCTTATGGGCGACCCGGCCATGCGTGCCGTTACCCCCTCCAATCGCGTCCGCCTCGAGAGTATAGACGGTAAGACTTTGCCCGATAATGTCAACGATGACAGCGCCGAGCAGATAGTCGTGTCCGCCATGCAACGCGCCACCTTCGCCGGAAGCGTCACCGATGCATCGGGCAACGTCCTGACGGACTTCAACGGTCGTGTCTTTGTCACGATATACGATGCCGATTATTCAACGACATCCTCGGGCCGCGGCGCGGGCAAACCCTATACCTTTGATATGCACGGCGGCAAATTGTACACCGGCGCCGCCGTCGTCAAAGACGGACGTTGGAGTCTCGAAGTGGCTATGCCCGGCGAAATAGCCGACAACTTCCGCGAGGCCACAGCCAATATGTATGCTTACGCTGATGCGGACGACCGCGATGCCTGCGGCGTCAGCCATGCTTTCTACGTCTACGGCGTGGACGAAAATGCCCCCGAGGACACCCAAGCGCCGACCATTGAAGCTATGTACCTCAACCATGAGAGTTTCACAGACGGAACGACCGTCAATTCGGACCCCATGCTCATAGCCAAGGTAAGCGACAATGTAGGCATCAACGTCTCCACGGCCGGTATAGGCCACCAGATGACCCTCACCATGGGCCGCAAAATCTACAATGACGTAGCCCAGTACTATACAGCCAATGACGACGGCAGCGCCGGCGGTACGATATGCTATCCGTTGAGCGGCCTCGAGAAAGGCGATTACAGCCTTACGCTCAAGGTTTGGGATACGGCAGGCAACAGCGCCGACCGCACCGTCAACTTCAACGTCAATCCCTCGGCCACTCCGCATATCTACGACATCTGGACAGACTCGTCGCCGGCATCCGTACAAGCCAACTTCTATCTGCGACACGACCGTCCCGACCAGATGCTCACCGTCACCGTGACAGTATACAATATGCTGGGCCAACCATTGTGGAGCAATACCACCAAGGGTCTATCGGATATGTATGTCTCCACGCCCGTGGTATGGAACCTCACTGACGGCGCCGGAAGGCGTGTGCCGCGCGGCATCTACCTGTACCGTGCCGTCATCGTCGGCGAAGACGGACAAGAACAAGCCACGGCGTCACAGCGTCTGGCCGTGACCGCCAAATAATATGTAGAAACAATTGAAAATCAAATAAATATACGCACGACAACAGCATTAGAACCAACACGACACAGACAATGCACGAAAACAATCGTCCTGCGACAACACCACTTCCCGAGCCGACCCTGCGTCGCCTGCCATGGTATCTGGCATACCTGACGACGTTGCGCACCCAGGGTCAGACTCACGTATCCTCGACCCGCATCGCTGCCGATGTTGGCGTGGATTCGTCACAGATAGCCAAAGACCTCTCATTTCTGAACATCAAAGGCAAGACCCGTATAGGATACGAAGTGCAGGCGCTCGAAAACGAGCTGCGCCAGTTCCTCGGCTTCGGTCTCAACCATGATGCGGTCATCGTCGGCGCCGGCTCGCTTGGCTCGGCGCTCATGCGTGACAGCGGCCTCCACCGCTACGGGTTGAATATCGTGGCCGCTTTCGACACAGACCCGGCCATCGTCGGCGGCGAAATCAGCGGTATACCTATATATCACGCCAATCGTCTGGCCGAGATATGCCAAGGCCGAGATATAGCCATAGCCGCCCTCACCGTCCCGGTAAGTGCCGCCCAAGCCGCCGCCGATGCGGCCATAGATGCCGGTATCCGCGGCATTTGGAATTTTACGCCCTGCCGCATCCGTGTCCATGGCGGCGCCGTGGTGCAAAATACATCTATGTATTCGCACCTGGCGGTGATGTACAACCGTCTCCAGGACCTCCCCGGCAGTGACACCGAAAGATATTGACAGACAAACAACTTCCGCCGCCGACCACTAAGAGCAATATGAAGATACTGGCCATAGACAACGAAGGACACGTGCACGCCGCCGCCGACTCGGCCGTGGTGACACGTTCGCAGCCGTGGTTCGAACCCGACGGGGGGGCGCCATGGCTTGGCGAGTTATACATTGCCGCCATTGTTTCGCGCTTGGGCAAGGGTGTGGCCGAGCGTTTTGCCCGCCGGTATTATGACCGCGTGGCCGTAGTGGTGCACCCATCTCCGGCGATTGCCGGGAGCTTCTACGAATGGACGCGCGACGGCGCTGTCCTTGCCGGGGACCATATCCCCGTGGCCGACCTCGCCGACAAGATGGAACTGCACATTGGCGAAACATCCTATCCGGTGGACGTCTCCCGAATTCTCGGCGAATTTGATAAGTTGCTGAGCGACATTACCGAGCATCATACCATCAAGACGGGAGATATGCTGATGTTGCCGTTGGCCGGAATACCGCCCGTGGCGTTGGAACGCCCGTTGACGCTGGATATTACCCTTGGCGCGACGCGGGCCTTACGACTTAAAGTTCGATAGATCATAAGGAGTGTTCGCCCCAAGACATATATAAATAAGACACATACAGACTACAAAAGATATAGACAAAAATACAATTCGAGAAATATAGCCAAGATCCGAATATGAAAAGACAACTACTCCAGATACTGGGCGCCGCCCTATGCGTGAGCGCATTTACGGCCACAGCCCCCGAAGCATCGGCCTATTCGATGTCGCACTTCACGGCCACATCAGCCATGTCCACAGGCCATTGGGTCAAAATACGCGTGGACCACGAAGGTCTTTACGAAATCACTTATGACCAATTACGCCAATGGGGATTTGCCAATCCGGAGTCGGTCACGGTCTACGGTTTCGGCGGCACGATGCTGACTCACGGGTCGTTTTACGATAGCGACCCGGATGATTTGACGCCGACGGTATGTTTCCATCTGGACAAGGCGTTGCGCTTCTACGGCATCGGCGCTATGCGCTGGCTCCCGGAGAGTTATCGCGAAATCAACCTCGAGCAGAATATCTATAGCAACTACGGATATTACTTTGTCTCCGATGTGAAGCCCGAAGCGGGAGAGGATAAGGTGATTCTGCGCGAAAGTTCGGGCAAACTCGCCACGGCAGTCTCAGCCTTCTACGGTGTCACCGAGGATGTCGAGAACCCCGTGAAGGCCGGTGGCTTCTTTGTAGGCAAGCCTTACGAAGCCAACGAATTGCATACATTCAAAGTGCCTATAACCAATTTTGCCGAAGACTGCATAGACCCCGTCTTCACCATCAACGCCCGTTATGCCGCCAACTTCGGCATCAACGGCGTGGCTTGCGCCGACTACGATTCGACCAAGCTGGTCAGCGTCTCGCGTACCGCTTACGACGTTCCCAGCTTGACAAGTACCAGCGATCGCAATTTCTACCTTTCCACCTACAAAGAGAGTTTTTCAAGTTTGGCTACCGACGGGACACTGCCCGATACGGTAATGACCTTTACCTTCGGCCCCGAAGAGCGTATTCGTCACCAGGTCAACTATATGGCGGACGACTACCTTACTTTCAGCTATCCTCAGAGAGCCTTCAAACGTGACGGCGAGGCCACGGTGCTCTGTTTCGTATGCTCGGATCAATGGCAGAATTTTGTGGTCCGTAATTGCGACAGCAATACGCTGATATATGATGTGACGTACGCCACTCCGCGCCTCAAGTCGTACGAGACCAAGTACGACAGCGAAGCACGCACGCTCACCGGATGCCTTGATCGAACACTCAACAACATCACCTATCCGTGGCACGCCCGAATGTTGGTGGTCAATCCCACCACGGATGCCGTATCCGTTCCCGAGTATGTTGGCGAAGTCGCCAATCAAAACATCCACGGCGATGACGTCCCCGATATGCTCGTAATCACCACCGACGAACTTTACGAAGCCGCTCAGGAACTGGCCGAAGCGCACCGCGCCGAGGGCCTCAAGGTCAACGTATATACTCAGCAACAGGTATTTAACGAATTCACTTCCGGCACACCCGATATCGCTGCTTACCGACGTGTCCTCAAAATGTTCTATGACCGCGACAGCGAGCGTATGAAGTATTTGCTCCTGTACGGCCGCGGCATTTGGGACAACCGTCAGATTGTCGAAAAGACCAATAACGAAGTTCTATTGTCCTACGAAAACCCCTCCACCATCTTTGCCGGCAGCCTTTCGCAGGCATATGTAGGTGACGGCGTGCTTGGCGTAATGGCCGACAATGTCTATCTTGAGAAGATGCACGCCTTCGAAGCCGAAATTGCCGTAGGTCGTATTCCGGCAGATAATCTCCAAATGGCTCGAGATGCCAATGTCAAGATTATCAACTATATGAAGGCAAATGTGCCCTTCATCAACTTTACGCGCGGCGTCTTTATATCCGACGATGGCGATGGATACACCCACCTCAACCAAACCGAGCAGATTATAAAGCGCATCCAGGCCGGTTCGCCGGCGGTTACAGCCATACGCGTGCACAACGATATCTTCCCCTGGACGGGCAAAGATGCCAAGACCGCGCGCACGGTGCTGTCCGACGCGCTCATCAAAGGTGTCGGCCTGTTCTGCTACGTAGGCCACGGCACTCCCGACGGATTTACCGGCGAGAAACTTTGGACACGTTCGTTTGCCACCTCGCTCAATATCAAGTACCCGCCGCTGGCTCATCTGTCCACCTGTGACTCGTACGCCTTCGACCACCGCGACAGCGGCATTGCCGAAGCTATGTTCTTCAAGAAAGACGGCGGCAGCATCGGCGTCATCGGCGCTTGCCGTGCCGTGTATATGCAGATGAACCAATACCTGGCACTAAGCCTCGCCGATGTTTACGGAAATGCCCGATACGGTACCACCGTCGGCGATATATATCGCTTGGCTTCCAACCAGACAAAGAAAAAGTACAACAACGACGATTACGTGACCCTCAACACCTGCTGCTACAACCTCTTGGGTGACCCCGCCGTGCGTCTGCCGTTCCCCATGGCCACGGACAAAGCGCCCAAAATCGAACGATTCAACGATGTCAATGTCAGCAATTACGAGCCCGGCGTTTCGGAACGTACGCGCAACGATGCTTGCGAGATTGTCCCCGGACAAAAATTCACCGTTGAAGGCGGAATGATTGGCGGCACAGGCTTTGACGGCACCGCCGATGTCACGGTATACCAGTCGCCGCGCACCGTTACCACTCTGGTACAGAACTCCCAGGATCGCCTCACGCCCAAGGATGTAACCATAGAACAAGACGTACTGGCCGAGACGGTGGGTACTTGCACGGAAGGACGTGCCACTGTCGGCGTAACCGTTCCGCAGCCTATGACTGCCGGCGAATACAATCGTATAGTACTCACGCTCACCAACAGCGAGCAACTCTCGACCGGCGTGGCTGCCGTATATGACGAAGCATATATCGACGACGATGCGGCCGAAGTACAGCCAGACTATGCAAACGCTCCCCAAATCGAGCAGATGTATCTCAACGACAACACCTCCACGCAGGATATAGTCGTAGGTAAAGATTTCACCCTCCATGCCACCGTGCGCGCCGCTTCGGGCTTCAGCGTATCTTCCGACCTGGGCGCCGCCACACGTCTGACCATGGACCACAACAAGAGCTACCACGACGTACTGTACAATGTCAAGCCTACGGACGACCCCGAAGTCTTTGAGCTGACCTATCCCATGAATGATGTTGCGGACGGACGACATATCCTGACTCTCGATGTGGCCGACAATACCGGAGCACGCACGTCTATGGACTTGGCCTTCACCGTAATGTCTTCGCAAGTGTCTATGAATATCGTTATGGACAAAACCTCGGGCGTCGTACGTCAGGACTGCACCTTTGACGCCACTTCCGAGAACACATCCGTCGTAGGCCCGTACAGACTTATAATCTGTGACGCCAATGGCAATACGGTTTACAACAAGACCGTTTCGCTGCCTTGTACCTGGAACCTCAAGGACAAGAACGATGCATACGTCGGCGACGGCCGATACACGGCACGCATACTTGCCGGGGATAGCGACAGCGCACCCTATGGCAGCACAAATGCGATAACTTTCACCGTTTTGCGTAAAAAATGAATACTATGCTTCCCGAGACCGAACGAGCCGGCATTATAGCCCTGATGCAGCGCGAAATTGTACCTGCCACCGGATGCACCGAACCGGTGGCCGTGGCTTTGGCGTGTGCCTATGCAGCCCGACAAGCCGGCATGGGGTCGCAGCGTCGTCCCGCCGACTTTGCCTCCATAATATGCCGATTGAGCGGCAATATGATCAAGAATGCTATGGGTGTCGGCATCCCCGGCACGGGTCGTACCGGACTGCCTATAGCCATAGCCCTGGGAGCATTGCGCGGCAATCCGGACCGCGGTCTCGAAGTCTTGGACGGGGTACGCCCTGACGAGGTGGAAGCTGCCGACGCCCTGACAAAAGCCGCAGGCGTCATCGACATCGGGCTGCAACCCGGCCCCTGCGACAAGTTGTATATTGACGTGACGGTACGTACCGTCGACGGACGATACGGACATGCAATCATCGAGGGAGCACACACGCACGTCGTGCTGCTGGAAGGCAGCGCCGATGATGAATGTGGAATGTCGAAAGTGGAATGTCGAAAGGGCGGCAGTGCCGCCGAGGCAGCGGACAACGGCGCGGATATAAAACTGACTATGCGCAAGGTCTGGGATTTTGCCATGACCACGCCGTTGGACGAAATACGCTTTATACTCGAGGCTCGTCGGCTCAATAAGGCCGTGGCCGAAGGCGCCATACAAGGCAGCTACGGACATAGCGTGGGACGCACCATGCACTGTCCGCGGCAACATCTGCTTATGGGCGACAGCATCTTCACGCATATCCTGTCCTATACGTCCGCGGCGTGCGATGCGCGTATGGGCGGTGCCTCGGTGACAGTGATGAGCAATAGCGGCAGCGGCAATCAGGGTATCGCGGCCACCGTTCCCGTGGTGGTATACGCCGATGACACCCATGCCGACGAGGAACACACCATACGGGCGCTGACGCTGAGCCATCTCACGGCGATATACATCAAGCAAAGCCTCGGGCGTCTCTCGGCACTATGCGGATGCGTGGTGGCCGCCACCGGCTCCAGTGCCGGAATATGCTACCTTATGGGCGGCGACTACGATCGCGTGGTCGCGACTATCAAGAATATGGTGGCGACCCTCACCGGAATGATTTGCGACGGCGCCAAGCCCAGTTGTGCGCTCAAGCTCACCTCCGGGGTCTCGACAGCAGTCGTCAGCGCACTTGTAGCCATGGAAGGCCATTGTGTCACTCCTCTCGAGGGCATCGTCGACGATTCCATAGACAAGACGATAGCCAACCTTACGACCATAGGTCGCGACGCCATGAACGAGACGGACGACACCATACTTCGCATAATGACCTCGAAATGAGTGATAATCTCTCCGGCCGAACCTCAGCCGTGCAAGCGTCCGAAGACTTGCAACGCGCTTGGGACTTCATAGAACATACCGATGTAAGCGTATTCCTCACCGGCAAGGCCGGCACGGGCAAGACGACTTTTCTGCGTGACTTGGTGTCGCGCAGTGCCAAGACTTTGGCCGTGGTTGCCCCCTCGGGAGTGGCCGCCATCAATGCCGGCGGCGTCACCATTCACAGCTTTTTCCAGCTACCGCTGTCGCCGTATATCCCCGGGATAGGCATACGCGAACAGCGCTTCAATTTTTCGCGCGACAAGTTGCGTATCATTCGCGCCCTCGATGTCCTGGTCATAGACGAAATTTCGATGGTGCGCAGCGATTTGCTCGATGCCGTGGATGATGTGTTGCGACGCATACGCGGTACACAAGCGCCTTTCGGCGGTGTGCAATTGCTGATGATAGGCGACTTGCGCCAACTTTCGCCCATAGTGACGCCTCAGGAGTCGCAACTGCTGGCGACGCATTATGATACGCCGTACTTTTTCGGCAGTCAGGCGTTGCGACGCTTGCGCTATGTCACCATAAGCCTGCGACATGTGTTCAGGCAAAAGGACGGCGAGTTTGTGCGCATACTCAACGACATACGCGACGGACATCCCACGGCCGAGGACCTGCGGGTGCTCAACGGCCGTCTCGATCCGGGCTTCACGCCTCCGCCCGATGCCGGGTACATACGCTTGACTACGCATAATCGTATTGCCGATAGCGTCAACAATACCTGTTTGGAGACCCTGCCCGGACGCACCTACACATATAAGGCTCAGACCAAAGGCACATTTCCCGAGACATCTTTCCCGACCGACGCGATGCTTACGCTCAAGGTCGGGGCTCAGGTGATGTTTATCAAAAACGACACCACGGGTGCCGGACGATTTTTCAACGGCAAGGTGGGACGTGTGGCTTATCTCGATGCCACTACCGTCAAGGTCAGCTTCCCCGAGTCACCGGAATACATCACCGTCGAGCCTAT
Organism: uncultured Porphyromonadaceae bacterium; assembly: GCA_900540625.1. Classification (GTDB taxonomy): domain Bacteria; phylum Bacteroidota; class Bacteroidia; order Bacteroidales; family Muribaculaceae; genus CAG-873. The sequence goes on along the minus strand of UQGP01000046.1, from coordinate 3,250 downwards.
GGCGTGGGAAAACACCACCTACGTGGTCAATCCCGAAACCAATACGCTGGAAAGTTCGGTACAAGGGACTTTCAGTCAATTGCCGTTGCGACTGGCGTGGGCCATCACCATACACAAAAGTCAGGGCTTGACCTTTGACCGCGCCATCATCGACGCCGGAGCATCGTTTGCGCCGGGGCAGGTATATGTGGCTTTAAGCCGGTGTCGGTCGCTTGAAGGTATGGTGCTTGCGACGCCTATCAGCGCCTATTCGGTTATAGACGATCCGGCAGTGGCATCCTATATTGCAGCCGAGGATGCTCGCGTGGCCGAAAGTATAGCCATACTTCCGCAACTGCAGAGCGCCTACCGCGTACGACTGCTGTGCGACACCTTTCGCATGGCGCAGATAGACACCCTTCACGGGCGCCTGTGTCGTATCCTCTCCGATACCTACAGCAAGATGTTCGCCGACATTACACGTATGCACCTCCGGGCGCACGAAGACCTGCGAACCCAAGTGCTCGATGTGGCCGATCGCTGGATTGCGCTACTGTCGGCCACGGATTCGGCGCATATTGCCGAAGCGGCATTGCAGGACCGTATCCGCCGCTCGGCACGATATTTTGCCGAGACGTTGGGCCGGATTTTCGGACCGTGGTTCGAAGGTACAGCGATGGTTCGTAGCGACAATAAGGTGATGACGCGGCGCTTGGCCGATGTCTACGAACAACTGCGCGTGGCTCTACGTGCCACTGAGGCATTGATGCAGGCTGTGGCCGAAGGCGGCTTTGACCCCTCAAAAATTTTGGCACAGCGGCGACGGGCTATGCTCGAAGCCTCGGCTGCGCCGGCCAAGAGCCGTACACGCGCCACCAAGACGACCACGCGCGAGCGCTCGTCCGATGTGTCTGTGGCTATGCTCCGCCGGGGGATGACCATCAAACAGGTGGCCGCCGAACGCAGCCTGTCTCAGTCTACGGTTACGCGTCATATAGCCGACGGTATAGCTGCCGGTCAGGTGGATATTTATGCCGTTATGGATCGCCCGGCCGTGGGCGAAATAGCCGATGCGATACGCCTTGCCGGCGAGGATGCTACCCTCGACGAGGTGCGACAACTGTGCATACGGCGTGTTCCTAAGAGCGAAATAGTACTTGTACGAGCATGGCTGTCACGCTCCAAATAATCGCAGCCATAGCGGCGCGTGTCGAGTTCTTCCATACGGTGGAATTTTACGTCGTAGCCACTGTTGTGGCGGCTGCCGTCATTATCCTGAGTACACGTCCCTCCGGCACCAAGCCGGTACAAACCCGTTTTGCGCGTGCTACCTTCGAGCCTGATTTCGAGCCCTCGGATGCCGAACCGATGTTGGAAGTCACAGTGCGCGAGGATGGTATGGTGGTATTTACTCGTCACGGCCTCGGACGCGTTCGCGCCGGCACCGTGGTCGCACTTGCCATTACGGTCAAAGGCTTTGATGTGACGCTCAAGGAGCGCATCACCGCCGCATCACCGCACGCCGAGGGGATGTATGCACGCCTCGAGAATCAAGGCGCCGATACCACGACATCTTGCACTTCTGCAGGCGATTGTAGGTATGTGGGAGCGGACGCACGCGCCGGTGTCGCCGAATCTGAAGACAGCGACGTGCCGGATGCTGTCGCGACAAATTCCCAAGGCAATATGTCGGCGGTATTTGTCCTCGATTTCTTTGCTCCTGAATGGTACCACATCCAATACATTAACGAGCATGACGGGCGTTTTGCGGCTTTCACGCTCCATGTTCGCCCGGGTATACACACCCGCCGTCCCTTCAAGCAATAATTCGCAGACGCGTCTCTTGTCGCCGATCATATTGTTGCAATATCTTGCCGTTTCTCAATGCCATTGTCCGCGCTGATGCCTCCCTTCCCCTAATCTTGAGACTGCGCAATCGGCTATGGTATAGCTCAAAAGAAATTTTCATTTCGCTCAAAAAAAATATTTTATAAAAAAATTGCATTTCGGGTGATTGTTGCTTAAATTTGCAGCGAGTAACTCTCTCCCCTGCTGTAAAAACTCTAACATCGGGATTAGGAGAGATAATTACTAACCCCTAACACCTAAACACAATGAACAAAACCACCAGACGAATGAAGACGCTGCTGACAGCAGTGGCTTTGGGCGTGTGCTGTGCGTATGCGCAGACGGCCACGCCGGGGGGCTTTGTCCTATTGAACGCGAATCCGGATGCCGACCCTTATGACTTCCACATGTCCAAGACAGATGACGGCATGTCCGTCTCGCTCATTCTCAATCGCATCGACCGCATCGTCACCGACATCAATAATACCAATCACACGCCACTTACAGCCATAGGCCCTGGGACGAACCAGCGCACCTTATACCTCGACAATGTGCCGAACGGATTGTGTGTTATTTCGATGCTAATCAGCGGCGAAGTGGTATCCACATATAAACTTCTAAAACAATAGAACTATGCCGAATAAGACAATAAGGCGACTGCAGGTCGTACTTACAGCAATCTGTTTTTCGATATGTGGTATGGCAAATGAAATCGTTGATGATTTCTATGGCCTGCCTGTTTACAATGTTGACGGCTTTGTATATGCTCTAAACTTTGAAGAGAGGGCTACAGGTGATGTTATATACCATTATCCAGGCGCTATATTGTTGCCCAACAAGGATAAGCAAGTGAAGTACTCCGGGAAAGTAATAATTCCGTCTAAAATAACTGTTGATGGTAAGGACTTCCCCGTAGTTGGCTTTCTATGGCTTTCCATATACCTCGAAAACGAAAGCAACGACCTCGAGATATTCCTTCCTGATGGGCTAAAATTCATTGGTGGCTATCCCGGGTATCAAGATGGTTGTAGGTATATAACAGCAATGTCTATCCCGAATACAGTGGAATACATCGGGGCAATGGCTTATGGTGTCCCCGGGACACGTGTCATTCCCGGTTCAGTGAAAACAATGGACTGTATGGCTCGCTTTGTGGCCGAAGACCTTATCATTGAAGACGGGGTTGAGCTGTGTTACGAGTACTCGCTTGCATGTGAAAATACAACCCTGACCGTACCGGGGACGATTAAGCTCGGCTCTAAGTCTTTGGGCGCCGAAGAGTTAAGACATCTCATCATCAAGAAATCCGCCGACAAGGATGTATCACCGGTATTCGGGAACGGGTTCTGTGACATCTCATGCGGCATTATGGCCATCACCTGCGAATACGAAAATCCTCCCAAAGCGCATAAGGACGCCTTCC
>UQGP01000045.1 GCA_900540625.1 uncultured Porphyromonadaceae bacterium | reverse complement strand
CAGGAACTTATAAATAAAGTTAAATCAAAGTGTTGCGGAATTAAGGTTATAGAATAAGTATAGTCTATATTGGTTTTTATAATACCATTATTAGTACCTTCACAACTAATAAAATCAGAGCGGTAAAAATGTTTGTAATATTTTCTTTTTTCCATATTTTCGTATGGGCCATAATTAGGAGCATGACGCATTAAAGGACAAGAACCCCATTTAGATTCATACATATCTTTAACTGACGAAACCACAGCAGAATGGTCAGAATCATAGTAATTAATTTTAACAGCATTATCTTCTGTCGTTTCGGAGTAATAGTCATCAGTCCAATATTTACTTATGGAGCTTTCATTTATCCAATATTTTTTTCCACCATCAGACACATTCCAAGCATAACTATGACAATTGTATGTAGCAGAAGAGTTGGATAAGAACGTTGCATTTGGATATGTTTTTATTGTGAATGAATTTAATTCAGCAATTTCTTGGGATGTCATTTCATTTATGCTATATGCTATAAGGGGTTTGCCACATTTGGTAAAAATACGAACCTTTAAAGAAACTTTTGCATTACTTTCTTGAATTTTATTTTGTAATAATTCTGAATGTCTTAAAGAAAAGAAGGAATCATTATTTGATATTCTCTTTTCATTGAATTTTTTCTCATGAAGAATATTCAAGCGTTGTAATAAATTGCCTTGATAGAGAGATTCAAATTCTCCAGAACTTAAAATTAATTCAAGGTATCCTAATTTTATATTTGGATATGTTTCTATATTTTCTTTATCACTATTTAATGTTGCAACATTGACATTTTCATATAAGTCAAGAAGTTTTTCAGCTGCATCAGTGCGTTTTTTTAGTTCAGTAAAACCATTGAATCCATCCATTACTTTTTTGATGCCGACTAATTCATCATTATATGCAGAGAAGTTTCCAAACAGAGGGTAGTCCATACATATTTGCACCAACTCCTCCGTGCTGAGATTGGATAAGACGTCATCGGGAATCTGGCATGCAGACTGCATTTCTTCCAATGTTTGGAATGTTTTCCATATTTCTGGTTTTGTTACAGAGTCGAAAGAAAATGTTTGGGATGTAAAAGCTCTTGTTTTATTGTCAATAGTTGGTTGTTTGGTATCAATTTGTAATTCTTCATTACAAGCAACTAAGAGAAAGAGTAAGGCAATTATATAAATAAACTTTTTCATAATTAACAATTTAAAGTTAATAAAATATTTTTATTAAGATTTGATTAAGGTAATCGGTTGCAAGTTATGTATTTATACGTATAAATACAAATTTTATTGAAGGAAAATTACAAAAAAAGTAGAGAGGGTTTCTAATAGAGTCAGGCTTGTCAACAGCGTGTTTATATAGTTATTGACATAGATGTTGATAACTTGTTAAGTGCTTGTTTTTCAATAAGAATATGTGTTGATAATATGTTGAGAGTATTGTCGATGATAAAAAATAGCAAAATTTTAGGTCTGTAAATTTGGAGGAAAAAAAACTTTGGCGTATCTTTGCACCGCATTTAGCGCAAGGGCGAATACCAGAGTGGCCAAATGGGGCAGACTGTAAATCTGCTGGTTTATACCTTCGGTGGTTCGAATCCATCTTCGCCCACAAACTTCACTCACAAAAGAGAAAGGAGACTGTTTGCGGAAGTAGCTCAGTTGATAGAGCATCAGCCTTCCAAGCTGAGGGTCGCGAGTTTGAGCCTCGTCTTCCGCTCCAACTGAAACTAAGAACAAACATATAAATTGCCTATGTAGCTCAGGGGTAGAGCACTTCCTTGGTAAGGAAGAGGTCGCGGGTTCAAATCCCGCCATCGGCTCTAAAGTTGGCATAAAGCCATCTGATAGCCTCGGTAATGCCCTGCATTATCGTGGCCTATTGTTAAGAACAAAACATTTATTACAAATACAAAACACCAAGTTATGGCAAAAGAGAAATTCGAAAGAACCAAACCGCATGTTAACATCGGTACCATTGGTCACGTGGACCACGGCAAAACTACCCTGACCGCCGCCATCACCACCGTGTTGGCTAAAGCAGGTCTTTCCGAGGTTAAGTCCTTCGATCAGATCGACAATGCTCCCGAGGAAAAAGAGCGTGGTATTACTATCAACACCGCACACGTAGAATACGAAACCAAGAATCGTCACTATGCACACGTAGACTGCCCCGGACACGCCGACTACGTTAAGAACATGGTAACCGGTGCTGCCCAGATGGACGGCGCTATCATCGTGGTAGCTGCTACCGACGGTCCCATGCCCCAGACACGTGAGCACATCCTTCTGGCTCGCCAGGTGAACGTTCCCCGCATCGTAGTGTTCCTGAACAAGTGCGATATGGTAGACGACGAGGAAATGCTCGAACTCGTGGAAATGGATATGCGCGAACTTCTCGACCAGTACGACTACGATGGTGACAACACTCCCATCATCCGTGGTTCCGCACTCGGCGCCCTCAACGGCGAACCCCAGTGGGAAGAAAAGATCATGGAACTCATGGACGCAGTCGACACTTGGATTCCGCTGCCTCCTCGCGACGTGGACAAACCCTTCCTGATGCCCGTCGAGGACGTATTCTCGATCACAGGTCGTGGTACCGTTGCTACCGGTCGTATCGAAACCGGCGTTGTGAAAGTAGGTGACGAAGTACAAATTATGGGTCTTGGCGCAAACCTCAAATCCACTGTTACAGGTGTCGAGATGTTCCGTAAGATTCTTGACGAAGGTGAAGCCGGTGACAACGTAGGTCTGCTTCTCCGCGGTATCGACAAGAAAGACATCAAGCGTGGTATGGTTATCTGCCACCCGGGTGTCATCAAACCCCACGACGAGTTCAAGGCTTCTGTCTATATCCTCAAGAAAGAGGAAGGCGGCCGTCACACTCCGTTCCACAACCACTATCGTCCCCAGTTCTACATCCGTACCCTTGACGTTACCGGCGAAATCACCCTTCCCGAAGGCGTTGATATGGTAATGCCCGGTGACCACGTAGAAATCACCGTGAAGCTGATTACTCCGGTAGCATGCGACCAAGGTCTGCGTTTCGCTATCCGTGAAGGCGGCCGCACCGTAGGTTCGGGTCAGATCACTCAGATTATTGAGTAATACCTGATGTAAGGACAAGAGAGGCGAAAGGCTCTCGGTCCGAAAAACATCACCAAGATATAGTCCGGCCGGAAGGCCGCAAGCAATCCGGCCGGACATATATACGGGACTAGCTCAGTTGGTAGAGCACCGGTCTCCAAAACCGGGTGTCGGGAGTTCGAGTCTCTCGTCCCGTGCCAAAAACACGACACAAATGAAGAAATTAAAACTACTTACGAATATCGAGGAGTCTTTTGACGAACTTCGTTACAAGACTTCTTGGCCTACTAAGAAGCAGCTTGTCAAATCAGCCGTGATCGTCATGATAGCTTCCGTGATAATCGCTTTGATTATCTTTTTGATGGATCAGGTTGTGGACAGGCTCATGCACCTCATTTACAGTTTCGGTTAATAAGTCATTAATCACCTTTTCGTAAGACGAGAACAATGGCAGGAACAGCAAAAAAGACAGTTTCGAAATCGGAGGAAGTATCCGTATCGCGCCCCAAGGTGCAACGCGGATGGTTCGTCCTTCGTGCCATTTCCGGCAAGGAAGCCAAAGTCAAGGAAATACTTGATGCACAAATCAAGAATACGGACCTTGGCAAGCACCTCTTTCAGGTGCTGATTCCGACAGAGAAGGTACTGACGGTTCGTAGCGGCAAAAAGGTTGTGAAAGAGCGCAACCTATACAGTGGCTACGTCTTTGTCGAGGCAGAACTGACAGGTGAAACAGTGGCAACCCTTACAAACACGAGCAACGTCATCGATTTTCTTCGCGGGCGTGATCGTTCGTCGGCTCCCGAATGTCTTCGTGAAGCCGAGGTACGTCGAATGCTTGGTGTGATAGACGAGTTCAGCGAAAACCCGGACGAGGGCGTCAACGATTACATCGTCGGCGAGACCGTCAAGGTTATCGAAGGACCGTTTAACGGGTTCTCCGCTATCATCGAGTCGGTAAATCCCGAGAAGAAGAAGATGACCGTAGCTGTGAAGATTTTTGGGCGCAAGACACAGCTGACGTTAGACAATTCGCAAGTAGAGCGCGAGTGAATCACGGGCTTGGGATACCGAGCCGGGACTGAGTAGCGGCGATTGGTTACGCATTCGCCAATGCGAGGTACGGTAAGTATAACGAGCGGCCTTAGAAGCTTTGGACCGAGACGGCGAAAGCATATCGGCGAAAGGCGGAAGAGGTGTGATGCACGTGCTGTTTATGTTTATAAATAAAATAAGTTAGAAACAATGGCTAAAGAAATTGCTGGACAGATCAAACTGCAAATTAAGGGTGGCGCAGCAAACCCCTCCCCTCCCGTAGGTCCCGCACTGGGTTCCAAGGGTATCAACATCATGGAGTTTTGCAAGCAATTCAATGCCCGCACCCAGGATAAGGCCGGCAAGGTACTTCCCGTGGTTATCACCTACTATACGGACAAGAGCTTTGACTTTGTAGTAAAGACTCCGCCGGTAGCAGTACAACTGAAGGAAGCCACCAAGCTGAAGAGCGGCTCGGCACAGCCCAACCGCACCAAGGTAGGCCAGATAAGCTGGGAACAGGTAAAGACAATTGCCGCCGACAAGATGCCGGATTTGAACTGTTTTACTATTGAATCGGCAATGCGAATGGTTGCCGGTACAGCCAGAAGTATGGGTATCACCGTTACCGGAGAATTCCCCGCCAACAACTAATAAAATTCAATCGCAATGAGTAAACTTACAAAAAACCAAAAGTTAGCTTTATCGAAGATTGAAGCCGGGAAGACCTACACGTTAGCGGAAGCTGCCGAAAAGGTTAAGGAAGTTACCTTTACCAAGTTTGACGCATCGTTGGACATCGACGTACGTCTCGGCGTAGATCCCCGTAAGGCTAACCAGATGGTGCGTGGCGTTGTAACGCTTCCGCACGGCACTGGCAAACAAGTGAAAGTATTGGTGCTTTGCACCCCTGATGCCGAAGCGGCCGCCAAGGCAGCCGGCGCCGACTACGTAGGTCTTGACGAGTACATCGAAAAGATCAAGGGTGGTTGGACAGACGTGGACGTCATCATCACTCAGCCCGCAATCATGGGTAAGATAGGTGCCCTCGGCCGTGTACTCGGTCCTCGTGGCCTTATGCCTAACCCCAAGAGCGGAACAGTGACTATGGATGTAGCCAAGGCTGTGGAAGAGGTCAAGAAAGGCAAGATAGACTTCAAGGTAGACAAGAACGGTATCGTACACTCGTCGATAGGCAAGGTGTCCTTCACACCGGCGCAGATTGCCGAGAACGCCCGCGAGTTTGTCAACACTCTTATCAAGCTGAAACCCGCCACCGCTAAGGGCACGTATCTGAAGAGTATATTCCTTTCGAGCACTATGAGCCCGGGTGTCAAGATTGACCCCAAGTCAATGGAGGCATAATCTTTCTAAAAACGTACACACTATGAAAAAAGAAGATAAGGCTATAGTAATCGAGAAGATAGCTAATACGATCAAGGAATACAGCTGCTTCTATCTCGTGGAGACAGCCGGCTTGGATGCCGAGAAGACCAGCGCACTTCGTCGTGCCTGCTTCGGCAAAGAAGTCAAGCTGATGGTTGTCAAGAACACGCTTCTTCACAAAGCACTCGAGTCCCTCGAAGGTGACTACAGCGAACTTTACGGTGCGCTCAAGGGTAGCACTTCGCTGATGTGCTGCAACACCGGCAATGTACCCGCCAAGTTGCTTAAGGACTTTGTAAAGAAGGGTGATACTCTTCCTGCCCTGAAGGCAGCCTACGTTGAGGAGACCGTGTATATGGGTGCCGACCAATTGGAAGCACTTTGCGCAATCAAGAGCAAGAACGAACTCATCGCCGACGTTGTGGCATTGCTGCAATCGCCCGCCAAGAATGTCGTATCTGCTTTGCAGTCCGGTGCGACCAAGCTCCATGGCATCTTAGAGACGCTCTCCAACAAAGAATAAACCAAAATAGAAATACAAAACAACTAAATACACAAATACAATGGCAGATTTAAAAGCTTTTGCTGAACAACTTGTTAACCTTACCGTTAAGGAAGTAAACGAACTCGCTCAGATCCTCAAAGAGGAATACGGTATCGAACCCGCAGCTGCAGCTGTAGCCGTAGCCGCCGCTCCCGGTGCTGGCGCAGAAGCCGCAGAAGAGAAGACCAACTTCGATGTAGTCCTCAAAGCCGCAGGTGCAGCCAAGCTGCAGGTGGTTAAGCTCGTGAAAGAGCTCACCGGCCTGGGCCTGAAGGAAGCCAAGGAACTCGTCGACAACGCTCCTTCCACCGTTAAGGAAGGTCTTGCCAAGGCAGATGCCGAGGGCATGAAGAAGCAGCTCGAAGAGGCTGGCGCCGAAGTTGAACTGAAATAATATACCTGACTATCAGGTAAATAGGTTAAGAATCCCCGTTAAGGGTCGGTTCTTAACCTTTTGTGTCTAATTCATTTAGAGACTGGCCACAGAATGCCGGTAGCCGTGCAAGCGGATACAGCAGTGGCAGTCCTTGCGTACCGCCTCCCGGGGGTTAAGGCCCCCGGGGGTACGCGCAGGGGCCTGTTCGAAAAACGATAGAGAAAGTGAGAAACTTTCGTCGAAGTGTAGCGGACAGGATGTCACGGACGTAAGACCCGCAGCGCAAAGCCGGCACGATTATAAACAGAAGCTCAACTCGCCACGTCGAATCGACAAGATGATTCAAAAGACCCGGTCAGTGCCTGTAAATATTACGAGAAGGCGGACCATACATAACGCGGCAGTATTATGTCCCGAAGCTGATGCGTCAGGGCATAATATGGCGTGTTTGTACTCGTATATATCCGTCGAAATTGACAGGTCGCGGACGGTCGATGCCGCAGTGAAGGCATAAACATATAGTCACAATACAGCGGCGAGTTATATGTAATCTGAGTTCCTCCTAATTATCACCAACCATAGATGTCAGTACCAACAACAAAACCCCGTGTTAATTTTGCGTCGGTAAAGAATCCTCTTCCTTATCCCGACTTTTTGGAGGTACAGCTGAAGTCCTTCCAAGACTTTTTGCAGCTGGACACCCCTCCCGAAAAACGAAATAACGAAGGCCTGTATAAGGTGTTCTCCGAGAACTTCCCCATCGTGGATACGCGCAACAGCTTTGTGCTCGAGTTCCTGGACTACTACATTGACCCGCCGCGGTATTCTATAGATGAGTGCCTTGAGCGCGGTCTGACCTACAGTGTGCCTTTGAAAGCCAAGCTTAAACTTTACTGTACCGACCCCGACCACGAGGATTTTGACACCGTGATACAAGACGTGTATCTCGGACCTATTCCTTATATGACCGAGAAGGGCACCTTTGTCATCAATGGTGCCGAGCGCGTAGTCGTTTCGCAGTTGCACCGTTCGCCGGGCGTATTCTTCGGACAGAGCACCCATGCCAACGGTACCAAACTTTATAGCGCGCGTATCATCCCGTTCCGCGGTTCGTGGATTGAGTTCGCTACTGACATCAATAATGTGATGTACGCCTATATCGACCGCAAGAAGAAGTTGCCCGTAACGACTCTTCTGCGTGCCATAGGCTTTGAAAACGAAAAGGATATCATCGAAATCTTTGCTCCGGCCGAAGAAGTGAAGGTCAATAAGACCAACTTGAAGAAAGCCGTGGCCGAGCATCGTCGTCTTGCCGCCGTTGTCCTGAAGAAATGGACCGAGGATATGGTAGACCCCGATACCGGTGAGTTGACCTCGCTGGAACGTACCGATCCGGTGATTGACCGTGAGACCGAGCTGACCGAGGAACACATTGATATGATTCTTGATGCAGGCGTGTCCACCATCATGTTGCAGCGTGCCGACGTGTCGCCCAGCGATTACGCCATCATCTTCAACACCTTGCACAAGGATCCCACCAATACGGAGGCTGAGGCCATACGCCACATCTATCGTCAGCTGCGCAACGCCGAAGCTCCGGATGATGCCACCGCTCGCGAGGTTATCACCAACCTTTTCTTCAGCGAAAAGCGTTATGACCTCGGTGATGTAGGTCGTTATCGCATCAACAAAAAACTCAACCTGAGCATTCCTATCGATGTCAAGGTACTGACCAAAGAAGACATCGTAGCCATCATAAAATATCTGATCGAGCTTATCAACAGCAAGACGGATGTAGATGACATTGACCACTTGAGCAACCGTCGCGTACGTACCGTCGGCGAGCAGCTCTACAACCAATTCGGTGTCGGTCTGGCGCGTATGGCACGTACCATCCGCGAACGTATGAATGTCCGTGACAACGAGACCTTCACGCCCATAGACCTGATCAACGCCAAGACCATTTCGTCGGTCATCAACACCTTCTTCGGCACCAACGCTTTGTCGCAATTCATGGACCAGACCAATCCTCTGGCCGAGATTACGCACAAGCGTCGTATGTCGGCGTTAGGCCCCGGCGGTCTGTCGCGCGAACGTGCCGGCTTCGAGGTGCGCGACGTACACTACACTCACTACGGCCGTCTGTGCCCCATCGAGACTCCTGAAGGACCTAACATCGGTCTTATCAGCTCGTTGTGCGTGTATGCCAAGATCAACGACCTCGGATTTATCGAAACTCCGTACCGCAAGGTCGAGAACGGTCGTGTCAACCTGAAGAACGATGAGGTGGTCTACATGACTGCCGAAATCGAGGAAGGCAAGATTATAGCTCAGGGTAACGCTCCCGTCAATGAAGACGGAACATTCACTAATGACAAGATTAAGGCCCGTCTGGACGCCGACTTCCCCGTTGTATCGCCTCAGGAAGTCGAACTGATGGACGTTTCGCCTACACAGATAGCTTCTATCGCTGCATCTTTGATTCCGTTCCTGGAGCACGATGATGCCAACCGTGCACTTATGGGATCGAACATGATGCGCCAGGCAGTGCCCCTGATGCGCAGCGAATCGCCTATCGTCGGTACCGGTATCGAGGGCCAATTGGTTCGCGACAGCCGTACGCAGATTGCCGCCGAAGGCCCCGGTGTTGTCGAATTTGTCGATGCCACCACCATCCGCATCCGCTACGAGCGCACGCCTGACGAAGAATTCGTATCCTTTGACGATGCAGTCAAGGAATATCATCTTCCCAAATTCCGCAAGACCAACCAAAGCACCACCATCGACCTGCGTCCTATCTGCACCAAAGGCCAGCGCGTCGAGAAGGGTGATATACTCACCGAAGGCTATTCCAGCGAAAACGGTGAATTGGCACTCGGTCGCAACCTCAAGGTGGCATTTATGCCCTGGAAGGGTTACAACTACGAGGATGCCATTGTGCTCAACGAGCGCGTCGTACGCGAGGACATCCTCACAAGTGTACACGTAGACGAATACTCGCTGGAAGTGCGCGAGACCAAGCGCGGTCTCGAGGAACTGACCAACGATATACCCAACGTCAGCGAGGATGCAACCAAGGATCTCGACGAACGCGGTATCATCCGTGTGGGTGCGCACGTCATTCCCGGCGATATTATGATCGGTAAGATTACGCCTAAGGGCGAGTCCGATCCCACCCCCGAGGAGAAACTCTTGCGTGCCATCTTCGGCGACAAAGCCGGCGATGTCAAGGACGCTTCGCTCAAGGCCACACCTTCGCTCAAGGGCGTAGTAATCGGCACAAACCTCTTCAGCAAAGCGAGCAAAAAGCAAGCACGTGCCGCCGCCGCGCTTATGCCCAAACTTGACGAAGAGTACAACGCCAAGGCCGAAGAGCTGAAGACCGTACTTATCAATAAGCTTACATCGCTTATCGGCAACCGCACCAGCCAGGGTGTCAAGGACTTCCTCGGAGTAGACATCATCCCCAAGGGCGAGAAATTCACCGCCGGTGTGCTCCGCGAAATCAATTTCGACACCGTCAACCTGAGCAAATGGACCACCGATGCTCATAAGAACGACCTGATACGTCGTACCATCGTCAACTACCTGCGCAAAGCCAAGGAACTGGATACACAACTGCGTCGTCGCAAGTTCGACCTCACCATCGGTGATGACCTTCCCTCCGGCATCATGCAGATAGCCAAGGTATACATCGCCAAGAAGCGTAAGATTAGCGTCGGTGACAAGATGGCCGGACGTCACGGTAATAAGGGTATCGTATCGCGCATTGTGCGTCAAGAAGATATGCCCTTCCTTGAGGACGGTACTCCGGTGGACATCTGCCTCAACCCTCTGGGTGTGCCTTCGCGTATGAACCTTGGTCAGATTTTCGAGACCGTTTTAGGCTGGGCCGGACGCGTCCTCGACGAGAAATTCGCAACGCCGATTTTCGATGGCGCCACCCTTGACGACCTCAACGAATGGACCGATAAGGCCGGCCTGCCGCGTTATGGCAAGACCTATCTGTATGACGGCGGTACCGGCGAACGCTTTGACCAACCCGCCACCGTAGGTGTCATCTACATGCTCAAACTCGGCCACATGGTCGAAGACAAGATGCACGCTCGCTCCATAGGCCCGTACTCGCTGATAACCCAGCAACCTCTGGGTGGTAAGGCACAGTTCGGCGGTCAGCGCTTCGGCGAGATGGAAGTTTGGGCGCTCGAAGCCTTCGGCGCCTCCCACATCCTGCAGGAAATCCTGACCATCAAGTCCGACGATGTCAACGGCCGTTCCAAGGCCTACGAAGCCATCGTCAAAGGCGAGCCGATGCCCACGCCCGGCATCCCCGAATCGCTCAATGTGCTTCTGCACGAGCTTCGCGGTCTGGGCCTGAGTGTCAACCTCGAACCGTAACAAGTCCTCTGACACACGTCATATAAGTTGCCGGTCCGGAAGCCCGGTCCGGCAACAAAATTCACTCCTCAGCACAACATCCATACACCGAAAATAAGATACAACCATATATGGCTTTCAGAAAAGACAAACCCACCAAACAAGGGTTCTCGAAGATTACTATAGGCCTGGCTTCCCCCGAGGAAATTCTGGAGAAGTCCTCCGGCGAGGTGCTCAAGCCCGAAACCATTAACTACCGCACCTACAAGCCCGAACGCGACGGTCTGTTCTGCGAGCGCATCTTCGGTCCTGTCAAGGACTACGAATGCCACTGCGGCAAGTACAAACGCATCCGCTACAAAGGCATAGTGTGCGACCGCTGCGGTGTCGAAGTCACCGAAAAGAAAGTGCGCCGCGAACGCATGGGCCACATCAAGTTGGTAGTGCCCGTGGCACATATCTGGTACTTCCGCTCGCTGCCCAACAAAATAGGTTACCTCCTGGGACTTCCCTCCAAGAAACTCGACCAGGTAATATATTACGAGAAATACATCGTCATCAATCCGGGACATGAAGTAGTCGTACCCGGCGAGGACGTACGCGACCGCAACGGCGAGCCCGTATACGTACAACGCCTTGACTTGCTGACCGAAGACGAGTATTTCGCCATCATAGACAACCTGCCTGCCGGCAACCAAAACCTCGAAGACGACGATCCCAACAAATTCGTGGCCAAGATGGGTGCCGAAGCCATCTACGACCTGCTCAAGGATATAGACCTTGACGACTTGGCTGCACAATTGCGCCATCAGGCCGATACCGACGGCAGCCAGCAGCGCAAGACCGAGGCTTTGAAGCGCCTTCAGGTTGTCGAATCGTTCCGCCAATCGCGCGGACGCAACAAGCCCGAATGGATGATACTTCAGGCCGTGCCCGTAATTCCGCCCGAATTGCGCCCTCTGGTGCCCCTGGACGGCGGTCGTTTTGCCACCAGTGACCTCAACGACCTCTATCGCCGCGTAATCATCCGCAACAATCGTCTGAAACGACTTATCGAAATCAAGGCTCCCGATGTAATCTTGCGCAACGAAAAACGTATGCTGCAAGAAGCCGTCGACTCGCTGCTTGACAACTCGCGCCGCTCCTCGGCCGTCAAGTCCGATGCCAACCGTCCGTTGAAGTCGCTCAGCGATGCCCTCAAAGGCAAACAAGGCCGTTTCCGTCAAAACCTCCTCGGTAAGCGTGTCGACTACTCCGCTCGTTCGGTCATCGTCGTCGGCCCCGAACTGAAGATGCACGAATG
This sequence comes from uncultured Porphyromonadaceae bacterium, assembly GCA_900540625.1. Taxonomy (GTDB): domain Bacteria; phylum Bacteroidota; class Bacteroidia; order Bacteroidales; family Muribaculaceae; genus CAG-873. Next base: position 5,298 of record UQGP01000045.1, on the reverse strand, counting down.
CGGCCTGCCCAAGTATATGGCAGCCGAGCTGTACAAACCCTTCATCATCCGCAAACTTATCGAACGCGGCATTGTCAAGACCGTCAAGTCCGCCAAAAAAATTGTCGACCGCAAGGAACCCGTCGTATGGGACATCCTCGAATATGTGATGAAAGGTCACCCCGTACTGCTCAACCGCGCCCCGACACTTCACCGTCTCGGTATCCAAGCCTTCCAGCCCAAACTTATCGAAGGCAAGGCCATCCAGCTTCACCCGCTGGCATGTACCGCGTTCAATGCCGACTTCGACGGTGACCAGATGGCCGTACACTTGCCCCTCGGTAATGAGGCCGTCTTGGAAGCACAAATACTGATGCTGGGTGCGCACAACATCCTCAACCCCGCCAACGGCGCTCCTATCACCGTGCCCTCGCAGGATATGGTACTCGGTCTGTACTACATCTCCAAACTGCGTCCCGGCGACAAGGGCGAAGGCACCATCTTCTATGGCCCCGAAGAAGCCCAAATCGCATACAACGAAGGCAAGGTAACCCTGCACGCTCCCGTCACCATTATGGTGGACGACATCGATGCCGACGGTAATCCCATCCAACACCTGGTAGAGAATACCTCCGTAGGTCGAGTACTCGTCAACGAGTATGTGCCCAAAGAAATAGGCTATGTCAACGAGCTGATTTCCAAGAAATCGCTGCGTAACATCATCTCGCGCGTCATCAAACGCTGCGGTATCCCCCGTTCGGCCCAGTTCCTGGACGATATCAAGAACCTCGGATACTATATGGCCTTCAAGGGCGGTCTGTCCTTCAACTTGGGCGACGTAATAATCCCCGAAGAAAAGAAAGAGATTGTAGCCGAAGGCTATGCCCACGTCGAAGAAGTGATGAACAACTATTCGATGGGCTTTATCACCAATACCGAACGCTACAATCAGATTATCGATATCTGGACACACGTCAACACCCGCCTCACCGACGTGCTCATGAAACAGATGACCGAGGCCAACCAAGGCTTCAACTCCGTATTCATGATGCTTGACTCCGGTGCCCGTGGTTCCAAGGACCAGATTCGTCAGCTGGCCGGTATGCGTGGCCTTATGGCCAAGCCGCAGAAAGCCGGTGCCGAAGGCGGTCAGATTATCGAGAACCCTATCTTGGCAAACTTCAAGGAAGGTCTATCAGTGCTCGAGTACTTCATCTCCACGCACGGTGCTCGTAAAGGTTTGGCCGATACCGCACTCAAGACCGCCGATGCCGGTTACCTCACTCGTCGTCTCGTCGATGTGGCACACGATGTCATTATCACCGAAGAAGACTGCGGAACACTGCGCGGACTCGTTTGCCGCGAAATCAAGAACAACGACGAAGTTGTTGCATCGCTTGGCGAGCGCATCCTCGGCCGCGTATCCGTACACGATGTTGTCGATCCCACCACGGGCGAAATCATCGTACATGCCGGCGAAGAAATCAACGACGCCGCTGCCGACCGCATCGACGCATCGCCCATCGAAAGCGTCGAGATACGTTCCGTCCTCACCTGCGAAAGCAAGAAGGGCGTCTGCGCCAAGTGCTACGGCCGCAACCTGTCCAACAACCGCCTCGTACAAAAGGGCGAAGCTGTCGGCGTGATTGCCGCCCAGTCCATCGGCGAGCCCGGTACCCAGCTGACACTGCGTACATTCCACGTCGGTGGTGTGGCATCCAATATTGCCGCCATCTCCAACGTGACATCTCGCTATGACGGAACACTCGAAATCGAAGAACTGCGCACCGTTGCAACCGACGAAAAAGACGCCAAAGACCGTCCCGTCGAAGTCGTTGTCGGTCGTCTGGCCGAAATGCGCATCATGGATCCCAATACGGGTATGATGCTTACCAGCGCCAACATCCCTTACGGCTCGAAGCTCTTCTTCTCCAACGGCGATACCGTACACAAGGGCGACGTCATATGCGAATGGGACCCCTTCAACGCCGTTATTGTTAGCGAGGCCGGCGGTGTCATCAGATACGCCAACCTCGAAGAAAACGTCACCTATCGCGTCGATGTCGATGAGCAGTCCGGTATGGAAGACCGCATCATCATCGAACCCAAGGACCGTAATAAGGTACCCGAAGCAAACATTGTTGATGCTTCCGGCGAAATTCTCAAGACCTACGCATTGCCCGTGGGTGCCCACCTCATCTTCGAGGACGGCAAGGAAATCAAGCCCGGCGACATCTTTGTCAAGCTGCCTCGCGCTACCGGCGGTGCCGGCGATATCACCGGTGGTCTGCCTCGTGTCACCGAGCTCTTCGAAGCACGCAACCCGTCCAACCCCGCTATCGTCAGCGAAATCGACGGCGAAGTTCACTTGGGCAAGACACGTCGCGGTAACCGCGAAATCTCCGTCACCAGCAAACTCGGCGAAGTCAAGAAATATCTCGTGCCTCTGTCCAAGCAGATCCTTGTACAGGACAACGATTACGTACGTGCCGGTACGCCCCTGTCCGACGGCGCCATCACTCCGTCCGACATCCTCAATATCATGGGCCCGACGGCTGTACAAGAGTACATCGTCAACGAGGTACAAGACGTATACCGTATGCAGGGCGTGAAGATCAACGACAAGCACTTCGAAGTCATCGTACGTCAGATGATGCGCAAAGTCAACATCCTCGATCCCGGCGATACCGGCTTCCTCGAGCAGCAGATTGTGGACAAGCGCGACTTTATGGACGAAAATGACCGTATCTGGGGCAAGAAAGTGGTCATCGATGCCGGTGACAGCGAAAACGTTAAGCCCGGTATGATCATCACCGCTCGCAAGTTGCGTGACGAGAACTCTGCACTCAAGCGCCGCGACTTGCGCACTGTCACCGTGCGTGACGCCGTGCCTGCCACCTCCGAGCAGATTCTCCAAGGTATCACCCGCGCCGCTCTGCAAACCTCGAGCTTCATCTCGGCAGCCTCCTTCCAGGAGACCACCAAGGTGCTCAACGAGGCAGCTATCAACGGCAAGACAGATACCCTCGAAGGCATGAAGGAGAACGTAATTTGCGGACACCTCATCCCCGCCGGTACAGGTCTTCGCGAATACGAAACTCTGATAGTCAACTCGCTTGATGATACCCCCGAAGAGCAGGAAATTATCAAGGCTGAAATCGAAGGTACCGAAGGCGGCGAAGTTGCGCCCGTGACCTCCGATGCAGTGAAAGACTGATACCGTGATTTGCCCCTTGAGGGCATAATCCTACCGCCATAACTTGTGAGGGCGGCATCCGTTAGCGGATGCCGCCCTCATGCTTTTTAGGCGGCCGGAAATGCGTTTAATCCGACTTTTGGACGGGTTAGGGACTTTTGGGACTTTAAGGTCCTTAGGGACTTTAAGGTTCTTAGGGGCTTTAGGGGCTGATGTGGGCGATATATTACTGATTTTGTGATTGTTGTGTGGGCGGTCCTTCGGCGGATGAGGCGATGGGGTGGGGTAGACGCCATTGGCAGTATGGGATGGCGTTACACCGGCTAACTTTGCAGTGACAATAGAGGTAGCGCATTTGTCGCCTCAAGATTAATCACCAAAACGCATAATGCCATGAAAGCCCAAACACCGGATGCCATGAAAAACCAAACGCCGGATGCTATGAAAACCAAAACACAAGATGCCGTAAAAGGCACAAAGCAGAACGTCGAATCGGGCACAGCCTTGTTCGAAAAGGCCGAAGTACCGGATGTCTCTCGGTCCGGAGGATGCGAGGGGATAGGTGCCGATGTGAAGCCCTTAGGCAAAGTCACGTACATTATAGTACATTGCTCAGCGACACCCGAAGGCCGCGATGTCAGCGCTGCCGAAATCGATCGCTATCACCGCCGCCGAGGTTTTGCCTGCATAGGCTACCACTTTGTGGTACGCCTCGACGGCCGAATAGAACACGGACGCAGCGAGTCGCTTGTAGGCGCTCATTGCCGAGGTCTCAACCGGTGCTCCATAGGCGTATGCTATGTCGGTGGAACCGATGCCGCCGGACGGCCCAAAGACACACGCACGCCGGCACAGCGCAAGGCTCTACTGCACTTGTTGGGCGAGTTGCGTCGTCGCTATCCTTTGGCTCGCATATACGGTCACCGTGATTTCGCGCCCAAGGCGTGCCCCTGTTTTGATGCCACCAAAGAATACGCCGGACTATGAGACGCTACATAATACATATAGCCATTGCCGTATTGATGCTTGCCAATGTCGCATGCCGGACCAAGCGCGAAACTGCGACAGAACAGGAAGCCTATCACACCGAGAAAGCCGAACATATAGCTGCACGTGACAGTGTGCGTGATACAATTTCTATCGACCTTGAACTGCGCCTCAGCGATGTCAACCTTCGGGTAGGGTCGGCAACGCTCACGGCCTCGGCCGCCAAAGTCAAGGCACGCGTAGGACGTAATCGTCGGCAAGTGCGACAAATCCAAGTGTCCGACACCGCGACCGTGACTCATACTGTCGCCCGGACCCAAAAAATAGTGACACGTCCTCGGCGGCGTCCATGGTGGTTGCTCGCGGTAGCCCTCGGCGTTGCCGCTGCAGTCGTAACGCTGAGATATGTAAAGAAGACAAAGGCCGGCACTTCGGACAATTGATGACGCAAATATTATCCGAGACCCAATATCGACTAACTAATACACACAACTCAATTATCGAAAGACTATGAAAGATACAATACTACTGATATTAAGCGCTGTGGCCTCGTGGCTGGCGCCTATCGCCCCGGTGCTGGGCGTCTTTGCCCTCCTGGTATGCACCGATGTCGTGACGGCATATATGTTGAGCCGACGCGTACGCGGCGCACAAGCACGGCTGTCATCTCATCGACTCGGTCGGGCCGTGCGCACCTTCGGCTATGCGGCTATGGTGATAGTGCTGTGCCACGCCATAGACTCGTGGGTGACGCCCGGAAATATAGCCGGCATAGCAGCTTCGTATATGTGCTTCCAGCAATTGGTAAGCATTCTGGAGAATATTTCGTCCTGCAACGATGCTCCGTGGGCGCGAGTATTGCAACGCTTCATTGCCGACAAGACCTCCCGTCATTGATAGCAATGCTCGTGCGGGCATATTATGCGGGCATATTATCTAAAGTTGCGCGAAATTAGTTGCTCCAAATCTTGCTTATTCGGCAAAAAGTGCGTACCTTTGCAGCCACCAACGGGAAGGAAGGCATGACCATAGGGCAAGCCTGATTTCCAAGTATGCACGCTCGGGGTGTAGCACAGTTGGCAGCGCGCCACGTTCGGGACGTGGAGGTCGGAAGTTCGAGTCTTCTCACCCCGACA
>UQGP01000044.1 GCA_900540625.1 uncultured Porphyromonadaceae bacterium | reverse complement strand
GAATGGGCTGCGCCGGACAGCGACCCTAAGGACTCTAAGGGCCGACTTTAAGGACCCTAAGGACTTTAATGACCTTAATGACACTAAGGACTTTAAGGACCTTAGGGACCTTAAGGACCTTAAGGAAGCCGGGGGAGGGTCAGCGGGGATGGCGGAAGCGGAGGATTTCGCCGACCCACATTACGAGGGAGGATGCGGCGATAATTATCAGCCAGTCAAGGATGTGTATAGGACAGACGTTGAAGAATTGGCCTCCGAGTTCCACGATGATTACCTGGCCAATGACGATGAGCATACCTATGGTGATAAATCCGCGGCAGTTGCCAAGATGCAATGCTGAGCGGTGAGAGCCGTAGGCGCGTGCGTTGAAGAGGTTCCAGAACTGCACGAAGACGAAGATTGTAAAGAACAGCGTCAGCGCATACGTGGACAGCTCGTGGCGCGGTGAGGTTGCCGAAGTCAGTATGTCCGGAATAGATGCACCGCTATGGTATTCGAGGAATAGGAATATCCCGGTGAGTATGGCGAAAAATGCCACACCCGTACCGATGATAAATCGCCACATCGAAGGGGAGATTATGAAGTCGGAGGCGCGTCGTGGCTTGGAGCGCATGACATCCGGTGACGGGGGCAGAGAAGCCAGAGCCATAGCGGCAAAGGTATCCATGGCCAAATTGACCCAAAGCATCTGAGTTACTGTTAGCGGAGACTGGCGTCCGAAGAGTGCGCCGAAGAATACCACGAGGCATGCGGTGACGTTGACTGTAATTTGGAACAGTATGAATCGCTGGATGTTGCGGTATAGCGAGCGGCCCCACATAATTGCGCGACCTATTGACGCAAACGAGTTGTCCAGTATCGTAATGTCTCCGGCCTCCTTGGCTACGGCTGTTCCGTCGCCCATGGCCAAGCCTACTTGTGCGGCTTTCAGTGCCGGGGCATCGTTGGTTCCATCGCCGGTGACGGCCACCACTTCGCCCATATCTTGCAGGGTCTCCACCAAGCGTTTCTTGTCCATAGGTCGAGCGCGGGCGATGACTTTGATGGCCGGCAGTCGGCGGCGTAATTCTTCGTCGCTGAGGGCTTCGAACTCGACGCCGGTGATAGCTGCGGTCTCCAGGGTGTCGGTGTCATCGTTCCACAGGCCCACTTGTCGAGCGATTTCGCGTGCCGTGCGCGGCGTGTCGCCTGTGACGATTTTGATGGCCACTCCGGCGCCGATAACCTCGCGTATTGCTTCGGGCACATCGGCACGTACCGGGTCGGCGATGGCTGCTACGGCTATGAATGTCAGGTGCGAGCAGTGTACCGTGTCGTCGTATATCGGGCAAGGCTCGTCCGCGCCGATAATGGCGTATGCAAAGCCCAGGGTGCGCATAGCTTGCTCCTGATAGCGAGCCAGCAGGCCTTCGATATGCATGCGCGGTGCGTCTTCAGGGATGTTGCCGCACATGTCGTATACAATCTCGGGAGCGCCTTTGACCAAAAGAATGCGGCGTCCGGAGGCATCGCGCACTACTGTGGCCATATATTTGCGACCGGTGGTGAAGGGCAGCTCGGCTTCGATGTCATACGATGCACGGATTTTCTCATAATCGATGCCGGTTTTATCGAGGTGCAGCAGCAGCGCTCCCTCGGTTGGGTTGCCCAATACGGAGGGGCGTTCCGGATCCTTGCGGTCCAATTGGGCCGTGGAATTGGCGGCAATGGCGGCATGTAGTATCTCAGAAGGTACATCTCCGAAGACGTCCATGTCTGCGACGCGCATTTGGTTTTGTGTCAATGTACCTGTTTTGTCGGTGCATATCACAGTGGTGGCACCCATAGTTTCGCATGCATGTAGGCGTCGTACCAGGTTGTTGGTTTTGAGCATACGACGCATCGAGAACGCCAGGCTCAAAGTCACGGCCATAGGCAGGCCTTCGGGCACGGACACCACGAGCAACGCTACGGCCAGCATGAAGGTGTTCAGGCCATACTGGAGTGCGTCCAGCCAGTTGCCGTTGAAATCGGAGAAGTATATGCCCATGCGTCCGATGATGATGATAGCGGCTATGACATAGCTGATGCGAGCAATCATTGAGCCAAGGCGCTCTAATTGCAACATCAGCGGGGTCTTGACGCTGTTGTCTATCTGGGATGCTCGGAAGACGTTACCATGCTCGGTATTGTCGCCCACGGCAGAGACCTGCATCATGGCGTGGCCTTCCATGACTTTGGTGCCTTTCATCACTACGTTAGATGGGAACGTGGCTTCCGGGTCAAATTCCGATGGATCTATAGTTTTGGCACACAAGGGTTCGCCGGTGAGTGTTGATTCATCGACATGTAGCGAGGCGGCTTCGACCAACTCGCCGTCAGCGGGCACCTCGTCACCGGTGTTGAGAATGACGATGTCGCCTACAACAACATCGCGCCGCGGGATGCTGATGGTGTCTCCGTTGCGTACCACCTGCACCGGCTCGTCATCGCTTACGGTGTTGAGCAGGGCAAATTCTTTTTCGGCACGCATCTCGAAGAAGAAGGCCAGAGAGGTGGCGCATATCACGGCCATAAATATGCCTAAGGGCTCGAAGAAGGTGCCGCCATCGTGCCCCAGCCAATAGTATTCGTATAAGGATATGAGTAGCGACAACACCCCGGCCACCATAAGGATGGCTATGAGAGGGTCGCGGAATTTAGCTAAGAAGAGCTTCCAAAGAGATTTGCGTGCTACCGGTGTCAGCACATTGGTGCCATGTTCTCGGCGGCTGGCCTCGACTTGCGCAGAAGTCAACCCCGCATTTTTATCTGTTGTTAGCATTATTCTAATTGTGTGTATTGGTCTAATTACGTAATCTATTAGCCGACTATATGCTAATTTCGGGCAAAATTACACATAATTCGCTTACGTTGTCAGCTGTGGATATTAAATTAATGTTTAATTCACGACCGGTGGCGGATATCAGGCGTGGCGTACGCCGTAGCGACAATAAAAAACGCGTGCCGGACGTTATATTTATATACTTAAAACAACATTAAAGTAAACGGACAAATATGAAAAAAATTCTGAAGCTTCTAGTGCTGCCTTTGCTGGCGTGCCTGCCCATGACCGCCTTTGTATCGTGTGGCGATGACGATGACACTCCGGATGTGGATCTTTCTATCAGCATTGAAGATGCCACTGTCGTGGACGATGTGATATACGTGGTCAAAGGCGAAACGCTGAAAATTACTGCGGTAAACATCAAGAATAACGAGCCGGGCAAGAAGGCGTTGATTACGTCGGCCACGTACTTTGTTGACGGGGTGCGTTTGGGCACAAATATCATTCCGCCTTACGGCTTCGAGATTCCTTTTAAGCGCGATGCCGCTGTCGGCGGCCACGCCATGCAAATCGTATGTGACATTGCTGCCGAGGGTAAGGCTTTGGGCATTGCTGTACTCAATTATGATGTTGTGGTGGTGGAAGACGCATCCGATATTCCTTCGGGCAAGATTTCGACCACGATAGGTTCGACCGCCAAATTACAGTGACAGCCGCCATGCCATGTATTATAGACATGGTGTGGATAATTTGCTTATAACCAATAAAAAGAGCCGGACATATACTATGCTTATGTCCGGCTCTTTTGTCGGGTTGCAATGTATCTATGATGGTCAGTCCTCGCAGTAGTGGCGTAGGACACGGCGGTAGCTGTTGAAGATTTTGCTTTTGGAGACGAACCCCATGTACTTACCGTCGGCATCAACGACCGGGAGGTTCCACGCCGCGGTTTGGTCAAAGGTTTTCATAACGGTATCCATTGTGTCCGTGATACGAATTGTGGCCGGGGGCGCGGTCATAAACATGTCGACGTACATTTTCTTGTACAAATCGGGGCGGAACATAATGTTGCGTATTTCGTCCAGCAGGACTATGCCGAGTAGCCGGCCGTCCTGACTGAGTACGGGGAAGAGGTTGCGATGGCTGCGCGATATCGTATCGACCATTTGCTTGAGGTTCATATCAGGCCGTACGGGCAGGAAGTCGTTTTCGATGACGTTGGAGACCTTGAGCAGTGTGAGTACGGCTTTGTCCTTGTGGTGCGTCAGAAGTTCGCCGCGCTGAGCCAGACGCATCGCGTATATGCTGTAAGGAAGGAACAGACGTATGGTGCCGTATGACACTACCGAGACGATGAGTAGCGGCAGAAACAGTTGGTATCCGCCGGTGAGTTCGGCGGTGAGGAATATGGCCATAAGTGGCGCGTGCATGACTGCGGACATAACGCCGGTCATACCCATCAGCGCGAAATTCTTGTCCGAAATGAGTGCCTCGGGAGCTACGAGGTTGGTGACGTAGGCAAATAAGAATCCGGTCATACATCCGACGTACAACGAGGGCGCGAATGTACCGCCCACGCCTCCGGCGCCGTTGGTGGCGGAGGTGGCTACGGCCTTTGTGGCGATAATCATAGCGATGAAGGCGATGATTACCCAATGGCTGGAACCTTCGCCGTAGAACATCGAGCCGTTAAGGATGGACGAGGTGTCGCCGTTGAGCAATCCTTCGATGGACGAGTATCCTTCGCCGTATAGAGGCGGGAATAAGAATACGAGCAGCGAAAGCATCAGACAGCCCGAAGCCACGCGCAATGCCGGGTGACGGAAGTGCTTGAAGAAGTTTTCCATCATATTCATCATTCGCGTAAAGTATAGCGACACCAGTCCGCAGACGACACCCAAGAGGATGACCAGCGGAATTTTGGCGGCAAAGAATGGCTCGCTTTGCGTGAAGAAGAATTCGAAATTGTATCCGGTGTATATGTAGGCGATGGTGGCGGCGGTTACGGACGAAATCACCAAAGGCATCACCGAGACGGTTGTGAGGTCCAGCATCAGCACTTCGATGGTGAAGAGCACTCCGGCGATAGGGGCTTTGAATGTTCCGGCAATACCGGCGGCGGCGCCGCATCCGACTAACAGCATGAGCACGCGCGGCGACATACGGAATGCCGACCCGAGATTCGAGCCTATTGCCGAGCCGGTGTACACAATAGGGCCCTCGGCGCCGACGCTGCCGCCAAATCCGATGGTGATGGAACATCCGACAAGAGAGGTGTACATATTATGCCTCTTGAGGCGGCTCTTATTGGTGGATATGGCTGCAAGTACGCGCGTTACGCCGTGCGAGATATTGTCATGTACCATATACCGCACGTATAGATAGGTGATGACCACGCCCACGGCCGGCAGCAGGATGTACAGCCAGTTGCCCGACTGAGTGTCGATGTTGGCGGTAAGTGTCGATGCAATCAAGTGTATGAGAAAGCGCAGTAGCATCGCCGCAAATCCGCTGAAAACGCCCACGATTAAGGCCAGGAATATGACAAAAGCGCGCTCCGAGACATGCTTCTCGCGCCATGATAGAAAGCGCAGGAACCATGTGGCGGCCGGCTTGCTTTTGTGTGTGGGATGTTGTGCCATTTTTCGGTGAAGTTGTGCGCGGTAGGTCAAATGCCTTTGCCGGTGAGTACGGTGTGTATGGTGAAGAACAATATCTTGAGGTCGACGGCCATAGAGACGTTATCGATATACAGTAGGTCGTAGCGCAGTCGCTCGAGCATCTGATCGACGTTGCTTGCATATCCGTACTTGACCATGCCCCAGGATGTTATGCCGGGACGCACTTGATGCAGCAGGCTATAGTAGGGGGCTCGTGCTACGATTTGACGGATATAGTATTCGCGTTCGGGGCGCGGTCCCACCAGCGACATATCGCCGCGTAAGACGTTCCAAAATTGCGGAAGTTCGTCCAGGCGGTATTTGCGCAGGAAATGTCCTACGCGGGTCACTCGCGGGTCTTCTAATGTTGATAGTGCCGGACCCGAGGCCTCGGCGTCTGCACGCATGGTGCGGAATTTATAGATGTAGAAAGGCTTCTTGTGGTATCCGATGCGTTGTTGGCGATAGAACACGCATCCTCGGCTGTCTATGCGTACGGCCAGAGCAAGAAGTACAAATAGCGGAAGCAGTAATAGCAGAGCTGTGGCGGACACCAATACATCGGCGGTGCGCTTGAGGTTTAGTGTCATCTTGGACGCCTGGCTGTGCGAGATGTCAATGAGCGGTTCGCCGGTGACGGTGAACATGCGAGGGCGTGCGGCTATGATGCTGTAGAGATCTGCCGGAATGAGTATTGTGCGGTCCAGCGGAAAGAGGGTATTGATCAGTTGTCCGGTTTGGCGTATGCCTCCGCGGTGAGGGATGACTATGAGGTTGTGTACATCCAGCGTTTTGCAAATCTCCGCCAGGTCGTCAAGACGATAAACGGGTAGTCCGAGGTCCGGGCGTTGTGTCGCCGTAGCGCACGTTGTGTCGGTGTCGACGTATCCTATGACATTGATTCCGCTGCCACGCGGTGCGGCATTGAGGCGGTCAACCAAGGCTTTGCCGCCTTTGGTGGCTCCGACGACCAGGGTATTGAAAGCCAGTTCGCGCCGCTGGATGCGCCGCGCGGTGTGTGTGGTTTGGATTAGGCGTACAAGATATACCGGGACAAACCACAGCAGCCAAAGTATGCCTATGAGCTCGTAATAACCTTTGACACCCGGGGAGAGTGTATCGTTGATGATTGCGGCGAAGAATATGCCCAGGGCGCCTATAGCCGAGACAACGGCCGTATTGCCCAGCTCGTCAAGGCGAGACTTGAAGTAGGTCTTGCCGTAATATCCGGAGAGCCAATATATGGCCAGCATCACCAGCGGCGCGATTATTTGCCCGGTGATGACGTGGCTTTGTGTAAGGTGCTCGAATAGAAAGTAATGTGCACGTATGCTCTCGGGAAGGAAGTTGTAACGTACGACGCTGAAGGCCGTCCACCCGATGTTGAGCATCAGGAAGTCGGCAATGACGTAGGTGAAGGCCTTGCGGCGGATGTTTCGCACGATGGATATATGTGATGTATTGGGTTCGGTGGCCGTAGTGCGGAGGCATTGTCGGCCGTTATTGATCGGTATATTGACGTTCGGATGGCGCGAGTACGTACGGTGGCGGACAGATGATGATGTACGCTACTTGCGAAGTATCTTGAAGAGCCCTCCTTGTCCCAGCCGCATAACCATAGACGGACGTCCGGGCTTGCGGTCGCGTCCGGTGAGACATATATAGTCCATTTGAGCGGCAAGTTGCGGGTCTATTTGGTCGAAGGTGCGTGGCGTCGGTGCTCCACTGAAATTGGCCGAAGTGGACACCAACGGTCGCCCGAGGGCACGGCATAATGCCGCTGAAAAATGTTCGCGAGTCAGTCGAACGCCCAAAGTACCATCTTCGCCCATAAGTGCCGGAGCGACACCGCGACCGCGGTCGTAGACAATGGTCAGCGGTCGATCCGAGCATTCGATGAGGTCGTATGCAATGTCCGGTACTGAGTCTACAGCGCGTTCGAGTGCGCCCAAGTCGCCTACCAGTGTGATGAGGGCCTTGTTGTCGCGGCGACCCTTGACCGAATATACGCGGTGTACCGCCTCGTCATTTGTGGCATCGCACCCGATGCCCCAGACGGTGTCCGTGGGGTAGAGGATAAGACCGCCGCGCCGCAGCACTTCCACTGCTTTGCGCAGGTCTTCTCCGAATGTATTGTCTTCGTTAGTCATAATACAAAGTTAAGCATTAAATCGCCAATCGCAAAATAATAATTGCCGAGGTGAGTCTATCGGCGGACTATCATCGTTTTGTCGTCGGACCGGGCGTAAGGCAATGGCTGAGGATGAGGCGTGACGGAACAAAAGGAGTGAAAAACGGGTGCTGAGATGCGAGGCTCGGATGCACGTGCCGCGTTATTGGTCGTTGTGCCATACGAAGGTGGTTAGCAGCGGATAGTGGTCCGAATTGCGTATATCGCCACGCTTCATGCTGTGCGGTGCAAAGTTACCGCGCCACAGCACGTGGTCGATGCGAAAGTACATTGAGTTGCGGTTGTACGTATACATGTATCCGAGACCGACAGCCGGGTAGACCTGACGCAGACCTTGATCTTCGACTTGAGCCAGAGCATAGCATCCCGGGACATCGTTGAAGTCTCCGCATACCACGCAATTGGTCCCGCCGAATTTGCGGATATATTGGACAAGGCGTTTGGCTTGGCGTGCACGCATGACATTGGCGGCGCTGAGTTTGGACACCAGGTCGGTACGGACGCGTTGCAGCGGATTTTCGACCATTGTAGCCGGATGCCCCGAGGTGCCTGTCAGTCCGCTGTAAAGCTCCTTGTCGTCCTCGGTCAGGCCGATACTTTGCAGGTGGACGTTGAATATGGTGAGCACGCGCCCGTCGAGGTGTATGCGGTATCCGGCGATATCGCCGTTGCCGTAGCGGCGTCTCTCATATCCCAAGGGTAGGGCGTCTGCCGGGTGTTTGCTTAGCAGCAATTGGTTGTGGTCGTTGAAAATTATGTAGGGGTAGCGGCGCGATATGCTGTCTATCTGTTTGGACGTGATGCGTACGCTGTGTTCTACGGACAGATAATCCGCTTCCTGTATGCAAACGATGTCGGCATCCGTGCGCAGGATGTACGATAGAGCCGGATTGGTGTCGTCGGGGTATTTTTTGTCAAGGTCGAGCCACTCGGCACAGTTGTAAGACAGCAAAGTCCAAGCGCGGGCCTTGTCGCTTTCGGGCAGTGGACCGGAAGGCCACGACAGCGGATATACGCTGAGAATTCGCGGCATACATACGGCGAGGGCCAGTCCGGCGATGACGGCACTGCGACGCCACCAAAAGATGTCCAGAACGAACACGGCCAAGAGTAGCGGCGCCAATACGGGGAGCACCATTACGCACACTCCGGCCACGGGAAGGTCTTCGGGGTCTATAGTGCCGGCCCATGCCGAGACGATGGTGGCGATGGCAACGGCGCACGTGACAGTGCACATAATGACCGACAACACGTGATGCCACCACGGGCGACGGCGCGAACCGTCGGCAGTCTGTGCCGTATTGTCCGTTGCTGTTGTCTCCGGAGTGTCTATGTCGTTTAGGCGTGTCATTTGAGGCGTTGTGAGATTTCGAAAAGACGGCGACGCTCGGCATCGTTGAGCGATCCATATCCGCTACGTCCTACCTTGGTGAGTATTTGGTCCAACTCGGCGTGCATTTGGTCCTGTGATATAGGTCGTTGGGCGTTGTGCGCAGCATGCGGTATGCGTCGTCGCGCCTTGTATCGACGTATGCGCTTTTCGGCAAAGGCATACAATCCGCCACCGAGCGCTCCGCCTAAGTGTGCGGCGCATGTGCCGGGGGTGCCCAAAGATGCAATGATGTATAATGCGCCGACGATAATGGCAATGACGACTAAAGGCACCTCGCCGAACCCCGGCAGGCTTAGGCGGGCATGAGGACGGTAGACTGCGGCGGCAGCCACGATGCCCATGACGGCAGCACTTGCCCCGGCAAGCATCTCGGGTACGGAGGTGTACATTGCGGTGATAATGAAGGCCGCGGCTCCGCCAAAACCTCCGGCAAGGTAGACACGCCACGTCAGAGTGGGTAGCCCTATGCGGTAGAATATCGGAGCAAATGATGCCAGCCATAACATATTGACCAATAGATGCAATCCATCCCATTGGGTAAACATGTATGTAAGCAGTGTCCACGGATGCGACACCAGCCCGGCGAAATCTGACGGCAACGAAAGCGCCGTCGCCGCCGTGCGATCATCGACACCGCACCATACGCACAAATGTATGCACACAAATACGACGACATTGAGCGTCAGCAGTGTGACGGACACCGGGCCGCCGAGTGCCGTGACTATTCGTTCGGCTTTAATAGCTGCCACGGAAAGCCCCTTTCTTTTTCCAGTACATCAATATTAAGAAGCCGACAGCGGCTCCGCCAAGGTGGGCAAAGTGCGCGATACCGTCGGCTGCGCCGGTCAGTCCTAATGATAACTCGAGCAGGCAGTAGCCCAGTACCATCCATTTGGCCTTGATGGGTATGGGAATAAACATTAAGTACAGTTCGCGGTTGGGATACAGCATAGCGAAGGCCAATAGCAGGCCGAAGATGGCGCCCGAAGCGCCTACGCATGGTGTATTGACCAAGGATGAGATTGTGGCGAAGGTGCTGTCTATAAAGTACTGACCTTGATGCATAGCGTCCCAACCATACACGATTACATCGTGGAGCTGAGACGGATTCATCATAGCCTGGTACTTGGATAATATTATGGCGAATACGCCCATCTGTATCAATGCCGCACCAATGCCGCAACTGATGTAGAAGAAGAGAAAGCGTCGCCAACCCATTGTCCATTCGAGTACCGAACCGAACATAAGCAATGCAAACATGTTGAAGAACAGATGTGTGAAGCTGCCATGCATGAACATATAGGTGAATACTTGCCATACATGGAAGCCGGGCGATGTCGCGTAATGCAGCGCCAGTACGTCCTCCATATTCTGTACCGCTTTCGGCATCAGTGCGCCAAAAGCGAATACGATAATATTGATTATCAGTAAATTCTTGGTGACGCTTGGTATGCGTCCGAATATGTTTGTACCCATTAGTCGGTGCGTTTTATTCTGAGTGTTCTTTTAAGTGCAAAGATAGCAATTTCCCGCGAGATATGCGTCCCACTATAAAACTGCGGGCTGCGGGTTACTGATGGTCGCTTGTGTATGCCGTGTACGTCTCCGTTGTATACATATGCCGGCGTCTAAAATCGGCATGCATCGGTATCCGTTATAATGCTTCGGAAATTAAGCGATGCATTTTATGGCCGAGTAAAGCGGAGGCCTACTCCGGGCATTATTCGGGTTGTGGTGGAAGCTGTCGGGCGAGCCAGTCGAAGATGGTGCGGTATACGGCATCGGCTACGGGGCGGTCACTAAGGATAAGGTCATGCAAGCCTCCTTCGAATTTATAGGATTTGACATCCGGACCGAGGGTGGCACCATAGCGGCGAATATCTTCGACATTTAGCACAGCGTCGCCATGCTGGTGCTCGGGTGTCCATTTGTCGCCATAGACGCTGTGTCCGGAGGACATTAGTAGTATGGGTACCGTAATCCATGAGTGTCTGTGCAGCGCGTCTTGGGCTTCGGAGATGGCGCGTATCCACCCGGCCGTCACTTTGCGCGGATGTATGGTCTTCCAATCGGTGTTGAATTCCCATTGCCCGTGGTACTGTTTGAGCAGACTTTCGGCATAGGCGGTTCCATCGCCTTGACTTATAGCGATGTTTGGAAAGTGTCGGCCGAGGCATCCGACCATAGGGATAGCTATGTGGCGCATAAATCCGCCCATGTTCCATTCGAGGAAGGGACTGTTAAGTACCAGAGCTCGTATTTCGGTGTCGTGCCGTGTGTTGAGATATGATGCGGCTACAAGTCCTCCGGTGCTGTGGCCCATCAGTACAATGTCGCGTACGCCGTTTTGATGCATCAGCATCAGAGCCGAGTCGATGTCCGCATAGTATTCGGCGATGTTGCGTACTTCGTAAGGACGCCTATAGGGCAGTATCGAACGTCCGTAACGGCGCAAATCAACGGCGTAGAAGGCGTATCCCGAGTCAACGAAGCGGTCACCCATATCCTTTTGGAAGAAGTAGTCGTTGTATCCGTGAATGTACAATACACCGCGGCGCATACCGGCGGCTGTATCGCATACGGCGTCATGCCGTATGACGGTACACGTTACATCCCCGCCGTAGTCGGCTGGTTGGTATATGGTTGTACAGACATACCCATCGCCCAGGATGTCCGGATGCCAGCGCGAAGCGGCATAAGCATCGATACCGACGCACGCCAGCAGCGCCACGAGTATCGCGGCGCATACCGATAGGGGACGATGTCCGGTCAAGTCCATGTCAAGAAGGAGAGAGTGCAGCCTTAGACCGTAGTTACTTTGCCTCGTCGGAAGCAGTATCCTCGGTATCTTCGGCTTCGGGGGCGAAGTCGGTAATGCCGGCTTGGATGAGTGTATTGTACCAGTTGAAGAATTTCTTGATGTCGGTGGTGTATACGCGCTCGCTATCGTATTCGGGGAATACTTTGCCGAAGTATTCACGTATCTCGGCGTCTCCGCCCAGGGCTTTGACATCTACGGTCTTGCCCTCGGTGGCGGTCTTCACTTTGTCCATCACTTCGAACAAGGGCATATCGTCGCCGGTGGTATATATAGCCACCTCGCTGAGAGCCACGACTTTATCGCTGGCGTAAGCCGGCATGCGGTGATGCGTGGTGATGTTTTCGACGATAAGCATATTTTTGCCTTGCGAAAGCAGGCGGTATAATCCGGGTTTGCCGGTGATAGCAAGTATTTGTTCTTTCATAATCGGTAGTGTGTATTGTCGTTGTGTGTGGCGCCGAACCTCATGAGGGCGTGCAAAGGTGTCACTTCGGCGGTTGCCTGATGTGAAGACCCGGTGGTAGCTCCCGGCATTTTCGGCGTGGCACTTGGCTGAGCCATGCTTAAGCCGCTGGCCGAGTTACGTCCTTAAGCCGCGAACCGAGTTACGTCTTGCATGACGTCCTGCGCGATTGTTCTGCAAAATTACATAAAAGTTTTAGATACGCCACCACCGCCCCCCGGAAATTGTTTGGGTGCACTTCATATTAATGTCGGGTTCGGGCATATAGCGATTCTTTACCTACTTTGTATGGAAAGACAGTGAGGACGACTCCATGATGCAGGTGAATGTTTTTAGTTAAATGATGCGGCACGAATCAAAAAAAAATCCTAAATTTGCATAAATCAAGAAAAGACATTATTGATGATACCTAAAATTATTCATTATATATGGTTTGGAAATAATCCGTATCCGCCTAAAGTGCAGCATTGCATTGAGTCGTGGAAACGAATAATGCCTGAATATAAATTTATGCTTTGGAACGAAAATACGTTTGATGTTAATCAGACAACGTTCACCCGGCAAGCATATAATGAAAAGAAGTGGGCATTTGTTTCGGACTATGTAAGAATATATGCTTTATACAAATATGGTGGATGGTATCTGGATACTGATGTAGAGATTCTTAAGCCATTGGCAACTTTTGAGTGTAATCGTCTGGTTATAGGCACTGATGATGGTGGTTATTTGGCCGGCGCTTTGATAGGGTCGGAACCGGGACATCCCTATTTGAAAGCAATGCTAAACTATTATGAGACATTGAAGTTTGTAGATAAAGGGACACTCAATATGACAGTGATAAATACGTATTTACAAGACGTTTTGGCTGATTATGGGTATACTATTGAGAACAAACTTCAGATATTAAAAGAAGGCATAGTCGTTTACCCGGATGATTATTTCCATGTGGCCAGCCTTACTTCAGGTAAAATGCATCGTACCGATAAGACATGTGCAATCCATTGGCATACGTTGACTTGGGTTTCTAAGAAAACCAGGTTCGTACGTTTTGTACGTATGCACATACTATGTCCTATTTTAGGAGATAAAGCTTACACGAAAATCACCAATTGGCTAAAGGGTTTATGGAAAAAGTAAAGCGTGTTCTACAGATACTTACCACTATGAACCGTGGCGGCGCTGAAACGATGATAATGAATTATTATCGTGCGTTGGACAAGTCAAAATTGCAATTTGATTTTTTGGTGCATAGACCGGAAGAGGGAGCATACGAGAGTGAAATTCGGCAGATGGGTGGACGGATATATCGCGCAATGCCGATACGGCCGAATAGCTACCGTAAATATTTTAAGTTTCTTGATGCTTTCTTCAAAAAACACGCATCAGAGTATATAGCTATCCATGCTCATATTCAAGAGAATAGCGGATTTGCATTCAAGTATGCAGCTAAATATGGTGTCTTAAATCGAATATGCACCAGCCATATAGCAGACATACCGATAGACTATAAGTATCCATTCAGATTGTTTGCCGCGCATTTTCTTAATAAATACGTGACTAAGCGAATAGCCTGTGGCGAGAAAGCCGGGGAGTCTCTTTATGGTAAACGTCCGTTTGTAGTTATACACAATGCGATAGATAGTTCTGCATTCCGATATGACGTAAATGTCCGAGATGCAGTTCGACGTGAATTAGGTATCGGAGATTCTTTTGTTATCGGGAATACTGCACGATTTTGCATTGTCAAGAACCATGCATTTATGCTTGACATCCTTTCTGAACTAATTAAGGTCAAAAAGGATGTAGTTATGCTATTTCTTGGCGATGGCGAAGAACGACCGAACATCGAACGGCAAATAGAAGCAAAGCATTTGCAGGAGCATGTGCGGTTGTTGGGAGTAAGGCCTGATGTATACCGTATTATACAAGCATATGATGTATTTCTGTTTCCCTCGAAATTAGAGGGGCTACCGGTCTCGGTAATTGAAGCTCAGGCAGCCGGACTGAAGTGCTTTTTAACGGATACAATAGACAAGTCTGTAGATATAACAGGTGATATTACATTTCTGTCATTGGCTAAGTCTCCTGCGGAATGGGCAAGAGAAATCGTATCAAGCATTCCATATGAACGGAAAGACAACAAGACAAAGATTGTTAAGGCCGGATACGATGTCGAAGACAACGTCGGCAAATTGTTGGCTTTATATACACAAGGACAATGAGTCTTATTACAATTGTTACGCCTACTTATAATAGGGCAGGGACACTACCTGTATTATATGACTCATTATGTCGTCAGTCAAGCAAAAACTTTAACTGGCTGATTGTTGATGACGGCAGCACGGATAATACAGAGCAACTTGTAAAATCTTTTGATACGGCGTGCTTTGAAATAAAGTATGTCAAGAAAGAAAATGGCGGAAAGCATACCGCGCTAAACTATGCTTTTGGAGTTGTCGATACTGAATTGACGTTTATAGTCGATAGTGATGATTGGTTGACAGAAGATGCCGTAAGTACCATCGAAGATGATTGGAATGGGCGCAAAAACTTAGACGTTTGTGGAATCTCGTATTTGCGCGGTTATAATGAAACAGATGTTATTGGCGATACATTTCCTATAGACAACGAAGTCAACAACTTCATTACACTCAGATTTAACAAACACATTGGAGGCGATAAAGCCGAGGTTTGGCGGACAGATTTATTAAAGCAACAACGTTATCCTATATTTGAAGGTGAGAAATTTTTCGGAGAAAGCTTTGTTTGGGTTAATATATCCGAAAAATATGACATGATTTTTAGGAATAAGATATTATACATAACAGAATATTTGGCAGGAGGACTATCCAAGTCGGGAAGGGCGATGAGAATCCAATGTCCAAATGGCGGTATGACAAATGCCGAATTGATGATGTCGCGCAGATTTTCATTAACTCAGAGGATAAAGGGAGCATTGTTGTACATAGCTTATTCCCGGTTTGCGAAACAAAGCATAAAACAAACGTTAAGGCCTCCACACTTTATTTTGAAATTGTTGACGTTCCCTGTCGGCACAATGATATATTTTAAGTGGAAAAGATTGCTTCCACGATAGGACCCAAACAGCGATCAAAAGTCTAAGTTTTTTCGATAAAGTTATATAATGGGTTGAGGGTATGCGATTGGTCGGCAGGGTGGTCGGCATTGTAACGGCGGTATTTGTCGGCGGTCTCGGGGTCGTCGATGAGGTCGCGTATGGCATTGGCTATTGATTCGCCGTCCATCGGTACTATCGTGGCATTGACGCCGTCTGTAAATTGGTCGCCTACGGTGCTGAAATCGGTAACAACTACGGCTTTGCCCATCAGCCGGGCTTCGTCCAAGGCTATGGACTTGCCCTCGAAGCGCGAGGGGTGTACCACGATGTCGGCACGGCGTAGGTAGGGATAGGGGTTGGCGGTGACTCCGATGAGGCGGAAGTGTGCATCCAGCGGCGGCGTGGACATCTTCGTGATATATTCCTGTTCCTGCGGCGCTCCGACCATCATCCACGTAAAGTCAACACCGGCATCGTGCAGCCGCCGGGCCGCTTCGATAATCAGGTCCGCGCCTTTGTTGCGGGTGATATGTCCGAGCGTCATCAGTACCGTACCGTGTAGTGCCGGCATATCCTGTGCCTGGGAGGCCATACGCGCAATGATGTCCGGGGCGCAAACGTTTTCGACCTTGGCGATGCGGTCGATGTATTCGGGGAAAACTTCGCGTAAAGCATCAACGCACACGTCGCTGACGGTGAATATGGCATCGACATGTCCGAAAAAATGCCGGTCGGCACGTTCGTAGTAACGCCAGCGGCGGTAATCGCTATGGAAGAAAGTTGCACGTCGGTCTGCATCGATTTTGCGAACCATGTAATAGAGTTGGTGCTGGCCGTTGAAATCGACGACAGCATCCCAATGACCTTTGAGGCGTGGCATCAGCCGAGCCAAAAGCCGGGCGCCGGCACATCGAGACACCCGCATTAAGGCCATACGCACAGCCGACATTAATGCAAGGTCCGGGCGACCGAGGCGTACCAATGACCATATACCGCCGACCCCTGCTGTCAAAGCCGCCATACGTCGGTCCGAGTATATGCGCACGTCTTTCGGGATGAGCGGCATCAGCGCTCCGTGCGGCGACACAATCAGCAATTCGGGAGTTACGCGAGTGCGGTCCAGTACCGCCAGCAGCGATGTCATTGCCTTGCTGACGCCACCGGTCTCCATATTGCTTATTATAAATAGTACTCGCTTAGGCATAGGCTGATTTTTTTAATGAGAATAATGCATAGCTCCCATAGTTCTTATGGCTCTTATAGTTGTCATAGCTCTTAATGTACTTATGCGACTCGTAGGTATTGTATTTAGACTACGGATTAGGTAAATAATCGAGTAATCCTAATGCATAATGCAGGTGGTAGATAATATAAGGCGTAAGCCAAAATTTTGTATCGCTTAGACTCTAAAGGTGTGTCTCGGAGTATTCTTTTGAGGTCAAGTGGTATTTGCTTTAGCTTGATTTTTCGCGTATGGAAATCTATTTGATTGTCTGAGATTAAATCAGAGACCATAGCCAAAGCCTCATAAGCATATATTTGATGCGCAATACTCCGCAGTTTATCACTTGCATTAATTTCAGATAAAAGATTTTCAATCAAAAGGTAATATTGCTTGATATAAGCCCATGTTTGGTCGTATGGCCTGGTGAGAAGAGTAAGGGCAACCGGATTATCGTGTGTATAGATATAGGTACATTCATCTGATGCGGAAAACGTTTTTGCGCTTGTCAATACCTGTGCAATAAATACACGGTCTTCGGCATATTTTAGATGTTCGTCAAACTTGATATCATGTAATTTCAGGAAACTCAGACTGAATAGTTTTGCCCAAGGGCTATAGCACAAATTGTTATGGATACATTCGTGTATCATAACTTTGCGGCTTACGATGCCGGTATGTCTTGACCTGCATACGTGGTTCTTTGATGCATCCGGATATATACAACGGACTCCGGTGAAGGACACATCTGCATCCAATCCACTATTGCAGACGAAAGAAGATAGGAACTCCGGCAATACATAGTCATCAGCATCAATAAAAGTCACGAACGCCCCTTTTGCAGATTTCATACCGAGATTGCGAGCCGCAGACACTCCTCTGTTAGGCGTGTGGATTACCGAAAAATACTCGTATTTAGAAGCATACAAATCGCATATTGATGCCGACCCGTCGCTACTGCCGTCATCAACCAATATGACCTCGAAGTCTCTATAGCTCTGAGTAATAATACTATCGAGGCACCTCCGGATAAACGATTCGGCGTTGTATACCGGTATGACTATAGATATTGTAGGCATATACTAATCTAATTCGACTATAATTTCAGATTTATATTGTGATAACGCTTCGCCGGGCACTTCTCCTTCGACTTCGGTTTTTTGTCCGCCTGTCAGGAAGGTTTCGTTGCAAAACTTTCCTGGTATTGTTGTCTTGGCGGTTGTATGTCGTGTCAACCATTCATACTCTAAGTCAATGTGCCCGATATCTAACGCTTGGCGTCCGGACATTGCCAAATCAAAAGCCAAGACTGTTGCCGTCGGACCGAGGGCAATCAGATACAAGGCATTCGGGTCTTGATGTAAGGCGGCGTTGAGAATTTCGTTATATCTAACAAAACTATTTTTGGCGGGCGCAATAATGCGTTTAATACTTGTCGCACCTTCGAAGCAGTTGTTGCCTACTCCGATCTTTGAGTCCCTTCCTTCGATTATAATCAGATTGCGCTTATGCCATATCTGAGACCATAAGGAGTATGTCTCTTGGGATTTGTCGTAATCGAAATCTGTGGAATAGAATCGAGAACAAAGGGCGTTGCCGTACCTTGTCTTGTGTGATAAAAGACGATACCATTTGTGGCGTGTAAAGAGTAAATGGTTCTTCCAAAAAGACTTTTCTACGGCATTATCTTCGTTGATCCATTTGCTGTCGAAAACACGTGGTAAGCCTATTAAAACGTTTGTCGTATTGCTTTTAAGTATTTCTTTTAGTCGTGAGCTCAGTGTGTCGTTGTGCTTCTGAAAATTCAAGTCAGCGCCATATATGCAGGAAATCTCACCATCGCCATAGCGACACAGCGAACATTTGTCTGCAATAATCTTTTGAAGTGTCTCTTGAATTGTCATTACATAAGGCGGGTGTACGACATTTCGATATATGAAGTCGTACAACAATCGCCAACGATAGTATAGGCTATATGCTTTACGAGAAATGTAGCTGCTCATCTTAATAACTTTGGGTTGAGTGCACGTAGGATTGCGGCAATAGCAATAAAGCAGAGTATTGTGCAAGATGCAACAATCAATTTGTCTGCAGTATCAAAATCCCATGTACGACCCGAAAGCCGCACATATATCAGACTGACGTAATCCATTATAAACATATGTGCGCAGATGAAAAAGATTGCGCCTTTTGTGAATAGAGTTGCTATTATTTGGGGGAGAGAGATTAAGGCTGATAGAGCACAAATGGCTGTGGTGCCGATAATACCGTTTATGAAAAATAGATCAAAGCGGTTTCCAAATTCTCCTCTAAACATATTGGCTGTACCATTGATGTTGAGAAACCATAGAGCTACGCCTGCCAAGGCAAATAGAAGAAACTTGGTATATATTGGCAATGACCCGATATTCAGAAAAAAACTGCGCATCAGATGTCCTATGATGATGAAATATGCGCCTAATATAGCGGCATCAAAACTCCAAAAGCACCAGCTCAGACGCAGGGCAACCGCATCAAATTATGGCCGAGGCAAGGATTTCACGAAGGTAATCT
>UQGP01000043.1 GCA_900540625.1 uncultured Porphyromonadaceae bacterium | reverse complement strand
GCCTGCTCGGCCCCCTCGGCGCGCGGCCTTCCCCCGAGGAGGAGTGAGGTGTTTTGCCGTTGCACTTCTTATCTGAATCTTTCACCATCGTAAAAAACAAGATTTCAGGTTAAAAGCGAAGGAGATTCAAAAATAATCGCTAAATTTGCAAAACTTCTGAAGTCCGTCGGTTTGCGCAAACTCACCACGGACACAACGGCCGAAACACTTCGTTCGCCTTGCAACGCCAAGAGATGACGATGATGTCGAATCAAATGTGCATCAAAAACCGGCAAACACAGGCATAAAGACACGCCCGACAAAGTCAAAAACGCATATCAAAGCGCACCAAATAATTTTAGTTATATCATACACAACAATTTACGACATGAAACACTCTTTACTTTCGCTTACAGTGGCCCTGGCTGCTGTCTTAGGATTCGGTGCCACGGCTGCGGCACAGACCTCGGTTTACGCTACCGGTAATTTTACGGGCATACCCGCCTCATGGGATCCCGAAAATCCCGTTGAACTGACCTACGCTGACGGCGTATACACACTCGACCTCACCGGCGCCAAGCAAGGCCAGATGTTCAAACTCTCTACAGCCAAAGGCGACTGGACGACTTTCAACGCCTCCTGCTTCGGCGTAGCCGCTGACAACACCACTGCTACACTGACGCCGAATGTCGCCACCACCTGGGCCGTAGGCAACCTTGGCAACAACGCCATTCCCGCCTCCGGCGACTTCAAACTTGTTGTAGACCTTGATGCCAAGACAATGACTCTTGTCGGCGAGGGAACCACCACGGACATCTTCGATATATACCTGCGCGGCGATGTCGATAGCTGGAATGCAGACGAGGCTTACAAGTTTAAATATACCGGCGTCAGCTCTTTCGGCGAACAGATGTACGAGTTGATACTCCCCGATGGCCTGGCCGGCGAATTCAAGATTGCAGACAGCAGCTGGAGTGAGGTCAACTACGGAGCGGACGCAACCATCGCCATAGATGGCACCACCGAAGTGTTCTACAACAGCAGCACCAACCTCAAGTCTACAATAGCCGAAAGCATCAAACTGACATTCTACCACAACCTTGACAAGAGCAAATCGTCATGGCTCAAGGTGGACAAGCACGAAGGCGTCTCGGACATTACGGTAGATGACGCTGCCGCCGCAACGTACTACAACCTGCAAGGCATACGCGTGGCCGAGCCCTCCAATGGCCTGTATATCAAGGCAACCGGCAATACCGTAACCAAAGTTTACGTCAAGTAACAATACACTACCTGCATAACCAAAGGCCGGGAAGCATCGACAGCTTCCCGGCCTTTGACGTATATATGCGCAACATGCGCAATCTACTTTCGAAGGTGACAATTTTTTCCGGCAAAGCGATTTACGTTCGACGTCCTTGCGGTATATAAACGTAGATACAAATCTAACGAACTAAAGAACTTGAACAAATGAAACAATTACACCTCTTTCTAACCATTCTGGCCGTTATCATAGGCTGCCTTGGCGCCCACGCCGAACGGTGGAATTACCAAGCTGACGCAGTCGCAATTTGCACATACAATGACCGCTATAATCGTTGGAACAAATGGAGTTCCTGGACTCCTTGTGACGTTATAATCAATATCAACGGCGATAATGATAAGATTACGATATATTCAGATGTGGTACAGGTCTATAAGATATACAGTGTATCGTCCGGCGAATATGACCGAGATGGCGACTACCATGTTGATTTCGAATTTAGAGATCAAGACGGTGACTATGGTACCCTTTGCATATACAAAAGACGAAATGGCAGAGTCGAACT
The DNA here is from genome assembly GCA_900540625.1 of uncultured Porphyromonadaceae bacterium. Classification (GTDB taxonomy): domain Bacteria; phylum Bacteroidota; class Bacteroidia; order Bacteroidales; family Muribaculaceae; genus CAG-873. The sequence goes on along the minus strand of UQGP01000043.1, from coordinate 17,944 downwards.
CTATGTCCGATTTAACAACGTGCAATGGGTATACGATATAAGAGTATAGCGTTTCGACAGACGCATACTTGACAACCGGAAAATAAAGCGTGCCAATTGGCATGCTTTTTGTACTTCTAAAATGCGGAAGGTAGACACTGTTGTCTCCTTCCGATTCTTATCCAAATAATATATAATCATCAACCAAAAAACCTCAACCCTCATGAATTCGTTTTTACGTAACACGTATCAGTATTTCTACATTTTTACCATCTTCTTTTTCGTTATTCTGCTTGTGAATGCCATCAATGGACAAAGTATTGATTACCAACTGTATCTATGTGCGGGTTGCGGCATCGTGGCCATGGCCGTCCATGCTTGGTGTTACGTAAGACGCCGCGCGGCGTTAACCGACAATACGGAGCCATCGCTCGACACGGAAGAGACACTCGTCCTCTTGGAAGAAGCTCTGACCGCCCTCGGATGTCAACCTACAACGCATAAGAGCGACGGCAAAATAGTTGTCGCTTATCAGGGCGAAAACCTACTCTTTGATGTTCATGGCAACAACGTCCGCATCGTGGACTACACTTGGAGACAGGTGGATAAAAACGACCCCGATTTCTCGGCCAAGCTGATGGCTGTCAATTATGCCAATTGTGCATTCCTGACAAAGTTAACATTCGAGCGACTTGACGACGACAACATCGGCATCTCGACATACCTGGATTTCGTTTTACATTCAGGCATCAAAAGGCTTGACCTTTTCTTGAGCATGACCATGCAAAATCTTCTGCACTCGCACCGCATCTTGGACGAAACATACCTTGCGATGATGTCCGCGAACGGTCGGGCAAACAACGATACACGCCGCCCCGTAGGCTTCGCCACCGCCGATGAAAGCACAAATAACAACTGCAAGCCCGAAGGCGAGCAATCCGAAGACAACGGAGGCGCTACCGAATCCAACGAAGTCAAGGCGGAGTCGTCCATGCGCCGCCCCGTGGGCTTCGCAACCTCCGAAGAAGGAAATATCGATTAAACCTTGAATAAAAAGTTCTGTTCATCAAAAAAAATCTTAGCCTAAAACACTGAAAATACGCAGTTTAGAAGAATAAGAGCAAATTACCCCGAAAACAATGCGTATTTTTTACTCAAAAAATTTGGTGGTTTCAGATGCAAGCAGTAATTTTGCGTCAAAATAACACAAATCCAAATTCCACTACAATGGAACAAGACAACAAATACTGCTATAAGTATCCGCATCCGGCGGTGACGGCCGACTGCGTGGTTTTCGGCTACGATGTCAAAGAGGGCCTGTCGCTGCTGCTGATAGAGCGCGGCCTTGAGCCTTACAAGGGTCGCTGGGCCTTTCCCGGCGGCTTTATGCGCATCGACGAAAGCACCGACCAATGTGCCGAGCGCGAGTTGGGCGAAGAAACCGGACTGACCTCGTGCTACCTTGAGCAATTCGGCAGCTTCAGCGATGTTTACCGCGATCCTCGCGAGCGCGTAGTCACAATCGCATACTTCGCACTGGTCAAGAAAAGCGAAGTGCAGGGCGGCGATGACGCCCGCTGCGCCCGATGGTTCAGCATCGACAAAGTCCCCCCCTTGGCATTCGACCACGACCACATCCTGAGTGTAGCGCTACGCAAGCTCAAGGAAAAAATACACTTCGAGCCCATAGGCTTTGAGTTGCTACCCGAAATATTCACCATGCCGCAGCTTCAGGACCTGTACGAAAGTATTCTGGGCATCAAGTTTGACCGACGCAACTTTGCATCCAAAATGCTTAAATTAGGCATACTTGACATTGCTGTCGAACGGCCCAAAGGCGCCGCATCGCGCATCCCGGTACAGTACCGCTTCAATAAAGACAATTACGACAAGATGAAGAGCAAAGGCTTCCGCATGGAATTCTAAAACGCCGACACTTGTCCGGAACGCAGCCAAGCGACAATTCATAAACCACTAAAACAGCAGCACAATGTCAAACGCAAACAACAACAACGCTCCTCGGCAGTACACAGCAGGACGATACACGCCCGGACATATCACGACTCTCAACCCCGATGAGGTCTTCGTCTTCGGCAGCAATTTGGCCGGGATGCACGGCGGTGGTGCCGCCCGTGCGGCAGTCCGCTATTTCGGCGCCATTATGGGACAAGGCGTCGGCATACAGGGCCAAAGCTATGCCATTCCCACCATGCACGGCGGAGTGGACAAAATAGCGCCTTATGTCGACCAATTCATCGAATACGCCAAGAAGCATCCACAACAGACATTTTTGGTGACACGCATAGGCTGCGGCATCGCCGGATTCAGAGCTTGCGAAATCGCTCCGCTGTTCCGCGCGGCTTTCGGCATCGACAACATCGTACTACCTCGCGACTTTGTTACGGACATCGAAGACAGCAATCACTAATCTGCGAAGAACAATAACTGCGCTCTGCAAAAAATACTACCTCTCATTCTTCTCTTTCCACATCGTTTTTTTCAATCTCGAACACGATATTTCCTCCAAAACCACTAACTTTGCCAAACAGTACAGACATGGACAACCAAAAACTCTCCCCGGAAGGGCAACAAGCGGCATTTGCCGAAGTCGTAAGACAGCGGTACAATTCGTTTATGCCCAAATTCATCAACTACCTATGCAGACAGTACAGCTTCCTAAGCCACTCGGAAGCCATGGATATATACAATGACGTATTTATTGCCATCTACAACAACCTTCAAAAAAGCCGCATAGCTCCCGATACAAATTGGGAAGCATATATGCTTAAGATTGGCAAAAATATGGTCGATAAGATATACCGCGCCTCCAAAGACGGCCGCATAGTTTCGTTGGACTTCGACTCTTTGTTTGACGAGACCCCCGATGACACCCAAAGCCACACCGACCGCTTAATGTACCAAATTTCAAGCATCGAAAACACGGATAATCCCTACGAAGACCCCGAATTAATCGATGCACTCAACTTGGCCATTAGCCACTTGCCCGAGAAATGCGCCATGATTATACGCTTTTTTTACTACGACAATATGAGTATGGACACTATAGCCACGCTGCTGGGATACAATGCCGCTGTGACGGTCCGCAATCGCAAAGCGCAATGTATGAAGCAGTTGACAAAGGAAGTGAAACAATACGCAGCAAGACTTGGTTATGACTTATGATATGAAATCAGAAGATATGGACAAGAGAGCACTCATTCAACAATACCTCAAAGGACGTCTCAACAGCGCCCAAATCGCTGAATTTACGAGACAGCTCAAAGACCCGGAATTCTGCAACATTCTGAGCGAAGAACGTGAGATTGCCGAAAAGCGACAGGCGGCAAGCCAAGCAACAGCCACGATGGCCAAAGTGGCCGAAGCCAAACCCTTATCCGAGCAGGAGCAAGAAACACTTATAGACCTATACGTCCGTGGGGACATGGACTCGGAAACCGAAAGCCGATTTCTCAATCATATCAAGGCCGACAAAGAACTGCAAAGGCAAGTACTGCTTGTAGCAAACATCGTCAAGGGAGCCTTAGCAGAACAACGTCAAAGCGATATGGAGTTCGGGTACGCCATGAAGTGTCTGACGCATGACCAACTCGAGCAAATCATCGGACCGCGACGCAGTGCGTCACCGCGGCCTACGTCATCAAACACTCGGTTGTCCGACAGGCCCAAGATGCCCACACAAGGAGTCAAGTCGTCTCGCTCGGAAGCACTTAGGATGTCCCGGTCACAGAGCGCAAATTTTATGCAATATTGTTGTCACCTCCTCGGATTTTTCGACCGCTCCGACAACCTTGAATCAAGCGACAGCCTTGAATCAAGCGACAACCTCGAATCTACCAAGAGCGTCGCAGCCGACATCTACGAGCGGTTCAAACCGAACTACGCCGCATACGGCATCAGCATCAATGTTGATACTCTGATCGAAGCCGGCAAGTGTCTCGATGCCATCAAGGCTGCCTATGACGAAGCACTGAAATCCGGCGATATATCCGGGGCTTTGGCTGCGGGCAAGGACCTTGCCGTGGAATATCTGCACATCGGTATGGTCGACAAGTTCAAGGAAATTCTCAATGACCTTAAGTTAGTCGCCGCCCACAGCTCGAGCAAAGACGATGACACACTGAAGCGCGACATTCGCCTCCTCCTGGCCCTTTCGGAGACCATCTGACGCACACTGCGTCTCAAAGCATAAATTCTCCACCGACAGCGAGCGGCGCCTCATACGGGGCGCCGCTCGCGTTATAATGTCCATTTGGTCCGGAAGCATAAGTTTCGTTATATCGTCAGACGTGATTCGCATCTTTTCGAGGTTAATGCCGATTATCGTCGGACTCTTCAAATTCCACTGATTGGTCACCGATAGCGTGAATGAGTTCGAGTTTAAGGTCTTCGGGATAATCCTCGTTTGCCATATAGCAGTTGATGACGCGCAGAAGCAGGTCTTTATCAATGTGTCCGGCTGCTACATGGTAGATAATAGCCTCCATACACTGCATAAAGTTGTATGCATGCCAATAGTAGCCGTTGTGCACAAGAAACCATACGCCGAGGGTCAATGCAACGCGTTTGTTGGAATCCTCGAAATAATGGCCTGTGCAAAAACCGAAGACCAGATAGGTCAGCTTTTCGGCAAAGGTGGGATAATACAAATCGTTCTGCACGAAGTCAAGCACTTTCCGTATGCCACCCTCATCTTTGACGCCCTGCAAACCACCGCCACTGGCTGCTACCGTTTTGCTGTAAACCACCAATGCCTCATCGTAAGTGATGTACTTCAATTCTTCACTCATCTTCGGCTTGCTTTAAGCGTTTGAGAACTTCCCGATTCTCCGGCAGATTCATTATCTCGTCAAAATCAATTGATTTTTCTCCGATGAAACGATCAAATTCCTCGGGTGTGACGGCACGAAGATATCCGGCGATGTTATTGTGGAAAACATCGCGGAAGGCAACATCGCGAGATGCCATCTTTGTCCGTGCATCATATATGAAGGGTTGCATGGCCGGCGACTGTTCCTGCTCTAAGATAAGTTCTTTCACGCGCTCCAGCGACAATAGCTTTCCATTCCTCACTTTGAATTCTGCTTCGATTGCATAACCGATGCCATTCTCAAATGAAGAAATGCAGCGAAGCACTTCCGCATAAAAAGTCCGACGTACATTGTCGCTTCTATCAAGCCGCAATATAGCACGATATTCTCCGGCCTTTTCTTTGAATATAGCCTGGTAAATAAGGTCGGTAATTTGTGCATATTTATAATTTTTATGTCCCTGAACGCATCGTCCGACGGCGGCGGTGAAATTCTTTCGATAGTTGTCTTCTTCAATTGCAGCCGTAACGAAATCAATGTCTCGGGTATTGATGTATTTAGTGCCGCCTCCGGCTCTCTTGTTGATTGTCGAGATCACGATGTCAAGGATACGTGCACGAACTTTTTTAGCTACTTCGCTTTCGGTTAAAAGCATACCGACATTCAAAACAGTTCGGAAGCTGAACAAGCCAAGCTGCGTGGTTTTGCTCCCGACATTTATGACGGGAGCAAATTGCAACTTAAACTCTTTCAGTTGTTTGCCCTTACTTAAAACATAGCCGTTATGCTTCAGTTCTTCGCTGTGTTCTTCCAGAAGACGCTCAATGGTGCGCTCATCCACTTCATAGAAATCGGCTACCATTTTCTTAGTGAAACGATATTCCCCTTCAAAGAACATCCCGGTAAAACCAAGGTCCCCTTGAAGAACTTCCACGGCGTAGCGATTGTTCAACACATTTTGTCGCTCGATATTTGACACAGTAAGATCGTTCATATTGCAAAATTACAAATTATATTATGATATTCCGCTAACTATGAGGTCTTAGGTGATGTTTAGACCCCTGTAAAGTCCAAGGGCAAATGCAATGTTACGAAAATGCCTGAAGAATTCAGATATAGGGATGAATCTCTCCACCGACAGCGAGCGGCGCCTCATACGGGGCGCCGCTCGCTGCTATAAGATGGTTAATCGATATATCAGAGGCTGCGATTGACCTCAATTTCTTCGAAACCTTCGAATATATCGCCCACTTTGATGTCGTTGTATCCGGCAATGGAGCATCCGCAGTCGTAGCCTGCGACCACTTCTTTGACGTCATCCTTGAAGCGTTTGAGCGAGCCAAGTTCGCCGGTATATTTGACGATACCGTCACGGATAAGACGAACTTTGCAGCCGCGTTTCAGCTTGCCTTCGCGAACCATTGCGCCGGCAATGGTGCCGACCTTGCTGATATGGTATGTCTCGAGTACCTCGGCCGTACCGATGACTTCTTCCTTGATTTCGGGAGCAAGCATACCGGCCATAGCGTCTTTGACTTCCTCGATGGCCTGATAGATGACCGAGTAGAGACGGATATCGACGCCTTCGCGTTCGGCAGCACGTCGTGCAGCGATGGAGGGACGCACCTGGAAGCCGATGATGACGGCATCGGAGGCTGCGGCCAGGGTGACATCGCTTTCGGAGATTTCGCCGACGGCCTTATGGAGGACATTGACTTGTATCTCCTCGGTAGACAGCTTGATGAGCGAGTCGCTGAGAGCCTCGATGGAGCCGTCGACATCGCCTTTGACGATGATATTGAGTTCCTGGAAGTTGCCTATGGCGCGACGACGACCGATGTCTTCGAGTGTGAGAATCTTGGTGGTACGGAGGCCCTGTTCGCGCTGCAATTGTTCGCGTTTCGAGGCTATTTCGCGAGCCTCCTGTTCGGTATCAAGTACGTTGAAGGTATCACCTGCCGTAGGCGCGCCGTTCAGTCCCAAAATCAGGGCCGGACATGCGGGACCGGCTTCCTTGATGCGCTGGTTACGCTCGTTGAACATTGCCTTGACCTTGCCGAAGTGGTTGCCGGCCAGGATGATATCACCCACGCGAAGTGTACCGTTCTGTACCAATACGGTGGCTACGTATCCGCGACCCTTGTCGAGGGACGATTCGATGATGCTACCCGTGGCCTTGCGGTTGGGGTTGGCCTTGAGGTCCAGCATCTCGGCTTCGAGGAGCACTTTCTCCATAAGTTCGGGCACGCCCGTACCTTTCTTGGCGGAGATGTCTTGTGACTGGTATTTGCCGCCCCAGTCTTCGACGAGGTAGTTCATTCCGGCCAATTCCTCCTTGATTTTCTCGGGATTTGCGTGCGGCTTATCTATCTTATTGATGGCGAATACGATGGGCACACCTGCGGCGCTGGCGTGGTTGATGGCCTCGACTGTCTGCGGCATAACATTGTCGTCTGCGGCAACGATGATGATACAGATATCGGTGACCTTGGCGCCGCGGGCACGCATGGCGGTAAATGCTTCGTGGCCGGGGGTATCGAGGAACGTGATGTGGCGGCCGTCCGAAAGTTTGACGTTGTATGCGCCGATGTGCTGCGTAATGCCGCCGGCCTCGCCTGCGATGACGTTGGCTTGACGAATGTAGTCGAGCAGCGAGGTCTTGCCGTGGTCGACATGGCCCATGACGGTGACAATCGGGGGACGCGGTACGAGGTCTTCCTCGGCGTCTTCTTCCTGATGTATGGCATCGGCCACTTCGGCGCTGACATATTCGGTCTTAAATCCGAATTCTTCGGCTACAATATTTATTGTCTCGGCGTCAAGGCGCTGGTTGATGGACACCATCACGCCGATATTCATACACGTTGCAATAACCTGATTGATGGGAACATCCATCATTATAGCCAGGTCGTTGGCGGTTACAAATTCGGTGAGTTTGAGAATCTTGCTCTCGGCGCGTGCTTCGGCTGCAGCTTCGTTGGCGCGTTCGGCTGCGGCTTCGCGTTTCTCCTTACGCCACTTGGCTCCCTTCTTGAGGCCTTTGTCTTTGGCTGTAAGGCGTGCCAGCGTCTCCTTAACCTGCTTGGATACGTCTTCGTCGCTGACGTCGTTGTGCTGTTGAGCCACGGGACGCTTGGCGGGGCGTTCCGCGTTCTTATTCTTGGCGTTTTTGCCTCCGGGGCGTCCCTGACCGCCACCCTGGCGATTGCGGTCACGGTCGGCAGCAGACGGCGGGTTGGTACCCGGAGTCTTGTTGACGTCCACTTTTTCGCTGCCCGGCTCGATACGGCGGCGTTTCTTGCGGTTTCCGTTGACGTTTTGTCCGCCGGCATTCTGTCCTCCACCCTTGCCTTTTTTCTTGGGACGTGTGGAAAGGTTGAGTGCGTCAAGGTCTATTTTGCCCTTGATGTTGAGCCCGGCCACAGTGGGGACATTTGTGGCTATGAAGTTTTCGTCCTGTTCGGGGGCTTTGGTCGCTTCGGCAGCCTCTTTGGCCTCGGCCTCTTCCTTAGCTTTGGCTGCTGCGGCAGCGGCAGCGGCTTCGGCGCGAGCCTTTGCTTCGGCTTCGGCACGGGCTTTTGCCTCGGCTTCTTCCTTGGCTTTGGCGGCTGCGGCTGCTTCGGCGCGAGCCTTGGCCTCAGCCTCTTCCTTGGCTTTGGCTTCGGCGGCAGCGCGTTGTGCGGCCTGTGCTTGTGCCTCGGCTTCGGCGCGTGCTTTAGCTTCGGCCTCGGCGCGTGCGACGGCCTCTTCGGCGACGCGGCGACGGGCAGCTTCTGCTTCGGCAGCCTCGCGTTGCAAGCGGTTGCGGACGCTGTGGTCTTTGTCGAATTCGTTGAATACGATATCGACGATGTTGTCTTCGACTCGGGTGTTGGGACTCGGATCGACGGCTATGTTCTTTTTGTTGAGAAACTCAACGACTGTGTTCAGTCCGAGGTTGAGTTCTTTTGCCAGGGTGCTTATTTTTGTTTTCGCCATATATTGTTTTTTGTCGTTCTTCGTTGGGATGGCCTGTCGCCATGGTGGCGGCGGCCGTAGCCGTGATGGCTTGGTGAGGGGAGGGAGGATACTGCGACCCCGTCAGGAGGGGACGCAATGCACATCAATCTTCGAATTCGGCGCGGAGTACTTCGAGAACGTGGTCGACTGTTTCTTCCTCAAGGTCGGCCTTTTCGACGAGCATTTCGCGAGGTGCGTTGAGAACGCTCTTGGCGGTCACGAATCCGATGTTCTTGAGGGCATCGATTACCCATTCTTCGATTTCGTCCTTGAACTCGTCCAGATAGATGTCTTCTTCGGCATCGCTGTCGTCCGTGTCACGATATACATCGATGACGTATCCTGTAAGCATGGAGGCCAGCTTGATGTTGAGGCCGCCCTTGCCTATGGCCAGGGATACCTCCTCGGGATGCAGAAACACCTCGGCCTTTTTCTCTTCTTCGTCAAGACGTATGGACGAAACCTTGGCGGGGCTGAGGGCGCGTTGGATGAACAACGTGGGATTGGAGGTGTAGTTGATGACGTCTATGTTTTCGTTGCGCAATTCGCGTACGATGCCGTGGATACGGCTGCCTTTGACGCCTACGCAAGCGCCCACGGGGTCGATGCGGTCATCGTAGGATTCTACGGCTATCTTGGCGCGTTCGCCCGGGATGCGTGCCACGGCGCGTATATTGATCAGGCCGTCTTGTATTTCAGGCACTTCGAGCTCGAAGAGCCGGCGCAGGAAGTTCTCGTTGGTGCGCGATACGGTAATCTTGGGATTGTTGTTCTTGTTGTCCACATTTGCCACAACGGCACGCACGGTTTCGCCCTTGCGGAAGAAGTCGCCGGGTATGCTTTCGCTCTTGGGAAGCAGCAACTCGTTTTTGTCATCGTCCAGCAGCAGCGTTTCGCGCGACCATGTCTGATAGACTTCGCCGGACACCAGCTCGCCTTCCAGTTCCTTGAATTTGTCGTAGATAGCCTCTTTTTGCAGGTCCAGAATCTTGGATTGGAGAGTCTGGCGCAGAGTGAGGATGGCGCGACGGCCGAATTTCTCGAAGAATATTTCCTTGGTGTGCTCTTCGCCTACCTCGGCATCGGGGTCGTCATCGGCGTGTGCATCGCTGAGCGAGATTTCGAGGTTGGGATTGGTGACTTCGCCGTCGGGTACAATCTTCAGGTTTTGGAATATCTGTACGTCGCCCTTGTCGGGATTGAGGATTACGTCGAGGTTTTCGTCCGTGCCGAACATTTTGGCCAGCACGTTACGGAATGATTCCTCCAAGACACTGATCATAGTAGTCTTGTCGATGTTTTTCAGTTCTTTGAACTCGGCGAATTGCTCGACCATATTCGGGCGGTCGTCTTTTTTCTTTGCCATTTGCGGGGATGTTATGTGAGGTTTCGTTATTGTTGTCTGTATCGTGTCCGTGTTCAATCGATGTCGCGGACTATAGTCTTAATGTTGGAACGTTCGATTTCGTGAGGTACGTCCTCGATTACGGGACGCTTGGCGCCTTCGTGACGCACTTTTGTGGGGACCGTCACGGTGATGGCTTGGCAGTCGTCGGAGACTGCGACAAGTGTGCCGTGTATGCGTCGTCCGTCGCGGGTGAGCACGTCTACGGGGTTGCCTACATTCATACGATACTGTTGGTCAACGGTCCATGGAGCCGTAATTCCGGCACTACCAACGGTGAGCTCGTAGTCCTCGACATCGCGGTCAAAGACTTCGGTTATGCGGCGCGACAGCGCCGTGCAGTGGTCGATGTCTATGCCCTCGGGGCTGTCGATGGTCACGTCGACAATATTGTCGGCGCTCACGGTGATGTTTACCAGAAATATGTCCGTGCCGGCTATGGCTTCCTCTACGGTGCTGCGCAGCAGTTCTTTGTCAAGCATATAGGCTGTATCTGTTTAGTATGTTCGGTTGTCGTTGTTTGCGGCTTTTTTGTCTCGCCCTCAGTGGTGGGCAAACAGCTGCGATGGTTTGGCTTTCAAAGACTCCGGCCCGTCAAAAGACGAGGAGGAAGCCTCAGGCCTCCTCCTCTTGAGAGTCTCATAAAGTGCTGCAAAGTTAAGCATTTACTATTATATGGACAATAGCAGGCCTTGTAAGACCCCGAAACGCCCGAAAAGTTTATGCTTTTTTATTTATTCTTATCGTTTTTTAACTTCACATCGCCCCTTTCGCCGACAATTCGAGGACTTCTCCGCTTTCCCGAAAAACAGTGCAGCCCCAAGGGTCGGCCTTGGAGCTGCAGATATGGGATATCGCCTAAGCGATGTTTAGAGTGCTTACTTGACGAGGGCTTTGCCGCGAGCAATGGCTTCCTCGTTGAGCGGAATGAGGTGGTGGTGACGCTCGGGGAGTGTCTTGCGCAGGCCGCGAACGACGGCGTCATCGGGCACCAGGGGACGTGCCTTGAGCAGGGCACCCAACAGTATCATATTATATGTCTTGGAGTTGCCCATTTCGATGGCAGCATCTGTAGCATCTACGGGAATGACGCGGATATCGGTACGTGTGGGTGCGCGGTGTATGCCGTAGGGGTCGTAGATGAGCGTTCCACCGGGTTTTACCTTGCTCTCGAATTTGTCAAGAGATTGCTGGTTGAGGATTACGGCGGTGTCGTAGCTGTCGACGATGGGCGAGGATATGGCACTGTCGCTGATGATAACGGTGACATTGGCTGTGCCGCCGCGCTGCTCGGGACCGTAAGCGGGCATCCAGGTAGTTTCGAGGTTGTCCATGAGTGCGGCATAGGCCAGGATTTTACCCATAGAGAGGACGCCTTGGCCGCCGAATCCGGCTATAATGATTTCTTCTTTCATTGTCTAAGGAATTTGATGTGGGTGGGTTGGGAGTGTGTCTCGACGAGTGTCGTATCCGGCGTCATTCGTCTTTGAGGTCGCCGAGGGGATATTTCTCGGTCATATGTTCGGCCATCCACTGATTGGCCTGTGCGGGTGTCATCTTCCAGCCGGAGTTGCAAGTTGAAACGACTTCGACAACGGAGGTACCTTTTTTGGCCATAGCGTTTTGGAAGGCTTTCTTGATGGCGGCTTTGGTCTTGCGCACGGCGGCAGCGGTATGTACCGTCTGGCGCGTAACGTAGCATGTTCCGTCCAAACCGGCGAGGATATCACTGATTTTCAGCGGGTAGCCGTTTAGGTCGACGCGACGTCCGTAGGGGCAGGTTGCGGTCTTCTGACCCAGCAGGGTTGTAGGTGCCATCTGACCGCCGGTCATACCGTATATAGCGTTGTTGATGAATATGATGACGATGTTTTCGCCGCGGTTGCAGGCGTGTATGGTTTCGGCCGTACCTATGGCAGCGAGGTCACCGTCACCTTGGTATGTGAATACAACGTTGTCGGGATTGAGGCGCGACACAGCCGTGGCTACGGCGGGAGCGCGTCCGTGGGCGGCTTCCACCCAATCGACGTCTATATAGTTGTAGGCGAATACGGCGCAACCTACGGGAGCGACGCCCACGGTGCGGTCTTCGATACCGAGGTCGTCAATGACTTCGGCTACGAGTTTGTGTACGACGCCGTGGCTGCAGCCGGGGCAGTAGTGTGTATGGACGTCAAGGAGCAGGCGCGGACGTCCGGTGACCTTATTTTCGGGTTTTATGATTTCTTCGATGGTCATTGTCGTGTGGTGTTAGAAGTGTGGGTGTGTGTATGGGCGCATCACTTGCCTATTTCGGGGAAGTTTTTGCCCAGGGCCTCGAGTATTTCGCCGGGGTTGGGGACGATACCGCCCATGCGGCCGAAGTGGTATACGGGTACGCGACCTTCGACGGCGAGACGCACGTCTTCAATCATCTGTCCGGCATTGAGTTCGACGGTAAGTATACCTTTGACCTGATGCGACAGGCGTGCAATTTCCTTTTCGGGGAAGGGCCAAAGAGTGATGGGGCGAAGCAAGCCCACCTTGACGCCCTTGGCGCGAGCTTCTTCGATGGCCTTGAGCGCTATACGAGCGATGCTGCCGAAGGCCACAATCAGGTACTCGGCATCTTCGGTGAAATGTTCTTCGAAACGCACCTCGTTTTGGCGGATGCGCTCGTATGTCTGCTGGAAGCGCTCGTTGTTTTTCTCCATAAGCACGGAGTCCATTTCCAGAGATGTGATGACGTTGCGATGGTCACGACCGTGCTTGCCGGTGAGCGCCCAAGGGCATTGCTCGGCTATCTGCTCGGGAGTGCGGCGCGGACGTTGCTCGGGCAGTACGACTTTTTCCATCATCTGTCCTACCACGCCGTCGGCCAAAATCATTGCCGGGTTGCGGTATTTGAAAGCCAGGTCCATACCCAGGCCTACGAAGTCGGCCATTTCCTGAACCGTGGCCGGAGCCAATACTATGAGGTGGTAGTCACCGTGGCCGCCGCCCTTGGTGGCCTGGAAGTAGTCGGCCTGCGAGGGCTGGATGGTTCCCAGACCGGGACCGCCACGCATGACGTTGACTATCAGCGCGGGCAGCTCGGAGGCTGCGATATACGATATGCCTTCCTGCTTGAGGGAGACGCCGGGCGAGGAGGAGGATGTCATAACGGCCTTGCCCGTGGATGCGCCGCCGTAAACCATATTGATGGCGGCGACCTCGCTCTCGGCTTGCAGCACTACCATACCCGTGGTTTCCCAGGGCATCTCGGCCTCGAGAGTCTCGAGTACCTCGGACTGCGGCGTAATCGGGTAGCCGAAATAGCCGTCGATACCGTAGCGGATGGCGGCATGGGCAATGGCTTCGTTGCCCTTCATCAATTTAACTTCTTGGTCCATATCTTGTGTCGTTTTATGCTGTGGTTGTTTTGTGGTTTGGATGTCAGGGAAGGCGCGCTTACTTTTGGACTACGCGGTACACTTCGATGCAGGCATCGGGGCATACCAGCGCGCACGAACTGCACGCTATGCACTTGTCCGGCTGTTTCATGTACGCGTAATGGTAGCCGCGGTCGTTGACCTCTTTGGGTTGCAGGCCGAGGACGTCGGCAGGACATGCCACCACGCAAAGTTCACAGCCCTTGCAGCGGTTGACGTCTACCGTGATTGCTCCAATAATTTTTGCCATAATCGTTGATTTGTTTTTTGTGTTGGTGAGGATATACAGTAATTCATGGGACACCCTTCAGGGGTGTCGGCGTGATTGGTGGCTCACGACACGCAAAGGTAAAAATTATTTTGTAACCGCCACCGCTTTTAACTTTTTATAAGAAATCGCCCGACTTGGCATTCATAAGGCCCGATGCCCTTTGGCCTTGACAATATACATCCCGACAGCGCATCTTGATTGCCAAATATCACTCAACGCACTGTCCCTCCCGTCATTATGCCCAATTTCAGCTCCTCGTCGTCACTCTCAAAGTCGGCGTCATTCAAGCCTTCCAAAGATTGGCATATATTCACACTGTACACGCGTCACATTTTCCAACCATATATTGGCCGTTCATACCGATTGAACGCCATCGAAACATTACACCTCCTCAAGTTTCCAACCGAGTTCTTTGGCAATATGCTTTTGAAATCTCTCAAAATTCTCACCCCATTGCGTACTTACGGCAAATTTCACGCCATCACCGGATCTTAGAATTTCGTCCTGACTTAGGAAATAGCGTTTCTCTGCATCCTGACCTTTTGCCTTGCGTTCTGCTATTTGAGATAGGGTCTCAAACACGCCATAACCGCCTTGAATGTCATGAGGAAAATACTCGCAAATATCTGAGTATTTTACATTCGGCATTTCTGAAATAAACTGACGTATAACATTAAGTACTGACCTATTCTTACAAAAGGCCGGTCCTCCGTTAAGTGAGAACATTGCACGTTTATGAGTTTGATCTGGCTCATCTTCCTTGTCCGTAGAGTTGTCTTCATTCCTTACAATCTCCATTGGTATATTAAGCATCTTTGCGACACCTTTCAAGTGCTCAATTTTCTTCTCATTAGATATATTGATATACACCCACCAACCATCGACATTGCGTTGCCATTTGTTAGGCTCATCCATAGAGCGTTGACGTTTACCAACAAGTGGATAACCCCTAAACTCCACATTATACCTTGAAGCACGCTCCAACCCCATATAACGCAAAGCTTCAATCATCGTTTTTTGCGCCGTGCGTTCAGCTACTACTTTACCATCTGTAAAATGAACAGAGAACCCATTGCTTGGCAAACGGTTGTTTTCGGAACGTCCATCAGAATTATTATCTGTAGGTGATACGGTCATCACTACACTGTACTCATTCAACAAATCTGTTTTGGTCGTAATTCCTATGCGCTTCAGCTCTTTCCCATTGTATTCGCATGATATCACGACATTTGTTGAGTTTTCTGCATTTGGAATAACCTTAGGCATCAGAACCGCAATATCTCTCAGTAATGCTTCTTGTCGCAATTCGGCCTCAGCCTTTTTTATTTCTCTTGCAAGACTTTCAGGCACTTCACTATTATATTTTGTAAATGTTTCCGCTTCTTTGTAAAGCTTTATCAGTTCGTCTTCAACCATAATATAAGGTATCATTTAACATGGATAGAACAACACATACGAAATTTACATGTTTCTATAAAACACAAAATTAGATATTATTTTGAAACCGCTGCGCTTTTTAACTTTTTATAAGAAATCACTCGACTTGGCATTCATAAGGCCCGATGCCCTTTAGACTTGACAATATACATCCCGACAGAGCATCTTGATTGCCAAATATCACTCAACGCACTGTCCCTCCCGTCATTATGCCGCTTTCACATCATCCGTCAACGCATTCTTAAACCTGCATATCAGCAATATAATTCCAAAGAGCATTCCCTTCTTCAGAGCAAAAGCTTAGAATATTTTTTACATAAAAGTAAATTCAACGATAGATAATACCTCTCGGAGCGCATTTTTAACATCACACGACCCGGAACTGACGAAATTCAACGCCCCAAAACCGAAACACATTTTTTATTTGGCGGATTCAAAAATAGTTAATAACTTAGCGGCGTGTATCATAAAGATACGCAGACATATATCGAAGCGTTTCGTGCTTTATCCTTTCAAGGAAATCGCCAAATTTTTTATTCAGAGAGGGATTAGAGCAGTCAACGAACGCTCATGCTTGTCGCATATCCATATCTCCGGCAGGAGAAATCGATATTCGATAAGGCGTGGGAGTGGACTGTTTATTTCTCTGATAGGCGTTTGGCGATGCCTCCTTGAAGATAAACAGGAACATCATCCTACGCTTTTTCGTTAATTAACAGTCATCTCGAGGATGGAGGCGACAGAAGAAAGTATGAGAAATCTAAAATTCTTAATCTGTGTGATTGCGATTTTTTCAGCTTCTCTTGCCGTTTATGGAGCAAAGAAAATCACAATTAAAACCATTCCCGAATTTGCCACCATCTATATTGACGGGCAGGAAGTCGGCACCGGGACCTATCAAGTCAAGTTTGACAAACACAACGAGTTTTACGTTGTTTCAGTAGAGGCGCCCGGATACATTACCCGAAAATATCGTCTTCTGAAAGACAATCCCAAGAACACCATCGTATACGAAATACCGGAATCTGAGGCATATAAAGCCTCGTCATCCGGTGAGGATGCCGGTGTGCAACCCAACGCATGGTTTGATATCACTTGCCGGAAAGGCATGACCGAAGACGTTATATGGAAACGCCTGATGAATGTAGCCACCAGCTATTTTGACAATATCGAAGTCCGCGACAAAAGTGCCGGATGGATAAAGACCGGTTGGGTGATAAATAGGTTCAGACACGAAACAGTGCGCACTCGCCTCGAAGTCCGCGTTTCTTTCACTGATGAAGAAGTGATTTCTTATCGCGCACGCCTGATCACCGAAATAAAGGACAATGATTGCAGAGGCACTAATTGCTACGAACGGTATGACCGTACTATGCGCCTGTTTGACCCGCTGCTTCAGGAATTGCAAACAACAGTCGGCGGCGGAGAATAATCATCCAAAAATAGTAAAGCAAATATGAACCGCATAATAACATCTTGGGCATTCGTTCTTTGCTCCATCGCAAGCTATGCACAGTTTCAGCTTAAAACAAACGGAGAATATTCTTTGAAATTTATGGAAGTCGGCGACCCAGAGTTGCAGTGGAATCTATACGAGGGAAAAGAAGCAAAATGCGTCCTGGACAAACAGAAACTAATCCTCGAATCAAAGAAAGAGAAGCAAACAGTAGTGTCTTGCTCCGAATTCTCACTTAATCCGGAGAACGAAGACTTCTTCACCGAATTCGTGTTCAAACCATCCGAGACAAAAGACACCCCCTCATTCGGAATAGCATTTGACTACAAGAACGAGAATAACTTCTCGGCAATCTTGTTTGGCAAAAAAGGATACACGTATACCATCTGTGAAAAAGGCGAGTATTCTATCGTAAAACGGGGAATCTACAAACTTGCTCCGCGCAAAAAGAAGGTCTCTGACGAAGAATATACCTCTTCGTTGAATGACTTGCTGAAGGACAACAAAACGTTTGACGTGTGCCTTGTGCAATCTCGCGGCCGGTTATACCTTGTGGTAAATGACGTGGAAATTGCCCAGCTCAAAAATATCCGAATTACAAATCCAAATATGGGATTCGTTGTTGAAGGGAAACAAAAAATAGAAGCTTATGCGATTCTGTTTTCCACAATATCTTATGAAGACGAAGACGAAAACGAAAAAGGTATGACGCAGGAATAAGCCCTTGCATCACATCAAGAAAACGAGAAGATGTCCGATGTTTCAATTATATCCGGACATCTTCTTGCTTTTTGTCCCGGACGCTCTATTTTAGGCATATCAGTACCGAATATTACGGCAAGCCGCGGCAGCTGTGGGGCTGTCGCGGCTTGCTATGTGCGCCCGGGGGGACTCGAACCCCCACGTCCTAAGACATTAGATCCTAAGTCTAACGCGGCTACCAATTACGCCACGGGCGCTAACGTGCCGCAAAGGTACGACTTTTTTTTGAATTGTCGGCCATTATGTGACGGTGTCTGAAAGTTGAGTCACACTGCAGAGTCTGCAGAGTCAAACAACCGCCTCTCTCGGCAGCTCCATATCAGAACGGCAATAAATGTTTTCGTGTAGATTCTTAAACGAAGTGCAAAAACATTAGCCTCTCACTACGGGGCTAGC
>UQGP01000042.1 GCA_900540625.1 uncultured Porphyromonadaceae bacterium | reverse complement strand
TTGCCAAATTGTTCACTGAGGAGTTTTGGGGTACGCATTGACGAAGTCAGGAAAAAGTTTGCATCTGCCAAAAGGCGAATTTTGTCGGTAGGCTTGATGGATTCCGACTCTCAGATGAAAGTTGTAGGAATAGTGGGAGCTATGAGAATAATAGGGAATGATAGGGAATGATAGAGTGCCGCACTTCAGGCACTCTGAGTTCGATGACTGCTCAGTCCTTTGGCCAATAGATTACGGGACACCCGAGGGCGTGGGCCTCGCGTATGGCTACCGAATCGCCTTCGGTGGCCGAGGTGACGACCATGGCATCGGCGGCGGCAATTTCGCCGTAGGGATTGTCCAGCGCTCCGACCATGGTTATGACGTCCGAAAGTCCCGCTTCGGCATAAGTGCGTTCCAACTCGCGACGGCGGCTGCCGTCTCCGATAAGGCGTATTTCAAGTGGCCCGTTGAGAATTTCGGTGCGAGCAAAATCGACCAAACGTTCAAATTGTTTGACACCTTCCAGACGTCCCACGGCCACGTATCGACGTACACCGGAACGACGCGGCGGAACGGACGCCGCGGCTTCGGCTGCCAGCGTTTGCAGCCGCGTAACGTCCACCGAGTTAGGTCGCAAATATATACGCGGTGTCTCCGAGCCGAGGAAGTCCCGCAGCGATGCGGCCACGTGCGGCGCTACGGCAATGACCCCGCGTGTGCGGCAATAGTAGCGATGTTCGCTGTCGCCACCATCGTCCGGCCAAGGCAGAGCGTGATCGGCCAGACGGGCAAAGTCGCTGTGTACCATTGTGTAATGCCGTGTATACCCTGGGGTATCTATGCGCGGCCACAGTACATCGTGCGCCACCGCTGCCAGGCCCTCGAGCCAGCATATTACGATGTCGTAAGGCGCTGAAGCGACATTTGCGCGTGCCAAACGTCGACGCAAAGGTAGCGAACAACCGTGACGTGCCGCCCATAGTTGCAAGGCCAGCGTTCGGCTGCGCTCACCATTGGCCCATACCGGGGACAGCACCGTGACGTTTTCGGGGAGGCTGTCGGTCCAACGTCCGCCGCATAAGGCCAGTATGTCAATGCTTTGGGACGGGCGTGCAGGGTGCTGTTGCAGGCTATCGATAAGAGCACGTTCGGCTCCGCCCATATCCAGCGAACGGATGATGACGAGTATGCGTCTCGGACGCGGCGAGGCGGTGTTGTTGACGGCCTCGGAAGTCTCGACCCGGTGTCCGGCAGTACTTCGCGCAAACAAGACGGCGCATACGGTGACCGCCGCGTA
This sequence comes from uncultured Porphyromonadaceae bacterium, assembly GCA_900540625.1. Lineage (GTDB taxonomy): Bacteria > Bacteroidota > Bacteroidia > Bacteroidales > Muribaculaceae > CAG-873. The sequence goes on along the minus strand of UQGP01000042.1, from coordinate 18,752 downwards.
TATCGGTATGATGGCCGCGTATGCCATGTCCGCTCCGTAATGCTGCGCGGCAAAGTATAGAGCCGCCGGGGCGCAAAGGTATATCGTGCCGGATACCAGCGAATAAGCACGTATGCGCCCGGTGGCGTGCACGACGGCTGCAAAGACGTTGGTGATGCCTACGCACATCCCGGCAGCCAAAGCTATGCCCAGCAGCGCCACCGTCATTGACGGCATCTCCGGACCCAGCCACAGCGGCATCAGCGTGTCGGCAAAGGCGTATAAGACAGCGGCGCAGACACCGAATATGCCGGCACTCCAAGCCAAAGCACGTAAGGCCATACGCCACATGCGATCGTTGTCGCCGGCGGCATAGGCCTTGATGACGGGCGGAACAAAGGCGGTAAGTATGCTTTGAGCCCAGGTCTGCACCTTGGCGACTACGGCCAGAGCCAAAGTCAGCGCCGCAGTTGCGGCAAGTCCGCCCACGGCATTGAAAACCAGTATAATACCTTGGTCGCGTATGGCTACAGCCGCGTTGCCGTAGAAATCGGCGGCGGCATACCGCAGCAGTTCGCGCATCATCATTTTCGAGGCCGTACCCGTTCGGCCGATACGACGTCGGCTATGCCGCCATAGGGCCAGGCAAGTATACAGAGGCATAGTCACGCATACAATAGCATACGCCACAAGCGGGTAGGGACTGCCCGAGCCTATAACCTCATACTCGTTTGCCAGCCATAACAGTACGGCCAGCAGCACAAAACGCCCCACGGTGGCCGTTATGTCGACTCGCGCCACGATGTCCATACGTTCGAGCGCCGTCAGAACACTTCGCGCCGGGGCGGCTAAGATAGTCAGCACCGAAGTCGCCAAGGCCAATTGGAACACCGTTACGGCGACCCATGTCCCGGCAGCGGTTACATCGTTCAGCGACAAGACATACCACAGCCCGGCGGTGTCGGCCAAGACGACTACAGCCACGGCTACGCGCACTTGCAAGCGACGGGCGGTGGCTGCCATATCGCCGAAATCGGAATCGCAACGTCCCAGTGTATAAGCCATATAACGGTCGTAGGCACCGCCTAAAGTAGCATACAACACCTCGCCCAAAGCGATGACCCCTGCAATGACCGAATACAGCCCCAGCGAGTAGGCGCCAAGAAGCTGTAAGGCTATACGCCACGTCAGCAGCCCCACGACCGTGGTGGCGGCCATGCGTGCTGTCATTGCCAGTGCGTTGCGTGTGATGGTGTGCATATCGACTGCAAAGTTAGCGAATTGTGTCCGCCGGAACAAATTCGCGGACATGAGAGGAAGATTCCAAACCATTCGAGCATTGCGAGTGCTGCGAGTGCTGCGGGTCCTCTGATCTCTTCGAGTATTCCGAGTACTGCGAGTTCTCCGATAAGAGCCTCAGACGGTACCTTATATAAGAATATAAGCAGGTTTACAAAAAAAAATACGAGCACGCCGACCTGCTTATTGAAAAAAAATGTGTAACTTTGAGCCGACTATATGTGTCCGCGACGGTCGGTCTTGAAAGCCTTGCCGTGGCCTATGTCATAAGATTACGGACCGCCGGACATGTGTAGGTGTGATTAGTAAATTACTGACAACCAAAATATTAATAACCTAACCAAACTAATCGTAATGCGTTTTTCTACATCAACATTACGCAACTTCGTGGTATCTGCCGCGTTGATTGCATGCTTGGGTGTGGGTACTATGACCGCTGCAACAGCTCCTACAAAGGCGACTAAATTCGTCTACAACGGTCTGGTGTACACAACCGTAGCAAAGAAGTTCGAGTGTAAGGTGCAAAAAGCCGGCACCAAGGCCGCTGACGGCACCACCGTTGCGGTGTACGAGGGCGATATCGTTATCCCCGAAAAGGCTGTTTACGACGGCAATGAATTTACCGTTGTAGACGTCCCCACCGCAGTTTTCAAGGGCAATACCACCGTGACAAGCGTGGTGCTTCCCAACACTCTTACAAAACTTAACGACGGTACATTTGACAGCTGCACGGCACTGACAAGTGTAACCCTTCCCTCTTCGATTACCAAGATTTCGGCCAAGTGCTTCCAGAAATGTACGGCACTGACCTCCATCACCATTCCCGGTACTATCGTCGATTTCGGCGCTGACGCCTTCAATGGTGCTGTCAATCTTGAGAGCATGACCTTTGCCGAAGGTGACGACGCAATCGCCATCCCCGCATCGATATTCAACGGCGGCGGCTTTGACAAGTTCACTACACTGAACATCAACCGCCCCATCGATGGCTCCAAGTACACTGCTATGGCCGAGAAACCTTTCCGTAGCAATAAGGTGCTCACCACCATTGTTCTCGGTCCGAAGGTTACATCGCTGCCTACCAGCTACTTCGAAGGCTGCAAGGCTCTTACCAACCTGACACTTCCCGCCGAACTGGCATCTCTGGGTACCAACGTCTTCGCAGGCTGCTCCTCGCTGCCCGAAGTCACCCTTCCCGCAGGTATCACCACCATCCCCTCGTCGACCTTCCAGGGCTGCACAAGCCTTGCTAAGGTACGCTTCGAAGGTGCTGTGACCTCCATCGATGCTATGGCATTCCTCAATGCCAAGGTGAGCGATATCGTGCTTCCCGAAAGCCTGACCTCCATCGGCCAAATGGCATTCTCCGGTAGCGCACTCAAAGGCGCCCTCGTCATTCCCGCCGCGGTCAAGACTATCGGCGCTCAGGCATTCGCTAATAACGCCGAACTGACCTCCGTAGCCATCCCCGCAGCCACCAAGGCCATCGGTGACGGCGCATTCATGGGCTGCACCGCCATCAAGAATTTCACCGTGGACGCCGCCAACGAGGATTACGTCAGTGACACCCCCACAGCACAAATGATAGCCAGCAAAGACGGCAAGACCCTGATCGCTTGGGCTCCCGCTTCGGAGACTAAAGAGTTCAACGGTTTCACCGCTCTGCGTCCCTATGCAGCTTACAAGTGCGCCAACCTGACTTCGGCCGTGCTTGACAACTGCACCGAATGGGGTGACTACTCCCTCTATGGCACCAATATCGCCGAAATGGCTGTCCGTGGCAACGTAGGCCGCTATGTATTGGCCGACAATACCTCGCTGAAGACTCTGACCGTCAGCGGCAGCGAAGTTCCCTTCGGTATCGCCAAGGGTTGCACCGCACTGGCTACAGTAAACTTCAACGATAAGATAACCATCGTAAAACAGGACGCCTTCGCAGGCTGCACCGGCCTCAAGGAAATCGACCTGGGTACCATCCTCGCCATCCTCGAAGCCGACTGCTTCAAGGGTAGCGCCATCGAAAAAATCACCGTATCGGCTGCCAACCCCGCCGGTATGGCCGAAGGCGTGTTCAACGAAGGTGACAAAATCACCGTTGTCGTGCCCAACGAACTCGTAGAAACATACAAAAACGCCGGTGGTTGGAAATACCTCACCATCGTAGGTGACGAAAACCTCGCAGTAGGTCCCAAGGACATGGGTATGCCCCGCGGTATCTACTATGCAGGTACAGACTCCAAGCTGCACGCTGCTTACGACCTCACCGACGGAATCGACACCTATGACGTAGGTGAGATACCTCACACCTTCCAGCTGGCTGTATTCAAGAACCGTATCTACGGTGCTTGCGCCGGTAAGAAGTTCGTATACTCCGCTACCGGTTCGGTAGACGGTGACGGCAAATTGTTCTACATCTCCAAAGTCGGTGGTCAGCTCTTCCAGGCTGTCGTACTTGACAACACCGGCAACAACGCCTACAAAGATCCCTTCGGCCTGTATGTATACGGCGAATACCTCTTTGTAAACGACCGCAACGTTTGCGTTCGCAAGATTCCCGCAGACGCTATTGCACTTCCCCAGGACTATCCTTCATGGATGGAAAACAATTGGATGGGCTTCTATAACAATCCTTGGGCTTACGGCTGTATCAAAGCCGGTTGGGGTATCACAACCAACAAGTATAGCGTCAAGGAAGGCAAGCTCGTCGAAGACGCTGAAGCCAATAAGGACGCACGCTACTGGCTGGGTATGAAGTTCTCCGGCAACGGTATCTACACCTTCCAGGATGGCGATATAGGCAATGCTACACTTCCCGGCAACAAGCCCGAAGGTTCGGTTCTGCTGAACAACATCAACCCCATCTTCACTACATTCTATGTAGACGAAGAGCATGACCAAATCTACATCTACATCGAAACAGCCGGTAGCCAAGACAAGCTGGTCAAGGGCGGTGTATACCGTATCGATATCGCCAAACTGCTTGACAAGGGCGTCGATACACAGAACTTCGCAGACCTCGACCCGGTTCTCGTAGACGGCTCGCCCGTTAAATACGAAGGTTCCGCAACAAACGAACACGTAGGTATCAGCCAGTTCAGCGCCGAAGACGGCTACCTCTACTGGTGCTACCGAGCCCCCTCTGCCGAAGAAGCTGCTGCCAATGAGGCTCAGGACTATGCTGCTCAATGCGGTGGTAAATACTGGTGGGCCGACAAGTATGACGAAGCCAATCCTCTGCACCACAGCGGTATCAAGCGCGTCAAACTCGGCGAAGCCGAACCCAAAGTTGAAATGGTTATTCCCGGCGTCGAAGGTTACGGCTGTGTTCCCGTGGGCTTCGTAGGCAGCTCCGCTGTCAAAGACATCACCGTGGATAGCGCTGAAGCTCCCGCCGCAACTATCACCGTTGCCGGTGGTATTCTTACCGTCAATGCTGATGCCGTCGTAGCCGTATACGACATGTCCGGACTGATGGTGGCTCGCGTAGCCGCTACCGCCGGCCAGGGCATCGACATCGCCAACCTCCCCGCAGGTGCTTACGTAGCAAGTGCCGAACTCGCTAACGGCAAGGTGGCCGTGGCCAAGTTCGTCAAATAAGACATAGCATCACCACATTAAAAAAGGTGGCTTTCCGTTGCGGAAAGCCACCTTTTTTAATGTGGAATGTGGAATGTGGAATGTCGAATTGAACTGAGCCGACTTTTTACTTGGAGGGCTCGGAAAGGCTCGGTGATTTCGTCGGGCGATGAGGATATGACGTGTGAAGAGGTGTGGGGTGAGGTGGCAATATGGGACAAATATTGGAATATATGGCTTGTGGAGGTGTCGGAGTGATACAACTTTCGGCGAAAATATGTAATTTTGTGCTCGAAAAAGATATGAACAAGCCGGTTCTATTGTCCTCAAGACTGCTCGCAGTTTTTCTTGTAGGCGTATGTATGTGCCTTTCGGCACCGCGTACGTCTGCTTTTTCGTTGGCCTTGGACTCGGTGGCCGAGTGGGGCAAATTCCCGCGTTTTTGCGTGAATGTCTATCGCTGGGGCGACCGCTTTTTCAATACATACGACAGCACTTATGTCAAGGGTACGGGTACCAAATTCAATGTAAAGCTTAAACTTGAGTCGTGGTTTGACAATTACAATTTCCGATTTACCGAGGACAATGTGCGTATGTCTATGATTTCCGATCCCAACACTACGGCCGGCGTATGGCTGACTTATTTGGCTGTATCGGTCGGATATGATTTTAATATCAGTCGGCTTTTCGGCGGCGCCAAGACTTCGCGTCGGCGCTGGAATTTCAGGCTCAATTGTGCACTGCTTACCGCCGAGTTATACTGGATAACCAACGATGTGGACACGCGTATCGTGTCTATGGGCTCGGGTAGCAGCATCAAGCATCCCAATTATCGTTTTTCGGGACTTGATACCAAAATCTTCGGATTGGACACATATTATTACTTCAATAATAAGCGCTATTCGCGTGCCGCGGCTTTCAATTACAGCAAATTGCAGCAGCGGTCACAGGGCTCGTGGTTCCTCGGCTTCTCGTATTGGGTGCAGGATTATACCTTCGATTTCGGACAGCTTCCGGAAGATATGCGTTCCCAATTGCCCGAAAGTTGGGCTGCAAATGACTACAACTACCATCTGCGCAACAACAATTATGCCCTATGCGGCGGCTACGGCTACAATTGGGTGCTCAATAAGCACTGGACCATAGGCGTGAGCGAGTCGCCGCTATTGGGTATAAAGCATGGGCGCGAGAATGACGGTCCGGCCAAGGTGTCACTATCGCTGTACAACCGTGCGCAGGCTTCGGCCGTATGGAACAACCGCCGCTGGTTTGCCGGAATCATCCTCAGCGCCGAGAACGGGTTGTTCTATAATAAGGAGCACACCTTGATTTCGGGCGTGTTCACCGCCGAAGCGTCCGTCGGCTTCCGTTTCAATATTTGGTAATTATCGTCTTCGGGCATATTTGACCGGAGTACCGAAGTCTGTCTCCTGTCCGATGTGCCTATGACAGTCTCCTGTCCGGGGTATCTATGCTTATTCATTATCATGTGCACCGGTGTATGTCCCTGTGAGTCTACACGATGCGCAGAGCAGTCCATTTGCCCTCTTTGCCCGGAATGGCGAGGACCGAGATTTCGCTGCCGTCGGGAATGTCCGGGGTGAGCAGGTGCTGGCCGACGTATGCCTTGTCTATGAAAGTGTAAGCCTTGCCGGTGGCGCCTACGCGACGCTTTACGGTACCGCTGAATTTGCGGACAAAGGGCGGTATGGCGTCCGATATGGACGCTTTCAGGACTTTCTTGCCGGCGATGACGGCCTCGATGGCGGTGGCGCCGGGAGTTCTGGCCGGAAGGTGAAGGCGGTGCGGGTCAATTATGTAGCTGTTTCCGTCGGCGTCCGTTGCCAGCCATAGGCGCTTGCGGTTGTCTTTTTTGTCCGTGGTTTCGCCTGACTTGACAAGCGTCACGCATGCGGCATTATCGTATAAGTAGATATTGGCTTCATCTGCGTGTGTTCGGACGAAATCGCGACCGTCGGCTTCGGCCGTCCCGGCGGGTATGCGGTCTGCGATCTGTTTCAAGGCCGGTGGGATGTGCCATCCCTGACGTTCGTAGCATTGTCGTACCCGAGCCAGTTGTCCGGCGGCGAGGGCGTATTCGCCGCGGTCGCACAATTGAGCGGCCAATGACATACGGACTTTGCCTATGAAATCCTCCTTCGGCTTTTGATAAATTGCCATACACGTCAGAGCCAGGCGGCGGTCCGGGTCGTCGGCGAGTTCGGCAAGTTCGTTCCATAGGAAAAATCGCGAGGCATTGCGTTTGAGCAATTTGCGGTATAAGTCCACGGCTTTGTCTTTTTGGTGGAAATGCAGGTATATCTGTGCGCGTTGGCGGGGCAGGTTCTGATTGTTGTCAAAGGTGTCAAGCGCTTTGTCTATCAGTGCTACAAAGTCCTCGGAGGGGTCGCGACCATCGGTCATTACTTCCTTGACGTATACCGTGATAAGTTTTTCGACAAGCGAAGGCAATGTGCCGTGCTCGCCCTTAAACTGTTTCCAGTCCTCGGGGCGCAGTTTTGCGCTACCGCCCCATAGCTCGAAAAAGTTGTGTATGACGAATTTCAGCGGGGTTGTCTTCTCGATGCGTACGGCCTCGCTCAATATCAGCGAGTGCAGCAATGCCGGCGACGGCAATCCGAGTTCGATGTATCGCATCAGACGATGCTTGCGTTCGACCACAAGACGTTCCACGTCGTTGTCCGACTGCTGTTTGAGCGAGTAATATATTATCCAGCCGTAGGCACTTTTTTGGTCGTCGGGCAGTCTGCCGTCGTTGTATATCGCTGAAACGGTGGTGTAAGCGTCTTCGCCGTTGCCGGCTTTTGCTTGGGCATACGCCTGCTGCACGAGTACGCCTGTCGGATTGCTGAACCGCTTGGCTCGTTCCAGCATTCCGTTGTTGATGTCGTCGTTGAGGTCGTGCTCATTATATAAAAGCGTCATTTGCTCCAGAAACTCGGATGCCGAATCGGGGTTGTTGGCGTTGGCTGCCGCTTTGGCGTTGTAGTAAAGGCAGCGAAAAAGGTTGCGAGCTTCCCAGAGCCCGGCATTGGCCGTGTATTCGTTACGGGCAAGTTCCAGTGCCTCGTGGTATTCATGCCGGTCAAGCAGATCCTTGATATCTTGGTATGCCATGGTTGTATATTTCTATGATAGTGATTGTTGTGTTCGTAATTAGGACGTTGTACGGCCGCAATTACAGGGTGTGTACGCGGCCGAAATAATGCCCTCCTGTCGAGGCGGGTTTCCGTCGCGGAGGAGGTTGACGCGTCAGATGCTTTCGCAGAATTCTTTGAGAAGGGCATCGCTGTCTCCGATGTCGCTTTGAGGCTTCATGGTGGTGAACCGTCCTTTGCCGTTGTAAATAAAGGTGACCACGGCATGTCCGTCGGTGCGCAGGTGGTAGGCGTATTGGTATTGTCGGTGCTCGATATTGACCACCTTGATGCCGAGTGCTTTGGCACATGCGTAGATGTGGTCGTGCATCTGTCTTGCGCTCTGAAGTCCTTGGTCGTCAAAGGGTATGTCCACGTGCTCGCATTCGGCCGTGATTGCCGGCAGACACTTCTGCGCAAAGTCTCCCGAGGAGACGTTCATCACTTTCGGCGCTTTGGTGTATCCGTTGTTGCTGTATATCAAGCGAAAACGTGCATACTGCCCCGTGGAGTAGTCGCACAAGGTGATACGGTGCTCGAAATTGGCCGACAAGTCTTCTTCACATTCCAAGCCCAGGTCTCGGGCGGCGCGACGTATGGCCTCGAAACGTAGTGTCCTAAAGTCGCTGCCTTCCGGGACATAAGTCTTGAATTTGCCGCCGCGCGTTATCGGCAGCTTTTTCATACCGGTGCTGCCGTCCGTCACCGGAGCATTGAACAGCCATAAGTGCTTGGACGCGCGGGTGATGGCGGTGTAAGCCCAGCGGAAATAATTTTCGTTGTCTTTAGACCCGCTGCGCGACATATCCACCAGAACGTTTGGCCATTCGCCACCTTGAGCCTTATGACAGGTGAGCGCGTATCCGTATTTGCATAGCAGGCAATTGAAGAACGGGTCGGCACGCAGAGCAATTTCGAATTCTTCTGTGTGCGGCTTGTCTGAAGACAAGTGCGGATGACGTATTTTGAAGTCAATGTACAATGCGGCGGCCAGGTCATGCCCGAGTGCGGGGCTTTCGTCGTCCAGGAAGTTGTCAAGGATATAGAATTCCGGGTCATAGTCGCTGTCTAAATGGTACAAGTGAACTTTGATGAAGCGTAAAGTGACAGGGTGCATAACCCTATGGCCGTTTTCGAGGAAGTGTTGCGGCACCTGTATGGTGCGTGATATTACAGCCGGGCCGTCCTTGCAAGGTTCGACGCGAATTATTGTGCCGTTGAATAGGATACGCTCGCCATAGTAATTACGCGAGACTACGAGCGGCTCGCCGGCGACCAATCGCGCGGCGTTATCTCCCAGAAGTCTACGGCGTATTTCGACGTTGTAATTGCGTGCACCGGCATTGGAATGAGTGACGATGACTTTGTCTAATACCGGGTCGGGACATGCCATATAGTCATCGGTGATGCTGTCGGATCGGGACACATCGCTGCCGATGGATAGGTGCAAGTCCATGAAACTTTTGGCATCGATAGCGTCGCGCAGTCTGACGGCATTGTCAATTATGGCGCCGGAGTCTTGACGGACAATTTCGCTCAGAACGACCTCGGTGGTCTTGACGCCGTAATTCTGCGACAAATATTCGGAAGATAGTGCCGGCGAGATGGCCATGCCTACGGGCGGTAACTGGGCGTAGTCGCCGATGAATACGATTTTGTGGTGACGGATGACGGTGAATAGATCGCGCAGAAGATAGCCCGAACCGAAGATGAAATTGTCGCTCGAATTATACGTATCCGACACCATAGAGGCTTCGTCTACAAAGATGACCGTGTTGCCGTTGGATGCGAAAACGTTGTCAGCGAGCGCAAAGTGCAGCTTGCGTTCGCCGGTATCGTTAGACTCCGTGTCCTCCTTTTCCGTCTGAGTGCCTTTGGCGTTGTGTTCGTTTTGGTCGTCGGCGAGGCGCTCGATTTTGTTCAGACGGTATATGGAGCGGTGTATGGTGTTTGCAGGCAGCCCGGTACGTTTGGCCAGGATGTCGGCGGCGCGTCCCGTCGGAGCCATCAGTGCGACGTCCGAGCTTACGCCGTTGAACTTGCGGCGTACCATGTCCACCATAATGCGAGTGATGGTGGTTTTGCCGGTTCCGGCAGCACCTTTGAGGATAAACGCTTGGGTGTTCTTGTCGTTGAGAAAATTGTCGAAAGCCTTGATTGCGGCCTCCTGCGAGGGGGTATATTTCAATTCAGAGGTATATGTCTGATTCATGAGGAGTGGTATGAGGTTGTCTATAATTTTTTTCTATGGTTTCAGGGGCGGCTTGGTGTGCACGTCATGGCAACGTGCTCGGGCCACAAGTGAATAGACTACAAAGTTACGCATTTTTGAGCGAATACGTATGCTTATGTGCGACAAAAAGTTCGTGCAAATTCTTTTTGTCGCATTTTGTCGCAAAAGGGGTAAATGGGTCTTGCAGCGTGGCTGTCGTTACGGAAAAAAACACTAAATTTGCAGACGGATACCGCATCCGGCGCAGAGCCATCCGGGCCTGCAGCGACACAGTTTCCAATAACAGCCCCAATATTACGCCTACAAGCATTATGAGACAAACACCTGCCGCACGACTAATACTCGAAGACGGCACCATTTTTTGCGGCCATTCGTTTGGCTATGACGCCGCCGGGACTTCCGGCGAGGTGGTGTTCAATACCGCTATGACCGGTTATCCCGAGAGTCTTACCGACCCCTCGTACGAGGGTCAGATATTGGTGACGACCTTCCCGTTGCAGGGCAATTACGGCGTCCCGGCAGCCGATGCACCGGCTTCGGCGTTGAGTGACAATTTCGAGAGCGAGCGCATCCATTGTCGAGGCTTCGTATGTCAGGACTATTCGTGGCACAACAGCCACTGGCAGTCCTCACGGTCGCTGGCCCAATGGTTACGCGACGAGCATGTCCCCGCCGTATACGGCATAGACACACGCGCCCTGACCAAGCATCTGCGCGAGCATGGTTCGATGCTGGGACGTATCGAGATAGACGGTGCTCCGGCAGTCACCGAAATGTACGACCCGAACAAGGAAAACTTGGTGGCCAAGACCTCATGTACCGAAGTAGAAACCTACGGCGATGCGTCGGCGGAAAAGACCGTGGTGCTGGTTGACTGCGGCGTCAAGCATAATATTCTGCGCTGCCTGTTGCGTCGCGGCCTTCGTGTCATCCGTGTCCCTTGGGACTATGACTTCAATACGCTCGAAGGCTGGGACGGGCTGTTTATATCCAACGGCCCGGGCAATCCGGATATGGTGGATGTCACCGTAGCCAATATACGTAAGGCTATGGAGACCAGACGCCCTATATGCGGAATATGTATGGGCAATCAATTGTTGGCCAAAGCCGCCGGTGCATCGGTGTTCAAACTCAAGTACGGACATCGCAGCCACAACCAGCCGGTACGCCTTGTAGGCACCGAGCGCTGTTACGTCACCAGCCAAAACCACGGCTTCGCCGTAGATGACAAGACCCTGCCCGAAGAATGGGCGCCGCTGTTTGTCAACCTCAACGACGGAACCAATGAGGGCATACGCCATAAGTTTCGCCCGTGGTTCTCGGCTCAGTTCCACCCCGAAGCCTCCTCGGGACCCAAGGATACCGAATTTATTTTCGATGACTTTGCGGCGCTACTCTGACCGGATGTAATGCAGGTCGCCGTAACGTCATAATAATATAAGGCTACGAAACAATACAACGAAACAAATCCAAGACACATATACACGACAATCCATGACAGCCAACAAAACCATACGAAAAGTGCTGCTACTGGGCAGCGGGGCGCTTAAGATAGGCGAGGCCGGCGAATTTGATTACTCGGGCTCGCAGGCACTCAAGGCTATGAAAGAAGAGGGCATATCCACCGTCCTGATCAACCCCAATATTGCCACGGTGCAGACTTCCGAAGGCTTTGCCGACAAGATATACTTCCTGCCGGTGACGCCGTATTTCGTGACAAAGGTCATCGAAAAAGAGCGTCCCGACGGCATCCTATTGGCTTTCGGCGGGCAGACGGCGCTGAACTGCGGTGTCGACCTATACCGTGACGGCGTTTTCGAGCGCTACGGTGTACAGGTGCTTGGTACTCCGGTGCAGGCCATTATCGACACCGAAGACCGCGAACTTTTTGTCAAGCGACTGGACGAGATAGGCGTTAAGACCATACGCAGCAGTGCCGCCGACAGCGTGGCACAGGCCTTGGACGTGGCTTCCGAGTTGGGCTATCCGGTAATCGTACGTGCGGCTTACGCCTTGGGCGGCTTGGGTAGCGGATTTTGTGACAATGCCGAAGAACTGAGAGCTTTGGCCGAAAAGGCTTTGGCATTTGCTCCACAGGTGCTTATCGAGAAATCACTTAAAGGCTGGAAAGAAGTCGAGTACGAGGTGGTACGCGACCGCTATGACAATTGCATCACCGTGTGCAATATGGAGAACTTCGATCCCCTGGGCATACACACGGGCGAAAGCATCGTGGTGGCTCCCAGTCAGACCCTGAGCAACGATGATTACCATTATTTGCGCTCGCTGGCCATCAAAATCATACGTCATGTAGGCATCGTAGGCGAGTGTAATGTCCAGTATGCCTACGACCCCGACAGTATGGACTATCGTGTCATCGAGGTCAATGCCCGTCTGAGTCGGTCGTCGGCTCTGGCATCCAAGGCCACGGGCTATCCGCTGGCTTTTGTCGCTGCCAAATTGGGCCTCGGCTACGGGCTGTTTGAATTACGCAACTCGGTGACGCACGACACCTCGGCGTTCTTCGAACCGGCATTAGACTACGTAGTCGTCAAGATTCCGCGCTGGGATTTGGGTAAATTCCACGGCGTCAATCGCGAAATAGGATCGTCCATGAAGAGCGTCGGCGAGGTTATGGCCATAGGTCGTACCTTCGAAGAAGCCATACAGAAGGGCTTGCGAATGATAGGGCAGGGGATGCACGGATTTGTCGAGAATAAAGACATAAAGATAGACAACATCGACCACGCTTTGGCCGAGCCTACCGATCGCCGTATATTTGTGATAGCCAAGGCTATGGCTCGCGGCTATGATGTCGAACGCATACACGCGCTTACCAAGATAGACCGCTGGTTCCTGTACAAGCTGCGAGCCATTATGGACACGGCTGATGAGTTGGGCGCTTACAATCAGCTCGAGGATTTGCCCGAGGATTTGTTGCGTCTGGCCAAGCAACAGGGTTTCAGCGACTTTCAGATAGCCCGTTCGGTGTATAAGGACGATATGTCCCACGCTCACGAGTCCGTGCTGGAAGTGCGCTGTCTGCGCAAACAACTTGGCATAGTCCCGTGTGTCAAGCAGATAGACACACTTGCCGCCGAATATCCCGCAAGTACCAACTACCTGTATTTGACATACAACGGTACGGAGAACGATGTACACTATAAGCACGACCACCGCAGTATAATCGTCCTGGGCAGCGGCGCATACCGCATCGGATCGTCCGTCGAATTCGACTGGTGCTCGGTCAATGCTCTCCGTTCGGTCAAGCAGCAGGGCTGGCGTTCGGTGATGATAAACTACAATCCCGAGACCGTGTCTACGGACTATGATATGTGCGACCGTCTGTATTTTGACGAATTGACCTTCGAGCGCGTTATGGATATCATCGACCTCGAGCAACCGCACGGGGTCATCCTGAGCGTCGGCGGACAGATACCCAACAACTTGGCTACGCGCTTGGACGGACAGGGTGTCAAAATCCTCGGTACTTCGGCACATGATATAGACAACGCCGAAGATCGGCACAAGTTCTCGGCCATGCTCGACAACCTCGGCATAGACCAACCGCGATGGCGCGAGTTGACGGATATGGAGTCCATCAACTCATTTATAGAAGAAGTCGGGTTCCCGGTACTGGTACGCCCCAGTTATGTGCTCAGCGGTGCGGCTATGAATGTATGTTCCAACAACGACGAATTGGTACGCTTCCTCCGCTTGGCCGCAGATGTCAGCAAGGAACACCCGGTGGTGGTGACGCAGTTTATACAGAACGCCAAGGAGATAGAAATGGATGCCGTGGCACGTGACGGCGAAATCATAGTATATGCCATCAGCGAGCACATCGAATTTGCGGGCGTGCACTCGGGCGACGCCACCATACAATTCCCTCCGCAAAAGATTTACGTCGAAACCGTGCGCCGTATCAAGAAAGTCTCGCAGCAGATAGCTCGCGCCCTGCATATTACCGGACCTTTCAATATCCAGTATCTGGCCAAGAACAACGACATCAAAGTCATCGAATGCAACCTCAGAGCCTCGCGCTCGTTCCCCTTTGTATCCAAGGTCTTGAAGATAAACTTCATAGACTTGGCCACTAAGGCGATGCTCGGTCTTGACGTCAAACGGCCGGCCAAGAGCGCCTTCGACTTGGATTACGTAGGCATCAAGGCCTCGCAATTCTCGTTCTCGCGCCTGCAAGGTGCCGATCCGGTGCTTGGTGTGGACATGTCCTCAACCGGCGAAGTGGGCTGCCTGGGCGATGATACGGGCGAAGCGCTGTTGGCTGCGATGATAAGTGTGGGACAGCGAGTTCCGCGCCACTCGGTGTTGCTCAGCACGGGAACGCCGCGCCAGAAGGCCGATATGCTGGAAGCCGCGCACACACTTCATTCACACGGATTTACCATCTATGCCACCGGCGGTACACATGCCTTCCTCAACGACAATGGTATTCCGGCCATCCGTGTCTACTGGCCTTCGCAGCCCGATATGCATCCGCAGGCGCTCGAATTGCTGCACGACCATAAAATAGATATGGTGGTCAATATTCCTAAGAACTTGACCACCACCGAACTTAGCAACGGCTACAAGATACGCCGTGCCGCTGTGGATCTCAACGTGCCTCTGATTACTAATGCCCGCTTGGCCTCGGCATACATCAACGCCTTTACCTCCATCCCCGTAGACGATATCGAAATCAAGAGCTGGGACGAATATTGATGCCGGAGGGCAGATTGTGCCCACCCCTAAGAGCAGATTACAGCCCGTATGGGACGAATATTGCCGCTCGGAGGAGACGACTTTAGACATCGGTCGAAAAGCCCTGATGCGGAATGTGCGGCCTCGTAAGAGGCTGTGTCTGCGACTTGTTTTGCAGCCGGATAGGCCGATTTTTTCGAGTTTTTGCATCAACGGGCGCACAATATACCCGAAAATAATGTGGTAATGAGTATTGCATACGCCCGACAGACACGCTTATGCGGTCGGTCGGGCGTGGCATTTTGTAAAGCGGTGATGCTTCGATACTTGCCTTTTCGATTTTTATTGTAAAAAACTTTGATTTATTTGGATTAAGCCTTAACTTTGTCGGAACAAAATGCAATAGGATAATTATAAATAACAGACGAATTGCTTATGAAAAAAACATTACTCACATTAATTGCTGTATTGGCGACGCTGTTGCCCGTTACGGCATCGGCGGCCGTGTCCACTTGGTCTTTTGAGTGGAACACGTCCAAGAACAAAGGCGGCCAAGGCTTCTACAACTTTGGCGCCAGTGCTGTCGAAAAGGATTTCTACACAGCCGAACTCAACGGCCTGCAGTGGAAAGCCACAGCCGAGGGCACTATTGTATTTGCCTATACGGCATCCAGCGGCCAGTATATAGGGTCGGCGGATAGACCCCCGGTAAAAGCCACTCTCTCCACAAGCGACCTCGCCGGTCTAATCAAGGCTGTACGTGTATCGGCTCGTGTGAATAAAGACACAATGGCCGGCAATGTATCGGTGACAGTCAACGGCAAAAGCTATCTCAACGGGACCAATACTACGGCATCCCTTACAAACAGTATAGCCGAGTACGAGTTCAAGATAGCCGATGCAGATGCGCAGGAAGGCGAGATTGTGATTACCTTCAATCAGACGAGTGACACCAAAGGCCCGTTGTATGTCAAGAAAATCGAGATTGATTACGAGACCGTAGAATCGTCCGTACCCGCTCCGACATTCTCGGTTGCAGCCGGTACTTATGACGAAGCACAGTCCGTATCGCTGGCCGTATCGTCGCTCGAAGCCGGTAAATACACCATATATTATACAACCGACGGCAGCAATCCCAAGCTGGAAGACGGCACACGCAAGGCTTACACCGAGCCCATCGCCGTAGCCGAGACCGCTACACTGAAGGCCGTCACTCTTGTGGGTACCGAATACAGCGATGTAGCCGAGGCTAAATACGTCATCCGCAAAGACCCGCAAATTCGTTTCAACGAAGCCAAAGTTTCGCTCATCACGGGCGAAGAAGGATATGCCGACCTGCTCAACCCGAACAAGGTGACGCCCATCAAGTACTCTTCGTCCGCCCCCCTGGTATGCTCGGTAGACAGCAAGGGCACACTCTACACCTCTTATGTCAAGGAAGATAGCGAAGCAGTCATCACCGCAAAATTCGATGGCGATGCCAACTACTATCCCGCATCGGCAACTATGACCGTAACCGTCGTAGCCAAGACTCCGCTCAAAGAGCCGGTAGTGACCCCGTTAGGCGGCAAATTCAACGATGCCGTTGATGTGAAAATCTCCACGGACGACGAAAACGCCGTCACAATATGGTACTCGACCACGGCCAAGAGCGCCGAGGAATTCGAAGAAAGCGATTACACCCAAAGCACCGTAGTCGAGGGTAAAGAAGCAACAGTAACCCTTGACAAATCCTGCACGCTGTACGTTATGACCCGCGGATACAATGTCAATAGCCCCGTAGTAACGGCCACTTTCGACATCACACTTCCGCTCAAGGCCGATTTCACCACCGACCGCGCCGTAGTGGCAGACTATGACCAGGAATTTGACTCGGCAGAAGGCTTGGCCGACTGGACCGTAGGCAAAGGCTGGGGGCTGTCAGATATGAACTTCAAGACCATCAAGAGCGACGACAAGTATTCGATAGCCATCAATTACGATTACGCTTCGACCGGCTCGTCCGTACTCGAAAGCCCGGCGTTCGACATCAAAGAAGGCAGCAAAGTCGAATTCTACGCATACTTTGCCCCCAACTTCTTGATATACGGCAAATGGACCTTCACCGTCACCGACGTCGATAGCGGAGAAACCACAACGCTGTTGAACGCATTCGACTGGGCTCAGGAGACTGCATACAACACCACGACATGGAATAAATTCGGATTTGACCTCTCCAAATATGTAGGCAAGAAGGTATCCTTCGCATTTGACTATCCCTTCGGCGGCGAAAACCTGGCTATCGACGGCTTCCGTATCGTACGCGAAGACGCTTCGGCCTCCGAGTCGCTGCATATCTTCGAAGGCGAAAGTGTAGCCTTCAAGAGCATTACTCAGGGCGAACCCGAGAGCATGACCTGGTCGTTCCCCGGTGCCGAAGTCGAGACTTCGACCGAGGCCAACCCCGTAGTGACCTACAATAAGGCCGGTACTTACGACGTGACCCTCACCGTCACCCGCGGTACAGAGACCGCCAAAGCCGAGCGCAAAGGCTTCGTCGTGGTTTCGCAGAAAGCCCCGACAGCCATCATCGGTCTGCCTGAGGAAGGCTACGAATCTCCCTTCGTGGGCGTGTTCCTGCCCCTCAATGTTCCCGTGACCTTCCGCGACCTCTCGCAAGGACATCCCACCGAATGGAAATGGGTGTTCCAAAATGCGAATATCGAAACTACCACAGAGCAAAACCCGACAGTCGTCTTCGAAAAGAAAGGCGTTGTCAGCGTCGGACTTACCGCCAAGAATGATGCCGGACAAACCAATGATATTCTGACATATGCAATTCAGGCCGGAGGTGCCCAGTATGTTTGGAACATTAGTAGCGAGGAAAACTCCAAACTGGAGAAAGTCGAACTCGGATGGTATGGTAATTATGCCGGTACCAACTGGTTGGATATGGACAAATTTGCCGAGAAGTACAAAGCAACGCTTGGCCCCGCCGCTATCGACAGTGTAGCCGTATACTTTGCTTCGGTAACCACCATTGCCCCCGAGACGCTGATACCTATGACTATCAACGCAGTGGGTGAAGATGGCGCACCCGGCGCCGTACTGGCATCCGCATCCGTCAAGGCCGGAGACCTCAAGTATAGCGAAACCGACTACCTGGCCACCATCTTCCACTTTGACAAAACCATCGAACTAAACAAGGGTACCGAATTCTTCATTACCGTAGGCCCGTTCCCCAACGGTTCGCTTGAAGTTTCGCCTTACACCGCTGACGACATCGCTATATTCTGCCACCGTCGTTCGACCGGAGAAAAGAACACAGCATGGCACTATCTGGCAGTGTATGACGAAAATAGTAAGCCCACCGGCGAGTACAAGTGGTATGCAAACACCGAAGATCCCCTGTCCATGGCTATTTCGCCCGTCATCGACTACGAGAAATATGACGCGGTACAGGACATACGCTACGACGAAGTCGGCGCCGAAGCCACACTCGTAGGTATATACACCATTGAGGGTATTCGCGTGACCAAGACCACGCCCGGAAATATCTATATATACAAATATTCCGACGGCTCGGGACGCAAGGTCCTCGTTAAATAAGGTATAGAGTTTATATTAAGGATAGAAGAGACATTGCCCCATGTGTGGGGCGGTGTCTCTTCTTTTTTTTTGGTCGCGCCTACTTGTTGTATGATTTTTCTCGGCTCGGAGACCGAAATGCAAGTCGCTGATTTTTAACGAGAAATTGCGCATAATGATTTTTTCCTGACTTCGTCACTGAAAAACAGAGTATTTTATAAGCGGTTGAATGATAATAT
>UQGP01000041.1 GCA_900540625.1 uncultured Porphyromonadaceae bacterium | reverse complement strand
ACATCTACGTAAGCGAGCCGTTCTTCCTGGCCAAGACCATAGGTATCTACGTGCATCGCGATGCGGTGCCTGCCGCTACGGCAAAGAAGATGAAATAAAGCGAAAGATGCTTCGGCATCAAATTGCACGGATATAGCAGCACCAAAATGGCTACGGCGGCCGGGGCGGCAGACAAATGCCGACGGTCGCCGTAGCCGCAAATATAGCAATATCAGGGATGAAACGTATAGGCATTTTGTCGGACACGCATAGCACGTGGGATGACCGTTACGCCGTCCATTTCAAGGACTGCGATGAGATTTGGCACGCCGGGGACATCGGCGACATTGACCTGTTGCTGCGGCTACAAGCCATAGGCCCGATGGTGCGTGCCGTACGCGGCAATATCGACCATGGCGATGTGGCACGCGTTTGCCCCGAGTTGCTGCAATTCGAGGTGGAAGGCGTACACGTGGTGCTTACCCATATCGGCGGGTATCCGGGACACTATACATCCGGGATGTATGCGCTGCTGCGTCGCACGCGTCCGCAACTGATGGTGGACGGCCATAGCCACATCTTACGCGTGATGTATGACAAAAGCCTCGGGGTGCTGCATATCAATCCCGGCGCCGCCGGCACGCAGGGATGGCAGCAGGTACGTACACTGGTACGCCTCACCATCGACGGCATCGACATCCGCGACTTGCAGGTCATCGAATTAGGCAAGAAAATCATCTGAGAAATACCGAACATCAACAACGAAAAGGATAAATGAAACTGTACGGCATATTGGCCATAACCGCTTTGGTCACGATACTTATAACCTCGTGCAAAACCACCGAGAAGAACTACCGCACCGCCTATGAGCGTACAATGACGGCGCAGGATACCACGCACCTCGAATTCGAACAAACCATCTACGGACGCTATCGCCGCGATATGCGTGTCTCCGAGTCAATTGTCGGCGGCGATACCGTGGCCACACGCATCCAACGCGTGTTCATCACCCCGGGCGACAGCGTGCCGAACAAGCTCAAGACCTATAATCTCATTATAGGGCAATTCAAGCAGCTGTTTAACGCCAATTCCATGCGCCAACGCCTGCGTGATATGGGCTATACGGACGCCTTTGTGGTGCAAACCGCCGAGCCGTACTATTATGTCGTGGCTCAGGACTATGATGATCAGGCTCAGGCTGTGGCCGCCCTCAAGCGCATGCGAGCCAATCCGCCTTTCCGCCTCCGCGACCCGCTGCCCTTTCTCCTCCGTCCCGCCCGCTAAAAATATCAAGCGCAAGGCATGATTTCACGAAAACAGGGCCTCGCGGCATTATCAAAGACGAAAAAATCTCGCTTTTAGATGTTGGCTATACAGGTTATACTATTTTTGGCGGTTATCGCGGCCGTTGCGTATTGGTTTTATGTCAATGCTCGCAACAACGAACTTATCGGGAAGGTTACATCGCCGGACAGAGGCGAGCGCTCGGAACGCAGGCTGGTGCTGAGGCTTCTGAGAATGGGCATCAATCCGCGGGCAATATTCCATGATCTGTACGTACAAAAGCCAAACGGCGAATACACACAGATAGACTTGGCTGTGGCCACAAGTGCCGGACTTATAGTCTTCGAGGTCAAGGATTATGGCGGCTGGATTTTCGGCAACGAGGGCCAACGATATTGGACCAAGGTTCTGGCATACGGTCGGTTTAAGAGCCGCTTCTACAATCCGATAATGCAGAACCAAGGGCATATTAGGGCGTTACGCAGTCGTTTGCCGCAAAATCCGAATACGCCCATATACTCGATTATCGTGTTCTATGGTAACTGCTTTTTCCGAAATGTTACGTACTATTCGACAGATACTTATATCCTGCATCCGCACGAAGTGAATAATGCTGTTTCCGAACTTATGAATCGGCCGAATGCCGATTTCGGGAACAAGTACGAGATTATGGATGAGCTTACCCAGGCTGTCCGAAACGGCAATGACCCGCAGATTGTCGCTTCACAGCGACAGACGGCATGTCGTTCGGCTTCGAATGGCACAAGATGGCCTTTTTAGTCGTAAGATGCTCGGTTTGAGACGCTGACAAGAAAGACCGGAGGCGGTTATCGGCTGCCGAAGCTGACACGCAGTCCGATGTTGAGGTTGAAATTCAAAGGCTTTTCGCTGTATATGGTTTCGATGTTCGAGCCATTGTCAAAGTAGTAGCTTAGACCCGGTTCGGCATATATGCCCACCATCGACGAGATGTTGTATTGCACTCCGGCGCCGGCGTTTACTGACCATTGCAACGGGCGGATGCTGATGCTTTCGTGCCCGTCATCGCGCGTTTGGCCGTTGATGACATAAGCTTTTTTTAGCGTTCCCGATACGCATTTGTCGGCCTCGAATCCGGCGCCGACATATATATCGAAATTTTTCCACGACATGGCACGTACGCGCACGCCCACGGGAATGCCTACATAATGCAGGCTTTGTTCTCCGGCAAAATAATACGAGTCGCTGCCTTCGTGAATGTCGGCTGAGAGGTATGAGTATGCAATGCCGGTCTCTACTGACACCCGGTCATTGATGCGGTAGGCTATGGAAGCTCCGGCATGAACCGGCAGGCGATGGCGTACGCGGCGGTCGGCAAGATGGCCTTTATTCGTTACGAGCATCCCCATATATGGGTCATCCTTCCAATTGGCATCACCCGGGTCAATACCCATCAGACCGAAAGATGTATATCGTTGCATAGACGTGCCGCCTGTGCCGGCTGTGGTGTATATGGATGCGGCCAGACGACCTGAGTCATAAGCCTCTTGCTGTTGTTGCCTATCGCGCTGTCGGCTGTTGTAGGTGACTGTCTTGTCTTGCTTTACCTCGTGGCTTATGGGCGGTAGTGAGTGCGTAAAAGCCTCGGAAGCGGATTCATTTGAGTCGACGGGATGCACATTCAGGCTTTCGCCGTCGGATTTGATTTGCATCGACGATGTACCCTCGATGACCTCGACAATTACCGGTTTTGCCTCGGCAAGGGTTGCATATGGTGTATGTTCGAACTCCGAAGCTCGTATTTCGGCCGCCGAATTATTACCCGGGTCGGCATCGGCACTCGTGACGGCAGGTGCATTGTTCGCGGATGCCTGTGCTCGAGTGTTTGGATTGCTTTCGCTATGTACAACCAAGGTGCTGTCCGGTTGTAAGATATATATGCCGAGGCCGATGGCCGCTACTACAACGGCGGCCGCTGCATAACGTCCTGCGCGTATCCATAGCTTCTTCTGTTGTCGGCGCCCGACAGCCGAATCGATAGCGGACCACAAATCTTGTGGCACCTCGGCTTCGTAATCGGACATTTTGTCGCGTATGTCTTTGAGCCGGTCTTCTTTCATGAGACGGAATTTTGTGCGGTTCGGTATTTGTTGATTTTGGAAGCGAGCAAGGCTTTGGCTCGGTGCAATTGTGAGGCGGAGGTGCTTTCGGAGATGCCGAGCAGTGCGGCTATTTCCTTATGCGACTGTTGTTCGAGGACATAGAGGTTGAACACGGCCCTATACCCGTCCGGCAACTCGCGTATCATCTTGTGTATCACTGCGGCCGGGACTTGTTCCGTGTCCGGGTCTTCGTCTGCAAGGTTTTCCTGTTGGGGTGATAGCGGGACAAATACGGTCTTGCTGTCTCGTAGGTGCTTGAGTGCCTGATTGACCACGATGCGCGTCAGCCAGCCTTTGAACGATCCGCTGCCGCGGTACTCAAACGACCCGGCTGCATCGTAAATGCGAATAAATGCCTCTTGGAGTACGTCCTTGACATCATCGTCATCGGCAATGTAACGGGTGCATACGGCAGTAAGGTAGCGTGCATATGCATCGTAAACCGCACGCAAAGCCGCGCGGTCGCCTTGATGCAGGCGCAGAGCCATTTGCTGTTCGTTGTCAGGTGTCGTGCCGCTGCCGGGCATATTGGAGGTAAAGTCGAAGTTAAGTCTCGCTTTTGACGGTGAGAGCGGGTCGCGGAATTTTCGCGACCCGCCCAACCGTTCGTCTCGGTCGAGCTAAGGAATATTACTCTACATATAAACTATAAGCCATGCCTTGAGGCGTGGAAGATACTACTCGTTTTTTGAGTTCGAAAGTGGCGGACTTTATGCCGGAAAAAGATTTCCATTTCAGCGTGAATTTAGCCGTGCTCTTGTCCCCGAAGTCCAGGCCGTTGAGGTTGAAGGCAATGAGTGCATCGCCCATCACGCCGTCTACGTCTTTGTGCGCGTTGTGTCTCAACTCGAGCACATAAGGATCTTTGGCGTCGGTGTCGGTTACGAGGTTGAGTGAGTGCTTGATGCCTCGTTTGCCCCAGATGGTGCGGAAACGCAGTGTCAGGTATCCGTCTTCGGCTATTGTCACCCAGTCGCGCACTATCTCGACAGGGTCTTTGCCGTATTTTTCGTCATCAGCGGTTGCACTGCCCAAGGTTTTTTCGGGCATCTTGGTGCGTATGCTGTCTATCCATACCACTTTGACTCGTCGTTCGGTGGCTCGGCTGCCGTCCTCAACGTAATTGACCAACGCGCGCACTTCCTTGTCGCCGTATGGAGACTTTCTCATATTGGTGGGAATCAGCACTGTTGCATCATCGAGATTCATCACAAACCCGCCGTCTTTTTGCGGAACCACGGTTACCAAAGCCGTTGGACGGTCGCGGATGTCATCCTCATTGTTTAAACAGGATTGAAGCCCAAAGGGCAGAACCATCGCGATGGCAAATGTAAGATATTTGAACTTGTTCATATTCGAGTGTTGTTTATTGATTGTTCTTATGCTTTTTTGCATTGTAAATCCCGTATCGTGTGCAATCTTGCATCTTGATAACGAAAAAAGCGTAAATTTGCAGCGCCAACCAATACGCAAAGTTATGAAAAAGTCTCGGATTATGTCCCGTGCTTGGAAGTATGTCGCAGTGATAATGCTGTTTATATTCGTTGCGGATGAATGTCGTGCTCAGGACGAAACGCGTCCTTACCACTGGCGTGGCTATATGCAGGCAGGACTGAATACTGACGGATGGGAGGCACATTTCGGCATCGCATGGATGTCCACCCCGTATACCGGTGTGGCGGCGTCCATAGGTTTTGCCGGCGAAGTTAGGCCTTTTTATGCTTGGGATTCGGATTATTACGAGACGCATGATCCGGACGAATATTGTACACGCTTTGTTTTCAAACCTTCGGTGATACTGCGCACGCCCACGCTTTTTCGCATTCCGAGTATAGGCGGCGATTTACGCTTGGTTTTTATGCCGGGTCTGACAATAGCTCCTCCGGCCATCGGTAGTCACAACTCCGACTGGGCGTATTGGCGAGCCGAAGGCGGCCTATTGATGAATTTTGACCGCTTCGGACTTTCGCTGACCTATTCGTACTCGAGTTTCAAGCTCTTCGACGGCAACCCCAAAGACTTTACGGATTATAATCCGAAATACAAGACACACTCGGTGTGCCTCAATTTCAGTATAGCCTTTTGATGATTTTCGGACTACTCACTCAAGGCTGATGCAATTTCCGGATATACTGCAAGTTGTGCCTTTATTCAGTGAATTGTGAGTGATTTATTCAGTGATTTGTGAGCAGTTTGTTCAGTGAATTGTGAGTGATTTATTCAGCGAATTGTGAATGTGGGCGCATCCGAGTGCTCGATTGAGGCCGAAATACGGCGTTTCTGAAAGAAAACGGGGAGGACGTCTGCCGGCGTTCTCCCCGTTGTATGTGATGGAATTTAATTAATGTCAGATTGCGAAAAACAATGCCGAAGTGATTGCGGCGCAGCTTAATACGGTGCCGACTGCTGCAGGCGACGCGCCGACGTGCGTTGAGGTATGTGTGGCGGCGTCCGTGGCGGCCTGTGAGGCGGTGGTTACGGCTGTCGTATCGGTCGGAATCGAATCGTTGACGGTCACCGTCTCCAAGATGCCGCGATGGCACTCGATGTAATGCGCGGTGTGTACGGCGTCAATGTAGTTGAACATCAGGATGGACGCAACTATTACGATGAACTCGATGACACACAGTGTGATAATGGTGGCGCGTGAAGGACCTTTGACTTTGAAGAGAGCTACGCAAGCGCCCCAAACGACCAGCAGACAGGGGATGATGACGGCAATCAATACCGAAAGTATGGCCAATCCGGCGATATATTCGTTGACTTCGCCGTGTAGGTCCCAACTGATGTTGAAGTGCGAGAATACCCATTCGGGCGAGGTGAATATGCCTATAATCATTAGCAGTAGAGCACATACAGCACCGATGGCGCATCCTATGCCCACACTTCCGGCGATAAATCCGGCAAATGCAGCTATTGCTCGTCCGAGTATCGAGAAGAAGGAATTGTTCAGGCCTTCGGCGGCGCGGTTGGCCGTATCGCGTACGGTTTGGCCGATGGTGGCGGCGGTGACCGGCATTCCGGCCATACGCAACTTTTGCTCGGCAGTCTGAGCCGGCGGGATGATTATCCAGGCAATGATGTACGCCAATATGCACGGCCATACGGTGGTGAGCAGCGCAATTATGACGGCGCATAGGCGTACTGTGGTGGTACTCCATCCGTTGTATTTGGCAAGTCCGGAAAGCACGCCGCCGAATACGCAGTCTTCGACATCGCGGAACAGCTTGCGGCTTTCGCGTGCCTGTGCCTGAGAAGGGAAGGGTGGAGGTGTAGATGGCGAAGTGTTCTCCGCGCCCTCTGTGTCAGATGTCGCGGCAGCCTCAGCGCCTATTTGCTCGGGGCGGCCGATGATGTCTATGACGGAGTTGATGTCGCGGATGCTGACCACTGATGTGGGACACATTTCGGCCAAATGTTCGGACACGCGAGCTTCGATATCGCTGACTATTTCGTCCGAGTCGTTTCCATTACCAAAGGCTGTGCCCAGTTGCTTGAGGTAGGATTGAAGCAGGTCGTATGCGTCCTCATCTATATTGAAGATACGACCGTCTATGTTTACTGAGAATGACTTTTTCATATGTTTTTGCTTCTAAGGATTTCGATGGATGTTGCTATTTCCGACCATGCGGTAGTGAGTGCTGCCAATATATCGCGTCCCCGGTCGGTGAGGGTGTAATATTTGCGTGGTGGCCCCGAAGGTGATTCTTCCCAGCGGTAGGTGAGGATGTCATCGTTTTTCAGACGCGTCAGCAGTGGATACAAGGTACCTTCGACCACTATGAGGTGTGCGTCTTTGAGACCTTGGATTATCTCGCCGGCGTATGCGTCGCCACCTTGCAACAACAGGAGTATGCTATATTCCAGCATGCCTTTGCGCATCTGCGCCTTCATGTTGTCTGTGCTTGTTGCCATGAGTGTGGAGTGTTTAAATATATTATGACGATGCAAAATTAGGTATTTGTATAATACCTTGCAATACATAGTACTTAAAAATAACATAAATTAACACAAAAGCGGTGGCGCTCTTTCAAACGTCACCGCTTTTGTGTGTCTATTAATCAGGATATTATGCCTTGTCTGCAGTCAGATACGCGTGCATTTGTGCCGCTGCGCGTCGTCCGTCGCCCATAGCGAGGATAACCGTTGCGCCGCCGCGCACGATGTCGCCGCCGGCAAAGATGGTAGGTATCGATGACTGAAGTCCGTCGTTGCCGTCTTCGCCGCTGTTGGCGCCTACGGCTATGGTTCCGCGGCGTGTGGTATCCAATGCCGGTATGCTGTGCGGAATCAGAGGGTTGGGCGAAACGCCAACGCTGACAATGACCTCGTCCACGGGCATTTCGACGAGTGGCTTGTCTGTGTCCGGCTCGGGGCTGCGGCGTCCGCCGGCATCGGGCAGGCCGAGTCGCATAGGCTGCAGTACCATAGAGGTGACTTGGCCGTGCTCATCGCCGCGATATTCCACGGGATTGTGCAGGGTCATGAATTCGACACCTTCCTGTCGGGCATGGTGTATTTCCTCGGCGCGTGCGGGCATTTCTTCGAGACCTCGGCGGTAGACAATAATGGCGCGTTTGGCGCCCATGCGCAGGGCTGTGCGCACCGAGTCCATGGCCGTATTGCCGCCGCCGATGACTGCTACGGTGTGTCCGTGTCGTACGGGGGTGGCATATCCGGGCCGACCGGCTCCCATGAGATTGATGCGCGTGAGGTATTCGTTGGAGGACATGATGCCGATGAGGTTCTCGCCGGGTATGCCCATGAAGCGAGGCAATCCGGCGCCGCTGGCTACAAAGAGTCCGACGAAGCCTTGAGCCTTGAGGTCGTCGTAGCTTAGGGTCTTGCCTATGACGGTGTCTTTGTGGAATTCGACTCCGGCTGCCCGGAGGTTGTCTATTTCGTAGTCGACGATTTCGTTGGGAAGGCGGAATTCGGGGATGCCGTATTTGAGTACGCCACCTATTTCGTGTAGCGCCTCGAAGACTGTAACGCGGTATCCCAGAGCGGCCATAGCGCCGGCGAAAGACAGTCCCGAGGGTCCCGAGCCGGCCACGGCTATACGCGGCGCATCGGTAGCCGGTTTTGTAGTTTTGTGTTCACCCTTGTCATTGCGGCGTGCGGCATCGGAAGCGAAGCGTTCGAGCCACCCGATAGCTATGGGTTCCTTCTTCATTTTGTGGTAGATGCATCGCGATTCGCATTGACGCTCTTGCGGGCATACACGGCCGCAGACGGCGGGAAGTGCCGAGGTGTCGCGCAGCACGCGGGCGGCATCATCGAAGTGTCCGCGTTGGATGTTCTTGATAAAGGAGGGTATATTGATGTTGACCGGACAGCCGGTGACACATGTAGGGTTGGGACAGTCGAGGCAGCGCGAGGCTTCCACAAGAGCCTGCTCGGCGGTAAGACCTTGGGCCACCTCCTCGCTATTGGTGATGCGGTAGGCCGGGTCGAGTTCGGTCATGCGTGCACGGGGGATGGCAGTGCGCTGTGGAGTGGCTATGGCTTTGCGCAGCTCGGCGCGCCAGGCGGCATCGCGATTGGTCAGCTGCTGTATACTTTCTTTGTTGTCTGACATGACAGTATGCTTCGGGTATTTCAGTGAGACATTTGGGGGCGGGCGTATCAGTCGTAGGCGTGCAGGCGCATCAGCATCTCGTCAAAGTCTACCTGATGCGCATCGAATTCGGGGCCGTCGACGCACACAAAACGCGTCTTGCCGCCCACGGTGACGCGGCAGGCGCCGCACATGCCCGTACCGTCCACCATAATGGTGTTGAGCGAGCATATAGTGGGTACATTGTACTGTGCCGTAAGTTTTGAGACAAATTTCATCATTATGGCCGGGCCGATGGTGACCACCTGGTCCACGTGTTCGCGGTCAAGCACCGATTGTACGCCGGCGGTGACCAGACCTTTGGTGCCGTAGCTTCCGTCATCGGTCATGATGATGGTCTCATCCGAATGTTGTGCCACTTGTTCTTCGAGGATGATAAGGTCGCGAGTGCGAGCTGCCAATACCGAGATGACGCGGTTGCCCGCTTCCTTCATGGCCTTGATGATGGGCAGCAGGGGTGCCACGCCCACACCGCCGCCGCAGCATACCACGGTGCCGAAATTCTCGATATGTGTTGCCTTGCCCAGCGGTCCCACCACATCGGTGAAGCTATCGCCGACTTCAAGGTCGCAGATGGCATGGGTGCTGAAGCCGACATCCTGCACCACCAGCGTGATGGTGCCTGCCGGGATGTCCGCATCGGCTATGGTCAGCGGTATGCGTTCGCCCTTGTCGCCGCAGCGTACGATGACGAAATGTCCCGGACGGCGTGCTCGCGCTATCTCCGGAGACTGAACCACCAACTTCACGACTTTGGGGCTGAAATATTCTTTGCTTACGATTTTATACATAGTCTTAAGTGTATATTTATGCTGCCGAAGCGTATGCCCCGGCTATCGGGTGCAAAATTATCAAAAAAACACAGACGACACGAATAAAGACCAAGAAAAATGATTATTTTTGTCGCGTTATACTGTACATCTCCTCATTATATATAAACACATAAGGCAGCAATTATGTCCGCAAACAACACAAAAAGTGCAGCCGAGCCGCTGCAAATCAACGAGATATTCAATGCCGCGCGTGTACTCAACGGCGTGGCGCGCCATACGGCATTGGTACATGCACCCAATTTCAAGCCCGGCGTCGAGCTATGGCTCAAGCCCGAGTGCCTGCAATTGACCGGGTCGTTCAAGCTGCGCGGTGCCTATTACAAGATTTCGCAGCTCAGCGACGAGGAAAAGGCGCGCGGCGTCATCGCCTGCTCTGCCGGCAACCACGCTCAGGGTGTCGCCCTTGGCGCGACACACAATGGCATTAAATCGCTGATATGCTTGCCTGCCGGCGCTCCCATATCCAAGGTGGAGGCCACCAAGGGATATGGAGCGGAAGTGTGCCTCGTGCCGGGTGTCTACGATGACGCTTATGCCAAGGCTCTCGAACTTAAAGAACAATACGGCTACACCTTTGTACACCCCTTTGACGATCCGCTGGTGATTGCAGGACAGGGTACTATCGGTCTCGAAATACTCGAAGACCTCCCGGATGTCGAAGCTGTGGTAGTGCCCATAGGCGGCGGTGGCCTGATCTCGGGCGTGGCTTTTGCCATCAAGACCCTGCGCCCGGGCATCAAAGTCTACGGTGTACAGGCCGAAGGCGCCCCATCGATGTACCGATCGCTGCAAGAAGGACATTCCGTACACCTGTCCGGCGTGGCCACCATTGCCGACGGCATCTGCGTCAAAGAGCCGGGTGTCAACACTTTCGCCTTCTGTCAGAAATATGTGGATGATGTCGTAACCGTCAGTGATGACGAAGTGGCTGCGGCCATACTCGCCCTTATCGAAAAGCAAAAACTGGTCAGCGAGGGCGCCGGTGCCGTCAGCGTTGCCGCCGTGATGTTTGACAAGCTGCCCGTTCAAGGCAAGAAAGTTTGCTGCCTCGTATCGGGCGGCAATATTGACGTCAATATGCTCAACCGCGTCATCACTCGCGGCCTGGTCAAGAGTGGTCGTTTCTACACCGCCATCATCAACCTTGCCGACAAACCCGGCCAACTTTCGGGCGTATGCGGCATCATTGCCCAACTCGGCGGTAACATCATATCCGTCACTCACGAACGCCTCGATGCATCGGTCGAAATCAATGGCTGCACACTGCGCATCGACATGGAGACGCGCAACATCGAGCATATCGAGCAGGTGCGCCAAGGCCTTCGCGATGCCGGATATAAGGTGCTCAACTGATTTCTGAACATCACAAAAAATACTTAACGCCAAACTCTAATTATTTACCAAACTCTAATTTTTCTGTTATGGACTGCAAGAAATTTTCCTCGACAATCCCGGCGCTGCTTATCGCAGCCGGTATCGTTATCAGCGGCTTTGCGCTCAAAGCCGGCATCGACAACTTCGCGTTTCGTGATCGCGAAGTAAGCGTGCGTGGCCTGGCCGAACGGACAGTCAAGGCCGACAACGCATCTTGGAGCGTGAGCTACACCATCACCGGCGATGATCTTCAGGAACTGTATGCCCAACTCAAAAACAAAAACGCCAAAGTAAAATCCTTTGTCAGAGAATGTGGTATCGATGATGCTGACATCACCTACGGAACTCCCTCGGTATACGAGCCTCAGGCCGAACGCTACGGCGAAACCAACCGCAACTACCGCTATGCACTTACGGGTACGGTCAATGTAAACACCTCCAAGGTAGACGAAGTCTACACCATGGTCGACAAACAGGGTGTACTGCTGGCACGCGGCATTCCATTCTCGGGCACGTATGTCAACTACACTTTCAACGGCCTCAACAAAATCAAGCCCGAGATGATAGCCGAGGCCACCAAGAATGCTCGCGAAGCTGCCGCCCAATTCGCCAAGGACAGCGAGTCCACCCTCGGCAAAATCAAGACCGCCAACCAAGGTCAGTTCTCCATCGGCGACCTCGATTCGGGCAAGCCCTATATGAAGAACGTCCGCGTGGTCTCCACCGTCGTCTACTACCTCGAGGACTAACCACCGTCGCTTACGGATACACGCCTCTCTCTCGTGACATTTCCGAACACATCGCGACTTACGACTTAATTGTAGGGGAAGCAAACCACGCTTGCTTCCCCTACAATTTATTACCTCGTAATAGATAAACTTATCTGTGTACTGTATTTTGCTCGCCATTGGCGGGTAAAAGCCGGAGATGTGTACGGAGTCCATAAAAGAACGCATTCTGCGTGCGTTTTGTGTCGGAAACCGCTAAGATTCAACAATACTATGCGCTATTTTCATTGATATGATTGATTGAAATGTGTGTTTGTCTCGCCCTGAAAAAAGTTGACTCCTAAAAGAGTCAAAAGATGATAAGATTTCAGAGTCTGCCGAGACAAAAACGGCAATCAATCCGCGAAGAAGTCCTACGACTATATGCGGAAACGGATCTCAGCTATGGAGAAATAGCAGAAATAAATGGGGTTCAAGTTCGCACAGTTGAATATATTGTGCGTAACTTTGCGACAGAACTTCCGGAGATACCAATCATGAGAAAGAAAAAAACAGAAGCCGGCGAGGAAGATTACGACAAACTGCGCGCTGAAGTGACGCGGCTACGCAAAGAGCTTAGAGAGCAGAAGATGCGAGCAGAGGCACTTGACACGATGATTGATGTGGCAGAGGAAATGTTCAATATTCCGGTAAGAAAAAAAGCTGGCACCAAACAGTGAAACGCCTGTACGCACAGCAATCCGAAGCCTATACAGTGTCGGAGCTGTGCGGGCTGTTTGGTAAGAGCAAACAGGCATACTACAAGCACGATGAGGACACTGACTTGCGCCATATAGCCTTAGAGGAGTTTGCTCTCCAATATATCCGAGAGGTTAGGCGGGAAGATCCCGGGATCGGCGGATTAAAGATATGGATAATGTACCGCAGAGCCTTTGGGCGGACAAATGCTATTGGCCGAGATAAGTTTTGTGAAATCTTCGATCGCTATGGATATAAACTTCGGCGCCGATGCCGCGCTCCGCGCACGACAGATTCCACTCATGGGAATCGCGTGTATCCAAATCTCACCAAGACCCTGATACCCACGCGTTTCGGGGAAACTATTGTCGGAGATATCACATATATTCCCATCATCGATGTCATAACCGGAGAGCGGTCTTTCTGCTATGCAAATCTGATAATGGATTCATATAGTAAGGTTTTGCTCGGGTACAGCATTGGGCCGAATCTATCGTCTCGTTATACTATAGCAGCGCTTAAAATGGCCATAGATGTGCTTGACGCTTTCAACGTGGACACATCTCAGACCATACACCACAGCGACCGCGGAACGCAATATACAAGTGCCGAATATATAAAATTGCTAAAGGGGCACGAGATACAAATAAGCATGACGGAATCCGGCAATCCAAAAGACAATCCGGAAGCCGAAAGGATAAACAATACTCTCAAGAATGAACTATTCAAAGATTTAGTATTCAATTCAATCAATCAAGTATGCGAAGCGATGGAGAACGCTGCTCTTTTCTATAATTACGAGCGTCCGCACCGCAGCATTGAGATGCTTACCCCTATGGAGGCAATCACTTGTTCCGGGCGTTTCAAACGAGCTTGGAAAAGTTTCCGCGAAAAAGCGATAGACAGAGAGCAACAACGGGCTGTTCCACCTTAAAAATTATTTGTAACTTTGTCCATATCCCTGTGCGGAGTTGCCTTCGGGCTACGCCCTCAATCAACTCCGCACAGGGATAGGCAAGGGTTAGTAAACATTCCTCAGTAAAAGAGTCAACCGAACTCAGATAATATCCAAAATCGAGTCAACCAATTTCAGGAACGGACAGTTTGCATTAAGAAAAGGTGAATGTTGGGGGTGGGGTGGTGGTTATTCGCGGAAAATTAGTACCTTTGTAGGAGAAGCGGAAGCCGACAGGCGCTAATGGCCGGGGCTGATCGTTTTGTGAAATCGTAATGACGTATAAAACCCTAAAAACGACTTATAAAAACCGAAAAATATGGGAATAAAGGCATCTTTTGGCGGCGGAATTGTGGCCGCAGTGATGGCGGCAACGGCGCTGTCGTCTATGGTGTGTGCCGATGCACAGACTACCGAATTGAAGTATGACTGGGGCGTGTGCGACACGCTGGCGATGTATAACGTCGGCCCCGGTATCACGTATTCTAAGCTGGTGTACCATGACAAGCCGCTGATAATATGGCTTGTGGAGGTTGACCTGACCAATCAGTACAATAGCGTGGAGCAGGCGCCGAGCCGTATGGCGGTGCCGGATACGAAGCGCTGGACGGTGCCAACGTTTCAGACGGAGTTGTCTAAGCCCGGGCATAATGTGTGCGTGGCTTGGAACCATGATTTCTTTTCGTACGACGATGGCATTGCCATTGGCCTGAATATCCATAACGGCCAGCCTAATTACACGAAATTCAGCCGCTCGACGCTGGCTTTCGACGACAAGAAACATGCCGAGGTGTTCCGCGCCGGCATCAACCCTTATGTCGTGATTGGCGAAGAGAAGGCGTATATCGATTTCTTCAATCGCGCGGCTGTGTCTTACTGGGGCAGTTGTGTGCTGTATAATATGTTCAATGTTTCGACGCTGACCGAGGCCGGTCGCTATATCGCCTTGCAACCCATCGATAAATGGGCTGTAAATCGTCCTGAGGGTACGCGATGCCGCGTGACGGCGATTTCGGACGAGCCGATACAGACGAGTGCGGACACGTATGTGCTGTATCTCCGCAACGAGAAACTGCACGCGCTGGACAACGCTGCTGTGGGCGATATCGCCACTGTGTACCAGACTTTTGATGCTCCGCTGTGGGGCGTCATCCCCGAGAATATCATGGAGGGATTTCACGGCTACGTGAGCATAGTTCATGACGGAGTGCTGCATAAGGGCGAGTATGACGATTTTGAGAACGGGAGCGGCTACCCCAACGGCCGCTCTTACGAGCTGTCGTCGCGCACCATGGCCGGCATCAATAAGGAAGGCAATCGTCTGTATGTGGCTGTCAACGAGGCCGGTTCGGGCAAAAGCGAAGCTATAAACTGCATCGAAATGGCCGCATTCCTCGTGGAGCATGGAGCTAACGACGTGGTCAATTTTGACAGCGGTGGCAGCGCCGCCATCTCGCTGGACGGCGAGATGCTCAATTACCCGATGCGCGGCGGGTCGATACGTCCTGTGGCCGATGCCATGCTGGCTGTGTCTACGGCGCCCGAGGATGACGTTGCAGCGTCTATAGGTTTCACCAATCGTCGCCGCCGTATGCCCATGCTTGGCGCAACACCTTTAGGGGTAATGGCTTACAATACGTATGGCGATATCGTGTCCAAGGACGTCACCAAGGATTGTTCTTTCGAGTGTGTCCCTGCCGAACTGGGCTACGTGGATGCCGATGGCGTGCTGCATGCGTCCGATAATGCCGTTTCGGGCAAGATTGTGGCCACATACAACGCCGCCGGCAAGACCTTGACGGCCGAGATGCCTGTGTTTTTGGCTCAAATAGACGGTGTGAAGCCCGCCAAAAGTACTTTGCTTATAGACAAGTATCGTCGTCAGATTTTGGGCTTGCGCGGCGTCTGTGGCGGCATCAATATCGATGTAGATCCATCGGCTTTCGAGTGGACGGCATCGCCCGAGGGTGTTGTCGAAATCGATGACAAGGGATACGTCACCGGTAAAGCCAATGGCACGACAACTATCACCGGAAGATACAATGGTTTGGAAGTCAATGTGGAAGTGACTGTCGAAATCCCCGAAAGCGATATAGATATCACGCGTTTCGATGACGGCACTGTCTTCGGGATGAAGTATGCGTCGACGCTAATCAAGAATTTCTCTGCCGTTACCACCGACCTCCCCGAGGGCTGGGATCGAGGCGTTTCACTCACTTTTGATCTCAAGAGCAATCGCAATCCTCTGGTGACTTTCAATCCCGGAGCTTCGATACGACTGTATTCGCTGCCTAATAGCCTGACGCTTACGATGAATGACCGCGACAATATCGTGAAAGAAATCAAGATGGATTTCGTAGACGCCGAGGGCACACGCTTCAACCTCACCAATGCCGTAGTTTCGGGACAGCAAGATTATGTATTCAAATTTGAGGAAAGCGATGGAACCGAGATGTTGACGCCCCGTTATCCGCTGTCTTTCGAGAAGATGTACTTCACCATGGTCAAGAAAAACGTCACCGGCGCACGCCTGGACTTGCGCTCGATTACCGCCAATTATCCGGGTATGGGTGCCGTGGACGACATCACAACCGACGCTCGTGATGGCGGCGCAATGGTTGTCCGCCGACAGGGCGACAATATTGCGATAGAACTTGAAGGTGCGAATGTAGGCATGTTCAAGGTTCGTGTGTCCACCATCTCCGGTGCCATTGCGCTGTCGGCCGATGCCGATTTCTCGTCCGGTACGGCGGGCGTCTATGCGCCCGCACTCGCCCCGGGCATCTATCTCGTCACGGTATATTCGGATGCTTTGGCGCGTCCGCTGACAGCCAAGCTCATTGTTCGCTAAAGACCAATCTGATATAACTGATGCCCGTGGACGAACGATGTAACGTTTCCCTCGGGCATCGACATTTCCAAATATTTGCCGCCTATGCCAGCCAATAAAAACGCGATGACCCGATACAAGTTGCTTGACGACCTATTGAGCAACCGCTATCACGATTACTCGATTGCCGATATGACCGAGTACGTCAACGAACGCCTTGCCGAGTATGGCGATGGGTACAGCGTCAGCCGTCGTGCCATCGAAAAGGACATCAAGTACTTGGAGGAAGGACCTTTCGGTGCAGACATTGAGCGCTATACTGTCGATGCTGTCAGCCGCGATGGTCGGACGACGGTCAAGAAACGATGCCTACGATATAGCGAAGAGGGATTTTCGATATTCAAGCAGGAGATGAGCGCTGATGAGAAGTTGATTCTTCGTGATACTTTGCGTGTCATAGGACAGTTTGACGGACTCCCCAATTTCGACAAACTGGAAGGACTGCGCCGGCGACTTAATGCCACCGGTGATGACCGCGAAATTATATCCTTTACGCGTAATCCGTTGGATGCCTCAAATATACTCGGTGTACTGTTCACGGCTATATCACAGCAAGTTGTCGTCGAATTCAAGCACTATCAATTTGACCATCCGGATGACAAGCGGACATTTCGCGTCAACCCAATTTTGCTCAAGGAATACAATTGCCGGTGGTTTCTTGTGGGATCAATTGTCGGCAAAGGCAATCTGTACACCTTTGCCCTTGACCGAATCTTGGACTTGAAAATGCTTCCCGAGGCGCAATATCAGCCCTACGACGGCGACCTGAGCGAGCGTTTCGACGACATCATCGGAATGACGGACTATAAGCGTAATCCGGTATTGGATATTGTTTTCTGGGCAAATAATATCGCCACTGAATATATCCGCAGCAAGCCTATGCACATCTCGCAGAAGATGCTATGCGGCGAAAGAGATGCCGAGTTGCGCCGCCGCTATCCGACACTCGTCGGCGGGCGGTTTTTCAGCATCAGGTGCAAGAAAAACTACGAGCTTATCCGCGAGCTTATGTCCTTCAAGTATGACCTTATTGTGCTTAGCCCCAAGGAAATACAAGATGAAATTATTCAAACACTCGACAAGATGGTAGCGCGGTATAAAGATCTGTAAAGCATGCGAACATAGAGTTCGCAGCCACTTCATAACTTTGCATCGTCATCGGGACCGTCCCGGTGGCGATGTTTTTTTGTCTAACAAGAACCGCTTTATAGATGAATACGATACGGTATACCGTGCTGAGTATCTGTACGATACTTGTAAACACCGGAAATGTATATCCGAATGATGTGTAATTTTTACTCAAAAATTCATTTACACTTCGCATACCAAGGGTATATAAAGGCAGAACATCAAAATAAGCAACCATTATGATTTTAGCCGATATATTAATAGAAAACGTCGCAAACAGCTTTGACGATTTATGCAACCTATGTATAGCCACGGTCGGAATAGCGGCACAAGAGTGCGGAGTGTCTTATGGTGCAATGTGCATCTATGCATTCATAATAGGGCCGTTTATATGGACAGCGCTATTGTTCGCATCCTCGCGCCTTTCGCTGGACGGCAATGAGAAGGCCGGACGAATATGCTTTAGGGCCGGTGTGACGCTGGTAGTACTTCACACGCTGTTCTTCTTTTTTATACTCGGATGCGCGATGTGTGAAGTAAAGTATTTAGATGACTTGCAGTGACGAGCAACACCTTAACCACATAATTAACAAAAAATCAAAACTCATAAATATGAACGCGAAGAACGCTAAGAAAGTGATTGAACTCAGTGCAGACGAAGCCCTTGACTTCCTGATGCAGAACGACCAATATGTCACCACCGAGATGCCGGAATATCTCAATTTTGACCCCGTACTGACATTCGCACGCGAGCACATTGCCGATACCCCCATCGACAAGTGCGTGAAGGACGTGACGCCCGAGGATATGGCCGAAGCCAATTACGACATTATGCTCAATAAGGACGGCCGTTATGCAGTGCGCGTGCTGTCGCTGTCCAATCCGTTCCTGTATTATTTGCTGGCACGCGAGATTTGCACTCCGGAGCATTGGGCTGCGATACTTGACGACTTCAAGGTCTTTGGCTCGACGCCGCATATTCAAGCCGTAGGCATCCCCGTCATCCCGGCCGATAAGGAGAATTTCCATAAAGCCACAACCATTCTGAACTGGTGGAATCGCTTCGAACAGATGGCCGTCAAGCTGTCGCTGGACTATCGCTATATGTTCGCCACGGATATCACCAATTGCTACGGCACTATCGAATTGCAGACGGTCGAAAAAGCTCTTAGCCGCAAGGGCACGGCATCCGAAGTCGATGTCAAGACGGACATCGTGCGCATCCTGACCATGCTTCGTCAAGGTCGCAACATCGGACTGCCGCAAGGCAGCACCTTGTACGACATCGTTGCCGAGATTGTCCTGGGTTACGCGGACATGCTGCTGCGCGAGGCATTGGAACGTGACGGTATTACCGAAGGTTACGAAATTCTGCGCTATCGCGACGATTACCGCATCTTCGCAAACAACAAAGACCTGTTGGAAAACATCTCGTACACGTTGCAACACGTGCTCGAAAGCCTCAATCTGCGTCTCAATAGCGCCAAAACCCGCATTTCCGACTCGATAATCACCGACTCGATAAAGCCCGACAAGCTGGCGTATATCTACAACACCCCGATATACAACAACAAGAAGTGCTGCGACTTTGACGGCATACAGAAACAGCTACTGTTCATCCTCCAATTCGGTCGCCAATACCCCGACTGCGGCCGCATACGGACGCTACTGTCAGACCTCTCCAAGTGGCTTGAGAAGCATATCGAGAATGTGGCGAAGAACAGACCGGAGGTCATCTCGCTTGAGCCGAAGACGCCCGAAGAGAAGAAAGAGATAGAAGAGATTTTCGCCTCTTTGGGGAAGTCGAATGACAACTCTAATGCTAAGTCCTGCGAGGAAAAGGCCGAAGCCAAGCCGGAAGTCGAAGCCAAGCCGGATGAGGAAAAGTCAACCGAAGACAAGAAACAACAAGAGCGTCTGGGCACAATCATCGAGGACATTATGGCCATGTCGGCCGTAGCCGCGCAGATTGCCGCCGAGAACCTCAACAGCGTGCACTACGCCTTGAAAGTCATCAGCCAAATGGTTTCGACCATCAGCGACGAACAGGTGACCAACGGCGAGCAGGCGTCGAAAGACGAGATTGTCACCAAGGTGCTCAACCGCCTCGGCTCGATGCAAAACAGCGATTACCTCAAAATCTGGCTGCAGAACCTTGCCGTCAAAGCTGAATACAAGGGCGATTACAGCTTCGCCGACGGGAAAGGCAACGGCCTGTGCCACCTTGTCTGCGGCGCTGATGCCAACCTATGGAACAACAGCTTCCTCGCTCCCGCATATCTCGAAGGCTTCGATGCCACCGCCGTAGTCGATGCCGCCGTCCTGCACAACGACACCCCCGTAATGCAGTTCAAGCACCGCTTCAGCTACGATGCCGAGACGCCCGACGAAGAAGATCCTGCCGGAGCCGACGATATTGACGATATTGACGAAAAGTATTACGGCGGAGCCGATGATATTGACGAAGACGTCCCCCGAGTAATTATGACATTCTGACATAGCATCATCTCCTCGGTGTCCTGCCCGGATTGACGCATAGGGCCTTTACTCAAACCACATCAATCACCACCCTCTCTCCGGCAAGACACCCGTACGGGCGCGGAATCCCCGCGCCCGTATGTTGTTTCTATATATTACTATATATCAGCAATTTTTCCGACGAGAGCAATACTGGCGGACAAAAAAGTGTAGATTCTTAAACGAAGTGCAAAAACATTAGCCTCTCACTACGGGGCTAGCC
>UQGP01000040.1 GCA_900540625.1 uncultured Porphyromonadaceae bacterium | reverse complement strand
GCCTTAGTGACTACTTCCTTTTTCTTTTTTTCGATT
The DNA here is from genome assembly GCA_900540625.1 of uncultured Porphyromonadaceae bacterium. Classification (GTDB taxonomy): domain Bacteria; phylum Bacteroidota; class Bacteroidia; order Bacteroidales; family Muribaculaceae; genus CAG-873. Next base: position 20,397 of record UQGP01000040.1, on the reverse strand, counting down.
TTATTTAGGACAATATTGGGCCGAACTTGGAATTTAGGCTTGACTGCGTAACGAAACAAGTCCGGCGCCGAACTTTTGGCACGGTTATTGCATTTAGATTTTAGAACGTTCGTGAGTAAAAATTAACCACACTAAACTGTCAAAAATCGAATGTGTAAGCAGTTTTTGCTGACGAATTAAAAAATATTAAGTAAAAAGTGCGTGCCATAATAACAAAAAGGCATACCTTTGCAGCGAATAGCAACATAATGTTATCATCCATCAATATGAAAAAGATTATTCTTTTGGCTGCTATTGCACTAGGTGCGATGTCAGCACAGGCTCAAGCAGTTGAGTCGCCCAAATTCTTTGACAATTGGTCGATAGGTCTTGACGGCGGTGTCACCACTCCGTTGAAGAACTATTCATTCTTCCCCAACATGCGTGGTTTGGTAGGTCTGCATATCGACAAGCAGATTACTCCTGCCTTCGCTCTCGGCGTTGAAGGCCAGTTCGGCGTCAACACCTCCTCCTGGACACAGGAAATCCACTCGCGCACCGCTTTCGACAACTCGTATGTAGGTGTCTATGGCAAGGTTGATCTCTTCAACTTCTTCGGCGGTTACAAGTGCGAAACACGTCCCTTCACCATCGAGGCTCTTGCCGGTGCCGGTTGGGGACACAACTTCAACACCAGCTATATAGAAGCAGAACGTCTGGTATATCGTCCCGACTACAACTACTTCGTAACCAAGGTTGGCTTGAACTTCAACTTCAATGTTTCGGAGAAGGTGACCATTTCCCTCCAACCCAGCATCGCTTGGAACATGGATGGCAACGGCTCGCAAAGCAACACATACTATGATGCAAACCGCGCCGTATTCAACCTGCAGGCAGGTGTGACATACCACTTCGGCCCCGGCTTCACTTGCGTTAAGCCCTTCAACCAGGCCGAAATCGATGCCCTTAACGGTCAAATCAACGACCTCCGTGGCCAGCTGAACGACTGCAACGCTAACGCCGCCGCTTGGGAAGCCAAGGCCAATGGTCTTGCTAACGAACTGGCAGCTTGCAAGAACCGCAAACCCGAAGTTGTTCAAGTAAAAGAAGAAACCAACATCCTCAACAGCGTACGTCTCGTATTCTTCCGCATAGGTTCGTCCGCAATCACTGCCGACCAGCAGCCCAATGTCGAGATGGTAGCTTCCTATCTGAAGAACCACAAAGACGCCAAGGTTGACATCAAGGGTTATGCTTCGCCCGACGGCTCCGAGGAAATCAACGTACGTCTTGCCAATGCACGTGCACAGGCAGTGAAAGATGCCCTCATCAACAAGTACAAAATCAGCGCTAACCGCATCAATGCTCAGGGCGAAGGTATCGGCAACATGTTCTCCGAGGAGAGCTGGAACCGTGTCAGCGTCTGCACCATCGAAGACGGTAGCAACAAGTAATAACGCCTGACGCAGGCGAAGAATATCGCCTGATTTAGACACAATACGCATAGTCGGCGACCCGCACCTTAGGGGTGAGCGGTCGCCGACTTTTTTTATGTAATGCCTTGCGATACGGCTAATAAGCCCGTGTGGCGGGAGAGAGCCTGAGGTCGCGCTTAATGCCGCTTGAACCCCGAGGTGACGCGCCAAAAAGCTGTATAAAGCCTGTATAATGCCGTGGGGAGTGTCTTTTCGCGCTATAGCATTGGCACTATGCAAAAAAATGCGTAATTTTGTGCCCGTAAAAATGAACGGAGAAGTTCCCAGAATATTGATAAACAAGGAGACTGTGTCCTCGATGACTGCCGTAGTGTATCCCGGTGGTATCGAAGCCGTCACTGTCATCGATTCGGTGGCCAAGGCACGCATAGCGTTGCGCGCCTTGCGCAAGTGTACGCATATAGGATTTGACACCGAGACACGCCCGTCGTTCCGTCGCGGACATATGAACAAGGTGGCGTTGCTCCAATTGTCGTCCGGGCCGCATTGCTATCTATTTCGCCTCAATATGCCGGGAATATTCGAGGCTGCCAAGCCGTTGCTCGAAGATCCGGAGATTATAAAGGTGGGACTTAGCGTTCATGACGACTACAACGCGCTGCGTCGTCGCGGCGAAATCAATCCGGCCGGATTCTTGGATCTGCAAGACTACGCGCGCACTTTCCATATCGAGGATATATCGCTACAGAAGATATATGCCATAGTCTTCGGCGAGCGCATCAGCAAGGCACAACGTCTGACCAATTGGGAGGCTGCACGGCTCACCGAGGCGCAGCAGATATATGCCGCCATAGATGCTTGGGCTTGCCTTAAACTTTACCGCTATATGCGCGAAGGACATTTCGACCCGTACACTTCGCCGTACATTGTGCACGAAGAGGAGGTCTCCGAAGATGCTGCCGGACATACCGATACGGAGGCCGCTGCGGATGTAAAGTCGGATGCCGAGGTGATGTCGAATGATGTACCTTCAATGGCGGATACTGCTGCCGAATAGTATTTACGAGGCAAAATATCATACTCAGATGTCCGCCCGTCCGCCCAAATACAAAGTTGTCCCCGTATTATTGATGGTATACCTTGCCGCGATGGCATTTGTCGGGTATCCGCGTTATGCTGCCGGACAGATGTCTGCATTGCAATATTTCGGGATAATTGCCGCGACCGTTGCAGTCATAGTCCTGCTGTTTTTTTCGCTACGTGCGCGCTACCGTCGCGGCAAGTAATCAATCTGTCTGGTTTATAATTGTTTGCATGAGAGATGCCGTTAAGTAAATGGCGTCATTCCGGTTGTGTGTCCGGACAATGGAAACAGGGTGGTAAATTGTCGATTTGGTTTTTTATGTGCTGTATGGCGAACAAAAGTCCGGCCTTAGGTTGTTGTATATATACAAGGCGCAATACAGACGGATTGCGTAGTTATAAACCTTTATTGTTTAACCAAACACACGACAAAATGAAAAATTCAGATGTAATGGTTGCCGCCACTGTAGGCGCATTGGCCGGCGCAGCCTTAGGTTTACTGTTTGCACCCCGCTGCGGCAAAAAGACACGAGCCGCGATATGCGAGTATATGCGTCGTCATTGCCGTCCGTGCAAGTGTGACGAGCAGGAGTGCTGCGAATGCGACCAAGCCACCGACAACGACGAAGACTAAGGCTTATCGGAAGCTGACGGCTAAATGCTGTCAGTCCCGGGCACAGTAGCGCGGATGTATCGGCACGGGCTTTGTAACAATAGGCCATCGGTGACCGTGCATCCGCGGCTTTGTGCGAAGGAGGTGGAAGGTTGCGCTACAAATACAATTATGGATGGTTAATATACCCTTAATACTTAATGAAATGATACAATCCTTACTGAATATCGGAACGCGAATCGTACGTCTGACGGTGCGTCAGCACTGTGCCGAGATACGCCGACGAGCCATTATGCGGACCGGCGATATCCTTGGCGCGATGGCTTGTTTTGCCGTATCGATGACCTTGATATTGATGGTCGCTGTTTTTATCGGCATCGGCGTGGTCCGATTGCTGGAAACGGTAATGGCCTCTCATTGGGCCTATCTGTCCGTGGCCGGAGTGTATGTCCTGCTGTACGTGATAGCACGAGTATTCCGGCGTCGGCTGTTTTATCGACCGATACAACGATTTCTATTCCGGATATTCGATTCGGAAGGACAATAGATATTGCGTATTGCCACTGCAGCTTGGGGACGTGCGTGCGGCTCAGCGTTTGGGCTTGAACAGTAGGGTATATGTGCATCCTACGAGCAAAGCGCCGCCGACGATGTTGCCTAAGGTGACCGGTACGAGGTTGTCGCACAGCATCTGTACAACCGAGACATCGGCGCCTGTGGCCATGCCCGCCGGGATGAAGAACATATTGGCTATACAGTGTTCCCATCCCAAAGCTACGAAAGCGGCTACAGGCATCCAGCACGCCAGACATTTTTGGCCAAGGGTGTCGGCTCCGAGAGCCATCCATACGGCCAAGCATACGCACCAATTGGCTCCGACGGCACGGCAGAATACGGTGAGCCATGGCATCGAGACTTTAGCCTCGGCCAATCCGGTGGCAGCGTCGTGCCAAGGAGCGGTGTCCAAGGTTCCGGCTCCGAGGACAAAGAGCCCTACAAATGCTAATGCTCCGGCAAAATTGCCCAACCATACCAATGCCCAATTGGCCAAAACGCGCGGCATAGATGTGCGTTTTGCCGCCAGTGGCGGTATCAATACGGCGTTGTTGCCGGTAAACAATTCGCCCCCGAGCGTAACGATGAGTATCAGTCCTATGGGGAATACCGCACCGCTGAGCAGTCGTTTGGCTGCCGGTGTCTCGGTTGCGGCACCGGCGATAAGGCTCAGCAACCCGCCCAGTGCGATAAACGCGCCTGCAAGTATGGCTAAAGCAAGAGTGCGCTGCCACGACAGCGCGGCTTTGGCTGTACCGGCAGCGAGGGCGGATTCAAGTATCTGTGTCGGTGTTTTCATCTTTGGTTTTCGGAGTTTGTCGTGATATCTTTTGGCGTGGCACTATCCGCTTTGATAGCACTCGGCGGGGTGGTATTACGGCGCTTGCGGGCAATATATGCACGCAAAGCTTTGACTTTGACGCGATAAGGTGTGACCGACTGATAGCGTAGTCGTCCCGGTTCGGTGCGGTGGAAGTAATATGAATTTTGCTTGTCCCAGGATGCGAAGGTGAACATGCGTCGCTCGCCCGGAGGCAGAGGTTGTCGCAGCGTGACGCGCCTTACATGCAGTTGATGACCTTGCATGTCCATGTAAGTAATCATAATGGTGAGTGCTGTGACGGTATCCGTACTGCCGTTGAAAGCCAAAATCGTCTCTTTGTGCGACCGCAGGGTCTTGTCGTATCCGCTGAATGTGATGAGCGAGTCCGGATTTGTGGTCATAGTGTCGCTTGCCTGGTATGTATATTGGACACGCTCGGTCAGCCCGTGGCGTGTGGTGCGTTGACGCCGTGCGGTGCCGGGCAGAGCGCAAGTCAGTGCCAACAGACAGATAATGGCCGGGGCTATGAGCCGTGAACGGATTCGAATCATAGCTCTATGGGATTTTGCTGGGTTGGCGGCGGTGTAGGGTAGATGCGCATAGCGCCTTCCAATCCGTCGGGACGAGTGTCTTCGCGCTGAACCGAGAAGCGGAACAGGTATGGTATGAGTCGACGGAGATTGACGCGCCATCCTTGCTTATAGGGGTCGAAGCGCATCATACCGGTCGAGATGTCCACGGTGATGGCTAACCGTTGGGGGCGATGACCTTTGCCGTCGGCGGTAAAATTGCGAAATATCGAGGCATCGTACATACCCATCTTGCCCGATATATGAGCCGAGCCCATCACCGTGCCGGGGGCTATGGATAGGTCCGGAGTATGAATGACGGTCATCTCGTAGGAGTTGATGCCGTTGGCTCGTATAGCGATATACGCGCCGGCTGATGTCATCCATACGCCTTCAATCGGCGCGAGGGATTGGCGACCGTGCCATAGGTGTCGGCTTTGTTCGACGGCATAGCGTGCCAACGGGTCGTGGTCGAATACCGAGGCCGCGAGAGGCTGTGCCCATACGCAGATGAGTATGGCAAATATAGACACAAGACGCAGACCCGACAGAGTGGCGATGTGACGGTTATATGCTGCTGAATTTGTATGCAAGGCCGAAAGAGAGGATTTCTTTGACTTGTAGCTTGTGCCAATCCGGGTGGTCGTCCGAGCGCTGGGTATTGGTGTCGTAACGCGCATGGACGTATATCTGTGTCGAAAGATAACGGTTGATGTCCATACCCAGGGTGTTTTCCCAGTCGGCATAGAATGTGTCGTAGTCCGTGAAGGCAAATATACGCGAGGTGAAGGTGATATTCGAACAGATTTTCCATGCCAGTTTCAATTCCGAGGACGAACCGAAACTCATCTTGGTATCTTTGTCGGCATCCAATCCGAACTTGGTATGATCTATGGACCCATCGGTGCATACCTTAAGGTTGTAAGACAGTGGAGCTATAGATACATCGAAGTTGAAAGTCTTGCGCTTATTGGTATAATTGTAGGTCATACCGAGACCGGCCGTGAGATCCGCCGGGCTGAGGAAGGCCGCTTTCAGGTTGTAGGTATTGGTGACGTATGATTTGAAAATCTGAGTCTTGAATTGAGCCGTCAGCGAGTAGTACCATCGGCGTGCGGCTTTGATACCGAGCGTGGCGTTGAATTGGAGCAGGTCTTCGGATATGCTGTAGTTGCGCAGGTCGTCGTCCGGGGCGCTGTTCAGGCCCAATTTGTAGCGCAATGTCGATTCAAACAGCAGATTGGGATGATACTTGGGGTTGAGTTTGACGTCATATTGGACGTTGATGAGCGTATTCAGGTTGTTGTTGCCGCCCTGATACCAGTTGGGCGAAACGTAAGCCTGGCTGAATTGCAGCGATGATGCAAAGGTGCGTATCCAGTGACGTTTTTGGACGTATACATCCATGTGTCCCGGCAATTCGGGTGTAACCTCATCGATGTGTATCGTGTGGTCCTTGGGGTCGACGCTCATGGTGTACTTGCGCGGCGGTTCGGGCAGGAATGCGATGTTGTAAGGCACATACTGCGGATGCTTGACCATGAAAGTCTGCGCGATGCGTCGCGAGCGTGTATAGGTGGCGGCCTCCTCCTCAAACCAACGGAAGGCCGGATTGCCTGAAATATCCTTGTGCCACATGTCAACCGAGTCAAGGTATTCGTAGGACACAAAAGTCATCGGTCCGAACAGCTGTCGCGGCAAGGCGCGCATGGACACAGTAGTGTCTGCCGGCATAAACGCGGTGGTATCTGTTCGGGCGATAGCGGCGCTATCGTTAGATGCTATGGCATGAGCTTCGGAAGCCGGTACTCGTGCGCTGTTGCGATACATTGCTTGGGCATACGCTGCCGTGGTGGTGGCGGCGCATAGCAGCAAGGAAATTATATGGTGCAGTCTCATTGCGCTTTATTGAGGTTGGAGTGTTGTGGTTTGATGGCTGTGTATAGTGTGCATACGCCGAGGAAAAACCCTCGCCAACGAGTCTCGACCATTCCGGCTTGTGCCATCAGCCGGCACATGTGTTCGCGTGCCGGGACGGCGGCAACCGATTCGGGCAGGTAGCGATAGGCGTGGCTGTCTTTGCTGACCAGACGACCCATGGTGGGGATGGCGCAGCGCACGTATAGTTTGTATGGCAAGCGGACTATCGGTGAGGGTGGTGTCGACAATTCCAGCACCAGCAGTTTGCCGCCGGGACGTAGCACGCGGTACATCTCGGCATATCCGCGTGCCAGATTGTCGAAATTGCGTACGCCGTAAGCCACGGTAACGGCGTCAAAGGTGTCGTCATCGTAGGGCAGGGCCAAAGCATCGCCGCATTTGAGGGTTATGCGTTCGGCTATGTCCGCGGCTTCGCGGCCTATCTTGGCTGAGGCGACATCGAGCATCCCTTGCGACAGGTCTATGCCGTCGATATGCGCCTGCGGCATTTTGTGTGCCAATGCAAGAGCCACATCGCCGGTGCCGGTGGCTATGTCGAGCACACGCGCCGGTGCGGCACTTGCCGCTTCGGACACGAGACAACGTAGCCATCGGCGGTGCATACCGAAGGTCATCATTGCGTTGAGGCGGTCGTACGAGGCGGCTATATTGTCAAACATCTGCTGCACTTGCTCGTGCTTGCAGGTGTTGCGCCCGTAGGGGGTGATGCCTTCGACGTCGGCGTGCTGTTGCTTGGCCATAGTTGTGTCGTTTCAGATTCGGGCGAGACAGTCCAGGACATTACGCTGTATGCGTTCGGCGATGTCCTCGTCCTGTGCTTTGACAAAATCTTCGCCCGTAAGCCGGGTGTACAATTCGATATATCTCTCGGAGATGCCTTGGCATATTCCGTCGGTCATAGGCGGAACGGTTTCGCCCGGACGGCCCATAAATCCGTTGTCGATAAGCCATTGGCGTACAAACTCCTTGGACAGTTGACGCTGAGGCTCGCCGGCGGCGAGGCGTTTTTCGTATCCGTCGGCGATGAAGTATCGTGACGAGTCGGGTGTATGAATCTCGTCGATGAGTACCACCTTGCCGTCGCGTATGCCGAATTCGTACTTGGTATCCACCAATATCAGTCCGTGGTCGGCGGCTATTTGGCTGCCGCGTTCGTACAAAGCCCGGGTGTAGCGTTCCATGTCGGCGTAGTGCTCGGCCGATACAAGTCCTTGGCGGACAATTTCTTCGGCGGAGATGTTGAGGTCATGTCCTTCCTCGGCTTTGGTGGTGGGGGTGATGATGGGTCCGTCGGGCAGGCGGTCGTTTTCGCGCAACCCTTCGGGCAGGGGAACGCCGCACAGTTGACGTGCACCGTCGCGGTATTCGCGCCAAGCGCTACCGGCGAGGTAGCCTCGGATAATCATCTCAACGCGTACGCCCTCGCATTTGTAGCCCACGGTGACCATAGGGTCGGGGGTGGCTATCTTCCAGTTGGGCACAATATCGGCGGTGGCGTCAAGCATATAAGCCGCTATCTGGTTGAGCACTTGTCCTTTGAAGGGTATGCCTTTGGGCAGGATGACGTCAAAGGCTGAGATGCGGTCGGTGGCTACCATCACCATGATGTCGTTGTTGATGGTGTAGACATCGCGCACTTTTCCGTGGTATGCCGCTGTCTGTCCGGGAAAGTTGAAGTCGGTGTGTGTCAGTGTTTTTGCCGAAGCCATAATAGAATATTGTTTTGGTGTGTGGTGAAATGTCAGTCGGAGTCTGCGTTGTTGTCAGCCGTTTGTGCCGCTTCACGGGCCGCCATTGCTTCGGCCTTTTCCTGCGCATCGTGGCGTTCGTAAGCTTCTACAATGCGTTGTACCAGCTGGTGACGCACGATATCGTGCTTGTCGAACTCGACACGTCCCACGCCTTTGACACCGTCGAGTATGTGCAGAGCCTGTACCAGTCCGGAGGCGGTGGCGCGCGGCAGGTCTATCTGGGTGACGTCGCCGGTGATAATCATCTTGGCGTCAAGACCCAGACGTGTCATAAACATTTTTATCTGGTGCGTGGTGGTGTTTTGAGCCTCGTCCAGGATGATGACTGCATCGTTGAGTGTGCGGCCGCGCATAAAGGCCAGCGGCGCTATTTGGATGACCTTGGTCTCCATATATTCCTTGAGCTTGGCTGTCGGAATCATATCCTCGAGTGCATCGTAAAGCGGCTGTAGATACGGGTCGATTTTATCCTTCATATCGCCGGGCAGGAAGCCCAGCTTTTCGCCGGCTTCGACGGCGGGACGAGAGAGTATGATTTTGCGTACTTGGCGGTTTTTGAGCGCACGGACTGCCAGCGCTATGGCAATGTATGTCTTGCCGGTTCCGGCAGGGCCCATGGCAAAGGTGAGGTCGTTGTTGCAAAAGGCGTCCACCAGACGTTTTTGGTTGGGCGTACGTGCCTGTATGGGTTTGCCGTTGATGCCGAAGATGATGGCATCGTCGTGGCTTATTTCCTTGGGCGCTTCGCCTTTGACGGTGTCGATGATAGTCTCTTCGGTCAGGCGGTTGTAGCGCTCGGCAAATTCGGCAAGGGCCTTGACCTTTTCCTCAAAATCGGCCGTTTCGCTCTCTTCGCCTATTGCCTTGATGACGGAGCCGCGTGCCGCGATGCGCAACTTCGGATAGAGGTTGCGTAGCAGGTGCATATTTTGGTTGTTGACGCCGTAAAAGATCACCGGGTCAACGTTGTCTATAATCACTATGCGTTCGTTCATTGTGTCTTGGCTTGCAAAAACATGTGCTTGGCCGAGTGCGATGCAGTACATTGTACCGTCGTCTCGGAATGCTTCCGCAAAGGTACGTTTTTTTGCCCACAGCCGCAATACTTGGGACAACGCATATGATTGGTTTGGGCGGTACTGACGCCAAGCCGGCGCAGGCATGCGTCGGAGCAACGGTATTGAATGGCCTTCCGTGCGTGGTAAGACGACGCAAAATTCGCGCGAAGAGTCCCGAAAGGCCGTTACATCATGGCTCGCTTCACTGCCGCTCTAAGCTTGTTTTTGAGAAACTTAGAGATTGCCATCCTTCAATTACGATATCGGCGGTCGTTGCTATCCGGCAAAGGCTACTGTCGTATCTACGGCAACAAGAGGTGTGTATACGATAACGTAAAGGCTATGCAGAAGCTCATCCTCACCAGGCTGTCGTATCTACAGCAGCAGCTGGCGTATATACAGGTTCTTGATGTATTCTTCGCTGTTGGCTTCTTCTCAGTCCTTGGTAATATCGAATTTCGTCATCACTAAAGCATTTAGAACAGAACTTAACAGGCACGCCATTATCGTAATAGTTGGTTTCCCAATACAAAGCAGATGTGTCTATTGGCTCTATCCCATTCTCAATTGCTTCGCAATCGGATGTTTTATGAAGTAACCAATATTTAAAGTCTTTATAAAGGTAGATTTTTTCTCCGAATAGGACGTCTCCAGATTTGTTTGTGCAAGAGTTGATGGCGAAAGCAAGACTAGATAAACATATGACAATAAGTATTTTGCGCATTTTGAAATGGATGTGTTTAGATGGATGTGTATTAATGTGTTGAAGAGATAAACTATACGGAGATAAGTGTGATCGTGAGCACGATTCACTCAGTATCTGTTTTGGTTGGGTCGGGGAGTGCCGGGTCGCGCATATCGGGTGCGGAAGGGATGGGGATGTCGGGGATGGGCGTATTTTCCATCAGGGCGTCCATCTCTTCGGTGACATTGAAAATGTCTTGGGAATCGCGCGGCCGCAGGGTGCCGTACCACTGAAATTTAGATAATAGCAGGTCTGAACGTTTGGCCAGGTAGAGCGGGGTGACGCGGCCGTTGCTTTCGGGCCATGTTTTCATGCGTATGAGGGCGCGTTTTTCGAACCATCCACGCATGTTTGCTGTCTGCAAATTGACCATTTTATTGATGGTCGAATCGTTTTCTTCGGGGTAGAATATGGCTTCTACGGAGTTGGAGACATCGAGCCGTGACAATTCGCCGCCGTTGAACCATGCTTCCATAACTTTGCCTGTCAGCTGGTTGTAGTAGTCGTCCTCGATATGCTGGGCGGTGAAGGCAAAATCGGGCAGCAGGGCACGGTCTATGGTGCTGTCGTTGAGGTATAGAATGATGCGGTTGCCGAAGATCTGTCGGTCGTCGCTCCACACTACGGGGTGGTGATGCAGGTGCAGGGTGCTGTCGCGTTGCACAAATATCATCGAATCGCACAATCCTTGCATATCTGAGCGATAGAAGCGTACGCGAGGCCAAGCGGTGAAGACATGTGTCGAATCTGTGGAGACAATTTCGCGCTTGATTATTTGCGGCTGTACCGTGTCCGGCGACCCTGCCGGTGGGGCAATGGTGTCCGTGACTGTGGTGCGTATGGTGTCTATGTCGAGTATGCTTTTGATGTAGCGTCCGTGCATATACAGCGTATCGCCGCGCGAGTATTCCATAGCCAGGGCGCGCCCGGTGACAAATGCGCTGTCTACAAGTCGATTGTAATAACCGTAGGCGCCGCGTAGGGTTGTCTGACGAGCCGAGTCGGTGATGTCGACGTTGCCAAAGGCTTCGCCGTAGCCGCGGTCGCGGTCATAGAGTATCGTGTCGCCGGTGAGCGTAGAAGTGCTGTCGGTGTGTACGGTCGAATGCTTGAATAGTTGCGCCTGATTGTTGCGCGTGTCGTATACGCCTTCGGTGGTGTGTATGGTGCCGCGTCCACTGATAATTTCGGTGGGCGAGTAGAACTCGGCGATACGCGTACGTGTGTCATAGTACATTGTATCCGAGTATATGTCGAGGGTGTCGCGCCCGTCGATGCGGTGCAGATGCACATCGGAGTAGAAATTGGCCTCTTTGGTGGCGGGCAGGTATTCGCCTTCGATGGATACAAGTCGATTTTGCGGGTCGGTGAGGGTGCCGCCGTTGGTGTAGTATCCGCGTTCGTCCACCATGTCATAGGTGAATTCGGGCGTATTGAGGCGTACGTTGCGGTTGATCATACGCACATCCTTGCCTTCGTCGGCATAGAGGTAGGCGATTTCGCGTAATCCGTCGTAGTTGAGTTCGTCGGCGTAGATGAATAGGGTGTCGCCTTGCTGCATACGTACGTTGCCGAAGGCGTCCATACTCTCGGACGTGGGGTAGTAATGGGCGCTGTCGCAGTACATTTGCATAGCGCCTTTGGAGAAGTGTACCGTACCTGAGAGGACCATGAACGAGTCGCGGTCTTGTTTGTGCAGCACATCGGCGTGCTCAAGGAATATGCGTCCTGCGGCAGCGCGGTTGGCCTTGGGTATGGACGGGCGAATGGGGCCTTTGTGTCGCGGCACCAGCTCGGCCGGGGTGGGGCCTTTGGCCGTCTTGGTCTTGGCGGCGTACAGCAGGGCGTCCCATGCCGGAGGCAGCAGGGCTGCCACGGCAAGGCAAATGGTGATTGTTCGGCGTTGCAGCGAGGTCACTGTCGGGTAGAGTGTGGTGTGCTGTGTGCGGTTTGGAGACGGTCGGGCGTTGCGGTTATCGGTCGCTACCTTCGCCGTCGTTGGCTTGGCCTTTGCGTACCTTTATCCATCCTTTGTGCTGGAAGTCGCATCCGCGCCATCCGTCTTCGATGCGGACGTATGTTTCGCTGATTTTGCGCTCGAGCCATTGGTCGAGTATCTGCTGTTTCTTGGCGGCCTCGTACATATTCTTGATTTGCTGGTAGTCGTCGCTGAGGTTGGCCGAATGGGCGTCAATGCGATTGGTCAGTCGGACGATGGCTACGATGTCGCGGTCGCGTTTGGGTTGCTTCATAATGAAAGGCTTGGACACTTCGCCGGGCTTGAGGTTGGCGACTTCGCGTGCCACTTCCTGGGGCAGTTCGGACATTTGGAAGCGTGTGGTGCCGGTGTTTTGGTTGACCATAACGCCATTGCTGTTGCGGGTGTCTTTGTCCTGCGATACAAGCCTTGCGGCATCTTCAAAGGATACGCGGCCTTTGTCCACGATATCGCTGCGGAGGCTGTCGAGGCGCGTGATGGCGTCCTGAAGGTCCTTATCGGATACCTTGGGGCGCAGCAGGATGTGGCGCGTATTGATGCGGTCGCCTCGTTTTTCGATAAGCTGGATGATATGAAATCCGAATTCGGTTTCGACAATCTTGGAGACTTTCTTGGGGTCGTTGAGGTTGAAGGCTACGGCTGCGTATTCGGGTACCAACTGGCCGCGGCCCAAAAATCCGAGTTCGCCGCCGCGTACACCTTCGGGGGCCTCGCTGTAGAGGATGGCGAGTGTCGAGAAGTCGGCTTCGCCGCGATTGACGCGGTCGGCCATATCGCGCAGACGTGCTTTGACATCGTCTATTTCCTGGCGCGGAATCACGGGGTTGATGGTGATGATCTGTACTTCGACTTGCCCGGGGACGTAGGGTATCGAGTCTTTGGGCAGACTGTCAAAGTATTTGCGCACCTCGTTGGGCGTGGCCTTGACGTCTTTGGTGAGGTTTTGCTGCACCATGTGTACGCGCTGGCGGTCGCGGATGCTGTTGGCGTAGTATTCGCGTATCTCGGGAATGGTCTTGCGGAAATACTGCTCGACTTTTTCGCGCGAGCCCAGGTTGTTGATCAGGAAGTTGATCTGCTGGTCTACTTGCATTTGGACTTGCGAGTCTTGCACGACAACGGTGTCGATGTCGGCCTGGTGCAAGTACAGACGCTGGATGGCCATCATCTCGGGAATGACGCAGTACGGGTCACCGTTGATAGCCTCGTGGTCCTGCTGCATATCGCGATATGTCTGCTCGATTTCGGACTTGTATATGGGGTCATCGCCGATGGTCCATGCCACTTCTTCGGCAATGTTGTTCTGGGCCACGGTGATGGCGGCTACGGCAGCCACGGCCGCGCTGACGAGTAAATATTTGGCTTTCAAAACTTTTTATGCGTTAAGATATGTGATATTGTGTGGGCGCGCTTATTGTGGTCGCGACTTATCACGCAAAGTTAGCGCATTTGGCTCAAACAGCAAAGCAAAATACGTTAAACCCCGTCAAAAAAGCTTGTTCCGCCGCTTCCCGGGCAAATCATGCTTTCTTTATGGCCGGATTTTTTTTGACCTATACGCCTTCTTTTTTGAGGTGGAGTATGGCGCAGAGGGCCGAAGGTTGTATGCCATATTTATCCGTTGCCTTGGCGTTTCGATCGGTTTTCGAGACGGGGCTCAATACACCACGCGCAGCGTGCCGCCTCCTTTGGTTCGCGGCGGACCGGAAACCATATATGCACAGCCGTCAAGGTCGCGTGTCAGATACCATACTATGGGCTGATACATCAGCGAATGTGCATCCGTTGCGCCCCAGCCATATATTATTCGGGTACGTTCGGCTTTGACCCCCGGCGATGCCACGGCTCCGAAATCACGGCATAGCGAGTCCTCGAGTACAAATTTGTACCGACCGAAAGTGACGCTACCACCGAATACGATTTGGTTGGCCGATTTGTCCATATACGCGGCTTCGCACACCACTGTGTGCGTATGGTCGCCTTCGAGGGGATACACGTAAAAGGTCAGAGTCTTATTTTCAAGCCATTGCCCGGCGTGCAAAAGGTCGAGACTTGGCCGTATGTCGTCGCGTAATACATTGCGTATCAGTGTGTCTGACAATTCGACGGGTTTTATGTTCTCCACGCGTAATACTTCGGCTTCTTCGTGCGCCGTCCCGTTTACGGTGTCTATAACCTTATAGTTGTATGCGCCGTGAACGCCCGGATTTCGCGGCGTTTCGAGCGGCACGCCGGCAAGAGCCGTTGCCGGGGCAATAGCCGCGGTCAATATGGTGATTATATGTTTGATGCAAGTCATATATGTCTGTGTCTTTAGTGCTAATCTCCTTCGTTTACGAACACATGTCTCAGTCGATGGCTCGTACCGGCTCGCCGCGCATCGTTGTGGGAGCGCCGATTATCATATACGCATCCCCTATGTAAGACCGTGTGAGGTGCCATACCAACGGGTCGTGTATCTGCTTTGGCAGGTCCGTACGTGTGTACCTATACGTTACTGTGATTTCGGGTGCACATAGGCGTCCGAACTTACTGCACAGCGATTTCTCAAACACAAAGGTGTATCCACCGACTTTGTAGTAGCCCGAAAATGTCATTTCGTCGGCTCGTTTTCCGAGGCCGTCATTACGGCAAATATCTATGTGCGTATCGCCCTCGGCACGTGGCACTACAAAGTATAATGTGTCTGCATCCGTGATTTGACGCCGCCATTTCAGCAATTCGAGGGCGGGATATGTGTCTTTGTGCAATACTCTGAACATCAACGAATCTTCCAATTGAAGCTGCTCCAATCGGTCGGTGCGTTCCATTGTCACAGTCTCGTATTTTGTGCCATTTATGACGATAGAAGTCGTGTCAACGCTTATGATGTCGGATTTCGGTGTGGTTGCAACCGATGTTTCGGTCGTTAGGACTGCAAGTGCCAGTATGGCCGCTGCAATGATTGTATTGTTTTTCATCTTTGTGTTTGCGTTAATGTCTTGTAAATATTACTCTTAGCTGATGTTAATAGACCGCGCTGTAACAGCCGCTTGTCGTTGTCAATGGCGGGCCGGATACGATACATGCAGTACGGTCGTAGTCTCGGGTTATATACCACACCAACGGGTCAGACGTATATGGAAAACCGATTTCGTCCCATGAATAGGAATACCTTGCCACGGTCGTATTACTCAGAGACTTACCCGACGACTTGGCTATCGAATCTTCGATGACCAGCGTGTATCTGCCTATTTTGCAATAGGCAGTGAAATGCAGGTCGTTAGCCTTTTTGCCCATATACGCGGCTTCGCATACTGCCAGGTGCGTAAGGTCTGCCGATATTGGTATCAAGAAAAATAGTGTGTCGGGCTCCTTGAGATACTTGGACTTGCGTAGCCGCTCGATGCGCATATATATGTCCGTATCAAGTGTTTTACGCATCAATGGGTCGGCTAATTGCAATTCGGTCAATGTGTCGGTTCGCTGTACCTTGGCCGATGTGAGGCATTTACCGTCCACTGTTTTTGTATTGTAGTAGACATATTCGATGTCGCTGCCTGCCTTTTGTGGACATTTCGGCGGCGTATTCGGCAACTTCTGCCCATAGCCGGCCGAAACCGCAATCAGTCCGGCAACAGCCGTAATTACTATATACTTGATATTCCGCATGGTCACTTCTTATTGTTATCGTAATATTGGCTTTGTCTGTGCCCGCTTTCAGTAGATATGTCGCTTAGATGTTTACGTCAATACTGAAGCAGCTTGAATCGGCTTATTTCATAATCTCGACCTTGAACTTGGTCTTATGGCCACCGATAGTATTTTTGTATCCGATAGTATCTTTTTCGACTCGGATATTCATCATGATTTCCCGGATTTGGTCAGACTTCTCGATGGGTATGCTTGAAGCTATGGCCCTGATAAACCCATCTTTGCTTTTAAGTAGGGCGCTCCAGTATCCGTTTCCGGATAATTCGATGAGTTTGAAATCCCCTCGCTCGATTTTGTTCACGTCCGTGATATTGCCTTTGAGGTCGGGAGAAAATTCCAATATGGCGGTCGTCTCCGAGAAGAATATCATAATGATTTTTACGTTGGCATTTACGGGATCGTAGACACAAATGCCTAATGGGGCTGCTTTGTGCGGAGTAATGCCAATATTCATCTCCTCCGGAATTTTGTCGAAGATAATGAGCCGGTTCCAAACCGCTACAGTGTCGCTATAGCATACCGCAGATGCATCTGTCGAAAATACCGGACAGATGATAGGGAGTAATGCCAAAATGATTGTCTTGATATGCTGTGTCATGGCATGTCGGTTATTTGGTTGCTGAATATTTGCTCTGTCTATTTCAGAATTAATGGCTCTACCTTATGTTGCCGTATTTCTACGCGTCCTTTAGTAAGTCGGTTTTTATAATTAGACTTATCGGGACACATCCGAATATTAAGCATAATGTCTCTAATCAATTCGGCCTTGGACAATGGTATGCCTTTTGCGACAGCAGTGACATACAGAGGCGATTGTAAAAAGTAGTGTAGACAGGCATTATATTTTCCGCTGAACACTTCGATTAGAGTGCTTGCTCCGTTCACTATCTTGTTTACATCATGTATCGAGCCGTTGAATTTAGAGAAGTCTAAATATGCCGATGGCCTGAAGGTCATATCGATGCGTACATCCGGATTTCGGGGATTATACACGGTGATGTCTTGGCAATTCTTGGCGGAGTTGATGGCTATAACCATCGAATCCGGTATCTTGTCAAAAATTACAAGACCGTGCCCCTTGACAGCTATTGTATCGGCGTGGAATGTCTCGGATGCCACATCCGCTGTTTGTGCCCGGCCGAAGCATACGCTCAGTGCCGCAAATATCAAAGTGATTATACGTTTCATCTTTTATGGTTTATTTATGGTTGTGGACGGCCAATCCGCAGAAATAGTAGCGCTTATCGAGGTTAATAGTTGTTTGTATTCTGGTAGAACAAGCTCGGAATACAAAGGAATAGAGACTGTTTTCAGGAAAGCCTTTATTATTTCCGGTGATCTTAGATTGTCTGCGTACTCGCCTATAGTACTGTTCGCATACCGGCTAAAAGCCAAATCGGTTATTATATTCCGATAAAGTTCATCTTTATTCTTCTTTTTGAGTGCTTGAGCGTGTTCTATAAAACTCGTGGTAAAGCTTAAGTCGCCATGAATCTTATCACAAACATAGTCGCTAATAGCTTCGCTTGCCGCTTCGTCAATGCCGCCTATCAGATAGTAGGCGTATATCGTGGCGAATTCTGATGTGGACAGATGATGAATCTCATTGTCTAATAAGATGCTGGCGGTTTTGCGGATAATCATGCTATCAGAGATGTTATAAAGGATGGATTTTAGCTCTTTATATACCGGTGTAGTATCTTGCTCTGATGGTTGTAGGTCGTTCCCTTTGCCGCAAATGCTTGTATGTCGTTTATTTAATAGGACGGCGCCGATACTCTGATATAACAATGTTCTACTTTGCTCGTGTAAGGTTTGAACGTATTTTATAAAACTATGATAGAATCGGTTACTACTAAAATACTTATTTAGGAAAGCACCCTTGGTTTGTTCTTTTGTGCCTTCATTATTGTAGACGCGTACAAATACATAATAATTGTACAGGATGGCGAAATCCTGTATGGACAGGGTCCGGTCTCCCTTGTCTGATAAGATTTCGGATGTTTTGTGGACAACCATACTATCGGGCATTTGATAGCGGACATCGTAAATCGCAAGGTCGACAGCCATATCGTCCGGGGATATGGCCTCTGTGTCAGCGTTGTTTTCAGTCTCTTTTACGGAGTCTGATGCTGTCGGACTTTGTCCGCAAGAGCTAAAGCCCATACAGACTGCTAAAAATATGACTATGAGTAGATTCGCGCTCATCTCTTTCGTCTAATTTTCTGCATGTATACCCACTTATTTCGAATGCGCGTGTACTCTGGCAGATTATCTCTTTTTGTCCTAATCATCGGATGCGTTCATTTCCTAAAATCATGCCATTTTTTTATCAAGAAACGTTTCGACCAAAAATCGTCAGGCAGCGGATGACCGTGTTTTATCCTGCAAATGCTTCCATCATTTACCTCACAGTCACCTATACTCATTTCTACCGATACAGTATTCGGCGACACCTGCAACCAGTCCTTGAGCGTTTTGTCAAACACAATTTTACCATATTGCATGCACAATACCGCGTATGGACTATCTATTTCTCTCAGCACTAAGCCGGGACGAGACTCAAACACAATTTCACCGGCATTGCGACGGAATACGTACACGAGACCTGTAGTGTCCGGCTCGTAATGAAATTCAGGTGTCACTCCGGGCGCTATCTTTCGCGTAACTACGAGTCTCCTCTTTTTGCTGCCTGGAATGACAATGCTGTCCAAGGCGACCTTGACCGAATATGCTGTCGAGTCAACCGGGTGTAAGTGGAATGACTTGCCCTCGCATTCATTGCTGAACGCTATGCACACTAAAAGTGTCGCAAACGCCAAAATTATTCTATTCATGTTAATCATATTCAGTCGCGACTTACTCACTATTAGTGTCTATATATGTAACGTATATAGTCTTTTGACTCAATTGTTGGGCCTTCAACCTTATAGCAATTCTGATTAACCTTAATAATCCACCAATATAAAGGGTCGTATGCAGTCAATGGATTGTCGTCCCAGCGCCACGTGTGCTTTAGGGAAATGGCCTCATCGGAGTATTGATGGCAAAACCGGTTGCATATACCATTTGATAGTACAATTCGGTAGTAGCCCAGGTCAATATATCCTGCAAAATCGATTGTATTGGCATCACTACCAAGACTATAGCCCAAGTTATCAACAATAAGTATCGAATCTGTGCCGTTATAATCAATGACAAAAACATTCTTGATGTCGGCTTTATGCTTTCTATCATTTGCCTTCATTACGGCGATTACTTCGGAAGATATAGCTTGAAGCAATAAGCTGTCGTCAAATTCGACCTTGCGCAACTCGTCTGAATGGTATGCAGTCCAGCATGAGTATTTGCCGACAAAGTTAGTTGTTTTCTCCGTCTTTGTCAGTTTAGTCACTTTGGCATATACAACTGTGCCGCAAAGTGCAATACCTAAAAGAAATATAAGTGTTCGCATAGCATAAATCAAAGATAAGGATAGTAGGGCGTGTATCGGATTAAGCCTTTGCCTTTTATGTAAATATAGAATGATGGCGTTTGTCCGGAATATTCGGTTATTTGTTGTGCCACCTTTATGTCTCCTCCTCCTGTTTTTGGCATAGTTCTCCCCGGAATGCCGGACGGCAATTCAGTCCCTTGCGGATGATTATGGATTTGACTTCGTAATGTGTAACCAAATAATAGCATTTTGTTATACAAGTTAGGCGTTGCTGAATTCGTATCTTCTTCCAAGGACGTACATATAAAGTTTAATCCTTTATCGCCACTGATTCCGGTTTGAACCAAAGTCCACTCTACGCCAGTAACGTCAGCAAATAATTTGAAGATTTTATATGCATTTTCATCACCTCGGATTGTGATATAGGATAGGGCGTTTTCTCCATCAGTTGTATCAAAGAATCGTTTAAACGCCCCATTTGCAGATAGCGTTTCTGACTTTTTAGCTATAAACTCGCCGTCTGCGTAATGGCCTATTTGAACAGTATCAACTCCTTCGGAGTTAGTGATTGTCTCAATATAGTTTCCCGCTTCATCATAGCGATGAATATCCATGCCTGTTGGGTCGGTGAAGCGGAGGGGGTTGGCGGCGCAGTGGGTGTAGGGGGAGAAGGAGGGGTAGTCGGCGGACTTGGGGTCGGGGGTGGTGAAGCGGCC
>UQGP01000039.1 GCA_900540625.1 uncultured Porphyromonadaceae bacterium | reverse complement strand
AATTGAGTTCTACAAAATGATTCATTAATTTTGCACTTGCCACTTGACTCTACATGCGTTTTTTTTGTGAAAGGGTGTTTGGTGGAGTGGAATAAAATGCCTACCTTTGCGAGGCCGTAACGAAAGTGACGGCAGAACATTGACATACGCTCGAATGGTGGAATGGTAGACACGAGGGACTTAAAATCCCTTGGCCATTACCGGCTGTGTGGGTTCGAGTCCCACTTCGAGCACACATCCATCATCCCCAACTCGAAACGTGTCGCGAGACACTTTCGGTATGGTCGCCGACACCCCACATCCCACCCACGTCGGCGACCTTTTTTGTCTGCGGATGTGTCGTGTCGTGCTTCGGCAGATACGGCACGTCCAAATACATGGGATATGTCGGGTGTCAAATTTATAAGAGCTGAAGAATAAATACTACGATACAATGAAACAGAAATATACATACACACCGCACGGCACATGTTCGCGTAATATCGAGTTTTCAATCGAGGATGGACGCATACACGACTTGCAATTCACGGGTGGCTGCATGGGCAACCTCAGCGGCTTGTCTTCTTTGATAGAAGGCATGGACGCACGCGAAGTCTCGCGTCGCCTTCACGGCATCCAATGCGGCGTCAAGGGCACCAGTTGCCCGGATCAATTGTCTCGTGCCATAGACGAGGCGTTAATGTCGCAAAAGTAGCCGTCAATCGGTTCTGCCTTGCATTGACGAGTCTCGTCGGCTTAGGCTCTCGGGAATTGTGCCCATACCGTATAACGGCGTATGAGACGGCAGTCAAGGCCGAAAAAAGGTTGAGGTTTGTGCCGTGCAAACGCTCGAAAATGTGTATATTTGCAGTGATAAAAGGCGCAGATAATGCGCCGGACGTAAAACTATAATCAAAGCAAATATGTCACTTTGGGGTTTACTTAGAGATTTAATCGTCTTGGACTGGCTGTTTGGAGGCCGTAGTTGTCACCACGATGACAATAGTGTGATTCCTCCCATAGGAGGCTATCACAACAGTATTGACGATGATTTTCCGTGGCATTCCACGCACCACGACAGTTTGATGGACGATCCTGACGATCATTATCATTATGGCGGCATGGGAGACTCCGACTGTTTCGGATCTTCGTCAAGTGGTCTCTTTGATGACGACGATTATTGATGCTGTATACTCGTCAATACACCTCGCCTGCGGGCCGATTGATGCTCGGTGTCGATAGCACGACCGGAGCATTGTGCCTTTGCGACTGGATAGATAACCGGCATTATGACTGCAATATGCGCAAACTTGCCGCTGCCGTCGGGCCGATAGTCCACGATCCGGAGTCAGCGGCTATGGCTGAGGTGGTATCTCAGTTGGACCAATATTTTGCATCGAAGCGCACGGCCTTTGACTTGAAACTTGGCGCCGTGGGGACGCCGTTCCAACATCGTGTATGGGATGTTCTGACAACGATACCGTATGGGACGACGATGTCATACGGTGCCGTGGCGCATGCGGCCGGATGTCCTCGCGGATTTCAGGCCGTCGCTGCTGCCGTCGGAGCCAATCCGATATCTATCATTGTGCCGTGCCATAGAGTGATAGGCAGCGACGGGTCGCTCACCGGATTTGCCGGCGGTCTTGCTGCCAAAACAACGCTTCTGACGCTCGAGGCATCCAATATCGAGCAGTAACGAGCAGATTTCTTCGTGGGGGTGGGGATTAGTCGCGCCTGTCGGCTAAATGTCGACGTATGGTCGAGGCCGCAATATCGCTTTCGAAGCCGCGACTGACGGCGGCGCGGAATACGCGAGTACGTCCCTCGTAGGTATGTGCCGCTTCATCGCCTATGCGGCGCACGGCGGCGGCGATGACCGCTTCCAAAGCCTCGGTATAGATGCGTTCGTCGATTTCGGCCAAGGCTTCGGCGGCTATATCGCGGTCTATACGCTTGGCTCGCAGTGCCATAGATATCTTGATGCGACCCCAGCGCGCAAAGCGTACCTTGTCAGTTACGAAGGCATGAGCAAAGCGAGCATCGTCAAAGAAACGACGTCGCCGCAGGCTGTCGATGACGGCGTCGGCATCGGCGGAGGCGATTTGCCATGTCCGCAGTTTTGTGCGCAATTCGCTTTCGCAACGCTCGCCGCGGACACACAGCTCCTCGAGGCGTGCCAGAGCTTTCTCCGGAGTAACTATTTTTCGGGACAACGGCATACGGCATAACGTTTTTTACCCCTGTAATCACGACGGATGTCCACGTCTTCAAAGGCGAGAGAGCGCAGCATCTGTTCCATATCGGTGGCATACAGAGGATTGATTTCAAAATACAGCGAACCGCCGGGGCGTAGCGCTGATTGCGCATAAACGGCGATGGCGCGATAAAAGCGCAACGGGTCATCATCGGGGACGAATAGAGCCGTGCCAGGTTCGTAGTCCAGCACGCGTCGGTCCATATCCGCCTTCTCGGCGACGGTGACGTACGGCGGATTGCTGACGATGATGTCGTAGAGTGGCGCTGCCGGTGTCGGAAGGTGCAAGGCATCCAATCGGATGCACTTGACATTGGATGCGCCGAGAGCCGAGGCATTGTACGAGGCCACGGCGAGCGCTTCGGCGCTGATGTCGGCAGCCGTCACAGCACAATAGGGCAGGGCGCGGGCCAATGCGATGGCTATGCACCCGCTGCCGGTTCCGATGTCTATGATTTGCAGGTCTTTGGCGTCTGAATAAGAGTCGGTGATAATGTCCACCAGCCCGGCAGTCTCGGGGCGCGGTATCAGGGTGTGCGGCGTTACGCGCAGGCGCATACCCATAAATACGGCTTCACCAAGGACATATTGCAGCGGCTCGCCTTTGGCCACTCGCCCGACTACGGCATCGATACGTGCCGCCGTGGCGTCTTCGAGGATGCGTCCGGGATTGATGACGGCGTCGGTGCGCGACACTCCGGCGACATCTTCGAGTAGGATGCGAGCCATGGCTTCCGCCTCGTCTTTGCCGACGTGCGGCGTCAGGCTGCGGACAATGCCTTCGCGTATTTCCTTGACGGTATTCATACGACAAAGATAGCTATTTTCGGCCATACGACGGGCGGGACGGAGCGTTTCATTTGGCCGTAGGCATGACATGAGACGTTGGGACTATTTCACCAAGAAGTTATAAAAAGGTGTGTAGTAGAAGTTGTTAGGCTGTAGGTACAGTATGTCGCTTTTGAAGTCGATAAGCATGTTGAACCGCTTTAAGAAATTGTTGCCGATCATTCCGTCGATGTCGTCTTTGCTTTGCATCCCGGCGGTAAGCGTCGAAAATGCTCCTGCGACTTTCGGCATTATGTACGGGCCGACGATGACTTCGTCAAAAAACACGTTCTTCAGTTCTCCGCTTCCGCCGTCCGAACTTGCTATGCGCGAAATGGCAAAAGGCTTTTGTGTGCCAAGAAGTTGATGCTTGTTTACGAACGGCGTGTTCAGGTCGATGACGCGGTCCGAGCCGGTGTCTACTTCAAGCGTAAGGTTATGAAGTATTCCGTTAATCCTAACAGGCAGCTTGATGAATGGTACGTTGTATTTGTAGATGAAGGGAATCGATACAGTATGCCTGAGATCGTTAATTTCCAAGGGCTCTTTGGCATAGCAATATATTTTGAAGTCATCGTAATTGATTTCGATGTTGAATGCGGCCAACCCGTTCAGGCCGAAAACGCCGTCCCAATACTCGGGTGGATAGGGGATATGCGCACATCCGGCTTTGTCATAGTGGATTGTGCCTATATCGACCGAGTTGTCGTTGCTGTATTCGATGTCGTTTTCTCCGGTAGATCCTAAGTTTTGGGCCGTTTCGCCGTTGTGTATAAATCCCTTGAGCTTAGGTGAATTTGTGTTCAAAACGATTGACGAAGCGCCTGTGTCGACGAGGAAGTTAAGTGAGTCCGAGCCGTTGACAAAGGCGGTGACATATATACGATTATCCTCCGCAATAGAAAAAGGTATTACACCTACCGGTTCGTGGTCGACCATGCGAGCGCTTGTGTATAATGACGCGAAGGTGCATATCAATGTTGTGGCTATGCTTTGGATTGAAATTCTCATGATCGTGTTGTTTATTGTGATGCAAATATACGCATAATTGATCATACGGCGGACATTGCTTTTGTTCATGAAGACACATGAATGTCTGGTTTGTCTGTTTCGGCAATAGTATGTATCTTTGCAGTGAAGTGCTGCGACGTTTTGTCATTTTAACGTGGTATTTCGTCCTTTATGCGTGCCGAAACTTGACTTTCGGTCAAAGGAAGTGCTACCTTTGCAATGCGTCAGCGAAATGACGTACTACAGACAAAACATAGCTTACCGATAACCGTATAAAACGTTTAGCAAGATGAATAACGATACATCCTCCTTCAAAGAGAATTTGGCGACGGGTAACGTTGCCGCTACGGACAGCGTGTCCGCCGCCCCCGGAATGATGGACGGAGCTGACACCCGAGACAATATTACCGAGGCTGTTGATCCGGCTTATGTGGTCTCTGAAAATGATCCTGTATTGTCGGCGGATACGACCGAAGATGCAGTGCGTGCCGCCGAAGCCTCCGAGATTGAGGAACAAGCCGCAGCGGCTACTGCTGAGACAGAATCCGGATTGCCGCCTATAGCGACAGGGGTTAACGATAATATGTCGTTTTCGCAAGCGTTTGCCGCAGCGCGTGCCGAGGTGGGTGCCGGCGGTGCCTTCGAATGGCACGGACGGGTTTACGGTACCTATTACAAGAACGAATGGGACGGAATGAGCGCTCAGGAAAGACACGATTTTGAGGTCGCAGCCATACGTGGCAGCCATGCCGAAACCTCCGCTCATACGGCATCCGCCCATACCGACCACTCCGTCGTGGACGAAACCACGGATAAGTATACGCACGACGGTCAAAGTGAAAATGTGCAGCACGATATGGTGCAGGTAGACACAGTAGACGATGACGAGGTACGCATACTCGGTCTTGAATCCGTACAGGGCGAGGACGGCAGCCAAATCAATATCGCAGCAATTGACATCAACGGCGAGCATGCAATGCTTGTGGACATAGACAATGATCAGGTGATGGATGTTCTTGTGCACGATGACAATGGCGACGGCCAAATATCCGAGGACGAGATGCACAACATCTCCGAATACAATATCACCGTTGGCGATATACAAGGTAGCATGCAAAGCCAAGACGGCACGGTCGCTGCCGACCAATATGCATCAAATGACATTGCTCAGGTCAATCCGTCAACTGGCTACGATCAGGACTTCGCCAACAACGACGTGGATATGTCCGATTTTGATAACAACGCCGATGTCTCCGACTTTGTATAACAGCATCATACACGAATCAAGACAGTGACGCCAGACCCGACAAAAGCATATGTGCGCTGTCCCAATAAGGATTGCGCCAAGGTGCTGTCCTTTAAGGTTTTTCCTAATTACAAGGACGCACCCATAGAGTGTCCGCACTGCCATACGCGAGGCATGGTGCGCGACTTCATCGAATTGCGTCCGCGTGTACTTGCCGACTCGACACGACAGCCGGTGCAAGCGCCTTTGCAGTCGCCATCGTTGCCGCCGCAGTCACAGAAGCCTTCGGCTCAGGCTACTATGCGTTTGCACGAGCAGCACGAGGCCGTTGTTACGCTCGAAAATGTTGACACCGGCGAGAGCCATAATCTCCTGCCCGGCGACAATACAGTGGGGCGCCGCACCGCTACGCCACGTGCCCAAATTCTGTTTGACGATCCGGAGCATTACATGAGCCGATGCCAAGTGGTAATTACCGTGCGCAGTATGGCTGCCGGTACGGAGGTGCTGTTGCGTGATGCCGGTAGCGCCAACGGTACTTTTGTCAACGGAGTACGCCTGCCCGAAGGGACGATGGTGCGACTTACCGACGGCGACACTTTTGTGATGGGCAAGCACCTATATCGCCTTACTATAAGCCGTCAGCCGATGCACGTGCGACGAGCATCCGATACCATACTGTTACACTAACGTATTGATACGCAATGTTTGATGGCGATGATGCACTTCCCGAAGGTACGACGCTGCACGGCGCCGACAACCATGTATACACCATAAGGGGCGTACTCGGGACAGGTGGATTCGGCATAACGTATGCGGCAGATGATGTAGAGGGTAATATCTTTGCTGTCAAGGAGATGTTCCCCTCGGATCTCTGTCGCCGCGATTCTGCCACCGGGATGCTCATTGTGGACGACCTGTCCAATATAGATATGGTGGCAAAATTGCGCGAACGCTTTATCAGCGAGAGTAATAATATCGCACGATGCCATCATCCTTCCATCGTACGCGTGTATGATACTTTTCGAGCCAACGGCACGGCGTATATGGTGATGGAACGTGTAAGCGGCCTAAATCTCAAGGAAGTTGTGCGTCGCCACAGCTTGGAATATGCCGCTACGGTGGATGTCCTTCGCCAAATATCCTCGGCCTTGGCCTACCTGCACAGCCACGGCATAGTGCACTTGGACGTCAAGCCGGATAATATAATCATGGGCAATGACGGACGTATAGTGTTGATAGACTTCGGCCTGTCGCGCAGTGTCGGCCCGTCCGGCATAGTCACGGACAACGACCGAACGGTGGCAGCCGTCAGCCACGGATACGCCGCTCCCGAGCAATACGCGAGTGTACGCGGAGCCGAGCCGGGCGTGCGCAGTGATGTGTATTCGCTGGCAGCCACGGCGGTCAAGATGCTCACGGGCAATACTCCGCCGCGACCCGAGCAGGTGCGCGACCATCCCGAAAGCATCAGCGTGCCGACCATCCCGCCGTATGCCAATGCGGCCATAGCGCGTGCTATGGCTTACGATATGACGCGCCGCACACCTTCTGTCGCCGAATTCTTCGCATCGTTCAGCGATGCCGAGCATACGGCAATTATTCCGCAACCTCGGCGCAGGCATAGTGTATGGGCCGTTTTGGCTAATATTCTGTTGCTGTGTATATTGGCCGTTGTCGCACTTTGCGCCATCGACGACAAGCGGCTGTATGCCATGGCTTATTATGTGGACAAGCAGGCCATCGTGGCATACGCCGTTCCAACGGTCGTGTCCCTGGCGGCTTTGTGTATGCGTCGCGGTGTAGCCAAGGGATTATCCGTGCTGCTGGCCCTGCTGTCGCTGTCGTACCTATTACTGCAATAGTCGCTTATGAAGCATCTGTCCAATATATACGATATACGCCGCTATGGCAAGATTGCGTTCTTGCTGACGGCCGCCATTGTCGTGGCGCTGTTCTTGTATGTGTCCAATAATCTTGTCAAGGACCTTGCCGTGCAAGAGCGGCAGCGTATGGAGATTTGGGCCGATGCAACCAAGGAAATTATTAACCAGTTCAGCGCCGTCGAGCAGATGACGGCTCAGGATGAAGACGGCTCCGGCACTCCGGCGCCGCCGATGATAGATATCGACTTCCTGTTGCGTATAATCGAAAGCAATACGACCATTCCGGTGCTGCTGACCGATGACGCCGGCAATATACTCAACCACCGCAACTTCGACCTGCCCGAACCGGTAGATACGCTCAATCCGTTGGCCCTGTCGCCGCGCAATGCCGAGTATCTGCACGGACGGCTCGAGGCACTGTCGCACGGCCCGAACGTCATAGATATAGCCATCGCGCCGGGCGAAAATCAGCATCTGTATTACGAAGACTCTACTCTGCTCAAGCGTCTGAGCTACTATCCGTATATTCAGGTGGTGGTGATGATAATATTCCTGCTGATAGTATATTACGCGGTGCTTTCAATCAAAAAAGCCGAGCAAAATAAGGTGTGGGTGGGCCTTTCGAAGGAAACAGCTCACCAACTGGGCACGCCCATTTCGTCGCTGATGGCATGGATGGAGCTGCTGCCCGAGATGGGCGTGGATGCCGATACTGTAGGCGAGATGGACAAGGATGTCAAGCGCCTGGAAACTATTGCATCGCGTTTCGGTAAGATTGGCTCGGAACCGAAAATGGAACCTGCCGATGCCGCCGACATTGTGCGCAGCGCTGTGTCCTACATGGCGACGCGTGTCAGCGGACGTATCAGCCTTACGGCCGAATATGCCCCGGTGTCCATGCCCGTCAGCGCGTGCGCACCGTTGCTCGAATGGGTTATGGAAAACTTGATTAAGAATGCCGTAGACGCTATGGACGGACACGGGGCAATCAGTGTCTCTTGTCGCCCCGGCGACCATGGCGATGTAGTGGTGGACGTAGCCGATACGGGTCGCGGCATCCCGCGCAAAAATTTCAAGACGGTGTTCAACCCCGGATACACCACCAAACGTCGCGGCTGGGGACTGGGACTTGCGCTGGCCAAGCGCATCATCGAGCAGTATCACCACGGACGCATATACGTGAGCGCCTCCACGCCCGGCGTGGGCACCACCTTCACCATACGCCTGCCGCGTACCGGCAAACCGGAACAATAATCACAAAAAAATTATAACTATTACTATGAATCTTAAGAAATTGCTTTTTAGCGCTTCGGCTATCATTTTCAGCATCTCCGCCGCTTTTGGCTGGGGGCAAAAAGGCCACGATGTGACCGCGTATATCGCCGAGCAGCATCTGACGCCCACAACGACCGCCGCCATCAACGATATTCTCAACGGCAGGTCCATTGTTTATTGGGCTAACTGGCTGGACAACGCCAGCCATACGCAGCCGTATGCATATACCAAGACTTGGCACTACAAAAACATTGATGAAGGCGTACGCTACGAAGAGGCTCCGGCCAATCCCTCGGGCGATGCCGTCACCGCCATACGTGGCCAAATCGAGAGCCTTACCGGCGTTACCAAATGCCCCGATCCGGCTTTGGCGCTCAAGATATTGGTGCATGTGGTGGGCGATCTGCATCAGCCCTTGCATTTGGGACATGCCACCGACCTCGGCGGCAACCGCATCACGGTCAAGTACTTCGGCCGCGACAACAAGTTGCATTCCATTTGGGATAATGCCTTGGTAGACGGCGCTCACAAATGGAGCTACACCGAGTGGCAGCAGCAACTCGACCGCCTGTCCGCCGATGAGCAAGCCGCTGTCATTGCCGGCACTCTCGATGACTGGGCCAAGCAGACAATGGCTTATGCCGCTGATATTTACAAAAAATATCCCGAAGGCACCAAGCTCTCCTACAACGATGTCGCATGGGCCGCTCCCATCATCGAAGAACAGTTGCTGCGCGGCGGCCTGCGCCTTGCTCATATCCTCAACATGATCTTCGACCCTGCCTACGCCGCTACCCACACCATGCCCTTCCCCACAGCCAAGTAACTATTGCGTAAGATTATCCGCCGATTATGAAGTCAGTTGTAGTTGTCCTGATTGTATTCGTGGTTTTTATATGCAATGGTTGTGGAGATAGAAAGAATGACACCACACAAGTGGAGAACATTGATACAACCAAGTCGTTGCTTTTTGAACCGGACTTTTCGGACCGCGAATTGCCAAATGATATTGATTCCCTCAAGGCCATTATTATTGAACAAGATGAGGAAATACGACAGCTTGAAAATAAATTAGACGAATGCGAGTCTAATAATCAAATAGAGTCTGATTACGATATTACCGATGGTATTCGTGGTCGGATATGACCCTCGTTAATGCTGAACGCGCCCCGACTTCCACCCAAAGCCGGGGCGCGTCCGCGTCAGTCATCCTCGTTCATACCCTCTATATCTGAGATGCGCTTGAACGGAGCCGGCATCGTAGCGGTGGTCAAACAATAAGCCCGGCTTGGGGTGCCAAGTCGGGCTTGCATAAGGAGAGCAGTATAATTGATGTAGAATGCTATGACACTCTGCAGCGCGAGGTGCGTTACTTCACTTCGATGCCGAGGGTGTTGTATTTGTGTCCGTCTTTGAGGATGACGATGCGGCCGTTTTCGATGACTTTGCGGACGCCTTGAGTCTTGTCTACGGTGATGTCCTCGACGCCGGCCGACCAGTTGACTTTGATTTTGGCTGTACGGCCCCAGGTATTGGTGGCGTTGACGTTGAGTTTGATGTTGCCTGCGTCATCAAAGGCAACCTCGACTGTTCCGGCGGTGCAGAGGAACAGGGGCACGTTGAGCTGGTTGTCATCGGTCAGTGTGCCGTAGAAGGTGGGATATACTGTCGAGCCGTCGATGTCACCGGCCTGAACGGTTCCGGCCTGGAATGTCGAGTTGATTTCGTATGTTCCTACGCCGTTGGGGTTGGAGTTGGGCTTGATGACTATCGAGAAGTTTTCCTTGGCGCTGTTGACGGCATCAACAATCAGATAGCCATCTTCGGTGGTTACGGTAGCTTCGTCGGAGGAGAAGGATACGTCGACATCCTGGTCGGACATATCATATTTGTTGCCGGCCGAGAGGTCGTGCTTGCCTACCAATTTGTAGGTCTTGCCATCGCTACATACAAGTGTACCGGTGACTGTCAGGATGCTACCTTCGACGTTTACGGTGAAGGTGGTGCCTTCTTTGAAGGTCAGAACGACTTTGCTGCCGCTGGTGTAGTCGAGCAGGCCTGAGTCGTTGGTGTCCAAGTCGGAGAGACCGAATGTGCCGGTGCTCTTGTCTGCCGAATTGGTGATGTAGTCCAACTTGACTACGTATTGCTGGGTGTCGTCGATGGCGCCATAGTACCAGTCGCCGCTTTCGGCGTAGTACTCAAACGAACATTCGCCGGTGCAGGAGATGGTGACATCGGCTGCGGTCTCTTTGGCTACGGCGTTGGAGGCGAAGTCGGTGGCTTCAACTGCTATAAGGCTCTTGGCCGGGCTTTTGGTGATGATGCCGGATTTGGGCGTCAGTAACGGTCGCGCTTGCGCATACGGGAAGTGCGATTGCAAGTAATAGAGTAGAAATTTGTTTCATAAAGATACCTATTGGTGTTTATTTATGTAAGAATGTTGCCTGCAAAGTTCTGTCAAAAATTCGAGATATGCAAATCTTTTTTATCAAACTATGCGAAAAAAAATATTTTGAGCTTGCAAAAAGTCGATTATTGCAAGTTTTTATGTGCGATTTTGCGTGTAGCTTGAGTCTCTTGACCTTTTGTCCGAATGTTCTGTACGGCGTGTCGGCAGTCGAAAGCTGATGGCATAAGACGTATAAGCCCGACTCGGTTGCAGGTCGGACAATGCGATTGTCGGATGTTTCGGTGCTGAATGCGGAGGGCGTGGGGCTACTTGCGTCGAGCATCAAGCGCGTCGAGCAGCTCGACGAGGCTTTGGCGGATATTGCGCAGCTTGGATACGGCGTTGAAGCGGCGTATGGTCGCGGCCTGGTCGTTGCGTATAGCCTGCTTGGCCGCTTCGATTTTCAGCCCTTTGTCCTTGATGAGATAGCGTATAAGACGCAGCTTTTCAATGTCTTTGGGCGTATATAGGCGCGTGCCGCGCTCGCTGCGCTTGGGGCGCAAAGTCGTGAACTCGCGCTCCCAAAAGCGCAAGGTCGATTGCGGTTCGCCGATGATGTCGGCTACATCGCTGATTTTGTAGTATAGTTTATCGTAAGTGTACAAAACGTTATATAATAATGTGTGCTTGGGCCGAGGCCGTTACATTTGCAAATTTAAGAACTTTCGCGTACTTTTGCACATTCAAAAGTGACTTTTCTGCATTTTTTTGTAGGTCGTCACATAGGCAGACTAATCATAAAGACAAAATAACATGCTTACATCAAAGCAGATACGCGACTCGTTCAAGCAGTTTTTCGAGTCCAAGGGACACAAGATTGTTCCGTCAGCCCCTATGGTCATTAAGGATGACCCCACGCTGATGTTTACCAACGCCGGTATGAATCAGTTCAAGGATATTATCCTGGGCAATGCAACGCCCAAGTATCGCCGCGTCGCCGATTCGCAGAAATGTCTGCGAGTTTCGGGCAAGCACAACGACCTCGAGGAAGTCGGAATGGATACCTACCACCATACAATGTTCGAAATGCTTGGCAACTGGTCTTTCGGCGATTACTTCAAGCAGGAAGCCATCGACTGGGCGTGGGAATACCTGGTGGACGTTCTCAAACTGGACCCGGCGCGCTTGTATGCCACCGTATTCGAAGGCGATAAGGCCGACGGGGTGGGGCGCGACGACGAAGCCGCTGCCATCTGGGAGAAGCACTTGCCCAAGGACCATATCATCAACGGCAATCGTCATGACAATTTCTGGGAAATGGGCGATACCGGACCTTGCGGCCCTTGTAGCGAAATTCATATCGACCTGCGTAGCGATGCCGAACGTGCAGCCCTGCCCGGTGTCGAGCTTATAAATAAGGACCATCCGCAGGTCATCGAAATCTGGAACCTCGTGTTCATGCAGTTCCAACGCATGGCCGACGGCAAACTCGAGCCGCTGCCCGCTCGCGTCATCGACACCGGTATGGGCTTTGAACGTCTTTGCATGGCTTTGCAAGGCAAGACATCAAATTATGACACGGATGTATTCACTCCGCTGATAGACAAGATTGCCGAGCTGTCCGGATACGAGTATGGCAAGGACAAGCACGTGGACATCGCCATGCGCGTCATCGCCGACCATACCCGTACTATCGCTTTCTCCATAGCCGATTCGCAGCTGCCTTCCAATGCCAAGGCCGGATATGTCATTCGCCGCATACTGCGCCGTGCCGTGCGCTATGCATACACTTTCCTGGGACAAAAGAGCGCCTTTATGTACCGCCTGGTGGACACCCTCATAGAGGTTATGGGTGATGCATATCCCGAAATCAAGGCCCAGCGCGACCTCATCATACGCGTCATCAAGGAAGAGGAAGACGCCTTCCTGCGCACCCTCGACAAGGGCATCGCGATGCTCGAAAGTGCCATCGCCGCAGCACGTGCCGAAGGTCGCACCGTCATCGATGGCAAGCAGGCCTTCACATTATATGACACCTACGGATTCCCCTTGGATCTGACGCGCCTCATACTCAAGGAGCAGGGCATGGACCTCGATCAGGAAGGCTTTGACCGCGAGATGCTGGCCCAGAAGACCCGTGCGCGCAATGCTGCCGCCGTTACCGCCGGAGACTGGGTAATACTGTCTGAAGGTGAAGAATGTTTTGTCGGTTATGACGAGACTTCGACAAAGGCACACATCCTGCGTTATCGTCAGGTGACCCAGAAAAACCGCACATTCTTCCAAGTCATCTTGGACAAGACGCCTTTCTATGCCGAAATGGGAGGACAGGTAGGCGACAGCGGCAAACTGACGGACGATGCCACCGGCGAGGCCGTGGATGTATATGACACAAAACGTGAAAATGGCGTGGCCGTTCACCTTGTGGCCAAGATGCCGTCCAATCCCGAGGCGACTTTCACTGCGGCTATAAATGTTGAGCGCCGTCAGCAGATAGAGTGCAACCATACTGCCACTCACCTGTTGCATTACGCCCTGCGTCAGGTGCTTGGGTCGCATGTCGAGCAAAAAGGTTCGTATGTCTCCGCCGATTCGTTCCGTTTCGACTTCTCGCATTTTCAGAAGGTTACGCCCGAAGAATTGCGGCATGCCGAACGTATAGCCAATGCCCTTGTACGCAAAGCCATACCATTGGACGAACATCGTGACTGCCCCATCGCCGAGGCTCGCGAAATGGGCGCTTTGGCTCTATTCGGCGAAAAATACGGCGACCGTGTCCGCGTGGTACGCTACGGAGACAGCATTGAGCTGTGTGGCGGCACACACGTGGCCAATACCGGCAACATCGGCATGATCAAGATTTTGAGCGAAAGCAGTGTCGCTGCCGGCGTACGCCGTATCGAGGCTGTCACTGCATCGCATGTCGAAGATATGATAGATTCGATTAGCGATGACTTGCGCCAGTTCAATTCATTGCTCAACAACGTGCCCAATGCCTTACAGGCTTTGCGTAATGCCATCGAAGAAAATACATCGCTAAAAAAACAGGTGCAGCAGTACTTCGAAGAACGCGTCAACGCTCTGGCTGCACGTCTTATCGAAAAGTCGGCAGTCGAAAACGGCATACGTATCGTGACCATGAGTGGCCTGCGCCTTCCCGAAATGCCCAAGGCTGTAGCCATGGCCGTGCGTCGCGATTCGCCGGAGAATACGGCATTCATAGCCGCTACGGTCAGCCCCGCGGGTGTTCCGCAACTCACGGTGGCTTTAACCGAAGACCTTGTCAAGGGAGGCCTCAATGCTTCGAACATTGTACGCGCGGCAGCCAAACTTATCAAAGGTGGCGGCGGCGGCCAGCCCGGATTTGCACAAGCCGGCGGTAAGGACAAAGAAAATCTTGCGCAAGCACTGGAAACGCTTCGCGCTGCATTACTTGGTTGACAAACTGACGGAGTAAGCCTGACGACGGACGCGATTCAACGTGTCCGAGTATACGGATGTCCGCAGCCCGGAAATACACATTCGGTGTGTGTTTTTTCGGACTGCGGACATCCGTCATCATCCATCATTAATGTTAATTTGCTTAAAGATTAACTAATTTTATGTGTCAACAATAGAGAATATTGCTTAACTTTGTGCCGTACTATCGAAAGACACCAACGCCATGAGACCTGATGATTCGACAAGTGTTTGCAAAGGGAGTTGGTTTCGTTGATAAGACGCTAAGAACACAACTAAGAAACATATCTATTATTAACCAAAACAATCTTTTATGAAAAAGTTTTTACTCAGCCTCGCTGCTGTAGTCCTCGCCGGTGCTTCCGCACTTGCCGCTGACTACACAATTAAGATGAAGGACGTAGCTCCCACCGATGTGTCGAGCTTTACAGCCCAGGGCTTTGCATTCACAACAGCTAAAAATAAAGGTATAACAGCCCCTGTGTACAATGCTGCAGGCGACCTGCGCCTTTATGCAAAGTGTTCGATGACGATTACCGCTCCTGCCGGTGTCAATATCACAGCCATCAACTACACAATCTCAAAAAAAGGCCTTAACCGTCAGTCCAACTTTACTCCATCAGTAGGTGAAGTTACAGAAGCAGCCGGTAGCTGCTCATGGGCAGGCTCTGCCAACACCATCACCTTCACCGTGGGCGATAAGGCAACCTTTGGAACGGATGGTGCTGATAAAGCCGGCCAGTTCTGCTTTGAGGCTCTGACCATCACTACCGACAAAGTGGTTGTAGGCAAGGATCCCGCCGGTCTGA
This sequence comes from uncultured Porphyromonadaceae bacterium, assembly GCA_900540625.1. Classification (GTDB taxonomy): domain Bacteria; phylum Bacteroidota; class Bacteroidia; order Bacteroidales; family Muribaculaceae; genus CAG-873. The sequence goes on along the minus strand of UQGP01000039.1, from coordinate 5,705 downwards.
AGTTCGCTGAAAGCGCTATCACCGCCAAACTCGGCGAAGCCGTTCCCGCAAACACCCTCAGCAAGGACACCGATGCCGCTGCCGTATACACATCTTCCGATGCCAACGTTGCTACCGTCAACGCTGCTACCGGTGTTGTGACCCTCGTAGCTGCCGGTACCACCACCATCACAGCCGAGACCGAGGCCACTGAGGACTTCGAAGCCGGTAAAGCTTCCTACACTCTGACCGTTGTCGATCCCGCTGCTGCCGGTAACACCATCTACGAGCATTCATGCCAAACCAAGGACTGCAACTTCACTTTCGAAGCAGGTGAATTCAATCCTTGGAGCATTGACGCTACGTACGGTCTGAAAGCCAGCGCATTCAAAGATGGCGCTGCCAATGCTTCCGATGCATACGCCGTGTCACCCGTCCTCGACCTCACCGGCCGTGTAGCTCCCGCCGAGATCGCTTTCGAGCAAGCTGTAAACATGTTCAAACTTAACAATGTCATGATTGATGTTGCCGACGTTGTGAAATACGTCGAAATTTCTGTCCGCGAAGAAGGTACCACCGCATGGACCAAACTTGCTGACATTACCGTTCCCGAGAAATTCGCTTGGACTTATTACGGCCAGACCATTGACCTCGGCGCATACGTAGGCAAGAAAATCCAGATAGGTTTCCACTACACCTCCACCGCCGAAATCGCCGGCACTTGGGAAATCAAGAATGTAAAGGTTACAGCAACCAAAGAGGGCGGCAAACTTGATGCCAACCTTAAATTCGCTGAAGATGCCATAAAGGCCAACCTCGGTGAAGCTGCTCCCGCCAACCCCCTTACCATGTCCACCAACGCTGCTGTTACATACACATCGTCTGACACCAATGTAGCCACAGTAGATGCTAATACCGGAGCCGTAACTGTTAAGGCTGTCGGCACTACCACAATCACCGCCAGTGCTGCTGAAAACGACAAATACTACGCAGGCACGGCGTCCTATACCCTCACCGTGGTTGACGCAAGCAATGTTGTATACGAAAGCACCTGCCAGGCCGAAGACTGCGGCTTCACTTTCGAAGTTGTTTCAGACTTTAAGCCTTGGAGCATTGACGCTAAGTACGGTCTGAAAGCCAGCGCATTCAAAGATGGCGCTGCCAATGCTTCCGATGCATACGCCGTGTCACCCGTCCTCGACCTCACCGGCCGTGTAGCTCCCGCCGAGATCGCTTTCGAGCAAGCTGTAAACATGTTCAAACTTAACAATGTCATGATTGATGTTGCTGACGTTGTGAAATACGTCGAAATTTCTGTTCGCGAAGAAGGTGCCACCGCATGGACCAAGCTCGCCGACATCACCGTTCCCGAGAAATTCGATTGGGCTTATTACGGCCAGACCATTGACCTCGGCGCATACGTAGGCAAGAAGATTCAGATAGGTTTCCACTACACCTCTACCGCCGAAATCGCCGGCACTTGGGAAATCAAGAATGTCAAGGTTACAGCCGACAAGGCCGGTGTCAATGACATCATGGCCGATGACGACAATGCCCCCGTGGTATATTACAACCTGCAGGGCGTACGCGTAGAGAACCCCACTAACGGTCTCTACATCCGCGTTCAAGGTAAGAAAGCTACCAAGGTATTGGTCCGCTAAGCCTTAGCAATTAAGACGATTATTTCAATATAGGGTGGACGCGCCTCGGCGCGCCCACCTTTTTTGTTTGAATAATGGAAATAATGGGAGCAATGAGAACAATGGGAACAATGGAAATAATGGGAGCAATGCTATAGCTCTCATTATTCTCATAATTCTCATAATGCTGTCACACAATAGAAGCGGCGACATCCTGCGTGGGGATGTCGCCGTATGTCTCTTTTGTCGCTGTGGAGGCGCGTATGGTGTATAGCTTACTTGGAGGCGCGGCGGCGATTGTGCGCGTTGACTACGTGTTGCACAAATGTGCGTTCGGCGCTACGGAGGCGCAGCAACTGTTGAGGTGTAAGTATTTCCTTGAATTTGTCGAAGTATTGGAGCTCGATCTCAGCCTCGTTCTTTTTTTGTTCGAATACGGCGCGTGCAGCGGCTTCACATTCGGTATCGGAGGATTTGTCGTTGCGCAGTGTTCGGCTTTCGAGGTTGCGTGTTTCGCGGTAAATGCGTTCGAGCTCGTCCTCCATCTCATCGTACAGGTCAAAAAATTTGTGCGACTGTTCGGTGGACATTTCAAGCTCCTTGGTGAGCCATTGGTGCTTATATTTACGCATTTCACCTGTCCAGGCGATGCGATTTTCATCGGACATGTGTTGAGCCGGAGTCATCAAGGGCATGGCTGCCGCAAGGATGAGTGCGGATATGAGGATATGATTCCTTTTCATTTTATTGTCTGGTCATGGTTGCGGCAAATGCCGTGCTGTCGGCTTCGAGCATCTGTACGTCGATGCTGTCTGCCATCAGTGAGTCATAGAGTTCCCATTGATTGACGTCATCTATAAAGTATTCGTCGATAAACTGGGGGTTGTCCACGGCCGAGGCCAGTGTGGGGTTGTTGTCTATGGTCATTTCGTCGGTATGCGACATCAGAGTGAACATCTTGAGCATACACCATACGCCTGCAAACATTGCTGCCATGTAGGCGTATGGACGTATGCGATGCCATAGTGTGCGCGGCTGAGCCGCGCGCGCTATGGTGGCGGGGTCTTCCAGCTCCGGACGTTCGGGCAGTTTTGCCGCCATTTTGGAAGCAAAGTCCGCGAAGTAACCCTCGGGGACGGTGAGACCGTCGCGGCGCGAGCATTTTTCTTGCAAGTCTTTATCTTCGGGTTGTTTCATATAATAATATGAGAAAAATTGGTTGTTTTTGAAGCGGTTAGGTTTTTCGTCTCGGCTTATTATCGCCGTTCGAGTCATCTAATCTTATGGCTTCCGGTATGGAGGCCTTTTGTTGTTATAGACTATCGAGAGCGGCGATGGTTTAATGACGTTATTGATCTTTTTCGATAAAATTCTCGATTTTTTTTACGGCGAAATGGTAGGAAGTCTTGAGTGCGCCTACGCTTGTGCCGAGGATAGCGGACATATCCTCGTATTTCATTTCGTCGAAGTACTTCATATTGAATACAAGACGCTGTTTCTCGGGGAGCGTTGCAACGGCTTCGCGCAGCAGTCGTTGTGCGCGGTCGCCGTCAAAGTACGGGTCGCCTTCTATGGTGTTGACCAGCATTGCCTGCTGATCGTCCAGCGAGATGTTGAGGCGGCGACGTTCGCGTTCGAGGAACGTAAGGCTCTCGTTGATGGCTATCTTGTAGAGCCAGGTGGACAGCCGGGCGTCGCCGCGAAAATTCTCGAGCGAAGACCACGCCTTGATGAAAGTGTTCTGCAACAGGTCATTGGCATCGTCGTGGCTTTGCACCATACGTCTGATTTGTCGGTACAACGGCTCGGTGTACATGGCTATGACGCGTCCGAATGCCGCACGGCACGTCTGAGGCGAGCGCAGTTCCATAATCAGTTGTGCGTCGTCTGTGTTGTCTTTGGCCTTGTCTTGGAATATTGACATTGTCCTGTGGCGTGCGGGGTCACTTTTTTTTGTTTTGCCAAAGTTACGCATTATATGTCATTCGGCCAAGCCGTAAGGCCGCTTTAACGTATTTTTCCGGTTTTAGCACGTCACTTTGATTATGCGTTTTTGCTGTAAGGGAAATTATTTGTACCTTTGTCTCATCGTGTACGCTAATCCGCTTGACGTTATGAGTCTTGCCGTATGCGACAAAACATAATGTTGAACCATAAAACCCAAAACAAGATGAAACAACTCTTTTTAATTCTCAGCGTGGTTGTCCTGACATTCGGACTGACTTCGTGCGGTGCCGGTGGCTATGACCTTGACAAATGCAAGGCTTTGCAGGAAAAGGTAGATAACGGCGACGAGCTGACACAAGACGACTATGCCGAGATGATATCGCAGGCTCGCGGACTTAATGCATTCTTGGATACCCGTGTATCCAAAATGGAGAATATGGATCTTGACGAAATCACCGAATTCATCCAGGAATCCGCAAAGATGGATGAAGGCAAATATGCTATGACTTTCGATAATACATTGAAGGCCGCCGCCGCTATGGACGAGCTCAACGAGGACAATATGAAGGCCTTCAACGAATACGAATCCGAGTTGGATAAGTACAAAGAACACGGTGTAGAAGTCGGCAAAAAACTGACTGAGAAAGCTCTCGGAGCCATGTCCGAATAATTCAACGGCTTATAACAATATTAGATAACGTATAATAAACCCGACCCAAATGAAGAAGATTTTTTTAATTTTCAGCGTGGTTGTCCTTGCGTTCGGACTGACCTCGTGCGGTGGCTATGATCTTAAGAAATGCGAGCAACTGCAAGAAAAAATCCAAAGCGGAGACGATCTCACACAGGACGATTATGCCGAGATGATATCGCAAGCTCAGGCACTCAATGCTTACCTCTGTGGAATAGCAGACAAAATGGCCGACGTCAAGGATGGTGATGATTTCCAGACGCTGAGCGAGGAAAGCGCCGAGCAAGGCAACTATTATCAGAAATTCGTCAACAGACTTGAAAGTGCTGAGATGATGGACGAACTCGAAGGCGCCAATGTCGATGCCTACAAAGAGTTGAAGAATGCCAACGAAGTTCTCAACGATAGATTGAAAAATGCCTTTGAAGCCGCTTTCAAGGCCGGAGGCGCTGCCGCTTTAGGCCAATAAATCCGTAAGCAAACACATATCAAGCCACGCGTATGCCTGTAACGGAATATGCGTGGCTTATATATCAAACTTAATAAGATAGAATAATATGATGATTTTTGCCGGACTACGCCACTGGTTGGCGGTAATTGTGGGCATACTGATGATGATTCTTGCTGCATGCGGCTCGGGCAATGGAGACAAGACTACGGCCGTGGACAGTACGGCTACGGTTCAGCTTATGGTAGCGCCTGCCGAGTCCTATGATAGTGTGGAATGTCAACGTCTGCTCGATTTGAACTATGACATTCAGAAAAAGGATGTCGAAAGTCTTGTGACACAGTGCGAAGCATTGATTTCGCCGATGATCAAGTCGCTGTATAACGTCGAGCAAATGGCTGATAAAGACGGAAAAGCTGCAATGGATGCGTTTCACGCTGTACGTTCGTCCAAGCCGATGATGTATGCCACCCAGCTTGCAGGGTACCTCTATTTGGCCCAAACCCTTGAAAATATTCCTGAAGACCTGCGTCAGCGCGCAAAACGACAGGACGAATTGTCCACAGAACTGCAGTCTGCGCTTAATGATGCTTTGGCCGAGCAGTCCAACTTCGATCCCGGAGTGGATGACGGCCATTAATGCCGATGACGTAAGATATCGCGATAGTTGATAGTCAGTATGAAACGAATACTCCTGATACTTAGTGCTATAATGATTGGGTGCGGCGTAACATCCGCTCAAATGGTTTATAGCCCCAATCAATGCAAGACATTGTATACAAAGATCAAGAAGCACAAGGACAAAACTTCCGACGACTATGCAGACATCATCTCCAATGCCCGTGGTTTGACAGCCTTCGTAGACTACAAGGTGGGCGAGATGTTGCAGGCCGGCCCCGAGAAATACGAGCAAATGTTCCTCGAGGTTGCCTCGACGGACGAGTATAAGTAGGGAAATTCAGAAAATAGTCAACTAATTATTTGTCAGAGTCATAGAAGT
>UQGP01000038.1 GCA_900540625.1 uncultured Porphyromonadaceae bacterium | reverse complement strand
ACCGAACCATGCAACCAATTCGGCCGTAATACGCGGCTTGGCTTCCACCTATGCCGGGCTGCCTATAGCGGGCGCCACCGTGACATTCGAGGACGACGAGGTTTGCGACACCGTGACCACCGACGCCGACGGCCGCTTCGAACTGCATCTGGACAGCATCAAAGACTCCGGCAAGTCATTTGCTGAGTATTTTGAGAAATCATTCACCTATGATCGCCGTGTCGACGGGACCATTACGCTGACCACTCCTACAGGTGCAACCATCAGCGAGAAATTCAGTTTTGACGCCATATTTCCCAATAAGATGAAGGTCTATGTCCTGCAAAACGGCAAGTTCGCTCAAAGCCTCGACGCCTCAAAGCCTGTGACGGTGAAAGTAGGGATGACCGCCCCCGATAAGGCCGAAATCAAGGATGCCACCGTCGTCTGGGCAATAAAGATTGAGTCATATGTTAGGGAAGACAGCATTGTACGCCAAGGCACCGCCACCGTCGGCGAATTTGCCCCGGACATCTCCGGCATAGCCCCCGGAGAGTATGTCTTGGAGGTATTTCCACAAGATTCCACCGCTGTCAAGGCCAAAAGTACAATATATGTCTACGACACCAAAGTCAACGTCACGCCCGATGGCGAGATTATTTGGACACCCGACACTCGCCTCGATGATGGCATCTTGACAGTATGTGTAAACGGTAATAAGGACATCCATATAATCTTTGCTGCCGAAAAAGGCGCACCCATCATACGTCGATTCAAGGGGGGATGGCACCGTGTCAACCTCTACGAAATCTTTGATGACAATGTTTCGGGGAGAGTAGTCGCAACGGGTATACGCAACGGACAATACAGTAATACGTATGTAGAGCTTGAGGCTAAGCCCGAGAAACCTCAGATGCGCGTCATCACCGAAACCTTCCGCGACCGTGTCACCGCCGGGGCCAAAGAACAATGGCGACTGCGCACAGTTGATGCTGACGGCCGTGGCGTTTCCGCAGCTCTGGCCCTGAATATGTACGATACGCGCATCCTGTCGTTCTATCCGATGAGCACCTTGAGCCCGACTTTGGCCGACATTGGACGCAATCGCTATCTGCGTTTAGAGATGCCACATTATCGTGGTTTCGGATTCAGTGCTTCCATCGACCCCGAATTGTCGGATGTTCTCATGCTTGATTTGCCCGAATGGATTTACGGTACACCTCGTTTATTTATTCGCGGCTACGGCAGAATGTACAAAGCTAATAGTCGAGCCAATAACGCAAAAGTGGAAGGATGTTATGATATGGCTATGGCGGAAGGGTTTACATCTAAGATATCAGGGAACGTGTCCGGTGTACAATGCTCATACGCCGCAATCACGCAGGGCATAGGCGAAGGCCCGACTTTGAATGAGGTTGTTTTATTAGAATCAGGCTCCGGCAAGAGTTTCTTGTCGCAAGTCGAGTTCCGCAAGGACGACGTCCTGAATGCACTGTGGCTGCCGACGCTGATCACCGACCGCGACGGATACGCCGATGTGACGGTGGACATTCCGGCCACGCCCTCGACATGGCATTTTGCGGCCACGGCTTGGACCAAAGATATGCGCACCGCCTCGCTCAAACAGACCGTTACCTCCGTCAAGCCCGTAATAGTCAAGGCTGTCGTACCGCAGTTCATACGCCGCGGCGACCGTGCCGAGCTGCTCTCCAATATCACCAACAACACCGACACACCCGCACACATCACCGCCATGGCCGAAGTCTATGACCTGCGCAACGACTCAGTACTGGATTCCCGTAAATTCGACCTCGACCTGGCCGCTGGTGCCTCGGGCATAGTCTCGATGGACATTGACCCGCGTCTGACCCTATGCGAAGCCGACAGCTTGGGCTTCCGTGTCCGCGCCGCCAATGCCGTCTCGGGCGACGGCGAGCAATACGCCTTGCCGCTGCTGGCTTCGTCGGCACGCGTCACCGACAGCCGCAACTTCTACCTCGGCGCTGCCGACAGCATCCTCTCGCTTGACCTCCCCGCCATCGAAGGCAGCGATGCGGTACGCTCGCTACACTTCACCGCCAATCCCATGTGGAGCGTCGTCGAAGCATTGCCTTCCATCACCGAAATGCCTTCATCCACGGCCATTTGCGCCGCCAACGCCTATTTCGGCACCGTCATCGCCCTGAGCCTGCACAAGGCTCATCCCGAGCTGGACATCCCCGTGGACGTCAAGCAGGCACGCGATATACGCCGCCAAGCCGTCAAGGTCCTCGCCGACCTCCAACGCCATGACGGCGGTCTATCCTGGGGCAAATGGTGCAGCGAATCGTCACTCTGGGCCACGCTCTTCGTCCTGGATCGCATAGCCACACTGCGCATGGCCGGGTACGACACCGCAGACATCGATGCCCTGTGCACCGAAGCGCTCCGATATGCAGACGAACGTGTCGAGGCGCCGGACTACACCTACGCCGCAATGCGTCCCGCGTGGGACACTCCCGCGCCGAGCCTCAACGGCCGTCAGGTCATCGACAAAACCGTACAGCATATCATCAAAAATTGGAAGAAATTCTCGGTACACGACAAGGCCGTAGCCGCACTCGTACTCCATTACAACGGTAACCGCGCTATGGCTCGCACCATCATCGGTTCACTGGACCAGTTCGGCACTCACCGCCCCGGCAAAGGCATGGAATTCCGTAATGTCCGCGACCTGCTCACCTACGGCAATCTCCTCGAAGCCTACGGCGCCGTCACCGGGCAGTCCGCACAGACCGATGCCATACGCGAATACCTGATTGTACGCCGCCAAGGCACCGATTGGGGCAACAGCGCCATCACGGCATACACTGTGGACGCCTTCATCAACAGCGGCACTTCATGGGCCTCCGACCCCATAGCACCATACGCCACCTTCGGCGGACGGCCCGTAGCCATATCCGATATGGACGGACGCAAAGGCATAATCGACACCGCCATCACCGACACCGGCGCCGGGACACTGACGCTGGACAAGCGCTCGAATGTTCCGGCATACGGCGCCGTCACCGATGTATACACCGCTGAGGCTTCCAAGATTAACGCATTCACCGACGGCGAAATTTCCATAGACAAGATGCTCACCGTCACCGCACCCGACGGCAAGACATACGCCATCCGAGACGACACCGAAGTCCCCGTCGGTTCGACAGTCACCGTACGTCTCACCATCAAGGCCGACCGACCTTACAGCTGCATCACCGTAGCCGACGAGCGTCCTGCCGGCCTCATCCCGCAAGAGCAAGTGTCGCAATACGTGTGGAACAACTCGCTGGGCGCCTACCGCGAAAGCCGCCCGGATCGCACCAATTTCTACATATATTATATGCCCAAAGGTGTGTACGTCTACGAGTACAAGCTCTATGCCACCGTTGCCGGCACTTACACCTCCGGCGTAGCCGTCGTCACTTGCGACCAAGCTCCCGACCTGACCGCCCACAGCGCCGGCTCAACCCTGAAAATCACCGCCGCCAAATAATGTCGACTGTGGAATTGGGCTGCGGGCTGTCGACTGTGGAATTGGGCTGTCGACTGTCGACTGTGGACTGTGGACTGTGCATTCTTTTATCCGGGGGCTTTAGCCCGGCGCGTCATTCGTCCCTAAGGTCCTTAAAGACCCTAAAGTCCTTAAAGTCCCCACAGCCCCCACAGCCGCAATGACCATACCCTAAGATACAGACAGGGCGGACGCTTTTTCCACGGCGTCCGCCCTGTCTATGTTTTAAGGTCCTTAGGGTCTTAGATTTTGATAGAGCTTCTTATCTGTCGGCGCGAGGATTGCGCTTGATTTTGATGGTGACGCGGAGCTGCTGCTCGGGATGGGCCTCGGGGTCTATCTTGCAGATGCGACATTCGAAAATATCGCCCCAGCCCATATCGAAGAAGCCGGACAATTGCGTGTTGTGGCAGCGCGGCACGTAGCCTATCAGGTATTCTTCGCAGTCGTCATTGTTCTCAAGACGTTCCTGATACATCAGTGGATTGTCGTGATGTCCAAGATATTCCATGTCCTCTTGCGATCCTTCGTTGCGATAGACGATAGCGATGGCTTCGGGGTCGTAGCGGTTGTCTGCTTCGCGTACCAGATGAAGTTTTGTCCCGATTTTCAGCTTGTCCCACACTTCGTCGGCATCGTGATACATGCGTCCGGCCACGTGGCAGTCCATGTAATAGAGTTTCTTTTTTTCCATGACGTATTGTTGTTTCTTTTGTTTGACGGTACAAAATTACCGTGACATTGACCCAAAACGTGGTACAATCAAAAAAAACAGGAAAAAAAATACGACTAATGGCGTGTGATGCACCATATCGGCGACAAGAACTATGGACAAGAGTGTCGCGTGTCAGTCAGGCCTTCGGTGCACGGCGGCAAGGTGTCGGGCCTTGATATCGTCGGCAAGCGCCTGCGGCGTAAGCACTTGCAGCCATTCGCCTTGCGAAAGCAGGTAGGCCTTGAAGTCGGAGGTGGGGCGCAACCGTATCTCGTAGTCTGTATAGTCGTCGCCGCTGCCCACGACGGTCTGCGTTGGGTGTATGGGGAGGTCGCGCACGTAGTAACGCTCTTTACCATAGGCGCGTATGGTCACGCGTTCCATAGGTATGGCCGGGTCGTAATATATGCCGTAGAAGTCCCTGAAAAATGCCGAGGCGCTGAAATCCCGTGGCATAGCAAAGGTCGTGGACAGGATTTCGAGGCGGCAAATGCGGTCAAAGGACAGTATGCGGAAGTCGTCTTTGAGCGGAAAGCGTACAAGCACATACCATCGGCGGTTGTACAGCTTGACGCAATACGGCTCGACTTCGTAATGCGAGATTTCCTCGGACTGATATTTGTGGTATTCGATGCCAATCATGTGCGAGGTCTTCATGGCCTCGATGGCGCCTCGCAGCGCCTCGCCCTCAGACGGCACCGGTTCGAGAAGTATGCGGTCGTGCACCGCCCGGTTCTCGGCAATGATATTGTTCAGCGACAGGGTATTAGCCATCCAGCTTAGCACCGAATGGCGGTCAAGGTCTCCGATGTCAGCGATGCAGTAGCGGCAGCCGTTCGAGCGGTTGCAGATGATGCGGATGCCGAAGACCTCCTCGATTTCGTCGCGATGACGATTGAAGGATGTGCGGGCCATTGGAATGCCTTCGTACAGGGACGAGTATTCCCAGCGGTCACATATTTCGTCAAAGGTGATAGGGCCGAAACGGTAGACCGTCTCGACAAGCCATACATAGGTCTTGAAAAGCTGCCTGTGTCGCATAAGCTATTCTTTTTTAAGGGATTGTGGGTTTTAGGGACTTTAGAGTCCTTAAGGACCTTAAGGACTATAGGGACTATAGGGACTTTGGAAACTCCTTCTTTTTTTTGGGGGGGGAGGAGGCTTTTAGGGTTGGTATTGGCGGAGTAGGGCATCGACCCGGGCTATGAAGTCCTCGTCGGAGATGTCCCAGGGTATGGGATGCAGGACAAAGCCGCGGCGTTCCATGCCTCTGAACCACGTCATTTGGCGCTTGGCAAATTGGTGTATGGCCGTCTCGAGGGCAGTCACCATCTCGTCATACTTCAAATGCCCGGTGAGGTAGAGCGTCAAGTATCTGTATTCGAGGCCGTAAGCCAGCAGCGTCTCGGGGTCTACGCCTCTGTCCAGCAGGGCGCGTACTTCCTCGACCATACCTTGGTCCAGGCGCGTGCGCAGTCGCTCGGAGATGCGGCGACGGCGGCTGTCGCGGTCGATGTCCATCAAGATTATCAGCGCCTTGGGGCGACGAGTCGGGTCGATATGCGCGGCCTGTGCCGCTTCGGGGTGCTCGAGGTAGTAGGTCTCGATTTCGATGGCACGTATGGCGCGGGACACGGTGTCCACGTCGGTGGTGTTGTGCATGGTTTTCATCGACGCCAGCCGTTCGGTCAGTTGGGCGAGGGTGTAACCGCTCAGGCTGTCGCGCAGCGCCGCATTGGCCGGCACTTCGGGTAGCCGCAGACCGCTGAGTACCGCTTCGAGGTACATGCCTGTGCCGCCGCACAATATGGCATTACGGCCGCGTCGACGGATGTCGGCGTAGGCCGCGTCATAGTCTTGCAGATAGCGGTAGAGATTGTATTTTTCGCCCGCATCGGCGATGTCTATCAGGTGATAGGGCGTATCGCCGTATTCGTCAAGGTCTTTGCCCGTGCCGATGTCCATGTCGCGGTACACCTGACGCGAATCGGCGCTGATAATCTCGGCGTCGAGATGCCGCGCAAGCGCCACGGCACGCCGCGTCTTGCCGCAAGCCGTCGGCCCCGTAACGCAAATATAATGTGGAATGTGGAATGTGGAATGTGGAATGGGTTGCGCCGAAGGAGCGGGCTCGGAGGGCCGGGAATTATGGGGGCTATGGGAACTATGGGAACTATGGGAGGTATGGGAATTATGTATTTCTCCTGTTGTTTTCAGTTCTCCTATTTTACCAATTTCATCGATTGTTCTTATATCTTGCTTAGGGTTTGTTTTGCTCATTGCTTAGATTGTTTACGAGGCTTTGGTCTGCGGAGCCCAATTCCACATTCGACATTCGACATTCCACATTATATATGTAGCCAGTGGTCGTCTTGGAAGTCGACGTCCCAGCTGTAGATGTCGCGCAGGCGGAAGGTGGGGCGATAATTCTTGACCGGGTATTTGGGACTACCGTTACGGTCGCGGGTTTTCCAGGCCATGGCTATGGTGTATATGCGCAGAATTTCGGCGCTCAACTCTGGCGCCAGCTGCCGCGACCGAGCCATCTGTTGCACTTCGCTTATTGTAAACCATTGGCCGGGCGGTTGTTGCGGCTGTCGTTGTCCGAAGATATGGCAGAGGTAGTGGCGGCCTTGTCCCAGCCCTTCGGTCAGGGTGTACAGCATCCTCAGTCCGAGGCCGTCCGTGCCGGCACGCAGCGGCTCGATGAGAACCTCGATGTCGTCTGTGCCGACAAGTGGTGTGTCGTATTGTTCTGCGGCGTTGGTACTTAGCAGCAACTTATCGTCGTGTACCACCAAGCAGCGGCAGCGGCAGCGGTTTCGAGCGGCTTCGGCGGCATCGGTATCGGTGGCACGCGCCATATATGCTTCGGTACTGTATCGCATACCCAAGTATATGAGTGATAGCACGTACAGCGCCAGCGGTACGGCGTAGAAGAAGAATCGGTCCGGCGAATTGAAATTGACGTTGATGTAAAACGCGTAGTAGTAGGCCCAGCCCACAACGGACATTGCGCCCGACAGCACCAGGGTGTAGCGTAGCAGGTAGCGGGCTTCGGTGTAGGTGACGGATGCGGACAAGGTGCTTCGGCGCAGGCGCACACGGTTGTGCGCTGCGACGATAAATACTGAGGGATAAACTATCAGAGCGCTCACGTAGGGTATGTCCTCGTTGATGCTCGACGGGTCAAAAATCTTGGCCATGACCTGCGTATGCATCAGCAGGCTTATGGCTACCATCAGCAGGCCCACAATGTACAGCGACGTGGACGCCATTGCCGCAAAGTGCATTTCGCGTCCCGGGGCCATGGCCGAGCGACCGAACAGGCGCAGCGCGTGCGCCAGAAGCAGCGTGACCACGCCCACGGCCAGGTGTCCCAAGACTATGGACAGCAACACCGTCAACGTCACGGCCCCGTAGGATATGCGCCAATCGTACCACATGTAGCGTATGGCTCTAAGTCTTTCGGCGGTGGTATCGGTGGTCTGCATTTCGCTTGGTTTTTTCGATAATTAAACCGATAGAGGGGGCAAATTGTTCGGTCGGGCAGAGGAAATGATAATGTGGAATGTGGAATGTGGAATGTGGAATGGGCTGTGTCGGCGAGTGCTCCGAGCTATGGGAATAATGGGGGGCTTATGATGCCATAGCTCACATATATCTCATCGTTCTCATCGTTCTCATTTTCCTCATCGCTCGGTGTTTGGTCTTACTTGAATTGGCGTTGGAGGTATCGCAGCATATTGGCGTAGACGACGGCGCGGCTGTTGCAGCCGTTGATGCTGTGGTTCATGTTCGGGAATATCATCATATCGCACAGAATGCCATGGCTTTGCAGCTGCGATACATACTCGTAGGTGTTGGCCGGATGGACGTTGTCATCGGCTGTACCGCACATTATCAGCAGCGGACACTTGAGGTTGGCGGCCAGTTTGACTGGGGCGCTGCTGTTGTATCCCGCATCGTTCTGCTGTGGCGTCTGCATAAAGCGTTCGCCGTAGATTGTGTCGTAGTATCGCCAATCGGTGACCGGAGCTATGGAAACGCAGGCGGCGTAGGGGGCATCTTGGGCACTTGCAGCCATCAGTGCTTCAAATCCGCCGTAGCTCCATCCGTAGATGGCTATGCGCTTGGGGTCGGCCCACGACATGGTGGCTATATGACGTGCGGCGGCCACCTGGTCGATGGTTTCGTAGTGGCCGAGGTTGCGGTAGACGCAGTGCATAAACTTGTTGCCGCGAGCCGCCGTGCCGCGTCCGTCGACGCATACAGTGATAATGCCTTTTTGTGCAAAGTAGTACATCCAGTCCATTTCCCAGCGGTTGAGTACCAATTGCGACCCGGGACCCGAGTACTGGTACATCACCACCGGATAGCGGCGCGAGGGGTCGAGATTGGTCGGGCGCACGACGTATCCGTTGAGCATATTTCCGTCGGCGGGTACTTGTATCCATTCCTTGGTCACGCCCATACCGGCATAGGTGGCCTGATACTCGCTGTTGTCCAGAAGTGTACGCAGCGTCTTGCCGGCGGCGGTGCACATAGTGTATCGCGGGGCGGTGTCCTTGTCGGAGAAACTGTATGCCGCGTATCGGCATCCGGGCGACATATCCGCATCGGCAGTGCCGTGTCCGTCGGTAGCACTTCCGGGGACGGCCACGCGTGTCACCACGCCCTTGGCATCACGGCGCAGCACGCTACGGTCTATGGGCGTGGGTGTTGCACCCTGAAAGTAGTGATTGCCGGCGGCATCGACGCCATAGTATTTGGTGACGTCATAATCCGTGGAGGTCAGTCGCGACATCAGTGCCCCGGCGTACGAGTACTTGTAGAGTTGCATACGGTCGCCGTTGCGGGCGCTCATAATGACCATACCGTCGGCCTGATAGGCGATATTCTGGTAGGTTTCGGGGGCTATCCATGCCTGCGATTCCTCGGTATATATGCTGCGTACCACCGTGCTCAGGGGGTTGACGGCGTAGAGTGTCATCTTGCTTTGGTTGCGGTCCAGGGCTACGGCCATCAGCGACCCCGTGGGCGCAAAGCGTATGCGCGGAATGTACTCGATGTTTCCGTCGGGTAGTGGCAGGTCCTTGGTTTTGCGCTCGTCTATCTGGTAGCTGTGGATGCTGACGCGCGAATTAGGCTGACCCGCCACGGGATATTTGTAGCTCATCGACCCGGGATAGAGCGCGTATTGGTCCTTGGCCGAGCAAGCACCTTGGTACTGCGGCAGGCTGTACATGGGCACGGCGCTTTCGTCGTAGCGTATGTAGCACAACACGTTGTCGTCCGGCGACCACGCCAACGAGTTTGAGGTGTCGAATTCCTCCTCGTATACCCAGTCGGGCGCGCCGTTTATAATCTTATTGACGGCGCCGTCTTCAGTGACCGCTACTTCCGAGCCGTAGTCTAATTTCTTGATATAGATATTGTTTTCGCTCACGAAGGCCACCATACGGCCGTTGGGCGAGAACGATGCGGTGCGCACCTTGGCGTGTGCTGTGCTCAGCGGTTTGAGCAGGCGCGTGCGTACTTCGTAGACGTAATATGTGGCGTCGAAACTGCGGCGGTAGACCTTATGGCAGTCGCGCCATACCAAAATCTTGGAGCCGTCGTCGCTGAGTTTGAAGCCGTCAATGTCCGAGATGGTTGTTTCACGTGTATGCCCCAAGTCGAGCAGCGTCGAGGTCTTTTGGCCGGAGCGGATGTTGTAGACATCGATGGTACGGCCGTCGTCGCTGAGCATACAATATGACTCGCCGTCAGGCATATAGGTAAAATTTGAGGGCGTGGCGGCGCGGTTGGCCGGGTAGACGTAAGGCTCGAGGCCGGCTACGTCGGCGCTGGTCATCACCGGGGTAGCGTAAGTCGTTGTGCTTGCCATCGCGCTGAATGTCAGCGCTATAAGTACTGTGTATAATTTCATAATAATGTGGAATTCTAAGGGGAATGTAGAATGTGGAATGTGGAATGGGCTGCGCCGGACAGCGGCTATTGTTTTTCTTCGGGAGGTTTCGGACTTCTCAGAAGAGTTTCATCTGGGGATCGTCGTCGACTTTGGGTTTATTGCGGTCGGCGTTGCGGCTTCGGCTCTTGGATGTATTGTCCTGGCGTACAACCCAGTCGGTATCGCCGAGTATATCGTCGATGGACGGGGCGTTCTGCGGTTCGGCGGACTTGGAAACCTTGGATGATAGCGGTCGTGGCGTCTTGTTCTTGGGCGTGGTTTCGTCTAAGGGCAGACGCGCATCGGCGTGTTTGGCCGCAGCCTTCGGCTCGGATTTGGCCGCGGCATTTTTGCGGCGCTCGTATTCGAGTTGGCTTTTGAGAGAGGCTATGGTGTCCTCGTTGAGTTTTTTCTGCTGCTCATATTGTTCGAGACGTGCGTGTATTTCCTTGAGCTGCCGTTGGATTTCGGGATCGTTCATGGGGTCTCCCTCCTCGATTTGGCGTTGCAACTCCTTGATGGTGTTTTGAGCCTTGGAATTTTTGCGGCGCTCGGCCATGACTTGGGTCTGCAATTCGTCCACCTGTGCGCGCAGTGCGTCGGTGTCGCCGTTGTCGGCTTTCTGCTTTGCCTCGTTCAATTGCTTCTGCAACTGTGTGGCTTGGGTCTGCAATTCTTCTGCTTGCTTACGGGCATCTTCGACTTGACGTTTGGCATCTTCGGTCTTCCGGTGTGCCTCGGCGACTTGGGCATTGAGAGCCTCGATGGCGGCCTTGCCGTCGTCCTTGGGTGCTGCTTCCAGTTCGATTTGCAGTTCCAGTACTTGGTCGTTGAGCTTGGCTATGGTTTCCTCGGCCTGTTGTTTGGCGTCTTCGGTCTGCTTCTTGATGTTCTCGACTTGCTTGCGTGCATCTTCGGCTTGCTTTTGAGCATCCTCGGCTTGTCGTTTGGCATCCTCGACCTGCTGCCGCGCTTCGGCAACTTGGGCGTTGAGGGCTTCGACGGCTGCGGTGTCGGCCTCCGACGGTGCATTGCTACGCTTGGCCATCATTTGCTCGATTTGGTCGTGCAATTCGGTATTTTCTTTTTCGAAGACGGCGGCGACTTTCAATTTATTGATCATGGATTGGCGCTCGAGTTCGAATTGCTCCTTCTCGGCTTCGAGGCGCGCCACGGTGCTTTCGAGGTCGTGGACACGTTCGCTCAGGGCGCGGCGCTGTCGGTCGCTACTCATCTGTTTTTGTGAGATTTCGGTGCGCTTGTCTTCGATTTCGCGGGCACGCTGCTCGAGGTTTTTCACCGAAGTCTGCAAGGCGTCATTGTCCTTGCGCCATCGGGCCTCGGCCTCGCGAGCGGCCTCGTCCTTGAGCGAGGCGATATACGCCTTGAGCCCGTCGTCAAGGCTCTTATAGAGGTATTTACGCTGAGCCTCGGGGTCTACGGATTGCTTCAGAAAGTCCGGGAGCGATTGGTTGAAGACCTCGAGTACGCGGTCAAAAATTGCCGCGGCTCGATCGGAGGCGTCTTGACTTGGCTGAACGGTTGCTGCGGGTTTCGGGGCTTCGGTCTGAGCGGTCTGGACGGTCGGCGTCTTGTCGGCACTTGGCCGTATGTGTTGGTACATCCCGGACGGCGCGTCATCGTGTATGATGGCGTCGTCGATGTCGTCTTCGCCGTCGCTGAATCCGAGGGCCTGGCGTATTTTGTCAAAAAATGGCATATCGTGTCGTTGTCGTGTTATATGTTGGGGGTAGTCGTATTATCTTGTGTGTCAGATGGCTTGAGCACCACGCCGATGCCGCGACGCCCGTCGATACCTATTGGCATGGGGGCACTCAGGCGTACCACGCGCACGTGAGCGCTCTCGTACTCGGCGGGCTGGGCATCCAGGTACTCGGTGTCGTAGATGCCGTCGCCGCTGTAGGGGTTGATGGTGAAATATCCCACGCCGAAAGACGTGAGGTTCTGGAAGAAATGCGTGCCCTGGCTGGGCTCGATGCGGTAGTCGCCCAATGACGCCTCGGCGATGAGGCGCGCTGCCGAAATCTCGGGCCACTTGACCGGGATGCCCAGTGCCGGGTCGGAAGTGCCCCAGCGTCCCGGGCCGATGAGTATGTAGTTGCGGTCTTGGCGGACAAATTCGGCATTGATGTGCGCGATTTCGGCGGCGATGTCGCGCGTGACGGCACTGTCAAAGGCCGAGGGTCGTACGTACACCACCGTGTCGATGGCGTCGATAGCTCCGTGTCCCAGTGCCGTATTGCTGCGCAGAATTACGCGGTCGTCCGGGGCGTTGAGCACCGTATCCTCCACCATATCCTTGCGGTCGATGATGGGGCGTATTTGCAACCAATAGATGTGTCCCTTGTCGGCACCGGCGCGTCGGGCGGCGCTGTCGTTGATGACGCCCGCAAATTCTATCTCGACGGGACGTCCCATGGCCTGCTGGCCTTGGGTGAGCATAAAGTCTACAGCCGGAGCCAGAGGGAAAGCCTTGTCACGCAGAACATTGGCGAAAGTCACCACGCGGCGTCCGCGCCCCAGGTTATTGTCTACGAGCATATCGTTGTCGGCATCGTAGGTCGAGACCATCAGGTCCAGAGCGCTGTCGCCGGCGTAGTCGCTGATGTTGCGCCGTACCAGGTTGAAGCTGTCGTCCACCTCGAAGCCCGAGGAAATGTCGCTGCCCAAGGCGTAGAAATGACGTTGGGTGTCGCGCAGAGCCAGCTCGACGGTTGAGGTCTGCAGCACCTTGTCTGGATGACGCGGCGAGAAGCGCAGAGCCGCACCTCCGTCGACGATGTATTTGCCCAGACCTACAGCTACTTGCGCCACGCCGTCCTCGGCACGCTCATCACCTACTGGATAGTAGTTGAGCGACCGTCCCACGCCTGCAAAGGACGGGAAGTACAGGTAGCCGTGGCTTTCGCCCACAACTTCCTGGATGATGATGGCCATCTTTTCCTGGTCGATGACGTTGCGCGTGGCGTTCATATATGCCTTCGAATCAGCGTAGAATACCGAGGCGTACACGCCCTTGATGGCGTCCGAAAGCAACTTGAGCATCCGATACGGATCCTTGACGTGCGGAATCATATAGGTGGCGTAGATGCCTGCAAACGGCTGATAGTGCGAATCTTCGAGCAGCGACGAACTGCGCACCGCCAGCGGACGATCCACCACCTCGAAAAGGGCGAAGAAGTCCTCAATCAACCGTACCGGAAGTTTGGCCTCCAGAAACGCCTCGAGGATTTCGCGGTCGGAGGCGTTGCTCAGCGCCAGTTGGTAGAGGTTGTTCTCGGCCATGAACTCGTCAAAGATGTCCGTACACAGCACCACCGTGCGCGGTATGCTTATCGAAACTCCGCCAAAGTGGTCGCACACAGGGTTTTTCTTGATGATAGAGTCCACGAAAGCCAGGCCGCGGCCTTTGCCGCCGAGCGACCCTTGGCCTATACGCGCAAAGTTGGAGTAATGGTCAAAGCGGTCTTTCTGGAACACGGCGACGACGCCGCGATTCTTCATCTTGCGGTACTTGACGATGAGATCGAAGATGAGCTGACGCACCGCGTCGGCCTCGTCGAGACTGCAAAAACGGTGCATCTTCATGACCTCGGCGATGGGGAACATTGCACGCGAGTACAGCCACCGCGAAATGTCGTTGGACGATGCGTGATAGTATAGTGATTTGGCCGGAATCTCGAAGACGTGCTTTTGCAGGTCCTTGAGCGTGGCCAGTCGCATAATTTCCTTGCCTGTATCGGGGTCCTTGATGACAAAATCCCCGAAGCCGAAGTTGCCCATGATGGCGTCGCCCAAGTCTACGGGCAACTTCTTGGAATTCTTGTCGATAAACACCGCGCCCAAGGCCTCGGCCTCGGCGGCGTTGGCGCTCTCCGAAGACTCTATGATGATGGGCAGGTGCGGGTCGCAGTGGCGCAGCCACCGCGACAGCTTGATTCCGGCCTGGCTGTCCTTGACGCCCTCGCGACGGAAGGATACGTCGCTGATGACGCCCAGCGTATGGCCGCCGTATTTCTCGTACAGCGCCACGGCCTCTTCGTAGTCGCGCGCGAGCATCACCTTGGGACGTCCGCGCATACGCAGCATTTGCTCGTGCTCGTTGAGCGCTTCCGTGGCAAAAGCCATGGACTGCTTCAGCAAAAATTTGTAGATATGCGGCAGCACCGACGAGTAAAATCGTATCGAGTCCTCCACCAACAATATCATCTGCACGCCCACATCATTGATGTCGTGCTCGGCATTCATCTTGTCTTCCAGCAACTTGATGATGGCCAAAAGCAAGTCCATATTGCCCAACCACGAAAATACGTAGTCGATGCCGGACATGTCCTCGTGCTCGAGACGCCGCGACACTTCGCGCGAAAAAGGTGTAAGTATCACTATCGGCGTGTCCGGGAAACTGCGCTTGAGTCCGCGTGCTCCCTCGAAAAAGGTGCTGATGTCCACCCCGGGCATAGCCACCACCAGGTCGTAATGCTTGTTGTGCAGTTCGGTAAGTGCTGCCTCGAAATCGGAGACGCGCGTCACACGCGGCGGCGACGACAAATTCAGCGCCACGTACTCAAAGTACAACTGCTCCTCCACGCGCCCGTCTTCCTCCATCATGAAGGCGTCATAGGGCGAGGCTACAAGCAGGACGTTGAATATCCGGCACTGCATAAGTTCTTGGAATGCAGTGTCTTTGAGATATAATTGGCTAAGTGCGTCCTCGTTCATTCCCTGAAATCCGTGAGTTGGGGTACAAAGCGTACATACGGCTTAATTTTACGGGCGCGCACGGCTGACACCGAACGCACTCGTATAGCCGTCTTTGGTGTCTGCGAAGTTAATAAATTTTTTTGAGAAATTGCGCTCGTATTCTCAGAAAACGCGCCCGCCTTTTTGATAATACGTTCAGCGAAATTTTTTTTGCGGAGGGGATGCAATGTTTTACGGCCATGCGGATTATAAGGGAAGATACGGTGAGAAAAACTCATAACAACTCATAACCCCTAAAAACCAACATCATCAAAAAACACGAATGAAGCTATGAACGCGAAAAAGTACTTGAATGTTTTGATACTGGTGCTGATGGCCGTGACCATCGGCAGTTGCAAGGATTCCGAGGAGAAAACGCCGCTGTTACTTCTCGAAAAAGCGAATACATCGCCCGAAGATTTACGTCTGGAGTATTATACACCCGATCCATCGTGTATTCCCAAGAGTTATTACATTTATGCAAATCTCAAGGGCGGCGAATTGACCCTCGAACCCGTTAATTCCTTAACCTTATCCTTCGGCGTTATTCCGCGCATAGGCGACAGCAATGGTGTAAGAGTGGACGACACCAAATGGGTGAGCCGAAACGGCAAATGGACCGCGACACTGACGGACGGCAAGACCCTGAAATTTGTGTTCGATCCCGTGACAGACGCCTCCGAATTGGGCGAATATAAAGCGGATTGGGCATATATTCCGATAGTCGGGACAGTCAACGGTCGGTCGGTGACGGCCAAACTCGCCATCCATCGCCATTCGCTTTAATTAGAGCCGTCAGAGCAATATGAATCTATTGCAATAGAATGCTCTTTCACCGTACAGCCATACATAAGGACGAGGGTCATTGCCGACCGTCGTCCTTATATTTTTGCCCTTAACGGTTTTTGGGGGTGGAGGCATACCTCGTATTGGATGCGTCACACTCCGTTTTGGGGTAGTGTCGTATCGGACGTTATGTCCTCGTTGGGTGTTGCGGCTACTCGGCGTCGAGGGCGGCTGTATCGAGGGCGGCACGCACGGCATTGATGTATATGTCGGCGCTGTGGGTGTATCCACGACTGCGCAGGGCGTATTCCTTGGCGCGGATATCGATGAGTATGCTTTCACGCTCGCGGACATCTCGGGCGCTCATGGCGTGCCGTGCATCGCGCAGGGCGGCTCTCTCGATGGGCATAATGTTCTCCCGGGTGGGAGTGGTACGGCTGTTGTCGGAGCATGCGCCGAGGGTCAAGGCTATGGCCATGGCCGCAATAGCCGATGCTGCTGTATGGCGCAGGTGCACACGGCGTTTGATGCGCGGCGTGGGCGTTGTATGGAATATATTCGGTGTATTTAATATGTGCGGTGTCATAGTGTGATGTGTCTTTGGCGGAAGAGGCGGTGCCTCATAGTAGAACCATAGCCAGTTGTGCGCAGCCTCGCGCATCGGCCAAGGCGTTGTGGTGGTGCTCAAACGGAATGCCCAGATAGCTGCACACGCAGGGCAGCGTCTTGGACGGGCACAATGCCTTTGGTATGGCTCGGCGTGCGGCCTGAAGCGTGCACAGGAATTCCTGCGCCGGCGGCTCGAGTCGATACACGCGGCAGGCGGCATCGATGCACTTGTGGTCGAAGGCGGCGTTGTGCGCCACCAATGGCAGACCCTCGGTCCATGCGTATATGCGTCGCCACGCGGTGGCAAAATTGGGAGCGTCCTGCGTGTCGGCCATGGTGATGCCGTGTACGGCGGTGCAAAAATGCGAGTAGTATTCCGGCTCGGGACATACCAGGGTGTAGATGCTGTCGACGATGATGCCGTCGCGCACCTTGACCGCTCCGATGGCGCAGATGCTTGACGGCTCGTTGTTGGCTGTTTCTACATCGATGGCTACGAAGTCGTTCATTGCTTCTGCTCGAGGTTGGCGTAGTATCGGCGGATGTCGCGTGCAATGTCTTCCATAAGCCATCGCGGTGTGGAGGTGGCGCCGCAGATGCCTATGGATGAGGCTCCGGCTGTCATCTCGGGACGCACATCGGCGCTCTCGGATACCATATAACTGCGGTCGTTGGCCTCGCGGCAGTGTCCGTAGAGTACGCGGCCGTTGCTGCTCTTGGCTCCGGCCACAAATATGATGACATCGTGGGCGCGTGCAAAGTCGCGTAGGTGTTCGCCGCGGTGTGCCACCTGTCGGCAGATGGTGTCGGCGTAGGTGAAACGTGCGCCTGGGAGCATACGTCGCTGTATCTCGCCGATGATGGCGGTGAAGCCTTCGAGCGACTTGGTGGTCTGGCTGTACAGTGCTATATCGGTGCCGAAATCGAGTGTGTCCAGTCCGTTGAGGTCCTCGATGACTATGGCCGTGCCGTTGGTCTGACCCACCAGCCCGTTGACTTCGGCGTGGCCGCGGCCGCCGTAGATAACTATCTGCAAGGCTTTGCCCTGACGCTGCGCCTCATCGTAATCGTGCTTGATGCGCTGCTGCAGCCGCAATACCACGGGACAGGTGGCGTCGATGAGCGTGATGCCACGCCGGGCGGCGGTGGCATAGGTGGCGGGAGGCTCGCCGTGGGCACGCAAAAGGACGCGCACATCGTGCAGCCGAGACAGCTCATCGTGCGTGATTGTCTGCATCCCGGCACGGCGCAGGCGCTCGACTTCCATGCTGTTGTGCACGATGTCGCCCAGGCAGTATAGCCGGCACGTCGGCCGACGCTTCAATTCTTCTTCGGCCTTGGCAATGGCGTTGACCACCCCGAAGCAAAACCCCGAGCTGGCATCTATCTCGATTTGCGGCATCATCGCTCCAAAACCCGGTGTACCAGTTCCTTGAGGCGCTCTAATTGCTGCTGAGGCGTCATATTGCTGTTGTCCAGGTCGATGGCATCATCGGCACGCCGCAACGGGCTGACGGCACGTGTCTCGTCCTGATGGTCGCGGCTGCGGACGTTTTCGAGTACGGCCTCGTAGGTGTCGGACCCGCCCTTTTGCTGCAGCTCGAGGTAGCGTCGCATCGCGCGTGTCTCGGCGGGCGCATTGACGAATATTTTGAGCTCGGCATCGGGAAAAACGGTGGTGCCTATGTCGCGACCGTCCATGACTATGCCGCGGCGCCGTCCCATGGCTTGCTGCATAGCAGTCAGGCGTGTACGGACGCTCGGAATGGCCGAAACGGCGGAGACGGCGTTGGACACGCGCAGGGTGCGTATTTCGCTCTCGACATCGACGCCGTTAAGCGTAGTGTGCTGGCTACCATCGGCTTGTACCGCAAAATCGATGTCGATATGTGGTAGCGCCTGCTCCAAAGCGGCGTGGTCGATATGCCCTTCGGCGTCAATCATACCGTGGTCAAGGGCGTACAATGCCACCGAACGGTACATTGCGCCCGAATCGACGTAGCGATAGCCTAAGGCCGAAGCCAATGCCTTGGCCATAGTGCTCTTGCCCGAGGATGAATATCCGTCGATGGCGACGATGATGGGTGTGTGGTGTATCTCTTTGTCTGTGAACTTCATTGGATATAATTGTTGTGCCCCTGTGGTCGGGGGCGTTGGTCTGCATATTGTAGAATTATTCGCACCGATGCCTTTTGTGCTAAGACCGTTAGAGGCCTTTAGCTTTATTGGCATTAGTCGGACGGGGTGGGGCGCTGTACCCCGGCAGCCCTTAAAGCAAGTCGCGCAGGTTGCACGAGATGTTCAGCATCAGGGTTGTAGCTCCCGTGTGCGGCTGCGCAAAGGCGATGCCCACGCCGAAAGCCTTAACGCGGATGCCGCCCGCTATCGAAAATCCGGAGACGAAGCTGCGCGAATAGGTGCTCATATCGGTGCGTGTCTTGTAGTTGTAGCCTATGCCTAAATACCAATTGGGACTGGATACAAGATCTGCGCCGAACACCAGATGTCGGAAGAGGTTGCTGCCGAAGCTGTCCTTGCGCTTGAATTCGCCTGTTTCAGTGCCGTCGCCGCTCTCGTAATATGGCATGTGCCACTTGGTCAGGTTCCAAGCTGTTACTGAAAAGCGTATAGGCAGCGACCCGAAAGTTTGCGACCAGCCCAAGCGCAAATCTATGGGCAGTCGATCGTAGCTATTATCGAATTTCTTGATCTGACCGCCGAGATTGGCCGCTACAAAGGACAATGACAGGTCTTTTTCGTCGTTATAATAGTTGATACCCAGGTCGGTGGCAAGTGCCATAGCTGTGTATCCGGCGTAAGCGCTGTATAGGAATTTGACGTTGATACCGCCGCGCAGACGGTCGGTGATGTCGTACGAATACTGGCCGCTGAAGCTCACATCCTGCGCCGAAAACGTTCCGGAGACGTTGCCTGACTCGTCGGTCTCTTTCATCGAGCCGTAGCCATTGTATTGTATAGCCGCGCCCCACGTGCCGTGAGCGCCTACTTTTTGGCCATAGCGCAACCCGGCAAAATTGGCTCCGCCGATGTAGCGCATATAGTTCAGCGCCAATTGACCGCTCATTTCCTGTCCGAGCAAGGCGGGGTTTTGGTCGGTGGTCATGATGTCATCGTCCACCAGCGAGATGTTCATCCCGCCAAGACCGTAAATTTTCGAGGACGAAGTGACATTAAGAAAGCTATACGACTGGTCGCCATCGCGCCCGGCCGCACACAAAGTCGTGGCACACAGCGTCATCACGACCATAGCACGGCGCAAAGCCGTAGCCCTAACGCATCGCTCGATACTATTATATATATAGGTACCGATGGCACCCGTGGGATATTTGTCTCGGTTCAGCATATCTTTAAATATGGGAGCAAAATTACGCATCTTTTGTTTAATGCCAAAATTCCCCTTTATGATTAACGGCAAAACACATTACATTATTATATAGTGCAATCATTTGGTGCATGGAATGCAGCTCATCCGCCTGTATCCGAGTAGTTTGGCTGCTGCCACCCCCCGGCGATTGCCGCCGACTCGCCGAAACGACAAGGGCTGTCCCGTAATTAGTTACGACACAGCCCTTGAAACTACGGGTTCGTTATATTCCTATTGTGTAGGTTATTACTTGATCAGGACCTTGGCGGTGTGTCTGCCTTGACGGCGGATGTACAGGCCTGAAACAGGCGTCTCAACGCGCACGCCTTGCAGGTTGAAGTACTCGACAGGAGCATTGGTGTCGCTACCGTCGACGGTGATGTCGTTGACTCCACCCATATTTATGTAATCGGAGAATTCCTTACGTAGAAACGGTTCTTGCTCGTCGCCGTAAAAGCTCTTTTGGCTCTCGGTATATACCAGCGGATAGCCGTAGGTGGCGTCATATTCGACGACTCCGGTCTGATGCTCAACTTCATTGGTCATACCATAGTACGTCATGGTCAGGATTCCTTCGATGAGATTGCCGTAAGCATCGCGAGTGATAGATTCGAAGCTGCCGCTGACACTGGGCTCTTCGCTGCCTTCCGTGTAGGTGGTGGTGCTTTCCTTGATTGAATAGCTGTTATAGGGGTTGATTTCGCGCCACTCGGTGACTACTACGTTGCGGTCGCCCCAATACGGGTCAATGCTTTCGTCGGTGGTGGTATAGTCCTTTTCGCCCGGACCGTAGACCACTTTCACCGTGCCGGTTTCCTTTCCGTCGGAGATATGGCTGGCGCTGAGGATTCGGTTGGCTCCCTGATATATAGCACCGCCGTTCAGTATCTGGTTGTTGCAGTCTTTCCATACGATATTTCCGAGGGTCGAACCTTGGCTCCACTCGTATTCGCCGGTTTCCCAGTTTTCACCGTAGGTGTAGGATGTGATTGTTGCGGGCTTATTGTCATCGCCATAGGTGATTACACTCTTGGATGCCGGAATATATCCGCCCATTACGTCCCAGTCGGAGCGAAGCACCTCTGTGACACGTCCTTGCGCATCACGCGTCACATCGTATTTGTACGAAGATTTGTCCTGTACCCATGCACCGTCGCTCAAGACAAAACGGGTGTAAGATGTGATGAATGAGGGAACTACGGCGTCGTACGTAAATTCGAATTTCGAAGTCTCTGTCATAGCGTCAAGGCTGTTGCCGCTCTTGCTCAGGCCTGTAAGACGTTGCCCGTCTTCGTTGTAGGTGTATTCGTCGCGAGTATACCGTGCTGTGGTCGATTCGGAGGTCCAATTGAGGTCCTCGCTGACGTCTGTCAGAATCTTGCCCTGACGATTGTAGGCGGTTGTGTAACGACGGTCGTTGTTCCATGCACCGTCCTTGATGCTGGAATAAAGCTGTGCACGTGGACACCAGATAGGTGTTTCGGTGGTGACATCACCGGCGTCGGCGGCGTAACGTGCCTTGAGTCTGTCGATTGTGTTGCTTGCGGCAGAAGCACTGACAGCCATTAAGCCTAAGGCTAAGGCAATTTGGGGCCTTTTCATAGTTGAAAATAGTAACTAAAAAAATATTTTACTGAAAAAGTTGTACGTGTAGAGTCAAGTGGCAAGTGCAAAATTAATGAATCATTTTGTAGAACTCAATT
>UQGP01000037.1 GCA_900540625.1 uncultured Porphyromonadaceae bacterium | reverse complement strand
TATTGGCTTAGGGGGGGGCATTCTAATGTGATTTTTGCGATGCTCTATGGCGTTGATCGTTACGCTGTCACCTAAATTTATTTAGGACAATATTGCGTCAAAAGCCGTTTTTCGAAGAATGCGCTCAAAAAAATATGCCGCATAGGGCTAATCCCATGCGGCATATAAGTTATGGCTTGTGTTGTGTCGTTTTAAGACTAAAGGAAGTCGTTAAATCCAGCGCGTGAAAGCAAAGTCCTGACGGTGGGGCAGTTCGGCGTTCCACGGGTAGATGCGGAATCCGTAGCGGAGTACGCCCGGATCTTTGATTCGCGATTCGAGTTCGTAGGTGATGACGTTGCCTTCCTCTTTGATGACCTTGAAGGGGAGTCGCTCAACGAGGCTGTTGGCGCCGTCCTGGGTGTTGTATACGACTTGTTCGACAGCGATGTCGCGGCCTAAGCCGTTGGTGTCGAGGCTAACTTCTACACGATACTTGTCGCCGGTGATGCTGTTGGCTGTTTCGCCTTGTTGCTTGATGTCAAGCACCTTGATGCCATCCCAAGCGGTGGCTACGCGCTCTTTCCAAGCTACGATGTCCTTGGCCAGAGCATATCCGTTGGCAGCAAGTCGACTTGTGCGACGAGCTTCCTTCTCGTAGAATTTAGCGATGTAGTCGTCAATCATACGCTTCATCGTGAAGTGGGGTGCGATATTGCCGATGGAGCCTTTGATGTACTGAATCCATTCGGGCGAGTATCCTTTGGAGTTCTTGGCGAAGTATAGCGGAATGATTTCGTTCTCGAGCATGGAGTATATTGTCGCAGCATCCAGTTTGTCTTGCTGGGACTGGTCGGTGAAGGTGCGTTTGTCGGTGAGAGCCCATCCGGCTTTCTCGTTGAAACGGTAACCCTCGTACCACCATCCGTCAAGTACGCTGAAGTTGAGCACGCCGTTCATCTCGGCTTTCTCGCCGGAGGTACCTGATGCTTCGAGCGGACGTGTCGGGGTGTTGAGCCAGATGTCTACGCCGGTGACGAGACGTTTGGCAACTACCATATTGTAGTCCTCAAGGAAGATGATTTTGCCCAAGAATTGGGGCATACGCGAAATCTCGATGATACGCTTAATCAGGCCCTGGCCGGCGCCGTCGGCGGGGTGAGCCTTGCCCGAGAAGATGAATTGTACGGGGAACTTCTCGTTGTTGACAATCTTGTCGAGACGGTCAAGGTCGGTGAAGAGAAGGTGTGCACGCTTGTATGTGGCAAAGCGGCGTGCAAAGCCGATGATGAGAGCGTTGGGATTAATCTTGTCGATGATTTTCATCACAGCCGAGGGGTCTCCCTGGTTTGCAAGCCATTTGGCCTTGAAGTCGCGCTTGACAAACTTGATGAACTTGTTCTTAAGTGTCATGCGCATGTTCCAGATCTCCTCATCGGGTACGTTGAAGATGCCTTTCCATGCTTCGGGGTTGCTTTGGTCGGCAAAGAGTTCCTTGCCCAGGTGCTTAGCGTAGAATGCCTTCCATTCGCTGGCGGCCCAGGTGGGCATGTGTACGCCGTTGGTGACATATCCTACGTGGCTTTCTTCCCAGGAATAGCCTTTCCAGATGCCGGCGAACATCTTTTTGGATACTTCGCCGTGCAACCAGCTGACGCCGTTAGCTTCCTGGCATGTATTGAGCGCAAATACACTCATGGAGAAACGCTCGGGGGTATCCGGGTTTTCACGGCCCATATTCATCAGGTCGTTCCAGGAGATGCCCAAGCGAGCGGGGAATTCGCCCATATATTTGCCGAAGAGGCTTTCGTCGAAGTAATCGTGGCCTGCGGGCACTGGAGTGTGCACGGTATATAAGCCGGAAGCGCGTACCAGCTCGAGGGCTACATTGAAGTCCAGGTGTTCGTCTTGTACATAGTCTACAAGGCGCTGGAGATTAAGCAGTGCGGCATGACCTTCATTGCAGTGGTAAAGCTGGGTCTTGATGCCAAGTTTTTTGAGCATCAAGATACCGCCTATACCGAGCAGGTATTCTTGTTTGATACGGTTTTCCCAGTCGCCGCCGTAGAGTTGGTGAGTGATTTGGCGGTCAAACTCGCTGTTCATATCAAAGTCTGTATCCATCAGGTACAGCTTCATACGTCCTACGTTGACGCGCCAGATGTGGCTGTAGATTATGCGGCCGGGGTAGGGTACTTCGAGAATCATAGGCTTACCATCCTTGTCGAGTACTTGCTCGATGGGAAGCTGGTTGAAGTTCTGAGGCTCGTAGTTGGCTATCTGCTGGCCGTCAACGCTGAGGCTTTGGGTGAAGTAGCCGTAACGGTAGAGAAATCCGACGGCGGTCATATCGACGCGCGAGTCGGACGCTTCCTTGATATAGTCGCCGGCGAGTACGCCCAGGCCTCCGGAATAGATTTTGAGGCAGTTGCACAGACCGTATTCCATCGAGAAGTATGATACCGATGGGATATCTTTGCGCATGGGCTGGTTCATATAGTCTTGGAAGGCTATGTATGTTTCGTCGATACGGGTGAGCAGCTCATTGTCCGAAAGGATTTCGTCGAGACGTTCGGCGGTGAGTTGTTGGAGTAGCATCACCGGGTTTTCGCCCGTGGCACGCCACAAATCAGGGTTTAAGTCACGGAAAAGGGTCTTAGCCTCGCTGTTCCATACCCACCAAAGATTGCGGGCAAGCTCGTCCAGCGGTTTCAGGCGGCTGGGAAGCTCGGCTTTGACGGTCATGTCGCGCCACACGGGGGCGTTGGTGTTACTTACCGGTAGTTTCATATTGTCGTTAAGTTTTTTTGATGTTGTTTTTTTCGTGTATGATATAATCTTGATGTGCCAAACGGTGTGTCGTATGGCCTGTTAGAAGCTGTATGTGTTATTTGTTTTGACGTGCTTCGGCCTTCGCAATAGCATCGCGATATGCAGTTATGTACTGAGCTATGAGATTGTCCCACGTGGCCAATGTCGCAGTTTCTCGGCACGCTTTGGCTACTATGGCTAATTTGTCGGGGGTAGCCTTATACAATTGGAGAATGCTTGCGGCAATATTTTCGCAAGCCCGGTCATAATTGCTGTCATCGCGGTCTATGACGCATACTCCTCCCGTAGTGTATTCGCCCTTGGCCAAGGATCTTGCCCACCGACCGAATCCGCTGAGAGAAGTGGTGATTGTCGGTACGCCGAAAGCCACGCTTTCGAGCGGCGTGTACCCCCAAGGCTCGTAATAGCTGGGGAATACTGTCGCATCCAGCGCTGTGAGCATCGTGTAGTAGTCTATGTCGAAGATGCCATCTTCGCCTGTCAGATAGCAGGGCACATATATAGTGTGGAGACGATCTTCGCTTGCATTGGTCACTCCAAGACGACGCAGGCCTACGGTCACCTCATCGGAGTCATCGTTGTTGAGCCAATGTGTGAGGTATGGATCTTGCAGCCTTTGGTGTATACCCTCAGCCAAATTGCTCATCAAGTCTTGACGAGGGCCTGAAGACCACGCCGGCACCAAAATGAGTGATAAGATGCGGCGTTGGCTGTCTTTGAGTGCGGATAGCTGGCAGCGCAGGTTTTCGGTGGCATCGAGGTACATATCGAGACCTTTGTTGCGATACTCGTGTCGCCCGCTTGTCGCTATTATGAAAGTGTCTTCGGCGTATTTGACACCGGTGAGCGTTGATGCTACTTCCAGAATGCGTGCACGAGCTTTTTTGCGTAGTTGTGCGTATTTGCGAGGGCCGGGCACCAAGTCTTTTTCGAAGCCGTTAGGCGTTACCACATCTGGACGACGCTCAAGCAGTTGGGCACATTCGTCTGCTGTAATTTCGCTGACGGTGGTGAAAATGTCGGCGGCATGTGCAGCGGCTTTTTCAAGCGAATGTTTTGATTGCATGTTCAGTTCGGCAGCCATTTGGTCGCCGTTGTATCCGTGAAAATAGGCATATAGGGGCTTGCCATTGCCGCAAATACTGCGACCGATGCTTGTGGCATGGGTGGTGAATACGGTGGCTGCACGCGGCAGATAGTGCTTGGTATACAGCAGTCCCATGCCGGTAGTCCATTCGTCAAAATGGGCAATGACTTTAGCTTCGCCGGATGCCGGTGCCATATAATCGGCCAAATCCTTGATGACATAGGCGGCAGCTATGCTGAAGGCGCATGCTTCATCGTAATCTCCGTATGCGTGCAGAGAGTCAACGCCGTACCATTTCCACATATCCCCATATATTTGGTCTTTGATGGCGTATATTCCGTCGAAGCGTACGAGTATAGCAATAGGGCGACCGGGAACTTCCCAGCGCCCTACGCGGATGTTTACGCCTTCGGGTTGCAACAGTTGGTTGCGCCAAGCGGTAAGTAGTGTCTTGGATTCTTTGAAGTAAGGCGATTGGTGCTCGGCGGTCCAAACATCGGGGCCGATAAAAATAGCACGGTCATGATATTGCCTTTGGAGATTATGTGCCTTGGTAGACAGTACGGTATATATGCCACCTACTTTGTTACAAACCTCCCAAGAGGTTTCTATAAGCAGGTCTGTGTCTGCTGGATTTTTGTCCATATATAGGAATATATGTAGTCTATTGGAATTGGATTTGCAAAGTTAATCATTTTATTTGGAATAGCCATATAAAAAGTTGGGCACTCCGTAGCGGAATGCCCAACTTTTTAAGTGATTATGCGTTGCGGTATCAGCGCACAACGATGCGTAGATTATGTCCGTCGGCGCGTATCAGGTATACGCCGGGGGTTGGAGCTTCAACCGATGCGGAGTCGGTTGCCTTGGCTACGAGTACACCGGCTGCATTGTACAGCTCAATGCAGTCTACCGTGCGGTTGAGGGTGATAGTCAGACCGTATGACTTGGCAAAAAGTTTTTCGCTGTTGATGTCCAAGTCATTGATTACGGAACCTGTGTCTATGGTGATGTCGTATGCGGCAATGCCGTTACCGGCCACCATGAAGTATACACGCGCCGTCTTGCCGTCTTCGCTGAGGATGACATCTATCGGGGTGGCGCTGTGAGCAGCCGTGGTGGATTCGACAGAACCGATACCGCCCTTGGGAATGTCGGCTACAGCCTTCATGCTTGCAAAGTCATCCTTATCGGCGACTAATACTCCCATACGGAATCCATTGGTGCCGTTGAAGTCGCTGCTGGGATACACGGTAAAATACTTGCCACTGAGGATGAAGCGTAATGAGCCGTTGGCTTGAGTCGCAATAGGCTTGATGGAGGTATTGTCATTGAACGATCCGACCATTTTGCCGGAGGAGAAAGAGTAGCGAGCTACGTTGACGCTCATGCCGTTGGCGTAAAACTGGTCTGCGGAGATGGCGTGGATGCGCGGGGCAATACCGAACACGCTTTCCGAGGACGGATATACGGCGTCCATCGTTTTTATTTCGCCATTGAACTTGATGTTGTCTTTAACCATCCAACGAATTACAGACTTGCTATTGGCAACTGCGGCAAAGACATAGTAGTTACCGCTTGTTACATCGCCATAGACATCAAAGTGGTCAACGCGCGTCAGGTTAAGTCCGGTGAAAGAAAACTCGTTCAGTAGTGTCGCCTCGCCGGTCGCGGGATCGATGATATGCAGTTTCAGCGGGTTAGTGCCAATATTGAGTGTCATGTTACCGCTTACGAGGTGTCCGGCGTCATCACGTACCAGAGTGTTGCCTGGAAGGTAATGGGCGGTAATGTCGCCTACGGTGATGGTTTCTATTAGCTCGCCGGTGGAGCCGTCGTATTTGTCAAGGTAACACTGTGAGTTTGTTGAGTTCTCGGCACGGCGCATTACGTATACGAAGTCGCCGAGAGCGGCAAGGCTGCGGCAGTGCTTGCCTTCTTCGGGGAATGAGATGTTGTCGTACTCCTTTTTGACGGAACGTACCCATAGATTGGTGATCTTCACATTATTAGTTACAGCATATTGTACCGGGTCGCGTTTGATGGTGTAGCCCGGTTCATAATTGCCTATGGGAAGGCTTTTGATGACGAAGTTGCGCGAGGGAGAAGATGCCGGGACAAGACGCTTGCCGTCAGCGATTACGCGCCAATAGTGTGTGCCGACGCCAAAACGAGAGGCAGCCACCGATATGGTAGTGGCGGTGGTGCGATCGCTGTACTTTAAGGAGGTGAAGTAGGAGTCCGAAGCCACTTGTATCGTGTAATCGGTCGCGTTGGCGGATTTTGACCATTCAAATTTGACCGTTTCGCCTACTTCGGAGCCGTTGGCCGGACTCTTGAGCGTGACGGGTTGGGCGTTGTCGTAGGGAGGTGTGACGCAGCTGCGTATTTCGCTTGTGCCGGCCAATTTGCCCGGCTGTTGAGACTTGACACACCAATATAGGATTTCTTCAGAACCGCGGTCGCCTAAATCTACAGTTGTAGAAGTGGCTGTTCCCATGTTTTTTTCTATGAAAGGTTGCGAGCAAGCTTTGTCTGCGGCTACGAATAGGGTGTAGTTTGCGCCGCCTCCCACATCGCTCCACTTGAATGTTGCATTAAAGTCTACTTTGGCTCCTTCTGCGGGGCTTATCAATGTCACTGCCGGGGTATTTTCGGCAGTGTATCCGATAAATGCAGGTTCGTATTCGTAGCCGTAGCCATCGTATACGCATACTGCATACCAGTATCCGGACGCCTTGTCTGAGGGTAGGGTATAGTTGTTGTTATAAGATACGCCAAGGAGGTATTCGCCGTTGATGCCATCGCCGTTGGCATCCTGCACGTCATCAATGCCTAAAGATGAGGGTATGGCGTATATGCTGTAACGGATGATGGCCTTGCCATTGGTGACTTTTGTCCATGTCAAGGTGCTACCCGACTTTTTGGCGTTTGTCGGAGCTCCGTATGTCGGGTGTTCTTTCCAGTCTACTACCGGGACGAGCGACTTGCGCTGAAAGTGGTTGGTCTTAAGAAAGTTACTAAACGTAGTCGAGTTCTTGACGTGCTTGGCGCTATAGAAGATACTGCCGCATCCGCTAACGCCGGTCTCGTATTCGCGGTTAAGTTGGATTTGTTTGCCCAACTCGGTCATATTACTGTTTGTGTAGTTATCAGCCATATAGGATAGCGAATGGCTCGAATAGAAGTGGCGGCCGAAGTGGTCGGCCACGTATGCCCACCATTCTGCTATAGGCCCGTATGGAGAAGACGTCGTAGTTGTTTTCCAGTAAATTTGGGGCGATATGAAGTCTATGGAACCGTCATATAGCCATGCAAGGGGGTCTGAATAGATTTGATTATACTGCCAGTCTCCGGATGGTGAAGGACAGGTGGTGACACCATATTTGCCGGCTACGGAAGAAGATGTGCCTGCCACGCCTGCCGGACTGACACCGAAGCGAACGTCCGGGCGTGTCTCCGATAGCATTTGTCGAAGGTCTTTCATTAGTTTGCGCACGTTGTCGCGACGCCAATCGCCAAAGGACATTGTTCCTCCGGCTTTTTTGTATGCCTGATAGTCACTATAGTCGCCGGCGCTGCTGTCTTCGGCAGTTCCTCCTGAGGGGTAGAAGTAATCATCGAATAGGAATCCGTCTATGGCATAGTTATCAACGATTTCACGGCATACATCAACGATATGTTTGCGGACTTCTTCTTTGGCGGGGTTGAGGACGACGTAACTGCCATTGGATAGAGCCCACCCCTTGTTCTTCCAATCTTTGTCGAAAGATGTGGAGCTTGGAATTGTCCCGGTGGAGGACCAACGATACGGGTTTAGCCAGGCGTAGCATTCAAGGCCTCTGGCATGGCATTGCTCTACGGCGTATGCCAGAGGGTCCCATCCGGGCGATGTACCTCGAGTGCCTGAGATATATTGGGACCAGGGAGCAAGATTGGACTGGTACATGGCATCGGCCATGCCGCGTACCTGAAAGCAGATGCCTGTGGCGTTGATGCTTTCGTAGGCGTCAAGGTAGGCGTTCAACTCGGTCTTTCGGGCTGATTGGCCTGATGTCTTGGGCCAGTCTATGGCCCAAACTGTAGCGAGCCATGCCGAGCGGAATTCTCGCTTGGGTGGATTGCCGGCAAATGCTTGTGCGGCGGTCAGCAGCCCTATGGCGGCAATGGCACACTTGCGCAAGGTTGTCATTTTTAGCGTCATGTGGTGTAGAATAGATATTAGGGTTGGTGAATAGATTTGTTTATCGCTTTATTACGTCGACTGACTATTGGCAAGGTGGCCGGTTTGTATTGGCGTATTGTCAGCGCGGAGAGATATCCGTCGTCGTTAGTTTGTTGTTTATTGTTTTATGAGACGTTGGATTACGGGGGCAAGGCGTTGTGCAAAACCGACAAAGCCAAGGTCGGTGAGGTGGTAGTTGTCCACGGTGGTTTCCGGGTCGTCTCCGAGGACGTTTTTGCCTTCGAAGTATTCGATGTATTTGTCGCCGGCGGCAATGAAGCCGTTCACAAGTTGTCGCAGAGCGGCGTTCTTTTCGGTGATGGTGGCGTATGTTTCAGTGTTGAAGCGCATTAGCGGAAAAATAGGGCTTTCTACGAACAAAATGGGTGTAGTGGGGTGAGCCTTGCGTATGATGGAATAAAATTCGGGCATGCGCTCGACCAGCTCCGGCGTTTTGAGATTGGGCAGTGGGTCGAGTACAATCACAGATGGGTTGGGCGTGGACGCGATAAGGCGGGCAATGTCCAAATCGAGTTTTGCATTGCCGCTGAATCCGAGGTTGATTACCTCACGGTCAATCATACGTTCGATGATATTGGTGTGGCACATACCCGGGCGTGTGGCACATCCGCCCTGTAAGATGCTTGTGCCGTACATTATCACCGGGTTGGCGCGTCGTGGTGTCGCAGCTTCAGGCGCAAGTACCAAGGCGCCTTCGTTTGTGCCGATATATAGCGAATCAACGCCATCGTATAATGACAGGTACAGCATATATTCGCGCATCTTGGGCTCCATGTCTGTCATCACGATAGTACGCGTATTGTGCTTGAAGAAGTTGGGACGAGCGCTGCCCATAGTAGTCCAGTGTCCGTTATCGTCAAGTACATATAGGTCGAGACCACGTATGCCTGTCGCGGTCATGTGGTTCATGTTGAATTTGTTGCGGCTATGCCATGCTGCGCCTATAGTAGATGCGTCGCTGCGAAACCGTACGGCTAATCCGGCACTATTCTGTCCCAATGCCCATAACTCGGGACGCATATTTGCCTTAAGGCTGTCAGGTAGCCGTGTATAGGCGTTTGATGCATCTGGTGCTAAAGTCCCGAGGAGTGGTAGAGTCGAGGCATCGTGGTATGCCAATGAATCGGAGGATAGACCGGCATTCATGGCTTTAGGTACTAGAGCCATGATTGTCATTAATGTAAGCCTGCAAATAGCTTTCATCGGAGTATTCTAAATATAGAGAGTTTGTGTACGATTATGTATTGACAGACAATCTAAGTAATTGCCGGCCAGGATTTCGCTTACAAAGTTAATTATTTTTTCGCGGATAATAAAGCTTTTTGCGGTAAAGCGCAGAATTGCTGTAAAAAATAACGTGTGTGTAACTATGAACAAACGATGTATTAAGTTGCAGTGCGATACTTGGAAATAAAACGGGTTGTATTAGCGAGGTTATACCGTGCTGTTCATTTTTTGGAAAATTTGCTCTAATTGGCGTTTTGTGTAAATGGCTGAGAAATATTGAGTTGCCGTTTCTAATCGGGAAACATTATTTTTTTAACACCTAAAATAGTTGCAAAATTTGGAAATTAAGCAATTTATTCCAAACTTTGCAAAGCCGTAAAGGCAGACGTGAGGCTGGCATTTTATTAAGACTTAGCGAGCCGACATGTCGGACCTCTTACGGCACATACAAAATATTATATTAAAAACAAAAAACACCGTGGAACGACCCAAGTATACTTTTGATGAGGCGTACAATGCTACGCTGAAATATTTTGACGGGGATGAACTTGCCGCCAAGGTTTGGACGACCAAGTATGCACTTAAAGACTCGTATGGCAATATCTATGAACTGACTCCGGATGACATGCATCACCGCATAGCCAACGAAATAGCACGTATCGAATCAAACTATCCCAATCCGCTAAGTGCGGACGAAGTGTTTGATGTTATGCGCAATTTTAGATATATCGTACCGCAAGGCAGTCCGATGTCGGGAATAGGTAATGACTTTCAGGTAGGGTCACTAAGCAATTGCTTTGTAATCGGATTGGATGGTGAACCGGACTCGTACGGCGGCATCTTACGTATCGATGAAGAGCAGGTACAGTTGATGAAACGCCGCGGCGGAGTAGGGCACGACTTGAGTCATATTCGACCCAAGGGAACGCCCGTGAAGAATTCGGCATTGACATCTACGGGTATTGTTCCGTTTATGGAGCGTTACTCGAATTCGACGCGCGAAGTCGCTCAAGACGGGCGTCGTGGCGCTTTAATGATGACGGTATCTATTCGCCATCCCGAGGCCGAGGCCTTTATCGATGCGAAGATGGAAACCGGCAAGGTCACCGGCGCAAACGTATCGGTACGTATTGACGATGATTTTATGAATGCTGCAGTCAACAACGGCACATATAGACAGCAGTATCCCACGGACAGTGCCGTTCCTTCCATAGTAAAAGACATAGATGCTGCGGCCTTGTGGGGGAAAATCATTCACAACGCCTGGAAGAGTGCAGAGCCGGGGGTGCTGTTTTGGGACACAATTGTAAGGGAGAGCGTTCCGGACTGTTATGCGGACCTTGGCTTCCGGACCATATCCACTAATCCTTGTGGCGAGATACCTTTGTGTCCGTATGACAGCTGTCGCCTGCTAGCCATAAACCTCTACTCGTATGTCCGTAAGCCTTTTATGCCGGAAGCAGAGTTTGACTATGAACTCTTCGCCAAACATGTAGCTATAGCGCAACGCATTATGGATGATATCATTGATTTGGAGATGGAGAAGATACAACGCATCATCGCCAAAATCAAAGACGATCCCGAAACAGACGAGGTCAAGAGTACGGAACTACATCTCTGGGAAAAAATACAGAGCAAAACCATAAAAGGACGCCGAACGGGAGTGGGCACCACAGCGGAAGGAGATATGCTTGCAGCTATGGGTCTGCGCTACGGAACACCCGAAGCCACGGATTTCAGTGAAGACGTGCATCGTCGTCTGGCTTTGGCTGCCTACAAATCGTCCGTAAACCTTGCACGTGAGCGCGGCGCTTTCGAGATATATGATGCAAAACGCGAACAGCATAATCCATACATCAACCGCCTGCGGTTGCAGTCCCCCGAGTTGTATGATGATATGGTCAAATATGGCCGCCGCAATATCGCGTGTCTTACAATTGCCCCGACCGGCACAACATCGTTGATGACCCGCACTACCAGCGGCATCGAACCGGTGTTTATGCCTGTGTATAAGCGTCGCCGCAAGGTCAATCCCAGCGATGTCTCGGCTCGCGTCGATTATGTGGATGAAAGCGGAGACTCTTTCGAAGAGTTTATCGTATACCATCCGAAATTCATTGATTGGATGAAGATAAATGGCATAGAAGTACGACAAGACTACACGCAAGAAGAGATAGATGCGCTCGTGGCTAAATCGCCGTATTCCCATGCAACGGCCAATGATATTGATTGGCTCGAAAAGGTGAAGATGCAAGGCCGAATACAAAAGTGGGTGGATCATTCGATATCCGTAACAATCAACCTTCCATCGACAGTAAGTGAAGATCTCGTCAGCCAGTTGTACGTCGAGGCATGGCGTCAAGGCTGCAAAGGATGCACCGTATATCGTGACGGATCCCGTTCGGGCGTACTTGTGTCTGTAAGCAAGAAGCCAGCCGTGACGCCGGTTCAAGTACTTAAACGTCCCATCGAGTTGGATGCAGATGTCGTCAGATTCCAGAACAATAAGGAAAAATGGATAGCTTTTGTAGGCATCAGAGACGGCAAACCGTACGAAATCTTTACCGGATTGGCGGACGATGATGATGGCATATTCTGCCCCAAGAGCGTGACCAAAGGTAAAATCATAAAGAATGTAGATGCCGATGGTAATAAACGATACGACTTCCAGTTTATCAATAAACGAGGTTATAAAACCACCATCGAGGGCCTTAGTGCCAAGTTCAATCCCGAGTATTGGAACTATGCGAAACTGATTTCGGGTGTACTTCGTTATGGAATGCCCATAGATCAGGTTCTGAAACTTGTCGGTGGTCTCGAATTGGATAGCCAGAGTATAAATACGTGGAAAATGGGTGTGGAGCGCGCACTCAAGAAGTATTTGCCCAATGGCACCAAGGCCAGTGGTTTACGCTGTCCTAATTGTGGCAACGAGACGCTGATATATCAGGAGGGTTGCCTCATCTGCACATCTTGCGGCACAAGCAAGTGTGGATAAAGGCACGCGTTTCCGATATGGGCGTATCGTAGGGCGTTGTTGTCCGGTGTACACGCGTGGCAGCGTATACACCAAACAATATAGCCTATGAAATAGACGAGACAGGTCTCCGGTAATAAATGAGTGACGCATTTAATTGCCGGAGGCCTTAATTTTTTTCGAAAAAATAGAGGAAAAAGATTTGTCGGTTCGAAAAAAGTGCGTACCTTTGCAACGTCAAAACGACATGACACCTTGCCTTGTGGTGTAATGGTAGCACGTCGGATTCTGGTTCCGCCTGTGAGGGTTCGAATCCTTCCAAGGCAACAAAAGACGCTTACGAGTTTTCGTAGGCGTTTTTTTTGTACGCTTATACGTTCATGTTGTAGTAAACACGGCCCGATAATACAGCCGACAAGCATTTACGCGATGGTAAATGCTTGTCGGCTTTTATTATCTGTCGATGTGTTTTATTTCGCGGTAAGCAGGTAAGAGGTGAGTGCCTCGGCTTTACCGGAGAGAATGCCTTTGGAGACTTTGAATGTGTTTCCGTGTACGGCATCGATGTATGTGTCGTCGGGGAGCGTGGTCGGCATCTTGATTTTACGGCTTTTGTCAGAGATGTTGACCAAAGCTATACCACGGTCGCCGCGAGCCACTTGAACGACGGTACCATCACTTGTGGCGGTAATCGTTTCGGGTTGGCCGGCCATAGCTTTGCGAAAATTGTTGACTGCAACGACTTCGGGATGACGGAATTGGTCATTGCCACGTGCTCCGATACGGTTTATGCCCCAGACGTTGGTTATGGATGATCCTTCCGGACGGCTATAAAACAGAGGGCGTCCGGCCGCACGGGCAGCGAGGATTACCCAACCCATACGTATTTGGTCATTGGTAAGTCCGGCCGAAATGTGTTCGTTGCAATATGTGTCGTGGCTTTCTACCCAGGTGACAAGGTGCTGTGCGCTTACCGGGTGACACCATTGTGCAAGGTCGATCCCTTTTACACTGCCGTTGGCAAGGGCTTGACGAAGAATATGTCCGTACGAACTGGCGGTTTGGTCAATGTATTCGGCATACTCGGTTTCTTTGGTATTGCGATCTTGAAGCACTTCGCCATAGATGTACAGGCTGTCAGGCATCAACAACGAAAGACCCTTGACCGCTTTGCGGCCTGTGGCTATGTCCCAAAAATCGTTGCATAAGCTTTTGGCGTCCAGAGGATCGTCGGGCAAACCTATATGCTTTGCTGTATCGTAGCGAAAACCGCGTGCTCCGAGATTGATGAGGTCGTTGACATATTGCAGGTAATAGTATTGGAAATCCGGATTTTCGGTATTGACGTCAGGCAGTCCGCCCATTTGTCCGGTTGTGCATTGATACCGATCATTGTAATCTGTGATTTCGTTGAATCCGTTCGCATGATAGAGGTTTTCGTGTCCGCCTACGGCAGCATCGAGTGTCGGAAGGACGGCATGGTGGTCGATAGCCGTATGATTGGGCAATACATCTACCAAAACGCGCACGCCGTATTTGTATGCGCTGTCACACATAGACTTGAACGAATTACGATCACCGAGCATATAATTGCCGATGGTCCAGTCGGTGGGTTGGTAGTAGTAGTA
This sequence comes from uncultured Porphyromonadaceae bacterium, assembly GCA_900540625.1. Taxonomy (GTDB): domain Bacteria; phylum Bacteroidota; class Bacteroidia; order Bacteroidales; family Muribaculaceae; genus CAG-873. Next base: position 8,211 of record UQGP01000037.1, on the reverse strand, counting down.
CCATTTGCCTTTCACCGAATCTTCCGGGGTGCTATATAATGCCATTCCGCCGCCTTCGCCAACGTAGCATGCTTGAGCCGGAGAAGTCTGTACATAGGTGAAGCCGGCCGCTGCAATGTCTCTCATGTTTGCTGCGATGGTGTCGAAAGACCAGGTCCATGCGTGCAGTATTGTTTCGCTCCCGGAGGTACTTGCGTGCCGAGAGTCGTGTATGCCCGAAGCCGAGGCTACGGTGCAGCACATAGCCATTGCGCCGAGAAGTATTTGTTTATGTAGGCTGTACATAGAGCAATTATGCTTTATAATAAGTATGATATGAGATAAAAACTATCAAAAGTCAAATTGGCCGGTTTGTGGACAAGGGCCTATTAGAAATCAAATCATTTGCGCCAGAATGAAGGCGTAAAGATTATAATTATGGTGAACACTTCGAGACGCCCGATAAGCATAGTCCACGCCAAGACCCATTTGCAACCATCGGCAAGTACGCTGTAGTCTTCGCCGAAGGATGTGAGCCCGAAATCCGGCGATGCGTTAGAGATACACATCAGACTGGACAATAGAGCGTCCTTGACATCAAGCCCAAAGGCGGTCATGATAAGTCCGCCGATAATGATTGTGAGCATATATAAGCATACAAATACCACGACTTTATTGACCAACTGCGGCGGCAACACTCGGCCGTTAAGCCTTACAGGCAATACCGCATTGGGATGGATGCAGCGGTATAGTTCGTTGCGTATATGCTTGAATAGGAATATAATGCGATCTAATTTGGCACCGCCACTGGTACTGCCGGCACAACCACCTATAAATACCAGAATCATGAGCAAGCCCATAACAAAAGGCCCCCATTGAGATATGGAGTTGACGACGTATCCGGTGGAGGTAATTGTCGAAACGGTTTGGAACAGCGGATCAATTATTGCTTCGCGCCATGTATCTTCAACGCCGACGCTAAGCAATGTAACCGAACTGATGGCTGTTACGGCAATGATGATTATAATAAACCACCGAAATACATCATCGTCCCATAGTCGCCGTGGGTTGCGTATGGCGTTGCGTACCAATAGTGCAAAGTTGACTCCGCCAAGGAACATAAAGAGTGTAATGACAACCTTTACGTAATCCGAATCGAAGAAATCGACACTGGCACGTGTCGAATATCCGCCTGTACTCAGCGTCCCGAAAGCGTAGCAGATGCTGTCAAAAACATCTATGGGTCCAATCATAAGCAGGATAGCGCAGCAAGCGGTAAGGACAAAATATGTAATCCATAATGCCTTGGCTGTCTGTGATATGCGTGGCCGTACTTTGTCGTGAGTGATGCCGGTGACTTCAGCGTTGAACATCTGCATTCCTCCGGACGAGTTAAGCATCGGTATTACGGCTAAGGTAAATAGTATGATACCCATGCCGCCGGTCCATTGCATCATCGCCCGCCACAGGTGTACGCCGTGGCTTAGACTGTCGGCGTCAAGATAGACACTGGCGCCGGTGGTGGTAAAGCATGAGATACTTTCAAAAAAAGCATCGGTGAATGAAAGTTGACTGCTCGGAGCAAACATCAAAGGCAACATTCCAAATAGTGAGAATATCACCCAAGTACAACCGGTAAGTAGAAAACCTTCGCGCCGCGCCATGCGTGAATATGCTGCATGTACGCAGTTGTTAAGCACAAATCCTACGGTAAATGTAATGGCAACGGTAATAGCAAAGATACTCCAATCGTCCTCGCCGTAGCATAAGCTGACTATGGTGGGGATGCATATAAACACCGACTCAATCATTAGCAACCATCCCACTATTTTTAATAGCATGGGGAAGTTGATGAAGCGTCGTTCGCGTATGTTTTGCAATACTTGCATTGGCTATGACTATATGCTGATTTGTGTAGTTAAAGTCGCTGTATAATATAGGTTAAAACAAATGTCAGTTGAACAGCTTTTCGACCTTATGTAACGCTCCGCTCAGGCAGAAGACCACGACATGGTCGCCGGGTAATATGACCGTATCGCCGCCGACAAGCATACCCTTGCCGTCGCGGATAAGTCCGGCCAATGTCATATCGTGGGACAATTTGAGGTCTTTTACCGGTTTCCCTGAAATTTTTGCGCCGGGGCGCACTTCCAATTCAGCAACTTCGGCATCACTGAGTGCCAGGCATTTGGATGTCGAAGAGTCTGCATCCAGCAGAAGCTGGAATATAGAACTGGAAGCCAACAGTTTTTTGTTGATTATTGTGCCGATATTCAGGCCTTCGGCTTGTGATATATATTGGATGTTCTCGACTTCGGCTATAGTCTTTTTGATGCCCATCTCTTTAGCCGTGAGACAGGTCAATATGTTGGCTTCGCTGCTTCCGGTCAGGGCGATAAAGGCGTCGTATTGGTCGATGCCCTCGTCTATTAGCAGGTCAATGTCGCGCGCGTCACCTTGTATGATGTCGCAATTGGGGCATTTCTCCGGAAGGTGGCGGCACACTTCGGGGTTGTTGTCTATGATTTTGAAGTCGAATTCATCGCCGGCGAGAGATGCGAGGCGTATGGCTATTTTGCCACCGCCCATAATCATTGCGCGGCGTATTTTGTGCTCGATTTTGCCGGTAAGTGCAAGCAATTCGTCCACGTGCTCGTGGGTGGAGGTGATGTACGCGATATCGCCGGCTTCAAGAGTGTCATCGCCTCGCGGAATGATAATCTCGTGCGCTCGTTTAATGGCTGACACATGGAAATTGCGGTTGGCGAAGGCAAAATCACGTATCATTTGTCCCGCTATGGGTGAGCGGGAGGTCAACTTAACGCCCACGACAATAATCTCGCCGTTATGTAGCTCGAACCACTGTCTAACCCACGACCGACGCATGGCCGTGATTATCTCCTGGGCTGCCAGATATTCGGGATATATAAGCTTGTCCACGCCCATACGTGTCACAAGTTCATGGTTGCGTTCCTCCATAAAATCGTAGCTGTTGATGCGAGCTACGGTAATGTCCGCTCCCAAATTTTTTGCAATGGAACATGCGACAATGTCGTCTGTCTCGGACGGCGTAAGTGCAATAAACAAATCGCAAGACCCAACGCGTGCTTCACGCAAGGTACGGAAAGATGTGGGACTTCCCGTCAAGGTCATAAGGTTGTAATTGGAGTCCAAAAAGGCTAAACGCTCTGCATTCTCGTCTATTACGAGAATGTCCTGCTCTTCATGGGTGAGAAGTTTGGCCAAATGTGAGCCAACATCTCCGGCGCCTGCAATTACTATTTTCATTTTTCGAGGATTTGTTTAATCGTGCCTACTATGCCGTCTGCGTCTATGGCGCATAAAGCTTTCAACTGTGCAACAGTGCCATGCGGAACAAAAGTGTCGCCGACTCCTATTGGATGAACTCTTACGCCCGGGTGATTGTCAGACATATAGGATGTTACGACAGATCCAAGACCACCGTAGACAGCAGCCCCGTCTTCGACGGTGACCACCGGGATGCCTCGCGCTGCAATCTCATCAAGTATTCCCGTATCTATCGGTTTGAGGAACATTATGTCGTATACGGATGTTTCGATGCCTTGAGCCGCTAAAGTCTCGGCTGCGTGCAATGCGTCATACAGCATGGTGCCGATGGATATAATTGCTACACGTGCATCGGCATTGTCTCGTACGTGGCGTCCACGACCAATTTCTAATAATTGCGGTTTTGTCGAATCCAGTGCCTCGGCGTTATGCGCTTTGCCTCGCGGATATCGTATGGCAGTAGGACCTTCGTTGCGGTGCAAAGCGGTGTGCAACATGTCTTGCATCATGATTGCATCGGAAGGTGCGCATACGACCATGCCGGGTATTGTGCTCATATAGGCCATGTCGTACATTCCGTGGTGCGTGGCTCCGTCCTCGCCGACTATACCTGCACGGTCTATGGCGAATATCACCGGTAAGCGCATCAGCGCCACATCGTGTATCATTTGGTCGTAAGCTCGTTGCAGGAAGCTCGAATATATGGCGACGATAGGGCGTAGACCTTCTTTAGCCAAGCCACCGGCAAATGTTACGGCATGTTCCTCGCTGATACCGACATCAAAGACTTTTTCAGGCATCTCGTGCTGCAACATCGATACGGAGGTACCGGAAGGCATTGCCGCCGTAATTGCTACTACGCGACTGTCTTTTTTGCACACATTTATAAGCCAGCGGCCTAAAACATCTTGATACTTAATGCCGCTCGAGCTATTGCGAGTGCCTGTACCGGGGTCGAAAAGTCCCGGTGCATGCCATATTGCGGGGTCGGCTTCGGCCGGAGCATAGCCATGTCCCTTTATTGTTCTAAGATGTAATATACGAGGACCTTCCATGTCTTTGATGTCGCGGAAGATGCGTACGAGTTTCACCGCATCGTGACCGTCATAAGGTCCGAAATAACGAATGTTGAGGCCTTCGAATATGTTTTGTTCGGAGGACAACATCGCTTTCAACGAATTGTTGAAGCGCAGGATTTTGCCTCGTCTGCGCTCGCTGATAAGGCCCATCTTGACTGCTCCGCGGTATAGCTTATATCGCAGGGCGTTGTACCCCGGAGAGGTTGTCAAGTGTGTGAGGTAGCGACTGAGAGCGCCAACGTTCCGGTCGATGGACATATCATTGTCATTGAGGACAATGAGCAGGTTGTTGGGCGTATTGGCTGCGTTGTTGAGCCCTTCGAAAGCCAGACCGCCCGAGATTGATGCATCGCCGATGACAGCTACAACGTTTCGTCGTGGGGTGTCGTTGTTGAGGCGTGCGGCTATGGCCATCCCAAGTGCCGCGGAAATCGAATTTGATGCGTGTCCTGCGCTGAAGGTATCGTATTGGCTTTCGTCCGGGTTGGGAAATCCCGATATTCCGCCGAATGTGCGCAGTGTGTCGAATGCATCGCGTCGTCCGGTCAGAATTTTGTGCCCGTAAGCCTGGTGTCCTACGTCCCATACTATTCGGTCGTATGGGGTGTCAAAGACATAATGCAGGGCCACGGTAATCTCCACAGCGCCCATCGATGAGGCAAAGTGACCCGGATTGTGGCTCAGGGTTTCGATGAGCATGGCTCGTATTTCGTCACAGACTTGCGGTAGTTGGTCGATATCGAGCTTTCGCAGGTCTGCCGGAGAGTCTATGGTTGACAGCAGCGGATATTTAGAGCTTTGGACCTTGGTCATTTTTTACGTACTTCTTATACATCGGTACAAATATAATTATTGCCGAGGCAATAATCACGAAAATGATGTACAATGTCACTTTGGTATGCAATACGATATAGCCTACGAGCAATGCCCATAGGACAAATAGTATGGCAAAACGTATGATAACGGATATCCGCATTACTTTTGCGATTTGATAGCTGCGATAGATGCTTCGAGTGCTGCAATTTTGGCTGTAGCATCAGCCTGTTTACGTCGTTCGGCCTCGACAACGGCTGCCGGGGCATTGGCTACAAAGCGTTCGTTGGAGAGCTTGCGTTCTACGCTTTGCAGGAATCCGCGATTGTATTCGAGGTCTTTGGTCAAGCGTTGAAGCTCGGCTTCGGCGTCCACTGTCGATTCCATCGGGATGTTGAACTCGGTTGTTCCGACCATAAACGAGGCGGCCAGCGGGTCTTTTGCGGCATTCTCGTTGATACCCTCGATATTGGCCAATTTTGCGATTACTTCGGTGGGAATGCCTTTATCAAGAGAGCCCAGGACATTGAGAACGAGAGCTTGGCGCGGTGATAAGCCTTTTGCCGCGCGTGCTCCGCGTACGGCTGTGACAATTTCTTGAGCTACAGCCATTGCGTCGATTAGGGCCGGCGAGTATTCTGTGGCCTTGGGTGCAGCGGCATACATCACCGATTCGCCGGGGCGGCGCTGGCGAAGGTTCTGCCAAAGTTCCTCGGTGATGAACGGCATGAAGGGGTGCAGCAGACGAAGCAGTGCGTCCATATATTCGATTGCGTGCTCGTATGTTGTGCTGTCGATGGGCTTGCCGTATTCCGGTTTTATCATCTCGAGATACCACGATGAATAATCATCGCGAACGAGGCGATATATAGCCATAAGAGCTTCATTGAGACGGAACTTTTCGAAGAGGTCGTCCACCTGCTCGATGGTCTGAGACAAACGAGCCTCGAACCATATATTGGCTTTCTTGGAGACTTCGGTAGGTGTAAGCGTATCATCGACCTGCCATCCGCTAAGCAGACGGAAGGCGTTCCACAATTTGTTGCAGAAGTTTCGGCCTTGTTCGCAGAGGTGCTCATCAAAAAGGATGTCGTTGCCGGCGGGAGCTGCCAGGAGCATACCCATACGCACGCCGTCGGCGCCGTATTTGTCCATAAGTTCGATGGGGTCGGGCGAGTTGCCGAGACTCTTGGACATTTTGCGACCCAGGTTGTCGCGTACAATGCCTGTGAAGTAGACGTTGCGGAACGGGTATGTACCGATGTATTCGTATCCGGCCATAATCATTCGTGCCACCCAGAAGAATATGATGTCCGGTCCGGTCACGAGTGTCGCTGTCGGGTAATAGTATTTGATTTCTTCGTTGCCGGGGTTGTTTATGCCATCAAAAAGTGTGATAGGCCACAGCCACGAGGAGAACCAGGTGTCAAGGGCATCCGGGTCACGTTTAAGATCGGAAAGTTGCAACGCATCGTTGCCTGAGTCTTTGCGTGCGATTTTGAGCGCCTCGTCCTCGTTGACAGCCACGGCTATGTGCGTCTCGCCATCGGTACCGTTATAGTACCATGCCGGGATGCGGTGGCCCCACCATAACTGGCGGCTTATGCACCAATCCTTGATGCCGTCCATCCATGCGCGGTAGGTGTTCTTGTATTTTTCGGGAACGAAGCGAATAACATCATCCATTACGGGCGGAGTCGCAATTTCTGCGAAATGTTTCATCGAAACAAACCATTGTAGTGACAATCGCGGCTCGATGGCAACCTTAGTGCGCTCGCTGTATCCTACGTTGTTGGTATAGTCTTCGACACGTTCAAGCAGCCTGGCTTTCTTGAGGTCCTCGGCGATAGCTTTACGACAATCGAAGCGGTCCATACCGACGTACATTCCGGCTGTTGCTGCGATGGTGGCGTCATCGTTAAATATATCTATGGACTCGAGATTGTGTGTCTTGCCCAGCATATAGTCGTTTTTGTCATGCGCGGGTGTGACTTTGAGGCATCCTGTACCGAACTCGATGTCTACATATCGGTCTTCGATTACGGGAATTTCGCGGCCTACCAAAGGCACAATTACACGATGTCCGCGCAGCCAAGTATTCTTGGGGTCTTTGGGATTGATGCACATTGCGGTATCGCCCATGATTGTCTCGGGTCGTGTCGTGGCTACCAAAGCGTAGTGGCGTCCGTTTTCATCGGTATGTACCACTTGACCCTCGGCGGGCGTGATTTCGCAGGCATCTGCGAGGTAGTATCGCAAATAGAATAGATGGCTGTGCTCCTGAACGTAATTTACTTCGTCGTCGGAGATGGCCGTGAGGTTTACAGGGTCCCAGTTGACCATGTGCAGACCGCGATAGAGCAATCCCTTGTTGTACAGGTCAACGAAAACTTTGGTGACAGCCTCGGAGCGTGGCGCATCCATAGTGAATGCTGTGCGTTCCCAGTCGCATGATGCGCCGAGACGGCGTAACTGCTTGAGTATGATACCTCCGTGCGTTTCCGTCCAGTCCCATACGTGCTTTAAGAACTGCTCGCGCGTAAGGTCGCTTTTTTTGATGCCTTCTTTAGCAAGTTTGGCGATGACCTTTGTCTCTGTGGCAATGGATGCATGGTCGGTACCCGGCACCCAAATAGCGTTCTTGCCTTGGATGCGAGCGCGGCGCACCAATATGTCTTGTATCGTGTTGTTGAGCATATGCCCCATGTGAAGAACGCCGGTGACGTTTGGTGGCGGGATGACGATGGAGTAGGGTTCGCGTCCGTCGGGTACGCTGTGGAACATATTATGCTGCATCCAGTATTCGTACCATTTGCCTTCTACGGCTTCGGGATTATATTTAGGGGGCAGGTTGTTGATGCTCATTTGTATTGTCTAATTATATGTTTTATAGTCGGTTTTTTGTCTAAATCAATCGCAAAATTACTAAATTTCGGCTGAAAAAGCCAATATATAGGACGAAAAGTGCGGCCACAAGCAATATTGTCCTAAATAAATTTAGGTGACAGCGTAACGAGCAACGCCATAGAGC
>UQGP01000036.1 GCA_900540625.1 uncultured Porphyromonadaceae bacterium | reverse complement strand
CAAGATTACCTTCGTGAAATCCTTGCCTCGGCCATAATTTGATGCGGTTGCCCTGCGGTATCCGGTCACTCTGGACTGTTTTGTAACGGCTCTTGTACATATGGGCGTGCGCCACGCGCTGTATCTCGACATGGGTATGGGCTGGAATTACGGATGGTTCCGAGCCTATGAGGGTGCTCCGGCACACCTGCTCTTTGCCGTCCGCTCCGTCTATCAAACCAACTGGCTCGTTGTCCGCGCTTGCTGACCCACACCTATTCTTCCCGCCAATCAATTTCGAGGACAGTGTGTCATAATGCTGAATAACTGTAGGGACGCAATATATTGCGTCCGCAGCGACTTCGAGCAATACAGCATAACACACTTAAAAACCGGCATATTACCGCCCTGCCGCGCGCGCAATGTATTGCTCCCCTACTGTTTCTACCACTCTGTCCACCTCTTTGCGGTCAGGACACGGGGAGGGTGAGGGCTGTCTCGAGAGCCGAGACGGCGTCATGCACCGTGGGCACGGAGTCGATGACAAACGAACGACGTCCGGCATTTTCGCGTATATGCACGCGGCGGCTGTTGAGATTTAGATAGCTGAGCATACGACCGAACATTGCCGATTGATAATAGGCGATGTTGGATGCATCTACAAAATAGGTGTACATTTTGCCGTTTTTCAGAACAACTTTCTCTATGCCCAAGCGGCGTGCATCGCGGCGCAGGCGCGGCACCAGCAACAATTCGCGAGCTACCGCCGGTATAGACCCGAAGCGGTCGATAAGTCGTGCGGCAAAAGCATCGAGGTCGTCCTGACGTTCTATATTGTCCAATTCGCGATACAAGCTTATGCGTTCGGACTCCTGCGGCACATAGTCGGCTGGTAGCAGCAATTCGAGGTCGCTTTCCACCGTGGTGTCGGCCACAAAATCATCGGAACCCGTGGCGCCGTCTCCGACAGTGTCCGTGGACGCTTTCATGGTGTCCGCAAATTCCTGCGTGCGCAATTCGGTGACCGCTTCCTTCAATATTTTTTGGTATGTTTCGTAGCCCAGGTCTGCGATAAATCCGCTTTGCTCGGCGCCCAGGAGGTTGCCGGCGCCACGTATATCCAGGTCTTGCATGGCGATGTGTATTCCGCTGCCTAAGTCGCTGAAACTCTCTATGGCCTGCAAGCGTCGGCGTGCCACGCTGGTAAGTTCGGCGTCCGGCGGGACAAGCAGGTAGCAGAAGGCCTTGCGGCTGCTGCGGCCCACGCGTCCGCGCAACTGGTGCAACTCGCTCAGGCCGAAGTTCTGCGCATTATTGACAATGATTGTATTGACGTTGGGCATATCTATGCCCGATTCGACTATAGTGGTGGCTATCAGGATGTCATAATCGTGATTGGTGAAATCAATGATTGCCTTTTCGAGCGCCTCGGGCGGCATCTGTCCGTGTGCAACGATTGAGCGTGCATCCGGGATAAGGCGATTGACCATATTTTGCAGTCGGTATAGTCCTTCGATGCGATTGTTGATGATGAATACCTGACCGCCGCGTGCCAACTCGAAGCCTATGGCATCGGACAACAAGTCGTCGCTGAGCGTATCCACGTTGGTGACTATGGGATAACGATTGGCCGGCGGCGTGGTCAGCGACGAAAGGTCGCGCGCGCCCATGAGCGAGAATTGTAGCGTGCGCGGTATTGGTGTGGCGCTCATGGTGAGTGTGTCCACCGACACCTTCATCTGCTTGAGGCGTTCCTTGACGGCTACGCCGAACTTTTGTTCCTCGTCTATCACCAGCAGCCCCAAGTCGTGGAAATGCACGGACTTGCCGATAAGTTTGTGCGTGCCTATGATGATGTCTATCTTGCCCTCGGCAAGGTCGGCAAGTATGGCCTTGGTGTCCTTGGCCGAGCGGGCTCGCGACAGATATTCGACACGCACCGGAAAATCTTTGAGGCGTTCGCTGAAGGTGTTGTAATGCTGATATGCAAGGACCGTGGTGGGCACCAATATGGCGGTCTGCTTACCATCCACGGCAGCTTTGAAGGCCGCGCGCACGGCTATCTCGGTCTTGCCAAAGCCCACGTCGCCGCATATCAGGCGGTCCATGGGTCGTGGGCTTTCCATGTCTGACTTGACAGCCTGCGTCGCTGTAATCTGGTCCGGGGTGTCCTCGTAGACAAACGATGCTTCAAGCTCGTTTTGCATATAGCTGTCCGGAGCAAAGGCATGGCCCTGCTGATCTTTACGCGCTGCATACAGGCGTATAAGGTCGCGGGCAATATCTTTCAGGCGACTTTTGGTGCGCTCTTTTATGCGGTTCCATGCGCCCGAGCCCAGCTTGTTCAGCTTGGGCGCCTCGCCGTCTTGGCCACGGTATTTGGAGAGTTTGTGCAGCGCGTGTATGGATACAAAGACGATGTCCTCGTTTTGATAGACCAGCTTGATCATCTCCTGCGTATGTCCGTTGACATTGGCACGCAACAGACCGGCAAAACGGCCTACGCCGTGGTCCACGTGCACAATGTAGTCGCCGGGCTGTATTGCGCCCAGTTCCTTGAGTGACAGTGCGACGCGTCCGCTGCGTGCTCTTTCGCTGCGCAGTGTGTACTTGTGAAAGCGGTCAAAAATCTGATGGTCGGTGAATACGCACGCCTTATGTTCGTGGTCTACAAAACCCTCGTGCAACGTACCCTCAACGCCGCCGAAGGTTATGTCATCGCCACGGTCGGCAAAGATGTCGCGTAAGCGCTGTATTTGGCGGACGCTGTCACTGAGTATATATATTTTGTAGCCACGCCCGGCAAAGTCACCCAATGACTTGGTTATCAGCTCGAAATTCTTGTGATAAATGCCCTGCGGCGAGCAATGCAGGTCCAGAGAGGCAGTTTTCGTGGTGGTGTCGGAGTCCTTCGATTGCTCGGAGTGCTCCGAGGCCGGGTCGGCTGCGGCACATAGTGTCATGCGGCGCATGGCGTCATAGCGCTCGGCAAAAGCGTCTGCGTCCACGATGTCGGCGCGTATGTCCGCGAGGGTCATGCCGTCTTCACTTGACGCCGTAAGGGCATTGACGGCAATGTCCGAAGCGGCTACGGCATGCACGCGTGCGCAGACGTCTATGCCGGCACGCACGGCCACCAGCGTCTTTTCGTCCACAAATTGAAGCAGCGAGGGATTGTCCTTGGCCAGCCGCGTGACATCGGCGGCTATGGACACGCTGTCCATCTTGTCATCGGACAATTGAGTCTCGACATCAAAAAAACGGATGCTCTCGATGTCGTCGCCGAAAAAATCGATACGTACCGGGCGCTCGTCATTGAAGCCGAAGACATCAAGGATGCCGCCGCGCATGGCTACCTGTCCGGGAATGTAGACGTAGTCCACTTTACTAAAACCGTTGTCCAACAACGTCTGCAACACCGTTTTAGGGTCGATATTCTGGCCCACGCGCAGCGTGACGGTATGGCTGTCTACTTCGTCGCGCGAGGCCACGCGTTCGGCCAGTGCCTCGGGATAGGATACAATGAAGCGCAGCGGCGAATGATTCGTATCGGTCTCGCCGAGCAGGCGCGTGAGCGTCTGTGTACGCAGTATACGCGAAGCCTCGTCCTCTTGTCCGTACTTGATGCTGCGACGGTAGCCCGATGGAAGTATGGCCACGGCCTCGTCACCGGCCACGCGGCATAGATCGCCGTACAGGCATGCCGCGTCATCGCTGTCGGCGCCTATCACCAAAGCCGTGAGCGCCTTACGACCGATCGGCAATGCCGCCAGGGCCATGGCAGCGGCACTTCCGCTGGCGCCGTAGACGATGCTGCGGCGACGATGCGACAAAGCTTTGAGTGCCTCCGAGCGCCCGGAGGCAAAGGCGGCACTGATGACTGCCAGCGGCGTGTCGCCGCCGACAGTAGTCGGGACTGTTTTAGTCTTCATTACTTCTTGCGCAATATGGCATTATACCGACGCATATCGGTGAGTATGGCGCGAGCCGCGTCTATATCGGGGTCGCCCTTGACGGCACGAGCCGAGAGGTCGCGCGTGCTGAAATAGCGTGCGGCAATCTCGTCCTCAAGCACTTCCATAATCTGGGTACGGCGGCGCTCAATGTCGCGCGTCAAGTCGGGCTTGAGCATATTCTCGAGGCTGTCGAGCGCGGACTTTACCTCCGGCGTGAGATAGTCCTCGACACGTGCGGCATCGCGTAGATACTTGATGCCGGCGGCATAAGGCGAGTCATACTTGAGCTTGGCCGGATCTACAAAGGCTTTAAAATCGTCAAAAAGCGTGCTGTCCGGATGCCAGCCCAGAGTGTCTGCCGGAGCCTCGGGATGTGTATTGGCGTAACGATTGGCAAAATTGTCAATCACGAAACTGTTGTATAGCGTATAAAGCAAGCGACTGCTTTCGGGCAACGTCACCGTGGTGTCAGGCGTGATGCCGCCGCCATCGCGTACCTCGCGGCCTGCCGCCGTATGGTATACCGTCGTCAGCGAGTCGGGTATGCGTGCCACCGAGCCATCGTTGTTGCGGTGGCCGTAATCTATGGCCTGGATAAGGCGGCCGCTGGGTATGTAATATCGTCCGGTGGTAACCTTGAGCAGTCCGTCGTAAGGTAGCGGGCGTACATTCTGCACCAGACCCTTGCCAAATGTGCGGCGTCCCACGATGACAGCGCGGTCAAGGTCTTGGAGTGCTCCGGTGACTATTTCGGCTGCACTGGCAGTGCCGTCATTGACCAATATCACCAGCGGAATCTTTGTATCCTGTGGTGCAGAGGTGGTCTTGTAGGTGCGGCGGTTGCGAGCTTCGCGGCCGCGTATAGTCAACACCTCCGTGCCTTTGGGTACGAAATTCGACACGATTTGTACGGCGCCGTCGACGATGCCGCCGCCGTTGTCACGCAGGTCGAGTACGAGGCTCTTGACACGCGGGTCGCGCTTGAGCGTTGCCACGGCATTACGCACCTCCGTACCGGTCTTTTCGTTGAAGGTGGTGATGTCTATATATCCGATACCATCGCCGATATATCCGTAATATGGCAGTGGGTCGATGGTAATGGTGCCGCGCGTCACTGTAATGTCCAAGATGCTGTCCGCACCCACCCACGGGCGACGCAGTCGCAGGTGCACCTCCGTGCCGGGGCGACCCTTGAGTCGGCGGCTTACCTCCGTGATGTCCATGGCCGGAGTCACGCTGTCACCATCGATGCTTATCAGTACGTCACCGTGGCGCACGCCGGCGCGCCGCGCCGGCGAATTCCAAGATGGAGCAGTCAGCACCACCACGCTGTCGCGACGCTGTATCACCGACCCGATGCCGGCATATTCGCCCGTGGTTACGGAAGTAATATTGTCGCGCTCCTCGATGCTGAAGTACTCGGTATACGGGTCTATCTGCCCGAGTAGCGCGTCTATGGCGGTACGCATGGTCGCCTTGGCGTCCAGCGTATCCACATAGTTCATTGTCAGCTCCTTGTAGATGCTGTTGAACAACTTGAGATTTTGCGTAATGTCCGATTTGGAGAAATGCGTGGCGCCTTGGCCGCCACGTACGCCGGCAAAGGCGGCACCGGCCATAGCCAGAACCGCCGCCGACACCATCAGGATGTGTCGTATCTTCATTGATGCGTCAGTTTCGTTTGTCTTTTTTAAGACGCAGATGCGCGGCGGCAGAGGCCGACATCAGCGCCGGAGAAATCATTCGGCACGGCCACGCCGCTTGCCCGCGGCCGCCGTTTGCCTCCACGAAGTTACAACTAAATTCCCAACCCGCAAAAAAATATCCGCCGGCAGTCACCTCAGCCGCCACCTCAGTAGCCTCTGAGCATCCCGCCTCGTCTCGTCCGCTCACATCCGCATATTTCCCCATCTTGCACGCCATACCACAAAAACGCGCCTAAAAGCCGCCATTTTTGCAAAAAAACGGCGAAAAATCGCCGAAAATGCTTGTATTGTCGAATAAAATGTTTATATTTGCTGCCGATAAAGTCCGATAACGGCGCAGGAGAGTGCTCGAGAGAGGAAGGCGACTATGAAACGGTTGGGCTCTTCCCTCAAAAAAGGTTCTATATCAAGCAGAAACAGATCATTACGCTAAAATCACTTATCAATATAGCAATATAGCAACGTATTGATGCCTACAAAAAACGAACTGATATAACTATCCATATTTTTATTCACAACTAACCCCAAATAAAGGTTCTATGAAAAAAGTCTTAATGCATAGCCTCGTTGCGGCACTTGCCGCGATGCTATGTACGGCGCCCACTTATGCCGAGCGGGGCGCACCGCACACGATTGTTGCCGACGCTTTCTTCCAGCAAGTACGCCTCCAATGGCGTGCGCCCGAAGCACCCAAGACCCTCCAGTGGCACGACGACTACGACTACAACGGAGACAACTTCATCAACAGCGACTTGCAAAAAGCACAGGTTGCATACGCCGGTGCCAAGTTTACGGCCGAGGATCTCAAGCCTTATGTGGGTCAGGTCGTGGACGGCATCACCTTTGCCCAGTACCGTAACCTCTCCAAAGTCACCGGATTGGTCTACGAAAACGGTGAAGTCGTATCAGAAGGTGTGGCAGACCGCAGCAAGTACGAAAAGAATACTACGCTGAAAATAAAACTGAACAATCATATAACCATCAAGGCCGGTGCCGAATACATCTTCGCCATCAAGGTCGAGGGCGGATACAATATGAACTTCGTGGTCATGAAGGACAAGACCACCGACGCCCCCGGCAAAGGCGACCTCTACAGTACCGACGGCAAAACCTGGAAAGCCACCGGTGCCGGCGACTACTTAGTCACAGCCAACCTCGTCAATAAAGCCAACGAAGCCCCCACGGGTTATAGCGTAATGATGGACGGCGACTTCTACAACGCTGCCGACGTAACCATCACCAGCGCCAAGAACAAATATTCCGGTGTCGTCGAGTACACCGCAATAATGAACAACGTTCCCGTCGGCGAGCACCAAGTCTATGTATCGGCCGATTACCCCGACGAACACCGCGTTTCGTTCTCGCGCAAAGTGAAAATTCTGGACTTTGCCAAATCGGCGCCGTCGGCACACTACAGCTACAACACCCCAGCCGGCGACTTCAAGCACGTCCTGGTATGGGCCGCTCCCCTCACCGGAGGCGACAACCTCACCTGGGGCTCGGCCGAAGCCACCCACTCGATAGGCGGTAGTGCAGCCAAAGACACCAAGGTATGGTTCCGCAACGTCTTCACCGCCGACGACCTTACAGCCTTCGGTCCCAACGCCAAGATCACGAACATCAAGACCATCTTCACCGAGGCCGTAATCAACAGCGTCAAGCTCTTTATCATGAAAGACGGCGTCATCGACTACGCACAAGATGCTGCCGACGTCGAACTCGCAGCAATTCAAGCCAATAAGGAGAGTACCTTCGCGCTGGATACACCTTACGAGCTGACTCCCGGTCACACTTATGCCTACGGTCTGTACGTAACACATACGCCCAAGACTCATCCGATAGGCGTCACCGGTAATGTAGCCGTTGACGGGCGCGGCAACACCTTCTCGGTCACCTCTCCGAGCTCCAAAGGGTTTGAGAAAACATCTCCCACGTGGAAGACGCTGAAGAGCGGCGGCATCCCCGGCAACTGGGCATTGTATGCCACTGTCGAAGACGCCACCACCAAAAAAGCGCCCTCCGGATATACGCTCGCACGCGACGGCAATGTCATCGCCTCCGGCATCACGGCCACCAGCTACACGGACGAAGTCCCCGGCCCCGGACGTTATGCCTACACCCTAACCGCCGATTACGGCTACTACTATACATCTTATCCCGAGGAATTTGCCGTAAAAGTTTCGCTGCCTGACAAATATGCCGCACCCGAAATTGACGGTGCATCATATAACCGAGACACCAACGAGTTTAACCTGTCATGGAACACGGATACAAAATTGACCAAATGTGACGACCCGGCCTATCTCACCGGTTTCGATGAAGATATGACTATGCTGTGGGGCGCTCAGTTTACCAAAGACGAACTCGCCTCTTACAAAGGGTTAAAGATAGACCGCATCAAATTTGCCATCGGCGCTGCCATCGGCGAATTTAAGGTTGGCGTCTATACCGCCAAAGGCACGGCTCTTTCCGAAATCACCGTCAAAGACGGCGATGTTGATGCCGGAACTGTATATACAGCCAAACTTCCCACGCCCGTTGAAATCACCGGTGAAGAAGACCTCTACATCGCCTATAATGGAACTGTTCCCGGCGGCGCTTCTGCATTGATTATTGATGCAGGCCCGCTTAAGGACGGCGGTGCACGCGTCAGTCTCACCAACGGCCTCACCTGGATGAATCTCGCTACCATATCCTCGATAGCCACCGACAACAATATCTACATCGGGGCATATCTCATCGACGGCGAGTCGGGTTCGACAACCGAACTTGCTCCGCAGCAGGCCGAAATGACAAGCATCGGCATCAGCTCGGTTCAGGCTACCGAAGAGCCTATCAGCGTGGTATACGCCGCCAATGTTCCCAAGCCGGTAGCCAAGAGTGCCGCTGTACCCAGACCGGTAAAATTCAACATATACCGCAACGGCGAAGTCATCGCGACCACAACCGAAAAGGCTTATGTAGACAAACTTCCGTCATTCAACACCTATACATACTACGTCACCGCCGTTTACGAAAATGATTGGGAGTCGCCGGCAACACGCTCCGTCTCCGTCGATCGTCCCATTGCTCAGAAGGGCATAGCACCCTACGCTCTCACCGGTACATCCACTGCCGACGGTCTCAACCTCAACTGGGAATCGCCCGACAAAGCGCTCTCCCTGACCTACGTTCAAGGCACCAAGATTGGCGGCCTCGGACTTACCGGAAGCAATCTCACGCCCCACGCTTTCATCCATTTTGCCAAGGATGACTTGAAGCCGTACATCGGCCAACGCATCGACCACATCATGTTCGGCCTCTTCTCCACCGAAGTATCCGACGTTGCCATCGAAATCGCCGAAGACGAAAACATCATCTACCACCAGCCCGTATCCAGCGTCGTGGGTGGATGGAACGATGTACGCCTCAACGAGCCGTATCTCATCAAAGGCGAATCCGACCTGTATATAGGCTACACTCTGTCGCACGATTCCGGCATCAAGCCCCTGGGCGTCGATGTCAAAGAAGACGGCACATTCCCCAGCGACCCCGACAAGGGCGACATCCTCACCAACAGCGCATCTCCCGGTTACTGGTATCGTCTGTCCGAGAAGTTCAAGCTCAACTACAACTGGGCCATCAAAGCAGTCCTGGCCAACGACTTCGATGTAATATTCAAGACACAGGACGCTAAGGACATCACCTACAACGTGTACTATGAGGGCGAAAAGATTCGCGAAGGTCTGACCGCAACTTCCGTCATCATCCCCGATGCAAAGCAAGGAAACTACTACGTCACCGCTATCCAAAACGGCATCGAGTCCGGTGAATCCAATAAGGTATTCTTCTACACCGGCGCTATCGATGACATCACCGTTGACGACAACGGCACTGCCGAGTACTTCAACCTGCAAGGCATACGCGTAGACGCCGACAATCTGACGCCAGGCATCTACGTACGCCGCAGCGCCAGTGGAAAAGCATCTAAGGTCTATGTCAAATAAAACTGCATAGGCGCAATCCATAACGGCATACGGCGGCATTGACTGCCGCCATGCTCATTCGCATCAAGTCCGGGGCGCGTCCGCACAGAGGCACGCTCCGGACTTAAAATTTTTGCGGCCAAACTTAGGTTGTTGTGCAAAAAATCGTTAATTTTGCGCTGAAAAAACAAGCACAGCCACACATATACGACACGACATGTCCCACGGCTATACATACTATTCCGATATCTGCCTTATATTCATCGTCACAGGCATAATATGCGGCATTGTCCGGCTGATACATCATTGCCGCCCTTACGACAAAGAAATTCGGTACTTCTATCCGGCAAGTTCGCTTACCGCCTTTGTATTCATGGCCGTAGCGATGTTGACGCCATATTATTTGCATCCGGAAGCCCCGGGAACATGGGTCTTTGTGCGTGTCTTCGGCGTGGTGTTTTATCCGGCTGCTTTTGCTGCCATGTTCCTGCGGTATTTCAAATGGCATAAATTGCGTGGCTCGAGCGCAATTCTGCTCTTCTACGTACCTATGAGTTTGCTTTTTATTATGACATGCTCCGTGCTTTATGCTCCGGTCGGCGTATGGATTGAGGTGCACAGCTCTGTGGTGCTTGGCATAGCCTCCGGCATAGGCATAATTCTGACGGCATATATGCTCAAGACCTTGATTTGGCTCAAAAGCCGGATTTCGGCTTATAACAAGGGCAACTTCTCGGATGATAGCGATTTTCCGCACAAATTTGCCGGCAAAGTCATATACCTTCCTGTTGTATGGACCGCCATAGTCTGGGCTGTGCTGCTTGCCGACAGGCGCGTCCTGAACATGGTGGCGGAGATCATCATGTCCATATGGATGGTACTGTTTCTGTGCTTGATACTTCATCCGCAAAAGCTGCTGCGGCCCAAGTATATCGAAGAACAGCTTGACCGAATAGGGTGTCGTAAGGTTAAATTCATGGAAGAAGCTATCATTGCCGCCAAGGAGGAAGAAGCTACCGCCGATGACGACTCGATAGAGGCCGACCCCGACGCGGCCGAAGCACGCCGACAGGTTCTCGAAATCATTCTGCAAAAATACCGCGAGCCGCACCTGCAAAAGTCCGAGATACTCGCCCTTATAGACTCGGGCAAAAAAAGCGGAGCCAACCGCTTTATTATCCAAGTCGGATACTATAACCTTATCAATATGTTCCGTCTGGAACACGCCCGACTGTACGGGCTGGCACATCCCGAAGCCAAGCAGAGCGAAATCGCCGAAGCCGCCGGATTTGCCTCCGGCTCGAGTTTCAGCAAGGCCAAACGCAGCGTGCCGCAAGTCGACCCCGAAATCGTCAGCGGCGTCAAGGTATAACCTCGGCGGCGCGACCGCACATAGAACAACTGAGCATCAACGACTTGCGCCAAAAGTAGAGCCCACACCGAAGGCTACGGCTTACGGGCGTTTGATCATTAAACACCGCGTAGCGATTTTTAATGTTTTTTACGCCGCTATATCCGTGGTTTAATACTACCTTTGTCATCAGATTACCAAAAGTCCAATCTACACATCACAGATAATAATAGACCAATTACTATGAACAAACTTTCAGTTTCACTGTTTGCCCTCTTAGCAATATCCACCGCCGCCTGCGGCAATGATGACGAGCCTAAAATCCCCTCAAATGCCCTCGCATTGAATATGATGATGGGTGATCGCGAGACCGCAATCGGGGGCTCGGACGTTATCATCAACGAGTCCGGGAACTTTAACACATCACGTTGCGCAATAGCGGACCTCGGAACAAAAGGCGAGTTCAACAAAAACCCCAACCTCACTCAAATCGCTCAGAACGTAGCAATCAACCCCGGTAATTTCTATCAAATTACTCTTGTCAACGATATCGAAACGGTGGCCGAAGCACGCGCAATGCCCCTCAACGCCAATTACTATAACGTCTATGTCGATTCATGGATTTATAATAAGGACAACGATATCGTCGGCGCCAAAATCGAATACGCCGAAAGCTATCCTCAATACAAGAATCTTCCGGAATGGGGTAAAACCATTGACCTGAAGCTGAATAAAAACAAGGCTCAGACCGAAGAAAATGCGTCCTATTCGTTCCCCAAAGGTTGCAAAATCGATCGCGAGTACGACATCGACTACCAAAAGGGCAGCTACGACCTGGCTCGAAACCTGAATGTCGAAATCAAGGATAATCAGATAAAATTCTCCAATACATATCCAGCCTCCGGGGGTACAGTACCTGTAAAGGTCTTGGTACGCTACGAAAGCACTTACACCAAAGTATATTTCAACGTAAAGACCTCCTATGAATAATTGCCTCTTAAAGGTATGGGGCGCTTTGATAGCGGTGATACTGCTGTCGGCGTGCACCACGTCAAAGTCAACGGTTTCGAGTAGCGCAAATCTCGCTAAGTACGAGTATGTTTCGGTTATCGACAACGAGACATACCATATCCCGGCCGAACTGATGGAGCATGAAATTCTACTGTATGATGCGGTAGAAAAGTCAAACTTGCAGTTGATAAACGAGCGACGGATACTCGAGTTGACCTCATCACAACAAGAAAAGCTGTTATTGGTCAAATTCGGCGTAAATGTTCAACCCGAGGAAACAATCGTAATCATCAATTTTATCGACTATCTTACCGGACGCCCCGTAGCGTCATGCCGAGGGGCCTACTCTTCTCTCGGTATAACCGGAGTCGAACATGATATAAATAGCGCGATAAATCGAGTAGCCAAACAGATTTCCGAGACATTCGCCAAATAATAGTCTATACGTCAAAATCTATATCTTAACGGAAAAAAGAGTTTGCAGCATACATCTAAACAGAAAAAATACCTAATCATACGGCGCATAGCGGGTCATGAGACACTGACACAAGAGCCGCTTTTGATGTTCAGCGGAAAGTTAAAGAATCTTAAGAGTATCTTAGCGGAAAACGAATTGGTGCATCGCATCCAAACACGACATTCCTTTACGTCTAACTTTGCACAAGACATCGAGCACTTGTAAAAGTGTCCGTAGCAGAGACAACATGATCCCTATCCCTAATACAAATCCTCTATATTTACCCACTTCGCGACTATTGATATGTCGCGAGCACAAATGACAGAGAGCACCGCGACAACAGCCGCGATGCCCTCGTCATTATTGATTAAACCAACCAATATCCGATATGAGATTACGCCGAATAATTTGCACACTATGCGCGATGATGCTTTCAGCAGGCTTCGCCGTCACGGCGCAGGGACAAGACACAAATCACGTCCTCACGTTCCGCTTTGCCGCCTCCTCAGACCGCTTTTACGATGGCTATCAGGACAATCACAACCAGATAGCGGCATTAATCGAGTGCATCAATACATACAAAGACGAAATTATAGCCGGCACCATCACGGTAGACGTATTCGGCTATTGTGACTCGCGCGACAGTGCCGAGGCCAATCTCGCGACAGCGCGCACACGCAGCAACCGCGTCAAGTCCGAAATGATTACACGCTGCGGACTCACCGAGCAATGCTTCCGTACCACAAATCATTCGAACGGAGGCAATTACGTGGAAGTTCGCATCACTCTGCCGACCTCCGAGGCAGTGACCCTGCCCATGCCCGAGCCTTCGCAACCCGTGGTGACAGCCGAGCCCGAGCCGGAGTCGACACCCGTGACGCTGCCCGCCGACACTACCGACCAACGGCCCGTCGTAGCAGCCCCAACCGTACATCGTCCGCACATTGACCTTCGAGCCAATCTGTTGCGTTGGGCTACACTCACACCCGACCTCGGCATCGAATGGCACGTATCCCGGCGCTTCAGCATCTTGGCACACGGGTCATGGACCTCGTGGTCTTGGAACGACAATGATCGTCGCTATGCTCTCTGGGAAGTATTGCCCGAAGCTCGCTTGTATCCGAGCAAGAACGGCCGCGGATACATCGGCGTATACGGACACTACGGCGATTTCAATTACAAATTCACCGACACCGGACGCCAGGGCACTGTCAAGGGCGGCGGCATCAAAGGCGGATATGTATTCCGGCTCAATAAAGCACTCTCTCTTGACCTGTCCATCGGCATCGGAGGCCTCAATGTCGATTACGATAAATACTATCTATACGACGGCACTCGCGTACGCCTCGAACATGACAATAAAAATTATTGGGGCGTCACCCATGCAGGCGTCACCTTGGTGTGGAACATATTTTAATGCCCTGAAACGATGAACATCTTCAAACTCAGCATATTAGCAGGCATTGCCGCAACTGCATTATCCTCGTGCGTCAAGGATACACTCTATGATGCCAAAGGAAATATCGAAGTTACCACCGCGTGGAACAATATCTCGGCAGACGCTGTGAAGCCGTCCGAATACACTATGCACCTGCAATGGGTCACTCCGGATGTGCGCGTTGACGGCGGCGATCGCACCGCCACAGCTTCCGGCGACAAATACATCTTTACGGATAACGCCATAGGCGATTATCGGCTGTCGGTATACAACTCGCCGGAAGGCGTGACGCTCAACGGCACACGCGCCGCAGTCGCCAAAGCCGCAGACGGCGGCATCGTCGCTTATCCCGGCACGATGTTCTCCGGCGACTACCACGACTACACAAGTACAATACACGTCGCCCCCGCTGCGACATATTATGCCACCGTCAATATGGTGCAACTGATGCGCAGCGTTGACCTCGTCCTCAACGTAGTCGAGGGCGACTACAGCCGCATAGAGTCCGCCACGGCAACCGTCAACGGCGTATACGGCGCCATCGACTTCGTCACCCATAGTGCCGACCCCGCCGACCGCACACATACCACCGCCGAGCGACTCAAACAATCCGAGAATCTATTGACAGCAACGTTCCGACTCTTCGCAATACCTGAAGCCGATTACAGCAATATGTCGCTCAAAGTGGACATAGCCTTCGACAACGGCGATACACGCGTCATCACCTCCGATATCTCTACCGTGACCAAGGACTTCGGCAAAAGTGTAAGTCCCCTGGCTATTACTGCCGATTTGCGTCTTCCGGTCAAGGGTGGCTTCATCGGTTCGATTGACGGATGGAAGGTTGCCGATGGCGGCGGATACGACGCTCATTGACGCCGTTCGACACCGATCTAAATATGACACCCTTTTAATTATTATACAAATAGAAGAATAATAAACAAACGACATAACAACAGATTATGAAAAAAACAACGCTACTTACGATTGCTTTGGCAACCACACTTACGGCTTGCAATAACGACAACCCCACGCCGAACACGGGCGCCGACGAGCCCAACTTCACCGCAAGTATAGCCACCGCAGCACGCGCCTACGACAGCGCTTGGGAGTCGGGCGATATCATCGGCATTTCGGGCCAAAGCGGCGACAAAACATACTCCAATCTCAAGTACACCACCGACGGCTCCGGAGCATTTACCGCCGCCGGCGACCACATCTATTTCCAAGACAATGCCGAGGTGACTTTCACCGCTTACTATCCCTGGAGCGATGCAGTCGCAACCGCTGATACACGCCTTCAGGCTTCGCAAAAGACTTTCGACTACCTATGGGCGCAAGCTTCGGGCAGCAAGGCAAGCCCCAATGTGGCGTTCAATTTCGCACATAAAATGTCTAAGGTGGTCATCACCGCACGTTGCGGCAGCGATGTAACCTATGATGAAGTCAAGAAAGCAGTATTGGCGCTCGGCGAATTCAATACATCCGCCGCATTTGACCGTGCAACCGGCATCGTGACCTCCAAGGATGCAGCTACGCTGACATTTGCAAACAACGCCACAGCCGAACAAAATGCCCCGGCCATAGCCGATGACGCCGCCAAGACCGTAGCCTATACGCTGATAGTTGCCCCGCAATCCTTCGGCAGCGCACTGACATTCACCGCCACACAGCCCGGTGCTCAGACATACACCGCCGCAATAGACTTCACTGCCGCCAACCGCAACGCCGGCATCGCCGACCCGCGCAACGAATGGCTCGCCGGATACCAGTACGACATCGCTGTCACCATCCACAAGACCGGAGTGTCGATACAAGGCTGCACCATCACAGCCTGGACCGAAGCCGACGGCGGCAACTTTGACGCAAAATAATATCACAGCGAAAGCAGCACACAGACAACTGACAATCAACAATATCTCACGATAAAAATCATTCACACGACATGAAACTTCATAACATCCTTCTGCCCACTCTCGCAATCTTTGCTCTGGCATCCTGCTCCTCAGACAACGAGCCCGACAACACTCCGACAGCCCTCAAAATCACCGCCGGATTCGAGACCAACTCTCGCGCCTTAGGCTCGACATGGGAATCGGACAAAATCGGCGTATTCGCCATCGCCGGCAACACCAAGATGCAGGATAAGTACAAAAACATATCCTACTCCACCACCTCGACAAGCGATGTCGCCGAGTTCACCGCCGACGCCGCCCCGATATACTTCGAAGGCACTGAGGATATAACATTCTGCGCATATGCACCATACGAAAGCGGTGCGACCTGGAACAATCCCCAGGTCAATACCCGCTACCAGGTGACTCGCGAGCAGCAAAAACGCATAGACTTCATCTACGCTACCGGCGCCGTAGCCTCCAAGAACAGCCCCGTACTGTCTTTCACCGGCTCCGCCGCCTTCCGCCACGTAATGTCGCGTCTGGTGGTCAAGCTCAAGCCCGGCGACGGCCTCACAACCCCTGACGTCGCTATCGGCGGCCATTACATCGACGGCCTCATCCATGACGGCACCTTCGACCTCGCCACCGGCGCAGTTACCCCCTCCGGCAGTCCCATCGAATGGTCGCTGGTATACTCGATGCGCACTACTGATATGACCAATAATGTCGTCACTTATGACGCCCTCGTTATCCCCCAGACGTTGACAGCTCCGCTGAAATTCAAGTCCGTAATTGCTGCACAGGCGTACGTCAACGATACCGCCATGCAGCCCGCTCTCGAGCCCGGCAAGACCTATACTTACACCATTACCATCCATAAGACGGGCCTCAAAATCGAAGGCTGTACCGTCACTGATTGGGAAGACGGCGGCAGCGGCTCCGGCGAAGCCGTGATGCAATAAACATCATCACGACAAAAGATTACCTTAGTGTGGGAATATCGTTCTGATACAGCCATTCCACACTAAGGGAAAACAAACGCCATATCCTTTATCAGCCGACATGCGTACATCAAGCACACTTTATCCGGCTTCTCGTCAAGGGATACAACAAAACACTATAACACCGCCAATATGACGTTAAAGCATATTCTTACAATTTCATCCGCCATAGCGCTCTCGGCACTATACCTATGCTCCTGTGCCGAAGAAGACGGCCCGGACTTCACAGATAGCAGGGAGCTTCAGATTTCCGGCACATTTGTCGGGGAGCGTGCCCCGCAGTCCCGCGTAAACGGCTCTCTATGGGAAGCCGACACAATCGGCGTGTACATCACAGCGCCGTTCTCCTACGCCATAGTCAAAGACTACCAAAACCTTCCCTATTACACCACGTCTACCGGAACAACGGCAATTTTTACCAAAATTGGCAAAGCCATCGCCGTTTCTGACTTGACAGCCGTGTCTAATTCTATTATCGCGTATGCGCCATATACCCCCAATGATCCGAGTAGAATAGACAATTCAACCTTTGGAATTGCAATCAACACCCGCAAGCAAAACACTCGCGAGCTACAACGCAAGATTGACATTGTGCGTGTACAAGAAGGAATACAGGCCGACTGGATAAGCAGCGGCAAAATCGACAACCTTGTCTTCAGCCATCAAATGTCGAAAATTGTCATAAAAATCAAGGCAGACCCGGCAATGGGCATCACTCTCGACGACATAACTAAGGCCGAATGTACCTTGGGCGGCTTGCAACACGACGACATCAATTTCAGCACGACATGGAACTCGTTTAATTTTGACAACAGGGCACCCATCAACGACTGGTCGCTCAAGGACAACACCATACAACAAGTCATTGACAACGCGACCGAGCAGGCGGTAGTCTATACGGCAATCGTAGCCCCGCAGACGGTATCCGGTTCCGATCTCACACTGACAATCAACGGCAAAACATATCAAAGCAACGACTCGCTGTTCGGTGTGCTAAAACGCAAGCGCGTCTATACATACACCGTCACCATCAAGCCTTCCGAGCTAAGCCTCATCGCCACCCAAAAGGACTGGGATGACGGCGGCGAACACTTTGCCGAGCTTTGATTGCTCCAACGACACCGAACAACACACACATCCAACAACGGACATACATACGGACATGAACAAAAGCATCAAGAAATATATCTATGCCATACTCGGCGGCATAATGCCGGCGGTGCTATTCGTTGCTTGTGCATCAGAAGACAGCGAGCCGCAGGACATCGCAGGCACACCCCTCGAGTTTATTGCCAATGGCCTCGGTCTCAATATAAGCACCGAAGGTACAATCAGCTCGCGCACAGCATGGCTGGAAGTGGACACCGGCGGCGTGGCAATACAGGCCAACGGCGCACTACGCAAATACATCGTCTCCGACACACTGGACAACGCATCCATAGCGCTGCTCACATCCTCCAACCCCTTCATAGTCAAGCCGGGCGGGAAAATCGAAGTCATCGGGCGCTTCCCCAACCGCTACTATCCCGTAGGAGACACAATCATGTGGACTACCTGCCACTCATCCACCATCAGCGACGACCTCATGCTCGCCTATTCCAACGACATCGGTCGCGACGGTCGTAAACTCGATTTCTACCACACTCAGGTCAAAATCGTAGTCAACATCCGCAATACGCAGTACATCAAGAACCTGTACCAGAACTGCTGGCTCGTCCTACTCCGGGACATCGACCAGACAGCCGAATACACGGTGAACAAAAGCGACAAGAAGATAACCCTTGACCTCATCAAGTCATACAACACCGAAGACAAGACACCCCCACACAAGGGTCTAAATCCGGCAAACACCGTCAAATGGGGTTCGGTGACCGAGGAGGCCGCATATTCGTATGAAACAATAATCGTTGCACAAAAACGGGCCACCGACAAGCCGTTCATCGTTATGGAATACCGTCCCGTATCGGGCATCGGTCCGCAAATAACACACAATATCGACCTGTCCAAATTTGTGACCGCCTCGGAGTTCGAGTTTAAGAGCGGATACGTCTACACCTTCAACATCACCATCAACGGCAGCAGCAAGGACGATGTCGAAGTTACGACAACATCTATGCCGTGGGCCAAGAACAGCAACGACTACTCGCTCACGATTTAATGCCATGACATAGGCCTCAGAAAGCAGTGACAACAAACACAACACCAAGCAGATGAAAAAGACCATACGATACATAGCATTATCCCTGACGGCGGCACTGGTATGCACACTGGCGGCATCCTGCGCCTCGGACGAGCCGACAGCCAACGAACGACCCCGATACGCCTTAGAGGTCGGCAACATAACCCTCGCGGACTACACCGAGACCCCGTGGAACGGCAAGCCCGCATCAAGAATGACCGAAAACGACGACCTGTCGGCAACCCTGCTCGAATGGAACGGCACGGAGACATTCATCGTGCGCGAACTCAGCGACGATGCAGCAGATTGCGTGCAGGCAAAACCGGACGGAATCGGCGAAATCACCCTG
Source organism: uncultured Porphyromonadaceae bacterium (assembly GCA_900540625.1). Taxonomy (GTDB): domain Bacteria; phylum Bacteroidota; class Bacteroidia; order Bacteroidales; family Muribaculaceae; genus CAG-873. The sequence goes on along the minus strand of UQGP01000036.1, from coordinate 4,127 downwards.
GTGACAGAGCCGGACGGCCGGAAGAAAGTCCAAATAAATAAGCCCATCATGGCATACCGTGACCTCGAAGTCAACAAATATGTTGCATTCACCCCCAACACTTTCGACATTACCGACCAAACCGAAGGGCTGAAATACCTGCTCATCTCCGACACCGCGACCGTTGCAAAAGACCAAGGTCAGGTAGACTTCAACTTTCATAACGGACTGGGCATCCTGCGCGTATACGTCACCGGCCCCTATGCCGACAAAGTCGAATCCATCGAGTTTGACAGCAAGACCCAAGCCGGCGTCCGCATCACCAAAGAACGAGGCTTCCACGTACGCCCCTTCGGCAGATACGGATACATCAAGACCAAGAAGCACGTGACCGCCTCAGGCACATTCTGGCAGGCTGCGGTAGTACCCGACGAGCTCTCCAATGTGTCCGCCTCGGGAAAGATTGTTCACCTATCCTCGGTCGAATACATCCGCATCAACGGCGACAAGACCTACTCCCTCGTTGACGCCTTCAAGAGCGGCAGAAACGAGAACGACATCATCGCCGCCGGCAAAATCACCACCCTCACCATCACCTGCAACAACAAGCCCTAAGCCCCACCCATCCCCGCGAAAAACAGTATCTGCCGGACAAAGGAAATCGCAATGGTTCCTTTTGTCCGGCAGATGCTTTATGCGGTTTACACGAATAGGCGGGTGGTCAGGTGTCGGCGGTGGAGGTGACGATGACGGAGGCGAGGGCGAGGCCGAAGGCGGCGGTGACATAGACGACGGTGCCGTTAGGTCGCTTGGCGCCGTTGACGGTGGCTTCGCGCTCGGTGGGCCGAACATTGGGCGCCTGCTGCGGCGAGTAGGCACACTTGAATTTGCGCGAGGGGAATGTACCGCTACGGCGAAAGCGTTGCCGCAATGCACGGGCCAAAGGGTCTCCCTCGACTTTCCAAAATTCGGCTATGCGTATCTGTGTAGGGTCGGTCTTGCATGCGGCGCCCATACTCGAGACAAGCCGAGCCGACGAGGCGGTGGCGTTGCATATCAGCAATGCTTTGTCTGCCAGCGAGTCAATGGCGTCTACCACCCAGTCGTATGTCCCGAGGTCGAAGTCGGCGGCTGTATCGGCGGTGTATATGCCGTGCACGGGGCGGACGTCAATATCGGGGTTGATGCACCGCAGGCGCTCGGCGGCGACATCGACTTTGGGGCGGCCGATGGTCTCGGAAGTAGCGATAAGCTGTCGATTGATATTACTGGGGGCTACGGTGTCGCTGTCTACCAACGAAATGTGTCCTACGCCGCTGCGGGCCAGGGCTTCGGCGCACCACGACCCCACGCCTCCGACACCGAAAACGATGACACGAAGGCGGCCGAGCCGCTCGAGGGCCGTTTGGCCCAGGAGCAGCTCGGTGCGTTCGAAGTATTGTGCTGTGTCTGTGCTCACTTGACAAGTACGCGACGGCTGAAGTCGTCAACGACAACGATGTACAGGCCTTTGGCAAGGTCGAGAGCGTTGTCTCCGGCGTTCAGTGTGCCATTGAAGTATGTAATACCGTCGATGCCATAGATTTGCACTTTGGCCTGCTCGATAAGGCTGACGATGAGTTGGCCGTTGAGGCTGTAAGCCGTCCACGCGTGGTAGTCGCTTTCGACACCCTCGATACCGCCACGATAGTGGGATATGGCTATGTTGTCGAACTGTGCACGGTTGCCTGCAGTCTGTGCAAAGCGTACACGGACATCTCCGCTGACATTGGCGGTGACGGTGTACTTCTTGTAACCTTCGCCCTTGGGCAGGGTGATGGTTGCAGCCGTCTTCCAGTTGTTACCGCCGTCGGTGGAGCAATCTACCTTGAATGTGCATGCTTCGACTCCATCCCAAGCCTTGGCGTAGAAGGTGATTTCGCCTACGCCGCCGGCGATGTCTTCGGCCGTCGCGAAGGACGAAGAAGCGCTCTTACCCAGGCGCATGTAATTTGAACCCTTATAAGCTTTCTTGCTTTCGGCAAATACGCCTGCATCATGGAGATTCCAGACGCACATTGTGCCTTGAACCGTAGCGTCATCGTAGCCGCTTTTTGTTGTTGCGGCCTCGAAGTCCTCGAAAAAGTCGATGGCTTCGGTGACCTTGGCCGATACTTCGGCCTCGTCGGTGGTGTAAGTCTCGCCCTTGTCGGTCTTGGCTGTGGCAATTATCGAGCTGGCGAAGGTGCCGGCCTTGGCGCTGTTGACGCGGATGTATATGCGGTCTTCTTCGGGTTTGATGACGATTTTTTGTGCCCAATCAGCCTTGTTCGTGGACAGTTCGAAAGGAGCTTTGACCTCAATGGTGATGTCCGAATTGATATTCTCGACCTCGACAATGAGTTCCTCGGCCTCGGAAGGCGTGCCGGGCTCGGCTACCAGCGACAACTCGCCGTCGTGCATAAATTCGATGGACGGTATCGGAGCGGCGGTGGTGACGTTGATCTTGTCGGATGTCAAAGACTTGGATGCAACGTAATATGTGTAAGCCGTTTCGGGCGTCAGGTCGCCGCAGATGTATTGCTCATCTTTGGCCTTGACTGTGCGCGGATAGGATGCCACGGCTTTGCCTTCGGCGTCAAGAAGGTGTAGGGTATAGGTACCGTCGGCAGCTTCATCGCCTACGTAAGTCCAGTGAGCTACGAAGCTTTCGTCGCTGATATCGGTAGCAGCGCCGACGGGCAGACCGGTCATAGCGTTAGCGGTCAACTTGACCGTAGTCTTGGCCGTGCCGGAGGTGAGGGTGAGCGTTCCGGTAGCGGCACCGGCGGCGGGGGCCGTGTAGGTCAACGTGAGGGTGGTGCCGTCAGTAGTCATGGACGCATCGGCGGCTATGGAGGTCGTGCCGGCGGCAAATCCGGTGCCGCTGACGCTGACGCTGATGGCCTCTTTGAGGCCTTCGGCCTTGACGGTCACCGCCTTGGTGCGTGCCAAGCCTACGGCCGTAATGCCGAAGTCAACGGTACTGCCATCCGTGGGAAGCAGGAAGGCCGGGTCGGCGCTGATACTGGTAGACCAGTTTTGGCCCTTCTTGTTGCCCCAGATGTATTCGGCCAATTCGGGGTGATCGATGAAGGGGTTGCGGTTGTGCTGTGCGCCGTATACGACTTCCTGTCGGTCAAGTTCCTTTTGGCTGACAGGGTCTTCGCGGTGCCATTTCAGCAGCAGGTTGATGGCCCACGACGAGAATACGGGATAGCTATTACCGGCAAGCATCTTGGAATTCCATCCGGCGATTTGGTCGTTATAGGCCGCCGCCATGTAGAAATATGAGCGGGCAAAGTCGCCTTTGTATTGATCGTCCGGCTCGAACACCGTGCCCGAATATCCGGGGAAGGTGCAGTCGCCGAGGCGTCCGAGAGCCTTGACATTGCCGTTGGAGGGCAAAGTCGTGCCTTTGGCACATTCGCCGTAGGGAAAGTTGGAGCGCTGTCCGTTGACCTTACCATCGGTAGGATAGATATGGAAAGCCTCGCTGTACATAGGCTGAGCATCATTGAACCAGCTCTTGGGGAACGAGTGCTCGCGATTATAGCAATCACCTACTTTTTTGTAATTGCCGCAAGTGGTGCCCGGCTTCCAATGTTTTGTCGAATACATATCCCAGATGGTTCCATCGGGATACACATCGGAGGTTTTATAGAGGCTGAGCAGGCCGTTGTAGCCCACGTTGGTGTGTGGGCCCACCTTTTTGCAGAGAGCCGACAGCAGTGCGGCTCCCGACTTGTTTTCGCAAGTGGAGTAGTAGCCCGCCGGCTCGGCGGCTAAGGCAGCAGCTGTCGACGCTAAAGCCAGCGTCAGGACAGCACCTTTTAAGTACCGTAAAATCATGATACGATTGGTTTGTTGTTTTATGTGTTTTGGTTTCTTGTAGTAATGCTCGGTTGCTCTAAGCGTATCGAATTCCGTTCCCAATATGGCGTCCTCCTTTACGGCGTCCTATTGCATCTATTTTGGGTAGGCGTGAACTCCTCGGTTTTTTAGGGCAATGGACTGCAAAGGTACGCAAAATCTCCGACCCGCCAAGCACTTTGCCCAAAAAATCGCGCCTGCATCAATATTGTCCTAAATAAATTTAGGTGACAGCGTAACGTGCAACGCCATAGAGC
>UQGP01000035.1 GCA_900540625.1 uncultured Porphyromonadaceae bacterium | reverse complement strand
ATATTATCATTCAACCGCTTATAAAATACTCTGTTTTTCAGTGACGAAGTCAGGACAAAATTCGCCTTTTGGCAGATGCAAACTTTTTTGTACCTTTGTGCTTTGCTATGAACGACAGTCATATACATAAGCGCATTGCGGTACTCGGCTCCACCGGGTCGATAGGCACGCAGACGTTGGACGTGGTACGCACTTCCGAGGGCGACCTGACAGTCAGCGTATTAGCCGCCGGACACCGAGTAGACGCTCTCATCGAACAAGCACGCGAAGTACGCCCCGCCTTGGCCATCATCGCCGACGAATCGCGGTATACCGAACTGCGCGAAGCCCTTTCGCCGCTCGGCATAGCCACCGCTGCCGGCGCTCAAGCCATCGAGGAAGCTATGTCGCGCCCGGATATCGACACCGTGGTCACGGCTACCGTAGGATACAGCGGTCTGGCCCCGACAGTGGCCGCTATACGCGCCGGCAAGGATATCGCTTTGGCCAATAAGGAGACCCTTGTCGTGGCCGGCGACCTCATACGCCGACTACTGGCCGACTCGCCTTCGCGCATATATCCCGTGGACTCGGAGCACTCGGCGATAGCCCAATGTCTGGCCGGCGAGTCGCCCGAGACGGTACGTCGCCTGATTATCACCGCCAGCGGTGGTCCTTTCCGCAATTGGAGCGCCGCACGCATCGCCGGAGCCACGGCCGCCCAAGCCCTCAAACATCCCAATTGGAGTATGGGCGCCAAAATCACCATCGACTCGGCATCTATGATGAATAAAGCCTTCGAAATCATCGAGGCTCATTATCTTTTCGATGTCCCCGGTCGGCGCATCAAGGCCATAGTGCATCCTCAGTCAATAGTTCACTCAATGGTCGAATTCAAGGACGGAGCTGTCAAGGCTCAACTGGGGACTCCGGATATGCGCCTGCCCATAGCTTATGCCTTGGCTTGTTCGACACGTCCCTGGGACCGCGTAGCGCCGCGCCTGTCTCTGGCTGATATGGCCGCCCTGACGTTCGAGGAGCCTGACACCGAACGCTTTCCGTGTCTGACGCTGGCCCGGCTCGCGCTCGACTCCGGAGGCAATACCGCATGCGTCATCAATGCAGCCAATGAAGTGGCCGTCGACGCATTCCTGCACGATGCAATACCCTTCACGGCAATATATAGCACGGTAATCGACACCTTGGGACGCATTGCACACATCGACAGCCCGACGCTGGACGACCTGCGCGCCACCAATGCCGAAGCCCGGGCCATAGCTACACAAAACATCAAACGATACAATACACTCCACTAAGCATTAATGGAAACCTTTCTGATAAAAGCCGCCCAACTTGTCCTCGCTCTGGTGATTTTGGTCACCGTGCACGAATTCGGGCACTATATCTTCGCGCGTATCTTCGGAATGCGCGTCGACCGCTTCTACCTGTTTTTCAATCCGTACTTCTCGCTGCTGAAATACGATCCGCGTGCCGGACGACTGCAGATTATAGCCTGGACACGCCGCCGCAAAGACGCGGACAAGGCCGACCCCGCCACTTCAGACAAGCCGCAAATGCTCGGCACCGAACCGGACGAAGAGCCCCGGGCGCTGCTGGACCTGCGCATAGGTCGCCCGCATCCCGCCAAGCCCGGAGCCAAGCCGACATGGCGCGACACCCTCTACGGCCTCGGATGGCTGCCTCTGGGCGGCTACTGCTCGATAGCCGGAATGATTGACGAGACCACCGATAAGGACCAATTGGCCTCCGAGCCTCAGCCGTGGGAATTCCGCGCCAAGAAGCCCGTGCCGCGACTGCTGGTGATGGTGGCCGGCGTGCTCTTCAACTTTCTTCTCGCAATAGCAATATATATAGGTATTGCCTGGCACTGGGGCGACGTGGTACTACAACCGGCAAATGTCTCGGCCGGATACCAATTTGACACGACCATGCACCATGCCGGATACCGTGACGGCGATATACTCAAGAGCATCAACGGCAAGGATATAGACGCCCTGATCAACGACTCGTGGATTATGGATCTGGTGCAGGACGGCGCACGTGTAGGCATCGTCCGTGACGGTCGCGACACGGTCATCACCAATCCTGCCGGAACATTCGAGGCCGCTGCCGGCGTGGGCAAAAAAGCCATTCTGGCTCCGCGCATCCCGGCCGTTGTCGCCAAGGTAGCACCCGGCGAAGGCGCCGAGAAGGCCGGGATGAAGGTCGGCGACATCGTCACACGCATAGCATCGGACACCGTCACCGCTTTCAACGACATCACCCCCATATTGTCCAAATACCCGGGCAAGGATGTACCCGTACACGTCACTCGCGGCGGCAATGACCTGCTACTGACGGCTCATATCAATGACGACGGTAAATTGGGTATCGGAGCAAGCGAGCTGACCAAGGTATATCCCTGCGAACACGTATCCTACGGATTCTTCGAATCAATACCCGTGGGCATCAGCAAGGGCGTCGACCGACTGGCATCCTACGTCACTTCGCTCAAACTGCTCTTTACCAAGACAGGAGCCCAAAGCCTCGGCGGCTTCGGCGCCATAGGCGATATGTACCCCGGGCAATGGGACTGGTACTCGTTCTGGCAAATCACAGCCTTCCTGAGCGTCATCCTCGCATTCATGAACATTCTGCCCATCCCGGCACTTGACGGCGGACACGTAGTTTTCACCCTTTGGGAAATCGTAACCCGACGCAAACCGTCGCTCAAGGTTCTCTCGTACTCGCAATATGCCGGCATGATGTTCCTGCTGTTGCTGCTGATATACGCCAACGCCAACGACATTTACCGATTTTTCATAAAGTGATATGCCTCGCTACCACGCGTAACATAACCCGCTATTATTCATAAAGACACATGAGCTACCCCGTAATAAAACTGCGCCGCGGCAAAGAAGATTCGCTCGGGCGCTTCCACCCCTGGGTATTCTCCGGAGCCATCGCCGCACTACCCGACGGTCTCGAAGAAGGCGATGTGGTGAGCGTCATCGCCGCCGACGGCACCCCCTTGGGCGTGGGTCACTACCAGATAGGCAGCATCGCCGTGCGTATGCTCTCCTTCGATGCCGCCACGACCATAGACGACGAATACTACCGCGGACGTCTGGCCGATGCCCTGCGTATGCGTCAGGTTCTGGGACTGCGCCGCGACGACAACAACGCCTTCCGCCTGGTACACGGCGAAGGCGACTTTCTGCCCGGCCTCGTAGTCGATGTCTACGGCGACACGGCTGTGATACAGGCCCATTCGCCCGGTATGCACTACGCACGTCATACCATCGCCAAGGTCCTGACCGAGATGCCTGAAGCCGGTATACACAACATCTATTACAAGAGCGAAACCACCCTGCCCTACAAGGCACGCCTCGACCCGGTCAACGACTACCTCATAGGGCACGCCGATACGGACGTAGCCATCGAGAATTCGCTAAAATTCCATGTCGACTGGCTCCGCGGCCAAAAAACGGGATTTTTTGTCGACCAACGAGACAATCGAGCACTCCTGGGCAAGTACGCCGCCTCAAGACGCGTGCTCAATATGTTTTGCTACACCGGCGGATTCTCGGTATACGCTCTCGCGGGAGGCGCCGTTTCCGTCACCTCCGTGGACTCGTCGGCCAAGGCCATAAGCCTCACGGACGCCAACGTCGCCCTCAACCAAAACGGCGATGCAACTGCGGCGGGCCGCCACCGCAGCGAGGCCACCGACGCCTTCAAGTTCCTGCAAAACATGGACAGCAACGCCTACGACCTCATCATCCTTGACCCCCCGGCTTTTGCCAAGCACCACAGTGCCGTACGCAACGCCCTCCAAGGCTACCGACGTCTCAACGCCCGAGCCATCGAGAAAATCGCCCCCGGAGGCATTCTGTTCACCTTCTCGTGCTCGCAAGCCGTCTCGCGCGAGCAGTTCCGTCTGGCCGTATTCTCGGCCGCCGCTCAGTGCCGCCGCCGCGTGCGCATATTGCACCAGTTGACCCAGCCGGCCGACCACCCGGTCAATATCTACCACCCCGAAGGCGAATACCTCAAGGGATTGGTATTGTACATCGAGTAATCGCCTCCTTATATATTAAGGTCCTCATATAGGCCGAGACAATATTATACAGGCCGAAACATTCCTACGAAACCAAAACATCATAGCACATAATACAATGGCAACATTACGTCTCACCGCCGCCGCTGTGGCCATATCAGCCATCGCCGGCATGACCGCCAACACAACCATGGCAAAAAACAACACTACGGCTCAGGGCCAAAAGCCCTTCGAATACGTCGCCGACCGTTTTGCAGATATCGAAGTGCTGCGCTACAAAGTACCCGATTTCGAAAAACTGACACTCAATCAAAAACTGCTCGTGTACTACCTGGTACAAGCAGCCCTCGACGGACGCGACATCCTCTGGAATCAGAATTGCAAGGCCAACCTCGTGCTGCGCCCCGTCCTCGAAAAAATCTACACCTCCTATAAGGGCGACCGCAAGGACAAGGACTTCCTCGCCTTCGAAAAATATCTGAAACAGGTGTGGTTCGGCAACGGAATACACCACCACTACTCTATGGACAAATTCGTCCCCGAGTTCTCAAAGGCTTTCTTCGAGAAACAATATAAAGCCAATTACCCCGGCGAAACGGCCAAGAAGGCATACCTTGAGCGCGTAATCTTTGACCCGACATATTTGGCCAAACGCGTCAACCAAGCCGAAGGCGCCGACCTGATACAGACCTCGGCCTGCAACTTCTACGGCGAAGGCGTCACCCAACCCGAAGTCGAAGCTTATTACGCTGCCGTCAAGGACACTACCGACCTCACTCCTATATCTTACGGCCTCAACAGCCGACTCGTAAAGGGTAAAGACGGCAAACTCGTCGAAGAAACTTACCGTATCGGCGGGCTGTACTCCGAAGCCATTTCGCGCATCGTGGCCAACCTCAATAAGGCCGCACAATACGCCGAAAATGACGCCCAACGTGCCGTCATCGCCAAACTCGTCGAATATTACACCACCGGCGACCTCAAGACTTTCGACGAATACTCGATAATGTGGACCGAGGACACCGCCTCCAAGGTTGACTTCATCAACGGATTTATCGAAAGCTACGGCGACCCCCTGGGTATGAAGGGCTCTTGGGAATCCATCGTCAACTTCAAGAACGAGACCGCCAGCGAGCGTACACACATCATCAGCAACAACGCTCAGTGGTTCGAAGACCACTCGCCCGTAGACCCGCGCTTCCGTAAAGACAAGGTACGCGGCGTCTCGGCCAAAGTCATCACCGCCGCCATACTTGCCGGCGACTCCTACCCCGCAACTCCTATCGGCATCAACCTGCCCAACGCCAACTGGATACGTGCCGCTCACGGCAGCAAATCGGTGACCATCGAGAACATCACTCAGGCCTACGACGAGGCCAGCCACGGCAACGGTTTCAACGAGGAATTCGTCATTGACGAGTACACTCGCGACCTCATGGACCGCTACCTCTTTATCACCGACAACCTCCACACCGACCTGCACGAGTGCCTCGGCCACGGCTCGGGCCGCCTGCTGCCCGGCGTCGACCCCGATGCGCTCAAGGCTCACGGCTCGACCCTCGAGGAAGCTCGCGCCGACCTCTTCGCGCTCTACTACCTGGCCGACCCCAAATTGGTCGAACTGGGTCTGCTGGACAACCCCGATGCCTACAAGGCCGAGTACTACAAGTATATGCTCAACGGTCTGATGACCCAATTGATGCGTATCGAACCGGGCAAAGATATCGAAGAAGCACACATGCGCAACCGCCAGCTCATCGCCGCGTGGGCCCTGCGCCACGGCGCTCAGGACAAGGTGGTCGAACTGATTAAGCGTGACGGCAAGACCTTCGTGAAAATCAACGACTACACAGCCCTGCGCAACCTCTTCGGCAAACTCCTGGCCGAAATCCAGCGCATCAAGAGCGAAGGCGACTACGAAGCCGGACGCAACCTCGTCGAAGAATACGCCGTCAAAGTAGACCCCGCCCTGCACAACGAAGTCCTGGCACGCTATGCCACACTCAGCATCGCTCCCTACAAGGGATTTGTCAACCCCGAATACACCCTCGTACGCGATGCCAAGGGCAATATCACCGACGTCACCATCACCTACGGCGAAGGATACGTCGACCAAATGTTGCGCTACAGCCGCGAACATGCGCCCCTGTGCCCTCAAAAATAACGCACTACAGGTAAACAACTTACACTCATCCTCTTAAAAAGCCGAATGAAAACAACATTCAGACGACACAATGCCGTCTCAAGGCATCTGGTTGCCGCTGCCGTCGCCATGGCCGTCTCGGTCATGAGCGCGGTGGCAGCCATGACGGACCTTCCCGTCAAGTCGGTCAACGGACGCCAAATGTACTATTACGTCGTACGCAAGGGCGAAACCGTATACTCGCTGACACATATGCTGGGCATCACGCACGACCAACTGGTCAAGTCCAACCGCTCGGTGGAAGACGGACTGCGTGCCGGACAGGTCCTCTACTTCCCCGTGGAAGAATTCGGAGGCAAGGCCGTCGCTGACGCCCCCACGTCGACGCCCGCAAACGTGATTCTGCACACCGTATCCAAAGACGAAACACTCTACGGCGTCAGCCACCGATACAATGTACCGGTCAGCGAAATCATCCGCCTGAACCCCGAAGCCCAAAACGGCTTACGTGCCGGGCAGACACTCAAAGTACCTGCGATTTCAGCCGCCCAAGTTGCCGCATCCAAGCCTATCGACACCGCTGCCGATGCCACTGTGGAAGCGGCCGTGGATACATCCAAGCCGACACCGGCACGACAGGTTTCGTCAAAGCCCGTAGTAGTCACCTCGACCGTAGCTACAGCCACCTCCCAGGCCGCCGCTCACGAGACATCCGAACCTGCGGAAGCCTCCCGACCGACCTCAGACCAAAAAATCCGGCACATCGAAGAGCCGACGCTGCAACTGACCCCGGTAAACGCCCCGATAATCCGAGTAGACGAGAATGCAGAGGCGACCGCCGATGCGACAAGCGACATCGCCGCCGTGCGACGTCACCGTATAGCGCTGATGCTGCCGCTGTGCACCACCGCCGAGAAGGCTACGCGTCAGTCAACCCTCGCCACCGATTTCTATCGCGGCGCACTGCTGGCTGTCAAGGACTTCGGCGAAGCATATCCCGACAGCATAGACCTGAAAGTGTACGACACCACCGACGGAAACTTCACCAAACACATTGCCTCGCTGCACAATGCAGACATCGTCATCACACCCGACGATGACGCCAAGATGGCACAAATAGCCCGATACACGGGCACGCACGGCATCCCGGCATTCAACAGCTTCATAGTCAAGGACTCGACATATATCACCACTCCGGGTATGATGCAGACCTACATCGGACAAGAGCGTATGTATGCAAAGGCCATAGACTACGTGGTCGAGATGCTGTCCGCCGCGGGAGCGCCCACGCCGGTGATACTCAACAACGAGAATGGCCGAAAGGACAAACTCAACTTTGTCTCGCGCCTCAAAGAACGCCTCGACCGCGAAGGCATCGAATACATCACTCTGGACTTCGACGGCAACCTCCACAAAAGCACGCTCGAAGACAAGCTGCCCACCTCGACATCATATTTCGCCATCGCAATGTCAGGCAACTTGGCCGAATACAACAAGATAGCCTCGGGCTTGGCAGCATTTGCCGAGAGTCTGGCTGCCGAAGGCAATACGCTGACCACTTTCGGATACCCCGAATGGATCAGCTTCCGCGGCGATGCTCAGGACAAACTTTCCAAGATAGGAGCGCTGTACTACTCGCGCTTCTACGTGGACAAGGACGGCGAAGACAACAAGCGTACCATCGCCGAATTCCGCCGCTGGTACGGCAAAGCACCCTCCGACGGCATACCCGTACAAGCGCTGCTGGGCTACGACTCGATGCGCTACATCCTCACCGCGTTGCACAACGGCTCGATAGTACTTGACCGCCCCTACCACGGCATTCAATCATCGTACAACTTTGTACACACGCCCGGCATCAAAGGCTCGGTCAATGACGCATTGTACATCATCCGATACATTGCCGGAGCCACGTCACCTTCCGTCACCATCCTATGAGCTGCGCACGCATACTACGATCGGTCGCCGTACTGACGATACTCGCCGTCGCCACACTTCAGGCCCCGGCCCAAAAGCACTACCGCGAACACCTATGGGTGGGCGTGCACGGCGGACTGTCCATGTCTCGTCAATCGTTCTCACCGTCCATAGACCAAAAATCGCACAACGGATTTACGGGCGGTGTCACCTTCCGATATGCCGAGGAAAAAATCTTCGGACTTATCGGCGAGCTCAACATCACGCAACGCGGATGGCAAGAGAACTTCAAGGACAACCCGGAGCTGTCGTACAAGCGCAACCTGACGTACATCTCGCTGCCGATAATGACGCACATCTACTTCGGCTCGCGACGCTTCAAAGGCTTTGTCAACCTCGGCCCCGAGATTTCGTATATGCTCTCCGACGGCAAAAGCGCCAACTTCGACTACTCCGACCCCACAGCCGCCGAAATCCCGGCCACACGAGTCACCCGACAGATGACCATGGACATCAAGAACCGCTTTGACTACGGCATCACCGCCGGCGCCGGCATTGAGTTCTACCTCCGCCCGCGCCATTCGCTGGTGCTCGAAGCCCGCTACTACTTCGGTCTGGGCAACATCTTCCCCTCCACCAAGGCCGACTACTTCAGCGCCTCCCGCGGCTCGGCCATCCAAGTCACCCTCGGCTACAACTTCCGCCTCCGCTGACTCCTCCCCACCCCGAAGACTACTTAAATAAGTATAAACTCAGTAACCATCGTAACAGTTACGGTAGTTACTGAGTTTCCGTTTTTTTATCGGGTTGTCCTAATGAAATGTTTTTTGTAACTTTGTCTCGTGGCACTACGGGACAAGGCGACAAGGCCGCAGCCCCGGCGACACAATAAACCGAATATCACACCACGTACATACATACAACTATGAACAAGAGACTTATTCCTCTGGCTGCACTGGCTATGATGGCCGGCGGCAGCGCGGTAGCCCAAGGCAACGCCGCACACCGGAATCCCTTTCTGACACCGTACACAACGCCGTATCAGATTCCCCCGTTCGAACAAATCACCTACGATGACTACCTGCCCGCGCTCGAGGCCGGCATCGCACAGGCCAAGGCCAACATCGACGCCATAGTCAACAACCCGGCCACACCTACGTTTGACAACACCATCCTGGCATTGGACCGCTCCAGCGATATTCTGGACCGCGTCGTGTACGTATTCAGCGCCCTGGACGAGTCCAACAACTCGCCCGAGATGGTGGCTATCGCCGAGAAATTCTATCCACGCTACTCGCAGTACAGCGACGAGGTGAGCATGAACCCCGGACTGTTCAAGCGCGTCAAGTACCTCTATGACAACCGCGACAAACTCGGTCTGGCCGACGACCAAAAGCTGGCCGTAGAGAAGTCCTACAAGAACTTTACGCGCAACGGTGCATTGCTGTCCGATGATAAGCAGGCCGAACTCAAGAAGTTGAACACCGAGCTCACCGACCTATACCTGCAATTCAACAAGAACCTGTTGGCGGCCACCAACGCCTTCAGCATCGTCGTCGATGACGCCAAGCGTCTGAGTGGTCTGCCCCAATCGAGCATTGATGTGGCTGCCGAGGAAGCCGCCAACCGCGGCCTCAAAGGCAAATGGGTGTTTACCCTGCACGCTCCAAGCCGTCTGCCGTTGCTGCAATATGCCGACGACCGCGACCTGCGCAAGCAAATGTATCAGGGCTACACCTCCCTGGCTTCTTCGGGTCAATACGATAATAAGCCCGTAATCAACAAGATACTGCAAGCTCGCGCCAAGAAGGCTCACCTACTGGGCTTCAAAGACTTCGGCTCGTACATGACCGACAACGTCATGGCCAAGACCGTCAACGCCGCCGAGGACCTGCTGATGCAAATATGGCGTCCCGCAGTCAAGCGCGTACATCAGGAAGTGGCCGAGATGCAGCAGATAGTCAACGACGAAGGCGGCAATTTCAAGATTGCACCCTGGGACTACTACTATTACGCCGAAAAGGTACGCAAAAAGAAATACGATCTTGACGAAAATCAAGTACGTCGCTACTTCGCTCTCGACAGCGTGCGCAAAGGCATATTCACCATGGCCGAGCGCCTGTACAACATCCGCTTCACCGAGATGCCCGATGCGCCCAAGTACTATCCCGAAGTGAAGGTATACGATGTCACTGACGCCACCACCGGCGAGCACATCGCAGTATTCATGACCGACTACTTCCCCCGTGCATCCAAGCGTCAAGGCGCATGGATGAGCGAGTTCAAGGGCTCTTGGATCAACGACGACGGCACCGCCGACCGTCCCATCATCTTCAATGTAGGCAATTTCAGCAAGCCCACTGCCGATGCCCCCTCGCTGCTGACGCTGGACGAAGTCGAGACAATGTTCCACGAATTCGGCCACGGCCTGCACGGAATGTTGTCGCGTGCACGCTACAAATGCCAGAGCGGAACCAATGTCGATCGCGACTTTGTCGAGCTGCCCTCTCAGATACACGAGCACTGGGCCATGGATCCCGAGTTGCTGCGCGTGTATGCGCATGATTATCAGACCGGAGAAGTGATACCCGATGCCCTTATCGAGAAACTCGAGAAAGCATCGACACACGGTCAGGGATTCGCCACCGCCGAATTGGCCGGTGCCGCCCTCCTCGACCTGCAATACGGCAAGCTCAATCCCACCGGCGACATTGACATCGCCGCCTTCGAGCAAAAAGTTGCCAAAGACCTCGGAATGCCGGACGAACTCACCTTCCGCTACCGCTCGACATACTTCAAGCACATCTTCGGCAGCGACGGATATGCCTCCGGATACTACACCTACCTATGGGCCGAGGTTCTCGACACCGACGGCTTCGAGCTCTTCAAGGAAAAAGGCGTCTTCGACCCCGCCACAGCCAAGTCCTTCCGCGAAAACATCCTCGAAAAGGGCGGCAGCGTTGACCCGATGCAGCTCTTCATCAACTTCCGCGGACACCGTCCTGGAGTGGGTGCACTGTTGCGCAACCGCGGTCTTGACACGCCCGAGAAGCACAACGTGCCCTCGCTGAACAAAGACTGACGACATCGTTCGCTCCAAATCTCCGAAATGTCCTTAGGCTGTACTGCGGCCTAAGGACTTTCGAAAATATGGGGATGCCGACACGACAGCGCCGATGCGCACTCTTCCAAGCACTTACACACCTCCCAAAATCATAGTATACAATGTCCAAGACACTCACGGCACTGCTGAGCGGTGCCGCCATACTCGCAAGCACTTCAATGACTTTTGCACAAAACGCACCCAAGGCTTATCCCGTGGCGCCGCACGATGACACTACGGACACCTACTTCGGTATAAAGGTTGCAGACCCTTACCGACCGCTGGAAAACGACACGGCAGCAGCCGTGACAGCATGGGTCGAGGCCGAAAACGCCGTCACGCGCAAGTACCTCGATGCCATACCCTGGCGCAACTCAATACGCACGCGCCTGCAAAGTCTCAATGACTATGCAAAGCACGGACTGCCTTCGCGCGAAGCGGACGGTCGATACTATTTCTACGAAAACGACGGTCTGCGCAACCAAAGCGTACTCTACCGTGCCGATGATGCCGCCGGAACCGTCAACCGCGAAGTCTTCATCGACCCCAATGCGCTCAGCGAGGACGGTACCGTTGCCCTCACCGGCGTATTCATAAGCCCTGACGGCAAGTATACCGCATATACCATCAGCCGCAGCGGCAGCGACTGGACGGAGATTTACGTCATGGATACCGCCACGAAGCAACTATTGGACGACCATATCGTTTGGGCCAAATTCACCGGCGCTGCATGGCACGGCAACGGCTTCTATTACAGCGCCTACCCGGCGCCCGAACAAGGCAAGGCATACAGCAACGCCAACTACGGCCACAACGTCTACTACCACGCAATAGGCACCGCCCAAAGTCAAGACCGCCTGGCGTACAGCGAGCCGGAAGCTCCGCTGCACTTCCACGAGGCTTGGGTGGACCCCGGACAACGACTCATGGCCGTCACCATCGGCGGCCAAGGCAACGGCAACGCCCTGGTGGTACGACGCCTTGACCAAGGGGACGACGCCCCCTGGGTCACCATATATCCCTCGCAGGACAAGTACGTCGAAGTCATCGGCGTCATCGGTGACGAATTGTACCTATACACAAGTATCGATGCGCCCAACTACCGTATCGCAGCCGTCAACCTCGACAACCTCGGCACCGACAACTGGCGCACCGTAGTGGCCGATGCGGGCACACCCCTCGTATCTGTCAATTGCGTCGGCAAGGACCGTATGATTCTCACCTATGACCGCGATGCGGCCAACCACGCCTATCTCTACGATATTCAAGGCCGACAAATACGCGAAATCACACTACCGACCTTCGGCACGGTATCTTTCAGCACTTCGCGCAAACACGAGGAGGTTTTCTACAACTTCTCCAGCTTCGTATACCCGGCTGCCGGATATCGCTACGACATTGCCTCGGGCGAAAGCACCCCGCTGTTCCGCGCCCGAATTGCAGACTTCAATCCCGATGATTACATCACCGAGCAAATATTCTTCAACAGCAAGGACGGCACTCGCGTGCCCATGTTTGTGACGCGTCGCCGCGACATCAAGCCCGACGGCACAAATCCCGTATACCTCTACGGATACGGCGGCTTCAACATCACCCTCAACCCGACATTCAGCCCCAATCGCCTTGTATGGCTCGAGAACGGCGGCATCTACGTCTCCGTCAACCTGCGCGGCGGTGCCGAGTACGGCGAACCGTGGCACCTTGCCGGAACATTGACGCAGAAACTCAATGTCTTCGATGACTTCATCGCCGCAGCCGAGTATATGCAAAGCCACGGTTGGACCACGCCCCGACTTACCGTCATCGAAGGAGGCAGCAACGGCGGTCTGCTCGTGGGCGCGTGCGTCAACATCCGCCCCGACCTTTACGCCGTGGCCATCCCACGCGTGGGCGTTATGGATATGATGCGCTACCACCTCTTCACCATCGGCTGGAACTGGGCTCACGACTACGGCACCAGCGCCGACTCACAGGAGATGGCCCGATACCTCCTTGGATACTCGCCCTTGCACACCATACGCAACGACGGTACGCCCTATCCTGCCATCCTCGTCACCACCGCCGACCACGACGACCGTGTAGTCCCGGCGCATTCCTTCAAGTACGCTGCTACGTTGCAGCAGGCCGACACGGGCGATGCTCCCAAGCTGATACGCATTGACAGTAAGGCCGGACACGGCGGCGGCAAGCCCATAAGCAAGGTCATCGACGAATGGACCGACATTTACAGTTTCATTTTCAAGAACATAGGGCGCACACCCGTATACGCAAAATGATGCAAATTCTGTCGGCCAATCCTAATCGCAGCAAGCGTCGGGCGCTGCCGCTGACCGCCGTATGCCTGGCATTGGCTATGGCTTTGTCCGGATGCTTTACGGGCGTGGAAAGCACTCCCGTCATATCGGGCAAAGACGTGCAGCGCCAACGTGCAAGCACACTCAGTGCCGAGCAGCGCTACCTTGCCGACATCCGCCCGGCCGCCCCTTCTCGATGGGCGCCCGGAAAGCGTCTTATAGTCACCGACAGCCGCATAGGCATAGTCTTAGACGCCTCCACCGATGCCCTAAGCGGGACACGCCACACTCCGGCACCGGGCGATACGCTACGCCTTGTCTCAGCGGCACCCACCCCGACGCTTACCGAGCAGCCTGAAATAACTCTGATGTTTACAGGCGCTCACGGCGATAGTCTCGCATATCATACGGGAATCGACGAACGCGCATGGAAGTCGCGTCAAAGCCTCGAAATACCGTTCACCATCGACGCGGACGTCATAGACAGCGTGGCACACCGTCTTGTCGGAAAGCATCTGTATATCATTGCACAACGTCGTATGACGTGGCCCGAAGGCGCCGTCATCACCCCGCGCCGATACGTGGGCGTCACCGTTCGCGATGTCCGCGGCGGCACGGCCGAGCTTCCGGTGATTGTAGTCATTGAGCCGGACGATGCCCCTGGTACGCTGCAAGCGGTATATATGACCCTGGGCGACGGGGCCACCGCAACTCGCAATTTCGACAAGGTCTTCGCGCTGGACAATCCGCGCTCGCGATATCCGCGAATCGAGGACGAGGTATGGCAACTGATCTGCGACGGCAAGATTCGCCTCGGTATGACCCCGGACGAATGTCGCTTGTCCTTGGGCGCACCCACCGAGTACATCAAGGTGCCATCGACTGCCGGTATGGTCGAGCGGTGGACCTATCCCGACGGCGTATTCCTCATCTTCGAGGATGGCGTCCTTGCTCGCTACAGACGTTAGAATCAGGCTCGCATCCGTTTCGTCCCGACAAGCATCCGTCTCGCCCGATAAGCATCCTCACTTCCGATAATACATACAACGCTCGCAGTGGAAAACAGTTCCATTGCGGGCGTTGGCTTATTGTATTGTTCTATCTTCAGTTGCCGATACTCAGTGTGGTATAGTAGCGTGAAGTGCCGTTATAGGCCGTATCGTTGAAGAATGACAGGGTGATGTATCCGTTGTTGTATCCCCACCAGGTAGCAGTCACTCCGCCATAGGTATCCTGAACACTTACCGGATACCCGTACTGACGTACAAGTTGGCTGTATAATGCATTGTAGCGACTTATGTCGTACCCGGGCGAGGAGTACACAAATTCGCTGCCTTGCAAGCCTCCTCCGGTGCCGTAGTACAGCGTTGCAGACGGCCAAGTATAGTTGTACACAGGTACGTTGGAGAGATATACTTGATTGTTTCCGTATCCCATAATGCTGTATCCGCTGTTGAACAGGTAATCAAGCGACAGATTCAGTGCCGTGCCCAATGTTACACCGAGGATGCTGCTGAATGTGGGACATCCGTAATAAGGACGCCATGACGGCGGAGGTGTGGGCCGACGCCAAGGTCGGTTGTACGGCATATAGGGACGATATGGAGGCGTATTGTGGTAGCAATAGCGGTCGTGGCGCGGAGGTGGCGGAGGTGTGGGCCGAGTGTAGTTTCCGCCGGGACGGTAACCGCCGGGGCGAGGTCCCTGAGGTGGAGGAGGCGTATTCCCGCCGGGTCGATAGCCGTGGTCGGGACGGTTGTTGCCGCCGGGTCGGTAGCCGTTGTCGGGACGCGAGTTGTTGCTGCCGGGTCGGTAGCCGTTATCGGGACGCGAGTTGTTGCTGCCGGGTCGATAGCCGTTATCGGGACGCGAGTTGTTGCCGCCGGGTCGGTAGCCGTTATCAGGTCGGTTGTTGTTGCCGCCGGGTCGGTAGCCGTTGTTCGGACGTGAACTGTTGCCGGTACGACTGCCTGTCGAAGAGCTTCCGCCCATATTGCCGGGACGGGTCTGCGGTGCGGATGTTGTCGGAGGACGTGTACTGCTGTTGTTGCGCCCGCGGCTTTGGCCGGTCGAGCACACAAGGGTCGTGGATAGTAATACGACCGATACGAGTGTTATTAAGCGTTTCATCCGTGTATTGTGTTAATGGTGGCTTTTAGTATTTTGATAGGTCAAGACGCAAATAGTTTAACCGCGTATATAAAAAAAAGCCGAGAAACTATCCTTTGGACTTGTTTTTCCATCGGGATGCTTCTTGGCTTTTTCTGTATCTAAGTCTGAGACAGCGTCAGAAATTGGCGTTGCCGGGATAGCGCGGGAAGGCGATGACGTCGCGGATGTTGGCCATACCGGTGACAAATAGCACGAGACGTTCGAAGCCGAGACCGAAGCCGGAGTGAGGCACGGTGCCGAATTTACGTGTATCCAGGTACCACCACATATCTTTCATGGGGATGCCCAATTCGTTGATACGTGTCAGCAGTTTCTCGTAATCGGCTTCGCGCTCGCTACCGCCGATAATCTCGCCGATCTTGGGGAACAGAACGTCCATGGCGCGCACGGTGCGGCCGTCTTCGTTCTGCTTCATATAGAAGGCCTTGATTTCCTTGGGATAATCGGTGAGTATCACCGGACGTTTGAAGTGCTGTTCGACCAGATAGCGTTCGTGTTCGCTCTGGAGGTCGGCGCCCCAATATACTGGAAATTCGAATTTGTGTCCGCTCTCTTCAAGGATTTTGACGCCCTCGGTGTAGGTCAGGCGCACAAATTTGTTGTTGACTACAAAGCGGAGACGCTCTACCAGTTCGGGGTCGTACATCTGAGCCAGGAACTCGATGTCGTCCTTGGCCTTTTCGAGAGCAAAGGATATACAGTATTTGATGAATTCCTCGGCCAGGTCCATATTGTCCTCGATGTCATAGAATGCCATCTCGGGCTCTATCATCCAGAACTCGGAGAGGTGACGCGGAGTATTGGAGTTCTCGGCACGGAAGGTCGGGCCAAAGGTGTATATCGCGCCTAAGGCAGTGGCTCCCAATTCGCCTTCGAGCTGTCCGGAGACGGTGAGTGCTGCGGCTTTGCCGAAGAAGTCCTTGGAGTAGTCCACCTTGCCGTCCTCGGTACGGGGCAGATTCTCCAACGGGAGGGTGGTCACCTGGAACATTGCGCCGGCGCCCTCGCAGTCGCTTTCGGTAATCAACGGGGTGTTGAGATAGAAGAAGCCTTTTTCGTTGAAGAAGCGATGGATGGCGTAGGCCAGTACCGAGCGCACACGTAGGATAGCGCCGAAGGTGTTGGTACGTGGACGCAAGTGTGCTATTTCGCGCAGAAATTCAAGCGAATGGCCTTTTTTCTGGAGGGGATATTCGGCGGGGTCGGCCGTGCCGTAGACCTCGAGGGTCTGTGCTTGGATTTCGCAGGTTTGACCCTTACCCATAGAGGCGACCAGGCGTCCGGTGACGCACAGGGATGCCCCGGTGGTGATAGGCTTCAACTGCTCGTCGGTGAACACCGACATATCGAAGACTATCTGTATGTTCTTGATTGTCGAGCCGTCGTTGAGCGCTACAAATTGTACGTGCTTATTGCCGCGACGGGTACGCACCCAGCCTTTGACACAGACGTCCGTGTCAAGAAGCTCGGGATTGAAGATGTCGACGATTTTTGTTCGTTTCATTGTATTGTGTGATTTATTCTGTTCTATGGAGCATTATTCAAAAGAGCCCATTTTCAGGAAGTTGACTTCCTGCTGTGTCAGATAGCGCCAGCGTCCGCGCGGCAGGTTCTTCTTGGTCAGTCCGGCAAAGTATACGCGGTCCAGCTTGGTGACGTGGTAGCCGAGACTTTCGAAGATGCGGCGCACGATGCGGTTGCGACCCGAGTGGATTTCGATACCTATCTGATTGCGGTCGTTCTCGGTGGCATAGCTGATGGCGTCTGCATGTATTTCGCCGTCTTCCAGCTCGATACCGTCGGCGATACGCTGCATATCTTCTTCGCTGACGTCTTTATCGGTCCATACGTGGTAGATTTTTTTCTTGACGTATTTGGGATGTGTCAGCTTGAAAGCAAGGTCGCCGTCGTTGGTCAGCAGCAACACGCCGGTGGTGTTGCGGTCAAGACGACCCACAGGGTATACGCGCTCGGTGCAGGCGCCCTTGATGATGTCCATCACCGTGGTGCGGCCGTTGGGGTCGTCGCTGGTGGTGACGCAATCTTTGGGCTTATTGAGCAGGATGTAGCACTTGCTCTCGAGTGCAACTACCTTGTCGTCGTATTCCACCACATCGCTATGGCATATCTTGGTGCCGAGCTCGGTCACTACTTTTCCATTGACCTTGACAAGTCCCTGCTGGATGTATTCGTCGGCTTCGCGGCGCGAGCATACGCCCGAATTGGCCATGAATTTGTTCAGACGGATTTGTTCGTTGGGATCGGGTATAGGCATTTCGTACTCGATGCGCTTGGGACGCGGAGTGAAGCTCTTGCCCTTGCCGGGGAACGGATTGTCTTCTTGGTCGTAACGGCTTTGGCCTTTACGCTTATTGTTGTATCCGCCTTGCTGGGGACGGTTGTTGTATTTGTTCTTGCGGTTATTGTTGTTGCCGTAGCCGCCTTGCTGGTTGTATCCACCCTGCTGGGGACGGTTGTTGCCGTAGCCACCCTGGCGGTTGTTGTTGCCGTAGCCACCCTGACGGTTGTTGTTACCGTAACCACCTTGACGGTTATTGTTACCGTAGCCACCCTGACGGTTGTTGCCGTAGCCACCCTGACGGTTATTGTTGCCGTAGCCACCGCCTTGGTTGTAGTGCTGCTGGGGACGGTAGTTGTTGTACGGACGCGGGGTGTAGCCCTGCTGAGGACGTTCGCCCTCGGCCTGACCTTCGGCACCGTCACCCTGTGTGCGGTTGTAGTTGTTGTACGGACGGTTGTATCCGTTGTTGTACTGACGATTGTAACCGCCCTGCTGAGGACGATTATAGGGGCGATAAGGACGCTGTTCGTTGTCTTCTGCCTGTGCGTTCTCTACCATAGGACGAGTGGAGTCCTGAGGGTCCAGAGTCACGCGCGATTCGCTGATACGCGGACGCTTGGGTCTTTTTTCGTTGTTTTCCATCTTTTTTTGTTGGCTCTAAGTTTTTTGCAGTGAAGCCTGTAATCGGAGTTGAAGATAAAAATGTATTAATTCACACGCCTGATATATGAGATTTTGTCTTTGGGATGCTGGCGTCTCAGGCGCGGGACGCCGTTATTCAGACCTCGCGGTCTTGGTTATTTGTCTTTTTGTGTAGTGTTTATTCCTTTTTATTTATCAATTACAAAGGTACGATTATTTCCGACATAAAACACACTATCTTATGCGTTTTTATGCTTTTTTATTATTGTCGGGAGTTCCCGGTTCTATTTTAACGCACGTCGGGGCTTTTCTGTTTGCCCTAAAGTATTGTTTCCGGCCTCTTTCACTTCAATTGCGTGATGATACAGATCCGCCGCGACCTATATCGGCAGCGGCGGGTCTGTTTTGCATCACTTTGCCTTGACAAAGTATTTCAAAGCCTGCTTCATGACTTCGGGATGGATCATGGCTGCGTAGTCGCCGAGTATCCTATCGGGATGAAAGGCTATATCGTCAAAGAATGTTCCGGTGCTGGTGTCCGTGTAGTAGACATTGCCGTCTTTAAACGCTTTGATACTGCTGTTCAGAGCATTAGCCTTGCGCAAGTCGGCAAGGCTTATCGGTCCGAAGGTGCGCATAATCCACACCGGAGCCTCGGATGCTCGCTCGTACACGGCGGCGTAGTCGCAGGGCAACGACCCGGTGGAGGCGTCATCGCTCCACGGAACCATGCCCCCGGCATCTCCAATCATTCGGGCTGCATAGCTGCCGCCGCCGGGCATATACCACGTCCCTGAAACCTCGGTATCGGTGAGCACCATAGGGCGAACATCGCACAATGCCATACGTTGGCTTATTTCACGATATTTGCTGACCGTGGCATCGTATTGCGCCGTAGCCTTGTCCAGGTCACCGTACATTGCGCCCAAAAGTTTGAGCCACTCGGCACGACCTAACGGGGTGGTTTCCATATAGTCTACCATACGGATGACGGCCACCCCGGTTTTATCCAAAACTTTGTCGTTGCGATTGGCCTCGTAGGGCGATAATATAAGCACATCAGGCGACAAATCGACGATACGTTCCATCAAAGGGGACGAGGAGTTGCCGATATTGACAATATCTCCGGCGTCAAGATGCTTGCGTACATATCCGTGCGTAAAGTACTCGGCATCAGCCACTCCGGTAACGGTTTTTATATGGCCGAGGTCTTCGATACCTTGGGTATACACGCTCGAGTAGACCACGGCACTGCGCACCGGGGTACGCACCACCACCGTACCTTCGCCCTTGGGCAGGTCGGAGGGCATCTCAGCATCGCGCGGCACAAGGCAGTACGTGGCCAAGGTCTTACCCTTGCTCCACGGGTCGGCGACAGTGGCACTTATCCATCCGTCGTGCTGCACCATAGTCAGCATAGCACTTTCGTGGGTCAGGGTATCGCCCTCGCCCACACCCTTGGCGGCTCCATTGTGCCCGCCGCAAGAGGTCGTGACAAGCGCCAGAACAAGCGCCGAAACGACGACCGAACTCAGCTTTCGTATCATTCTATTAATTATATGCTTTATTTTACATTAAACGATTTCTATGTACGTTTTGACCTTGACCGTGGCATCGGCTTCTGCGTAGCGTCACTTCGCCCGAAGCGTCAATCTTTGTCAAGAATCATCAGCCCCTGCCGATCATCATTTTATGCGGATTTTCAACGCATGGCCGCAGCCGTCCTTGGCTACATATACTCCGGCAAGCAGTTGGAGCTTGACCTCGGTCACGCCGGGAGCGTAATCGGCGACAAGTGCGCCCGCAGCGCTGTACACCGTGATGGTGGCCGTGCCATCCGCGACTCTCAGCGTCTCGCCGTCCCAAATGATGGCTCGGGATGCACCGTCAGCCTCGATGTCTTCGACACCTTCGGTTTTGCTGTACGTGAAGGCCACCACGTCGGACCACGCCGTGTCTTTGTCGCCGTCGGCGGTGGCATAAGTCGCACGTGCACGCACATAATATTTTGTCCCGTCTACCAAGTTCTTGGTACCGGCCTTTATGTCGCGGGCTTCTTTGGCATCGGTAAATGTCGGAGCTTCTATCGTCGTGCAGATATAGGCACTGCGTACCGACGAGAAGGTTTCCTTTGCCGAAAGTTCCAGACGTATTTTCTTGACACCTTCAAGGGGCTTTATGGCCAGGTGCGAATTGGCATACAGAATGCCGTCAGCCGAAGGTATGACTTCGGGCACGATCTGCTCTGCCTCGCGCGTGGTGAAGGTCACCGGATCGGATATTACGCCGTATTCGCCGAAGTTGTACTTCAGGCGTGTCGTATACATGGTGTAACCCTTGAGGCTATATTTGGGCACTGTATAGCTGCCTGTTGCAGTAGCATCTACGACAATATCTTCGTCTTCGAAGGCTCCCGTGGAGGACACTTGTACCCGGGCTTGACGGTCGGCCACGGACCACGCAATAGTGGGCGTAAGACTAACGTTCTGCTCGGCGTCGTAGGGCGACGTAATGCGCAACTTGGTGGGAGCGAAGCGGCGCGAAACGCTCACGCCGTCATTGGCATTGGCAGCGCATGCACGCACGCGCCAATACAGCTCGCTACCGTTTTCTATGCCCTCTATAGCGGTCGAAAGGCACTCTGTCCCGGACACCTCGGTTACGCCTATAAGGTCGCTCATCGAGGCATCTTTGCCTATTTCGAGTAAGTAATTGGCAGCACCCGATACGGCATTCCACTTGAATACAAAGGGCAATTCAACTTGCTGTCCCTCGGCGGGATAGGTCAACACCGGTGCCGGAAGTGTAGTGACGGCAGCGCCTACAAATACAGGCGAATACTCGTTGCCGTAGCGATCATATACACAGACGGCACAGCGGTAACCGCTCACCTTGTCGGACGGGATGGTATAAGTGGTCGAGTAGCTTACACCCAAAAGATATTCGGGCTCGCGGTCGAAGTTGGCATCGGGAACGCTGTTCGGCACTGCATACACCGTGTAACGCATGCCCTCAACACCGGTCCACGTCAGCGTCGAACCGCTGCGCTTTACATTGCTCACTTTGGCCGGCGAACTTACCGGGAACCACGTCATCGCCGGTACAAGCGACGGTGTATTGAATACCTGCGTCTTCAGATAATGGCCGAGCAACGGCGTCGTAGTGCGATACAAGTACTTGGCCGAGTAGAATACCGAGCCGGGGGCGTCGTTGAGCGTATACTCACGATTCAGACGTATCTGCTTGGCGTATTCTTCCTCCCCGTAGTTGTACGAAATGCCCTGAGAGGAAAAGAAGTGACGGCCGAATTTATTGGCTGCATTACTCCACCATTTGCATATAGCGTCATAATCGGCGCTGGAGCCTATCTTCCAATAAATCTGCGGCGAAATAAAGTCAAGCGTGCGCGACGATACCCACGCCAACGGGTCGGAATAGATGCCGTTATACTGCCAGTCGCTTCCGGCCGGACAGGGCGTCAACCCATATTTACCGGCCACCGAAGCACTCGTAGCTGCCACGCCCGCAGGTGATATGCCAAAACGCACATAAGGCTTGGCCTTCTTGATGGTCGAATACACATCGGCCACCATCTTATTGACATTATCACGGCGCCAGTCGCCCAAGGATAACGTCCCGCCGCCCTGCGTATAGCTCTGATACTGAGCCGCATCCTCCGACGTGATACCTTGCAGGTAAAAATAATCGTCAAAGAGTACGCCGTCAATATCATAGTTGCGTACAATCTCGTCCACGACATCGCAGATACGCTGACGCACCTCCGGCAATGCCGGGTTCAATATCGACGCTTCCTTTACATCAAGCACCCAATCAGGATGCTCGTCACGATACGCCTGCGGAGTTCCGGTCCACTGACCCACTTGACTTTCATATCGATACGGATTGACCCACGCATGGCACTCCATACCACGCTTATGGCACTCCTCTACGCAGAACGCTAAAGGATCATAGCCCGGATCAAGGCCACGACTCGAGACAAGGTCGGTAGACCACGGCTCATAGCTCGACTTATACATCGCATCGCTACGCGAACGCACCTGAAAACATATCGAATTCATATTATTGCGTGCCAACGAATCAAGCAACGTCGTCAGCTGTTTCTTCTGTGCATTGATCTGCGATGTATTACCCGTCACAGACACCCTTGACTGCGGCCAGTCCAACTGCCAGACGGTAGCCACCCACGCCGAGCGCATCTCACGCTTCACCGCCGGGTCGGCTGCATAGGCATTCGTGCCTGCATAACCGCCCATCATCAACGAACATATAGCGGCAAATACTACTGTTCTCAAACTCTTTCCCATGAACTAAAATGGATTAAATATTATATTAAAAAGGTTATATTAAATTTTAGATTAAAGTTCTATATAAAAAGCCTATATTATAGCTTAATACAATAGAGTGGCCTTTACTTGGATTATCATCACTTCGTGCAAATTACATCACTTGGATTATCACCACTCCGAGTATATTCGCAATACTGCTATATACACAAAATATTCGCAAAGATAGCGATAATCTTTGTACTACAAGCGTCCTCTTCAAAAAAACGCCCATATCACCTCCTCTCCCATCCCCAAAAACCATTCCAAGCCACAATATTCCCCATCTATTCCACACTCGACCTTAAAATCCTTAAGGTCCTTAAACGCCCTAAGATCCTTAAAGTCCCAAAAGTCCCGGTCCAATCAAGTACCCCGGCGCAGCCCATTCCACATTCGACATTCCACATTCCACATTCGACATTATCTTCAGCATTCGACATTCAAAATTCCACATTATAAAAAGGGTCCGGGCGGCATCCGATAATCGGATGCCGCCCGGACGGTT
>UQGP01000034.1 GCA_900540625.1 uncultured Porphyromonadaceae bacterium | reverse complement strand
CTGCGAGCGCAATGGATTGCATTCCTACAATAATTCGCTATTATGACACACCACCATATATATGTCGGATGGTGATTATTCGTGCGACATTCCCTCGTAAAGAATTTTCTCCAAATCGGCCGTGGACAACTTGACACGCAAGGCGCCGCGATGTGCCACTGAAATATAGCCCGTTTCTTCGCTGACGACTACGGCTATAGCGTCCGTCTCCTGAGCTATACCGAGAGCCGAACGGTGACGCAGGCCAAGCGAACGTGGCACACTGTTGTCGTGGCTCACCGGCAAGATACACCCGGCAGCGACTATGCGGTGATTGGCTATAATCATTGCTCCGTCATGCAGCGGCGAGTTCTTGAAAAAGATATTTTCGATAAGGCGCGTATTGATGGCCGCGTCTATTATATCTCCGCTTTTGGCGATAGATTCCAAAGACATATTTTGCTGTATAACAATCAGCGCTCCGGTTTTGGTCTTGGACATAGCCATACATGCATACACAATGGGCATAATTTCGGCGCGCAGGTTGACCGCATCGGCATCATCGCGATGGTTGAAGAGCCTGTGCAGAAAGCGCCACCGTCGATGGCTACCCAAATCGATAAGAAAACGTTTTATTTGATCTTGGAATATAATGACCAGCACCAATAGGCCGATGGACACAAATTGGTCGAGTATCGACCCGGTCAGGCGTAACTCAAAGACCTCACTGGCCACCGCCCATACGGCTATGAACGCCATCACACCATAGAATATGTTTATGGTGCCGGACTCTTTCATAAGCCGGAAAATATAGTACAGCAATACCGCTACGATCAGTATATCGATTGCGTCTTTAATTCCAAATTCCGGCATAAGCAGTCAAATAAAGCGGAGGTGAGTAGAGATGAATACAGTCAAAGTCGTCCGTAGACAGCTTCGTATATGGTCACGGCCTGTTTGGCGGCGCGCACATCGTGCACGCGCAGTATCGCGGCGCCCCGTTCCAAGGCAATGGTATTGAGCGCCGTTGTGGCGTTGAGCGCCGCATCGGTAGGTATGTCCAAAAGGCGAGTAATCATACTTTTGCGTGATATGCCTACAAAAATAGGACGTCCGAATACGGCAAATGCTTCCAAGTGGCGCATAAGCTCGTAGTTCTGTTCAAGCGTCTTGGCAAATCCGAATCCGGGGTCAATAATAATATCGCCTACCCCGGCGCATACAAGGCGTTCGTAACTGCGTGACATCTCGGTGAGTACCGAGGCGACCACGTCTTCGCCGTAATCGGTGCGCCGTTGCATATCCGAGGGAGTGCCGCGCATGTGCATCAGCACATAGGGGACGCCGAGTTCGGCCACCGTTTGTGCCATCTCCGGATCGCCTGCTCCGGAGATGTCGTTGATTATATCCACTCCGAGGTCTTTGACGCAATGGCGGGCAATATCGGCGCGGAAGGTATCCACACTTACCGGTACATGCGAGTCTATAGACCGCAACACGCGCATCCCCATATCCAAGCGGCGACGTTCTTCCTCGGCCGTGACACATGCACATCCGGGGCGCGTCGAACATGCGCCGACATCTATGGCATCGGCACCTTCGTCCAGCAACGTACGCACGCGCGTCGCCACCGCTTCTTCATCAAAAGCACGCGACCCACCGTAAAACGAGTCGTCAGTAACGTTGAGTATGCCCATCACCCAAGGATGGTCAACGGTCTCAATCTTGCCTCGCAATTTTATGGTAAATGGCTGCATACGTTTGATATTAAACAATTAGGATATGCGCCCTAAAGGCGATTATCTGTTGGCGCGCTTGCGTTCGGTTTCGTCAAGTATGATTTTGCGCAGACGCAGATGGTGCGGCGTCACTTCGACATATTCGTCTTCCTTGATATACTCGAGGGCTTCCTCAAGGCTGAACACCACAGGCGGCACTATACGAGCCTTGTCATCGGCGCCCGATGCGCGCATATTGGTGAGTTTCTTGCTCTTGGTGACATTGACGACAATGTCATTTTCCTTGGCATTCTCGCCCACAACTTGTCCGGCGTACACTTCTTCCTGGGGAAAAATGAAGAAGCGGCCGCGGTCTTGCAATTTGTCTATGGCGTACGCGTATGCCGTACCGGCTTCCATCGCTATAAGCGAGCCGTTGGTACGGCGCTCGATGTCGCCCTTCCACGGCTGATACTCATAGAAGCGGTGAGCCATAATGGCCTCGCCGGCACTGGCCGTAAGCACATTGTTGCGCAGTCCTATGATGCCGCGCGACGGTATCTGAAATTCCAGATTGGTGCGTCCTCCATTGGAAGTCATACTTGTCAACTCGCCCTTACGACGGGTCACCATATCTATGATTTTGGAGGCATATTCATCGGTGACGTTGATTGTCAGCAATTCGACGGGTTCGCACTTGCGGCCGTCTATTTCCTTGACAATCACCTGCGGTTGACCCACTTGCAGTTCGTAACCTTCGCGACGCATAGTCTCGATAAGCACCGACAAGTGCAGTACACCTCGGCCATAGACGGTCCAAACGTCCTCGTGCGGAGCCTTGGTCACGCGCAGTGCGAGGTTGCGGTCAAGCTCGCGCATAAGACGGTCGCCGATGTGTCGCGATGTAACGTACTTGCCGTCGCGGCCGAAGAAGGGGCTGTCGTTGATGGTAAAAGTCATAGACATTGTGGGTTCGTCTATGGCTATGCGTGGCAGTGCCTCCGGGTTGTTGATATCGGCCACGGTGTCACCGATTTCGAAACCTTCGATGCCTACCAGGGCGCAAATATCGCCGCTGCTGACCTCGCTGACACGCTTGCGGCCCATGCCCTCAAAGGTGTGCAACTCCTTGATACGCTGGCGCGAGATGCTGCCATCCTTGCGCATCAAAGCTATATCCATGCCTTCGCGCAAAGTGCCGCGGTGTACTCGACCTACCGCGATACGACCTACGTAGTTGCTGAAATCGAGCGAAGTAATCAGCATTTGGGCATCACCCTCAAGCGTCTGCGGCGCGGGGATGTATTCGATAATGGCATCAAGCAACGGCAGGATGTTGTCGGTGGGCTTGCGCCAATCAGTGCTCATCCATCCTTGCTTGGCCGAGCCGAAAAGTGTCGGGAAATTAAGCTGGTCTTCTGTGGCATCGAGATTGAACATCAGGTCGAAGACCATCTCCTGCACTTCGTCCGGGCGGCAATTGGGTTTATCCACCTTGTTTATGACGACAATGGGCTTAAGTCCTATCTGAAGCGCCTTTTGAAGGACGAAACGCGTCTGAGGCATCGGGCCTTCGAAGGCATCGACCAACAACAGACAGCCGTCGGCCATATTGAGCACGCGCTCCACTTCGCCGCCGAAGTCGGCGTGTCCCGGAGTGTCTA
Organism: uncultured Porphyromonadaceae bacterium; assembly: GCA_900540625.1. Lineage (GTDB taxonomy): Bacteria > Bacteroidota > Bacteroidia > Bacteroidales > Muribaculaceae > CAG-873. The sequence continues at coordinate 20,363 of UQGP01000034.1, read as the reverse complement.
TAATATTGATTTTTGTCCCTTTGTAATTGATGGAGACGTTTTTGGAGAGTATTGTTATGCCGCGTTCGCGCTCGAGGTCGTTGCTGTCGAGAATCAATTCGCCGGCATTTTGGTTGTCTCTGAAAAGGTGTCCGGCCATCAGCATCTTGTCCACGACGGTAGTCTTGCCGTGGTCCACGTGGGCGATGATGGCAATATTGCGTATATTCTGCATATAAAGATGTGTATATTCCTTATTTCTTTGCTCTTTCAACCTGCAAAGTTAAGCATTTTGGCGGACATATCCATTGGCAAAACAGCCGACAAGGTATTTTCTCGCGAAATATGCGTATCTTTGCAGTACAACTCGCCGAAGACGCCGGAGAGTATACGCAGTATTTTTATGACAGACGCTGCCCGAAATGCAGTTGCTACCTGTATATTATGCCGCAGTATCCCGGCTTTCAGCGCGGCCTTAAAGGCTCAAATACCAAGACATTGAATACAATGACCAATACAGCCCATTATATATGCAGGGCACTTATGGACCTGCTGTTTCAATGGGGCATCACCGACATCGTGGTATGCCCCGGTACGCGCAATGCGCCACTGGTTCAGGCCGCGGCAGCGTCCGAATTGACCTTGCATCACGTCATAGATGAGCGAGTGGCGGCCTTTGTCGCCCTCGGCATGGCAGTCGAACAAGGCCGACCGACGGCCGTGGCTTGCACTTCGGGCAGCGCCGTACTCAATATGGCGCCGGCATGTGCCGAAGCATTTTACCGCCAAGTGCCGCTCATCGTGATTTCGGCTGACAGGCCGCGTCAATGGATCGGGCAGGCCGACGGTCAGACCATACGCCAAGCCGGAGCCCTGGATGCAGTCGTACGTGCTTCTCGGGACATCCCGGTGCTGCACAACGACCAAGAGACTCGCGCAGCCATACGCGTAATCAACGAAACACTTTGCATAGCCAAGGGCGATGAAATACGCGGCCAAGGGCCCGTACACCTCAACATCCAAATAGACTCACCGCTCGGCAAAACGGTAGACATTGCAGACGAAGACCATGCACCCGTCATACGCTCCATGGGCAGATGCTCCGGCTTTTCGCTTGCGCCACACGAGTCGGAGACGCTACGCAAAGCCCGGGTACTGTTTCTTGCCGGGCCTATGCCACCCTGCGATACGGTTCGCAACGCGCTGTCGCAATTAGCCGCACTGCCAAACGTGGCTGTAGCCACCGACATTCTAAGCAATATTCGCGACTGCGGATTCAATATCGACACCGTGCTTAACGCCTTGACACCCGAACAACGGCGCACCTTATTGCCGGACATAGTGATTACTTCGGGCGGCGGCATCACTTCGGCTCTTGCCAAGGACTGGTTGCGCGACGGCGCCGCACACAAAATCACGCAGCACCTGCACATAGGCACCGAAGGACCGGCCGTGGATACATTCCTATGCCAAACAGCGTCCATACAAGCAACGCCGCAATTGGCACTACCCGAACTGGCTGCGGCAATCAGTGCCGATGCCATCGACAACGGCTATGCCGCACTATGGCGCGAGACCGTAGCCAAGGCCCGGGAAGCCAACAGAATATTCTGCGACGCCCTACCCTGGTGCGAATTGACAGCTATACGTCACATCATCGAGTCTATGCCCGACGACTGGGGACTGCACCTGTCTAACGGGACAACGGTCCGGTATGCCCAGACAGCCGGCTGCACACACCTGCGGCGCGTAGACGCCAACCGCGGAGTCAACGGCATCGATGGCAGCACCTCCACGGCCATAGGCGCGTCTATGGGCTCGCGTCATACCACACTGCTGCTTACCGGTGATATGAGTGCGCAATACGACTTCGGCGCATTATTGGTAGAAGACATCCCGGCAACCTTCAAAATGGTGGTAATCAACAACTCCGGCGGCGGCATTTTCCGCGCCATCGCCAATACTCGTCACCTGCCGGCAATGCCGCAATATCTGGCCGGCGGAGTTATTCTGCCGCTGGAGGCTGTATGCAACAGTCGCGGATTCGGGTACTACCGCGCCGACAGCCTTGACGCTTTGGAATCCGAGTTTGAGGCCATGGCTGCACGTACCGACTCTCCATGTATACTCGAAGTCGTCGTTCCGCCCGAAACCGGGGTAAAAGTCTTTAAACGCTTGTACACACTATACAAAAACAGTATATAACTACAAAAGAATAGTATATAAACACCTATCATACGTCAATAAACACGCTCAGCATGACACGTCAATGGACTCCCATAAAGGAATATAGCGACATCCTTTTTGACTACTACAACGGCATCGCCCGCATCACCATCAATAGGCCCGAAGTATACAACGCTTTCAGGCCGCAGACCAACCATCAAATACTCGAGGCACTCGGCATCTGCCGCGACCGCTCCGACATTCGAGTGGTTGTACTCACCGGCGCCGGAGACAAGGCTTTTTGCAGCGGCGGCGACCAGCATTACAAAAGCCGTGGTGGCTACCGCGATGCCGACGGCACTCCGCGTCTTAACGTTCTGGATGTACACAAGGCTATACGCTCGCTCACCAAGCCCGTCATTGCTATGGTCAACGGATATGCCATAGGCGGCGGCAACGTTCTGCAAGTGGTCTGCGACTTGACTATCGCCTCCGAAAATGCTCGTTTCGGCCAAACCGGACCGAAAGTCGGCAGCTTTGACGGCGGATTCGGCTCATCGTACCTGGCGCGCTGCGTAGGGCAGAAAAAAGCACGTGAAATATGGTTTCTGTGCCGTCAGTACACGGCCCAAGAAGCGCTCGAAATGGGTATGATTAATAAAGTCGTACCCCTGGAACGCCTCGAAGACGAGGTGGTCGAGTGGTGCGAAACCATCATGAAGCGCAGCCCCTTTGCAATACGCATGGTCAAACGCAGCCTCAATGCCGAATTGGACGGACAGCACGGACTGATGGAGCTGGCCGGAGATGCCACACTGATGTACTACCTGATGGACGAAGCTCAAGAGGGCAAGAACGCTTTCTTGGAAAAACGCGACCCGGATTTCGACCAATACCCTCAATTCCCGGGCTGATACGATGCTTCACGCCGACTGGAGCCGTCACAGGCTGAACTTCAATTTCGTAGCCATCACCTCGCGAGCACGTATGGCGTACAAAGACACCTATTTTGTGCGTATGTACGATGACCGTGACCCCGAGAGGCAAGTCATAGCCGAGAGCCCGCTTTTTGCCGGGCTGAGCGCCGAAGACAGCCCCGATTACGAGACACGCCTTGAGCGTGCATGCCGAGACGCCGCCACATGGGACTACATGGAAGGTGAACCGTGCGTCCTTGCCGCGGGCGAAAGCTCGATACGCTTCGCCTTCGAATGCGGGGCGGCCGCGCTGCGGCTCGGACAAGGCAGCCGCAAGGGCGCCCCGGCATTGCCGGCTCAAGGTCCGTGGACACAGGGCCAAAGACCCGTGACAATCAACGGATTGGTGTGGATGGGTGATATAGACACAATGAGCCGACGTATGCGCCGCAAGGTCGAAGACGGCTTCTCAGTCATCAAAGTGAAAATCGGAGCATTGGATTTCGATGCCGAACTGAAAATGCTCCGGACTTTGCGCGACATCGCTGGAGCGGACACCGTCATACGACTTGATGCCAACGGCGCCTTTACGCCCCAAGAGGCCATGAAACGGCTGCAACGTCTGGCATCGCTGAACATCCATTCGATCGAGCAGCCGCTTAGACCGCAATACGTTGCCGAGCTGGCCGATCTGTGCCGCCATACGCCGATACCTATAGCGCTGGACGAGAGCCTGATAATGCGCCCGGCCGATATAGACCGAACCATAGACACGATTCAGCGTATAAGGCCGCAATACCTTATACTGAAACCGTCCTTGTGTGGCGGATTGGGCTGTGCAGACACGCTGATACGCGTGGCCCAAACCGAGGATATGGGATGGTGGGCAACGTCGGCATTAGAAAGCAACATCGGCCTCGCCGCCTTGGGCGCGTGGGTGGACACTTACGCGCCGTCCTTGCCGCAAGGATTGGGTACGGGAGCGCTATACACCAACAACATCGAGATGCCGCAATTGCAACTCGAAGGCCAATACCTTTGGTACCGTCCATGACCTACGCATATATATCGCTATGACCGACCAATTTATGCCGCTATGACTTACTCTGAATTCATGCGCTTATGGCTTGACGACAACGACACCGTCTTATGCCATACCTCCGGGTCGACGGGTACGCCCAAGCCCATTGCGCTGTCCAAGAATGATATGCGTGCATCGGCACGCGTCACCAATACATTTTTCGGTATTACGGCAGACTCGACGGTATCGGTGCCGCTGCCTTTCGACTACATCGCGGCACGAATGATGGCAGTACGCGCCCACGAAGCCGGATGCCGCATAGTGACGCCGACGCCTTCAAATACCCCGGATTTCTTCGGCGAAGCCGGACATATCGACCTATTGGCGATAGTACCGTCGCAAGTTGAGGCATTGGTCGCAATACCCGATGCCGGGCAGCGCATACGGAGTGTCATCGTAGGCGGTGCCCCGTTGTCCGAAGCCCGAAGACACGCGCTTGTGCATGCCGGGATACACGGCTACATCACCTACGGAATGACCGAGACGTGCAGCCATATAGCCCTGGCCGACATTGCAGACGACAGCGCCACATTCCACGCCATCGCCGGGGATACGCGCTTTGCTACAGACCATCGAGGGTGTCTGACTGCCGACATTCCGCATCTGAGCATACGACGCGTAGTCACCAATGACATTGTATCTATAGTCTCGCCCATCGAATTCCGATGGCAAGGGCGTGCCGACAATATCATCAATTCGGCGGGGTTGAAGATATGCCCCGAGGTATTGGAACGCACGCTGGCGCCGCTGCTGCCCGATGACCTGACATTTTATATTGTAGGCGTACCCGATGCGCAATGGGGTTCGGCTGTCGCCATCGTCGTCGAAGGCACTGCCGACCTTGTTCCGACGATCCGCGACGCGTTGACGCACATCGAAGACCGTCGGCAACGGCCGCGATACATCTACGCCGAGACGCACTTGCGCCGCACCGCTTCAGGCAAAGTCATACGCGACATCCCGCCACAACGCGACATGCAGCCCACAATTCCGTAATTGTGGGCATTATCCAATCAAAAAAGGTATGAAACGCGCCAAAAGTTCAGACTAAATTTGCACCGAACAAATCCGGACACAGATGAAAAAGAAAGATATTTACTTCGACACAGTCGAGCATTTTAACGAGTATTACGGCTTTGAGACGTTGCACCCGTTGGTGTCGGTAGTGCGCTACGACCGTCCCCATGCCATTCAGGCCGCCACGTACCACTACGGCCTATATGCCCTGTTTCTCAAGGAAAACAAGGGCTGCCAAATCACGTACGGGCGCACCAAGTACGATTTCGACGAAATGACCATCACCTCTTTTGCCCCGGGGCAAGTGGTGTCTGTCGAGCCGGCGCCGGGCGTGTCTACGCCCAAGTGGACGGCCATCGTTTTCCATCCAGATTTTTTGGCACGGACCTCGCTGGGACGCGAGATGTCCAAATACGGGTTCTTTTCGTACAACAGCAATGAGGCGCTGCACCTGTCAGCCGGCGAAGTCGAGATAGTCCGTTCGGTACTGGCCATCATTCGGCAAGAGATGCACCACGCCATCGACCGCCATTCGCGGCGACTCATCGTGTCCAATATAGAGGTGCTGTTGAACTACTGCTTACGCTTCTACGAGCGCCAATTCATCACGCGCGAAGAAATCAATCACAGCACGGTACGCCGTTTCGAAGATATGCTCAACGAGTACATCGCCAATGAAGCGGAAACCGGCGGCATACCCACCGTGGCAATGTTCGCAGACAAATGCTGCCTCTCGCCCGGATACTTCGGCGAATTGGTGAAAGCCGAGACCGGCATCACCGCTCAGACATTCATAGCCGAGCATCTGCTGGCTCATGCCAAGGAATTGCTCAACGACTTGTCGCTTACGGTATCGCAGATCAGCGAGCGCCTCGGATTTGAGTATCCGCAGCATTTTGTACGCTTCTTCAAGCGCCTTACCGGCAAGACACCCACCCAATTCCGCGCGGCCTAAGACACCGTAAAGTCATCAGACATCGAGAGCCCGGAATCCTCAGAATCGCCTGAGAATTCCGGGCTCTCGATGTTTTCCGTGTCTTCGACGCACTCGAAGTCCATCTAACAAATGGGGGACGGCACAATTGCGATGCCGTCCCCCGTTGCAGGTTATGTTAAGATAGGATTAATACACAAGCTGGAAATTGTCAATCCACATTGTCGAAACACCGCCGGTGAAGAAGTCGCCGTAACGGCTGGCCGAGCATACAATCATGATGTTCGAAACCTTGACATCCGATTTGAAGTAAGTCAGAGGTATTTCGAATTCCACCATTCCGTTGCCGGCTGTGGCCTCGGTGAAAATCTTCTCGCCGTAAGCGATGACATTCGAGGCGTTCTTGTCAAAGAGCTGGCGTTCGCTCTTCTTGGTCTTGACGATTACGGGGTATGTACCCGAACCGTTCTTGGACGAATATGTCTCGGTGTGGTTGGTGAGCAGTGCAATGTATATGATACCGGTGTCGGGATCGCCCTTGGCTATGGACGACGGAGCGCCATCGCCGATGTACTGGATGGTTCCGGGAGCATACTTGATGTAGCCCTTGAGAGCCTTAGGACGCGAGCCGAAGCTGCGACCCCAGCCGAGGACACCGTCCGTACCTTCGGTGGCGATATACTTGCCAACGAAGGCATTACCGGCTGCAAATTTGCCTATGGCGCCGACGCCGACAAATTGCGATGCAAGTTTGGCGCTGTAATTGCCTTCGACCTTGACATCACTGTCGGGAGTGGTGATATTCTTACTCATGGTAGCCGAGCCGTGGTTACCGCTATCCCACCACATTTCCTGACCTTCGGCATACATCAAATACGGAGCCTTGGAAGTGGTCCATCCTTCGAATCCGCCGTTGACAAGCTGCTGGGCTGCCTCGGTGGTGAATGTCAGGATTGCCGAAGTGTAGTCGCCGCTCTGCGCTGCATACTCGTAAGTGGTGCCGGGTGTCAGGCCCGAAAGAGCTGCGGTGAGCTTGGTGCCGGAAGTTGTGGTAGCTGCAGTAGTCCATGCAGCAGCGCCCTTGGCGCGATATACGAGGGTGGGCGTTGTAGCACCGTCCTTGAGGATATTACCGTAAATGGTGGCTGTTGTGGGCCAAATCTCGGCAGCTACGGTGGCTGCGGCAGCTACGGGAGCGCTCGTGATGTTGAATTTGAGAGTACCGGTGCTTGTCTCGCCGTTGGCGTCGGTAGCGGTGATATTGACCGCGTATTCGCCTTCTTTGAGGGTGTTGAGTAGCGAGGTCTCAAAATTGATTTTTATCCACGAGACATCTTCGTCCGCATCATAGTTGTAGTTGTAGTTGATACCTCCGGCATTGAGGGCCTGCTTGATAGCATCGCTCATTTTGAAGAGGTCGACATCGCTACCGCCTACGCCGTTGATGCCGCCGATAATGGGCGAAGACAACTGAAGACCTGTAAGCGCTCCGGCAGCGGTGATGTACAGCGAGGTGCGTTTCACGTTGCCCGGTTCGCCGGCCACGGGTTGGGAGATATCAAAGTCGTAGCCTTCGATTTCGGGCGCAAGGGTGATGACCACCACATCATTGACTTCGACGGCATGTTCGTCAATTTCGATGACGAAGTATCCGCCGCCGATGGGATCGTCATGGCCGGTGTACTTGACATTGAGGACATATTGCGTTGCTGGCTTGGCGTCTTTGATGACACCTTCGCGTGTATAGGTGTCGCCGTTGGCCAATTTGCCGGTGAAAGTCCATTTGAGGTCTTTGTCCTTGGAGGGCATCATAAAGTAGCCGGCACGTTTTTCGCCTGCCTCGAAGTCGAGGGTGCCTTTGCTGTGGCCTACAGTCATCTTGTAGTCGGTAAGTATTTCGCCGACTTCGGCAGCGTAGTTGACCGAAGCGAGGACATTGGCTATGGAGCAGGTAAGGTCGACCTTGGTGGTTGCGCCATTGGTGACTTCGAACTCGGTACGACCCTTGAACCACTTGTGTTCGAAAGACGCCGAGACGCTGTCTCCGGCCCAGCCTTCGGCGATATAGTGGTCACTTACCAGTTGTATGCCGTCGGACGGCACTTCGCTTATGCCTTTGTATCGGCGTACAAGTCCTTTCTTGTTGGAGATGTATATCAGACAGTTATCTGCGTAATCGGAAACGTCGCCACGGGACTGCACCTTGACGTCCGAATTTATTTTAGTGGTCAGATAGACGGTGCCTTGACCTTCAAGGTTGCCTAATTCATCATGGCATGCCGTGAGTGTTGTCGCAAGTACGAGCACGGCGCCAAGCATTGTAATATTCTTTTTCATGACGGTGTGTATTTGGGACAGTTGTTATTTGGCAATGAATTTCAGGGAGACAATCTTATTGACAGACTTGTTGTCGGTAAGATTGAGCGTGAAGGTATGGTTGCCCGGGAATGCCGACAGCAGCGGTATGAACTGGCTGATGTCAAAAGTAAGATTGGTGGCATTGATAACCTTGTCTCCCGTTGGGAAGCCCAGTGACTCGAAAGCCTCGGCGTTGTCGCCGGGATATGCGAGGTCAAATTCGATGGGCATTAAGTCCTTGACCGAATTGACAAAGTTTTCGTTGTCGGAGGCTATCTTGACTATAAAGTGTTGTATGCCGTTCTTGGCCTCGATGAGGACGATGCCGGTTGTCGTAGTGGCTACGTCGTTGACCTTATCAAAGCTCAGGGTTTCGCTGGAGACCTTAATGGCATCCGTATCCTCGCCGGGGGTGGGAGGTGTCGGAGGATTGGGATCTTCTCCGCCGTCTTCGCCACCGGGACGGTCATCGTCCGGAATATTGTCTTCTCCTATGGTGATATTCCCGGTAAGATTTTCGTCTACGACTTCCACATCGAGATATATACCGCTGTCAATGACGATTTGTCCGTCTTCATCGGGCTTATCAGGCTTGCCGGTCTTGACCGTGAAGGTGATGATACGGTGCTGGCCTGCCTCGACGTCGGTAATGACGTGACGCATAGTCTTGTACTTGCCGTTAACGGTGCCGGCAAATTCGGCAACGAGCGTGCTGCTTCCTTTCAGAGCCTCGAAGTATCCCGAACGGGTTTCCTTGGGCGTGAATACCAATGAACCTTCGTCATTGGCAATGACGGTAACTTTGGCATCGTCGGTCAGATACTTGAGCAGCGACGAGTCAAATTTGATGGTTACCTTGATGTTGGAAAGCTTGCAGGTGACAATACCTATTTCGGTGATATTACCGTCAGTGATAGTGAAATCCTTAGAGCCGGTAAAGTATGGATGCTCCCATTCGGCCTTCTGTACTTCGTGGCTGTAGATATCTACGCGGTACGAGCCTACGGGCAACGAGAACAGCTCGGGCATCTCGGCGTATTTCCAGGTGTTCACTAAGGCGTTTTTGCTGTCGTAAATCTTTATTATAAAGTCGGAGAGGTCCACCGTTGCTCGGGCACTGGTGTTGATGACCTTCTCGGCGTTGTCGATGTCTACGCCCATAGAGCGCATGCTGACCTGGCCTTTTTGGTCGGAGGGCGTAGGCTTGACTTCGTCGTGACACGCGGTCATACCCAGGCCAAATACTGCTATCGTCAGCAGGGACAATATTTTGCTTTTCATTGTTGTCTTGCGTTTGAATGTGTTAGAGGGCTATTTTAGTACGCCAGTGAGAGGTTGTCTACGCAGAGTGTCGCACCATGCATTGCGCTCTCGTAGCGCGAATTGAAGGTGGAGACTTTGATGGCGGCTGTCTCGGCGGCCTGATTGTCCGAAGCATGTGTGCTCGAGGTTATCATCACGCGGATGGATGTAGCCTTGCCTGCATTGGCCTGGTAGGTCACCGGGACATTAAAAGCGGTGTATTTGGCCACGGCGCCGAGTGTCACGCTGCCGCTACCGATAATCGTCTCGCCGGAAAGTACCTGTACCGTAACCTTGCCTTTTTCGGCTGTATCACCGGGGTCGTTGGTGTAAGTGTAATACCCTTTGAGGGATGTAGGACGCGAAGCAAAGGCCACTCCTTGATTGTAGGTTTCGGAGCCGTTGTTGTAGGTGTATGTGCCAAGGAAGAGCTTGCCTGCGCTGCGCTGCGACACTTCGGGGACATTGTGTCCGTAGTATTCGTCCGATCCGGCAAACTCTTTCTTCCATTTGTCGGGACGAGTACCGTTGGCATCCCAAGCGACATTGCGCAATACCATAGCGTTTTCGCCATGCTGTGCCGTAAAACCTTTGTACGAGTCGGGAGTCTCGGTGCCGCCGCCTGTACCCAAGACCTTGATATTGGGCACGGTGGAGAGCCATGTCAGTGTGCTATTGAAAGTGGAGGGCACAACGAAGAAACTGTTCTGTGTCTTGTGGCTTGTGCTTGCTGTCTTGGCATTGACCGTGGCCCACCCGCTTGGTTCACTGATGGTATAGCTCAACTTGTTGTCGTAATATACGCCTGCCGAGATTGACCATTGTCCGCCTTGGAGCATGTCTTTTGCTGTTACATTGGCGGTGAGCGTCTCGAAATCGCCGTTAGGCAATGCCGTTGCGTTCTCGGTGGTGAATTCGATGTCCGGGGATGCCTTGTCCGGGTCGGCCACGGCGCTCAGACGGAGTTTATATGCCGTTCCGGCTTTGAGGCCCTTGACCAGAAGTACATCGTCTTTGGATACCGAAGCGGTTGCGGCGGTATATATCGAGCCGTCAGTGCTGACGTACACCTTGACAAGCGGAGCAAGTGCCGAGGCATTGACGTCCTTGCTGACTACCTTGACGTATGCTTTGGTGGCCCAAACGTCCTTATCGGCGGCTGATGCTTCCACTGCGGGTACGGCGCGTTTTACGGTGAGGGTGGAGCTGACCTTGGTACCGCTCACGGCACGTATCTGCAGGTCATTGTTGTCTGCGGGTACTTTCAGCGTCACTGCGTAATTCTTTTCGGAAGAACGGGCGCGTGTCTTGGCAACGACGGATGTCGCGGTGAGGTCGCTCCACGTGCCACGGTCGTTGAAGTACTGGAATTTGACGTTTTCTTGGGGATTAGCGCCGTTATATGTCAGAGTCAGGTCGAGTTTGTCCTGTCCTATATATAATGTCGAGGGCTCGGAGATGGTAACCACCTGCGGCTCGAGGTCTATGGTCCAGGTGTATACCTCGCTGGCCTTGCCGTATTTGTCAACGACTTTGACGGCGAAGGTGGTGGTGTTGTCCGTGGACACCTCTTTAATATAAGGAATGACGCCGGTAAGGTCTATGATGGCCATCTTATCGGGATTGCGAAACAAGCCTACGCTTTGAAATCCGAGGGCTTTCATGCGCTGTTGCATGGCTTCGTCAGCGGCGGCGAGGTTGATTTCGGCGGGCCATCCCTGGCTTGTTACGAGCGACTTGCTCTGTGTGGTGAGGGTGACGCGGCTCAGGCCGGCACGTGCTACGATATTGAGTTTCAGCGGGGTGCTCCACGGTGTTCCTTCAACGTGGTTCATAGTCGTTCCGCTGTCGGGCACCGATGCAGCGGCAGCCGTAACGGTGGGAGCGGGAGCGTTGAGCAGGTCATCGCTCAGTTCGATATCCACGGTTTCCTCAGAAACGGTATCGTCAAAGGTTATGTTGAGCACGGCTTCGCCCACCCCTCCGTTATTGACGTCAATGGTGGCGTGATAGTGGTGGCGTGCTTGTGCTTTGAAGCTGAGCACTTGCAATTTGACCTTATCGGTTTTTCCGGGCTTGACAAATTCGACGGAAAGAGTTGCGTCACCCGTACGGATGTACAAAGGGCGCGTCTCCTCCGAGCCGATGTAGAGGTAATCGCCGCCTTCGGCATGTACTTCAGCGCCCCACGAGGTCATATATTTCTTGAAAGCCTCGGTGTATTCTACCGAAACCATCGCATTGGCAAGTGTGGCGGTCAGCGACACGGGCGTGGACTCGTTTTCGACCACGGTCACAGAAGCCGAGCCGAAGTATGCAGGTTTTTCGAAGCCTTCTTCAGTCGGGTCGCCGTAAGCGGCACTAACCGTGTATGCTCCGATGGGGAAAAGTTCGCTGCCGTCATAATCGGCTACGGACGCCCAAGTCTTGGAATATGAGCCGTCTGTACTTTTTATAGTTAGCGAAAGATCGTTGATGGTGAGGTCACCATCGCCTCGGGCCGAGGCTTTAGAGCCTATCACTTCGGTGTTAAGCTCTACGCCGGGGACAAGTTGTCCCTTGCCTGTGGTATCGCCGCCGGGGAAGTCTTCACTGTGACATCCCGCCAGCGCCATCAGCGTAATCGCGCATGCGATTGCGGCACTCTTGGAGTTCTTGGCCATAGAGTTCAATTAAGGTGAATATATCGATTTTTAATAATTATTCTGTGATGTCTAATGCGTTCAAGGACTATCCTTGCGAGCAAAAATTCGAGCAAAGTTAAGCAATTTCGCTGAAAATTAGGGCATCCATTGTGTTAAAAGTGATTTTTACCGCTTAAAACGAGCCGGAATATCATTGTCAACGCCGTCAGACAATGGGGTGCATAGTGTCCCGCACGGGCACCTGCGCGGGCCGCGAAGCATCGTCTAACCGAAAAGCGAAGTAACATCATGCGCAACTCGTCCGACGAATATGCATCCTGATAGAGGACTATATGTATATGGCGGATATATATCATCATTTTTTTCGTCATCGGGCATTTACGTTCGACGCCTTCCCGGTATATCAAGACAGAAACAACATTATCAAATAATCAAACATTATCATGCAACAAGGACCTGCAATCATCGTTTTACTGATTCAAATCGCGCTCATCATTGCCGCGTGCGTCAAGCTTTCGCGAAAAAACCGTGGCGCCGGATATTACGTCCTGGCAGTACTGTTTCCGCTCATCGGCTTTATCGTGGCCTGCTGCCTCAGCTACAATAATATAGAGCCGGACGAGTCCGACAGTCAGCTACCGCCCACATATCGCGGCACCGACCCTTCCGATTTAGATATTACACGCAAATAAATTACGGATCTTCGAATTATGCTCAATTATTATCACTTGCTGAAGATTTCGGACCTGTGCAACGATGCCGAAGTCATCACTATGGCCTATCGCCGGGCTATCAACGAGAAGGCACGGCACAACGAGTCGGACGATGACTTCCGAAATCGCATCTGCGATGTCACCGAAGCATATCTCGTACTGTCCGATATGCTGGTGAAGAACCGCTACGACCAAGCGCTTAGCGAGGGCACGGCACCTGATGACGACCTGTCGCAGCACATCGCCGCCAAACGTTCCGAGGCCGAGGATTTTGTCCTCGCACGCCTCGGGGCGCGCGGTACGCGCATTCCTAAGTCATATCGCTCGAAAGCCAAACGCAACCGTCCCATAATCGGAATTGCCATCGGCGTCGTGGTATTGCTCGTAACCATTTTTGCCCAATGCCATTCGTCTGTCGATGATTTGGGCGAGTTCAAAGCCCCGCTCTCTTGGCAAAAAGTGTCCGTTGAGAATGCCGAATTCCGAGTGCCACTCGAAATGGAGTTGTCCGATGAGGACGGCGTCCTGTTCGTAGAAGGATTAATGTTTCATATCGAACATTTTGCACCCGGCGAAGTTCCGGAGCACGACCAGTCTCCGCGGCTTACCGAGCAAGACAGGATAGATACGGAGAAATCTCTACGTATGTATATGCCGGAATCCATCATCTCCGGTTTCTCGAAGCCCGAATTACGCTGGGTGTCCGTAGGCTCGAACAACGCCATCGAAATCCGAAGTAATATCACTTTGGAGGACGGGAGTACACGTAAAATGTTTGGATACTGCTTTCCCAACAACTCGCACGTGGCATATTTCATCATTTTAACGGGCGAAGGCATACCCTACTCTTTGAATACGCTCAAAGATATTGTCCGGACATTCCGGTGGCGGTAGTCCCTATGCAAATATACCGATGAAATATAAACCGACAGAATATAAACCGACGGAAGGAGTTCTCGAAATACCTCGAGCGCTCCTCTGACGTCGGCCCCGAATCAGCCGAACTTGCTGATTTTGCGTAGGGCATCTTCGTTGACAATCTTAATGCGGCGTCCGTCCACCACAAGAATATGCTCGCTCACGAAAGCGGCAAGCGTACGTATGGCATTGGATGTGGTCATATTGGAAAGATTAGCCAAGTCTTCACGTGAGAGATATATTTTGAGAGTGGCGTTGTCCTCCTCGTACCCGTAATTCTCGCATAGTACGCACAAGGCCTCGGCCAAGCGTCCGCGTATATGCTTTTGTGTGAGATTGACAATACGGGTATCGCTACCGCCAAGATTGGTGGACAACTCTTTGATAAAGAACCAAGCTACGCGTATATTGCCATCGATAAGACGCCGGACAATGTCTATGGGCAGTGTTCCAAGTATTGACGGCTCGAAGGCGCAAGTGCTCGAGCCATGAACTTCGTCGGCAAAAGCCGCACGATAACCGAAGTACTGTACCGGACGGAAAAGGCGCAGTATCTGCTGACGCCCGCCGATGCCGTCTTTATACATCTTCACCTTGCCTTTAAGCAAGCACCACAGATGCTCGGCGCGATCGCCTTGGGAATATATTATCTGGTTTTTTTTCAGATGATGTATCTCGAAATTGTCCACAATAAGTCGCCGCTCATCGTTGTCGAGGAGCGTCCATATCGCCGAGAGGTCGTCGTTGATAACTCTTTCGATTGCCGCCTTTATCATCGAATGCCTAAATGTTTTTGCGTTTTTTTTTGAGCCCGGCGGACATGCTGCCTGCCGTTTTATGCTGTATAACGATGTTGTACAGCATCTTTTCGTTTGCAAAGTTAATAAGTTTTTCTCTATGACAAAATGCTTTGCCGCAAAAAAATATCCGCACTCGGCACTTCCCGTTCCCGGACACACCTACAATATGATAAGGGCGGTGTACCCGTACCGGCACGCCGCCCTTATCGCATTATAGGGTTTTATTGTCTACATAGTCATTCTTTGGGCATACGCACAACTGCCATCAGCACAATGCTGCCGGTATTGTTGTCCTGAATTATCATGACAAACGGTTGATCAAAGCTAAGCGAGCTTGGGGCAGTTGCGCTGTCGCTCGAAGTTGTTGCGGCAACCCTTGTCCCTTCTTCGTATAACGACAGGAATGTTGCCTGCTGTATCCCGATAGGGTTGCTTTGGTCAAAACCGAGCAGTTTTTTGTTATTGAGATCTATCCCGTTATTGCAAATGTATCGGTCAATTCTCTCGGACGATTCTATTGTCATCCTGGGCAGACACACCATCATTGAGGCTTCCTCACCGCTATCAAAAGCTTTCGATACAAGCATTTGTTTCAATGACGGCAAAATCTCTTTGGTCGTATTTCTGATGCCGTTTCCACTGCGCGGAATGGCAAAGATTGCCGAATAGTTGCAGTCGGCATACGGGATTCTGATTGCCGAGCAGATATCCGATTGTACATAATCAATATCAATAGTATTTGACATCATGTGTACGCCGCATCGCCTCTGCCCGTATTCATCGTAAAAGTCATACAACTTATCACTCTTCGATTTTGGGAACGGTTGTTTCCATGCGCAGTCAAAATACAACGTGTTGATTATCATACTTTGCGTTTGATTAGATGGTTTTTCTTTCAGGAACTCGGGTATAAGCCCGTTTGTCTTGTCCGAACACCAGCCGTTAATCAGCGACAACAAATCGTTTTTGCCGAAGTCAAGAATACGACTTTCAGCCCCATAGTACTTATCCAAGACGTTCGATACGGACGCATAATCGCTCGCCGATGTCATTGTCAGCGAATTGGCCCAGACAGAATTGGCAAACGTAACCTTGGCCTTGCTGTGATTATACGAAAGATACTGCATACGGTCACGGCTGTACTCGTTCAGAGCTTCGACAGACGAAAAACCGTATTTGTCAAGCATATCTTTACGGTCTTCGGGGGTCACGGCATTCGCAATCATCCCCATACAGATGTCTTTGCTTAGCGGAGAGAACAGCACGTTGTCACGCTTTGGTGTATTGTCATATATATCCTCGAATATCGCAAAAGCCATATCCACTTCATTGCTATTGACAGCAACCTGTTCTGCCGTCAAAGACATCGGAACATTCGGAGTTCCCGGCGTCTTATCCTGAGGATCTTCCTTCGGGCCGTCATTGTCTGACGAGCACCCGGCTATGGTCGTCATAAACACAGCCATAAACATCCATAGAATCTTTTTCATATCATTCAGTTTTTAGTGATTATCGTGAAACTGTTATATAACTCAATACTTCGGTGAAGTTGTAAGTTCCTTTCTTTGCATCAGGAACATCTAATGAATGCGGATTCGCCGAGTTGTATGTGCCATTATAAAAATAGCCATTATTGCTGCCATCCAAATTGTCACTCACTGTTTTTCACTCACTGTCAAAGTTAGCAAATTTTTACAACATGACAAATAGACGCATCATAGTGTTACCCAAGTTTATTAGAAATACATTTTCATGATTATGTAACATTTCCGGAATAATAAAACCGCATTTGTTTTATATTACAACACCATCCTTACAACCAAGCATTTACTTTATATCATATTACACTGCTTCCGCGAAAACCACACAACCGATGCCAACCTCTGTGCCTATTTTTTTTATTTTTTTTGTTTTCAAGGCATATAAATAATTACAAAAACGAGGATACTACCTACGCCGGCACAATTATACATTTAAGGAGGCCGACAAGCCCATCGAAAAACAAACGACCAAACCGAAGCATACCGAAAATAGATTCAGTCGGTCAAACAAACATATTCCTTCGGCGAAACCATCGGCGAAAAAAAAGAAAATCAGGTCAAAAGAGCGCGTACCTATTGCACATTAAGGCAGAAACCACTACCTTTGCAAAACGGCATCGCGCGTAGCAGCGACAAGACAACGCATGTGCGGCGAGCCGCCAAAGACAGAGAATAAATCTATAAGTTTCACCTAACATATTACCTATCAACCAATGAAAAGAGTTTATACATTCGGTGACGGTAAAGCCGAAGGCAATGCCGAGATGCGCAATCTCCTCGGCGGCAAAGGCGCCAACCTCGCCGAGATGAACCTCTTGGGCATGCCCGTGCCCCCCGGCTTCACCATCACTACCGAAGTCTGCAACGAGTACACACAACATGGCCGCGACGAAGTGGTCGCACTCATACAGAAAGATGTTGAGAAAGCCATAGCGCACGTCGAAGCCCTCACCGGCAAGAAATTTAACGACCCCACCAACCCCCTGCTTGTTTCGGTACGTTCGGGAGCACGCGCCTCCATGCCCGGCATGATGGACACCGTGCTCAACCTCGGCATGAACGATGCCACCGTAGCATCTCTGGCCGAAAAGAGCGGCAACCCCCGCTTCGCATGGGACAGCTACCGTCGCTTTGTTCAGATGTACGGCGATGTGGTTCTTGGCATGAAACCCAAGAGCAAAGCCGACATCGACCCCTTCGAGGAAATCATGGACAAAGTCAAGGCACAGAAAGGCATCAAGCTCGACACCGAACTCGGCGTCGAAGACCTCAAAAGCCTCGTCAAGCTGTTCAAAGCCGCAGTCAAAGACTACACCGGCAAGGACTTCCCCGATGACGCATGGGAACAGCTCTGGGGTGGCATCTGCGCCGTATTCGATTCATGGATGAACGAGCGTGCCATCATCTACCGCCGTATGAACCAGATCCCCGAAGAATGGGGCACAGCCGTCAACGTACAGGCTATGGTCTATGGCAATATGGGCAACAATAGCGCCACCGGCGTGGCCTTCAGCCGCGACGCCGCCACCGGCGAAAACATCTTCAACGGCGAATACCTGATCAACGCTCAGGGTGAGGACGTTGTTGCCGGCATCCGCACGCCGCAGCAAATCACCACCGAAGGCAGCCGTCGCTGGGCCGCCCTTCAGGGCATCAGCGAAGAAGAGCGCGCCTCCAAGTATCCCTCGCTCGAGGAATCCATGCCCGAGTGCGCCGCCGAGCTCATCGCCATCGCCGGCCGTCTCGAAGAATACTACAAAGATATGCAGGATATGGAATTCACCATCCAGGACGGCAAACTCTGGATGCTCCAGACCCGCAACGGCAAACGTACAGGCGCAGCCATGGTCAAGATAGCCATGGACCTGCTGCGTGCCGGCAAAATCGACGAAATGACAACTCTGCTGCGTATGGAGCCCCAGAAACTTGACGAGCTCCTGCACCCCGTATTCGACAAGAGCGCGCTCAAACGCGCCAAGGTCGTAGCCAAGGGCCTGCCCGCATCCCCCGGTGCCGCCGCCGGACAAATCGTATTCTCCGCCGAAGACGCCGAGGCCTGGGCCGAAAAGAAAAAGAAAGTCGTGCTGGTACGCATCGAGACCTCGCCCGAAGACCTTCGCGGCATGGCCGTAGCACAAGGCATCCTGACAATGCGCGGCGGTATGACATCGCACGCTGCCGTAGTGGCTCGCGGTATGGGCAAATGCTGCGTCTCAGGCGCAGGCGAAATACACGTAGACTACCACGCCAAGACCGTCGAAATGGGCGGTATCAAGTACAACGAAGGTGACTGGATTTCGCTCAACGGCTCCACCGGCGAAGTATACGACGGCCCCGTGCCCACTGCCGATCCCGAACTGGGCGGCGACTTCGGCGCCATTATGAACCTCGCAGCCAAATACACCAAGACCCTCGTACGCACCAACGCCGACACGCCCCGCGACGCCCGCCAGGCTCGCAGCTTCGGAGCCCAAGGCATCGGCCTGTGCCGCACCGAGCACATGTTCTTCGAAGGCGACCGCATCAAGGCCGTACGCGAAATGATTCTCGCCTCCGACGAAGAAGGCCGTCGCATGGCCCTGGCCAAGCTCCTGCCCATGCAGCGCGGCGACTTCGAAGGCATCTTCGAAGCCATGGACGGCTTTGGCGTAACCATCCGCCTGCTCGACCCCCCGTTGCACGAGTTCGTACCCCACCAGACCGTCACCCAGAAAGAACTGGCCGACGAAATGGGCATCACCCTCGAAGAAGTCAAAGCCAAAGTTGATTCGCTCGAAGAATTCAACCCCATGCTCGGACACCGCGGTTGCCGTCTTGGTATCACCTACCCCGAAATCACCGAGATGCAGACACGCGCCATCATCGAGGCAGCCCTCGCCGTACGCGCTCGCGGCATCGATGTACACCCCGAGATTATGATACCTTTGGTAGGATCGCTCAAAGAAATCCAAAACCAGGCAGACGTCATCAACGCCACCGCCGCCAAGGTCTTCGAAGAGCAAGGCCAAAGCCTGCCCTACCTCGTAGGCACCATGATCGAAGTACCTCGTGCAGCGCTCACCGCCAACGAGATTGCCACCGTAGCCGACTTCTTCTCCTTCGGCACCAACGACCTCACCCAGATGACCTTCGGCTTCTCGCGTGACGATGCTCCCAAGTTCCTCAAATTCTACAAGGAACACGGCATCATCAAGACCGATCCCTTCGAAGTCCTCGACCAAGTCGGCGTAGGCCAACTCGTCGAAATGGGCGTTCGCAAAGGCCGCAGCGTCAAACCCGAACTGAAAGTCGGCATCTGCGGCGAACACGGCGGCGAACCCTCGTCTGTCAAGTTCTGCGCACATCTGGGCATGAACTACGTAAGCTGCTCGCCCTATCGCGTGCCCATCGCTCGCGTAGCAGCCGCCCAGGCAGCAATTGAGTAAAAGGACTCTAATAAGTGCACCTTAGGCTGTAATTCCCTGCAAAATCGGAGAATTACAGCCTAAGTTGTTATTAGAGGTTCTGTACACTTGGACATGGGAAACGAGACTTATAGGTCAAGAATGGGATTATCGTCGGCTCCATAGTCTTCAATTGAATGGTATTGGAATAATATGAAATAAGAATATTGTCTCCATACACCATATATTCTGTTTGGTTTTTCAAGTTAATTTGAGTTCAAAAAGAAATATCGGCATATAGTTTCATGAAACTTTAAGGGTCATCCGCAAAATGGCGTGATGAAAATTTGACAAGGACATAGAAAAAGAGGAGAAATGTATTAACTTAGAGGTTGAAATAACCACAAATCAACTCTAAGATGAATACAAGCCTCCTCCATTATGCTTTCAATATGCGTGGCATGGATTATTGCGGTTGTGAATACAAAGGTAATACAATCCATATAAAGCACCAATTTCGTAAGGAAGAAATTCGTTGTCCTCGTTGTGGATCGCATTTCTAAGTAGGGAAATTCAGAAAATAGTCAACTAATTATTTGTCAGAGTCAT
>UQGP01000033.1 GCA_900540625.1 uncultured Porphyromonadaceae bacterium | reverse complement strand
AATTGAGTTCTACAAAATGATTCATTAATTTTGCACTTGCCACTTGACTCTACAGGTCGTTTTTTTCGGCAAATCATAGCGACAAATCGGAATAAGAGTGTTATTTTTGCACAATATTATACACACCTCGCGCGGAGCACGGCCCTGAGCATCACTGCCGGCTTCGCATCATTGACTTAAAACCTTATGAAGACGAACCTTTTTTCGGCATTGTGCGCTATCATGGCTCTTATGACGGCCGCGACACTGGCATCCTGCAACAACGGCACTCCGGTACAGCCCGAAGCCTTCTCCGTGCAATTGGACGATGAAGACGCCTGGAGTCTTGTGGACTTTAGCGGTGAAATCATCGCCAAAAACGCCTTTGACAACAGCCCGAGCTACGTATACAACGGCACTTTCGTAGTCAAAGAGGAAGACGGCCTATACGTACACAGCATCTCCGACCCCAAGAAAGCTCTCAATGACGAGCCGTTCCTACAGCTCACTAATTTCGCCGCCGGACACGCCTTCGGCGTACGTCCCGGAACAGGCATCCTGCTTGTGAATACCAACGGCGAGGTAATCAAGCAGCTCTCTGACGACATCGCCGTAGTCTACGTGCCCGTACCGCTCGGATCCGTTGACATTCTGCCATACCACGATACCGACGAAAAGATGGGATACATCAACGCCTCAGGCGACATCGCCATCAAAGCCAAATGGGACACGGCGCTGCCTTTCTCGGAGGGTCTTGCTCTGGTACGCAACGACAACGGCCGTATCTCCTGCATCGACACCGACGGCGAAAAAGTATTCTCACTCCGCGAAGGCGAAGACACAGCTATGAGCCTATTCCTAAACGGCTGGCTGGCTGTAAACAAGGATGACAGAGGCCATTTTGTAGACCATAAGGGCGAAACGGTGATGAAGCTGTCCCGCGGTACGATTGCAATCGCACGTATCGGCGACCGCGTCCTGGCTCGCAACTCGGGCGGATGGATATTGCTCGAAGCCAAAGAAGACGGCGAAAAGATTCTCAAAGGATACGAAAGCATTACCCCCCTCGGGCTTGACGGCACACGCTTCCTCGTGCGTAAACGATCCGACAGCAAATGCCGCGTGGTGGACGCCAACGGCGAGGACGTAGGCGACAATAGGCTTGAGTATTCCAACGAGATACTATGGCTTTACGGCTACATTTTCGGTGGCGACGAAAAGCCATACACAATCTACGACCGAAACGGCGAGCTCGTTAATAAGAAATTAGAAATCAACCAAATCAACGACGAACAATTCATCTCCGTCTCCTCGCAGAAAATCTACAACAAGAAACAAGTGGCAGCCCTGGCCGACATCATCGGCAACGGCGCATCGTTCGGCGGCGCCGAAGGCGTACCATCGGTCAGCAACGGCGAGACAGCCTCGACATTGCTTCCCGATATGGGCATAAGCGCCGAAGAAGCCTTCACCTACATCGACAGTGGCAGCTACCGCGTATCCAAGGCTATAAGCGATGACCTCGGCGTACTGTACGCCACCTTCGCCACATCCCCGGCCGACTGGACTTTCGACAGCGACGGATGGACCATCTCACAACGCTACTTCTACAGGGAGGCTCCCGTGTCCCTATTGGCCATAGAGACCCCCGTGAATACAGACAGCCGCACCGCCACGGCCTACGCCTTGATTGACGCCCTTATGGACAAGGGCTGGGAGCGCGCCGGAGGCCATAGTCACGAATTGCGCAACAGCGCCGGCAACTATGTGTACATCGTCCCGTCCACTTACTGCCTGCGCATAGTTTACAGTTTCGGCCAACTTGACTACAACACCGTGATGGGCAGCGCCCTGCGTGCACCCGCCAACGACAATAGCGACTACTATCTGTCCGCCGATGCGGACTCGGTAGAAGCGCCGTCCGTCGAAGAAGTAGCAGTCGCCGACGATTATTAAAATTCACAATCAGAACATATTACATACATCTAACCGATACAACGATGAATCTCTTTGACACCATAAGCGAAGACATCAAAACCGCGATGAAGGCTCGCGAAAAAGTACGCCTCGAAGCCCTGCGCGGCATCAAAAAAGAATTCCTTGAAGCCAAGACTGCCCCCGGCGCCGGAGGCGAACTGACGGACGACAACGCCCTCAAAATCATAATCAAACTGGCCAAGCAGCGCCGCGAAAGCGCCAAAATATACGCCGATGCAGGTCGCAAAGACCTCGCCGACAACGAATTGGCCGAACTGGCCGTCATCGAAGAATACCTGCCCAAGGCTCTCTCGGACGAGGAACTCACCGCCGCACTCACCGAAATCATTGCAAAGGTAGGCGCCACTTCACCCGCAGACATGGGCAAGGTGATGGGCGTAGCCACAAAGCAACTGGCCGGACGCGCCGATGGACGCGCAATATCAGCCAAAGTGCGCGAACTCCTGGCCAAATAATACGATTGTCAAAAAACAAATAGCATATAAGACACAACAATGCTTACACTTCAACAAATCAAACAAGACCCGCAAGACATCATCCGCCGTCTTGCTGTCAAGGGCTTTGACGGCACCGAGCCCATAAACCGCATCCTCGAATTGGACGCCGAACGCCGTCGCCTCCAACTGGAGAACGACAATGCCGCCGCCCAACTCAAAAAACATGCCGACGCCATCGGCGCCCTCATGAAAGCCGGAGACCGCGCTGCCGCCGAAGCCAAGAAGGCCGAAGTAGCCGCACTCAAGGAAAGCCAGAAAGCCACTTCCGATGCACTGGCCGCTGCCGAAAAAGGCATACGCGACATACTGCTCAACGTCCCCAACGTCCCCTGCGCAATGGTTCCCGAAGGCACCAGCGCCGCCGACAACGTTGTCGAGAAAACCGGAGGCCCCATGCCCGACCTGCCCGAAGACGCTCTTCCGCACTGGGAACTGGCCAAAAAATACAATATCATCGACTTTGACCTCGGAGTCAAAATCACCGGCGCCGGATTTCCCGTATATCTGGGCAAAGGCGCTCGTCTCCAACGCGCGCTCATACAATTCTTCCTTGACAGCGCAAGCGAAGCCGGATACCTCGAAGTCGAACCTCCTTTCGTCGTCAACGAGGCCTCCGGATACGGCACAGGCCAACTCCCCGACAAGGAAGCTCAAATGTACTACGCTCCTCTGGACGGACTGTACCTCATCCCCACTGCCGAAGTCCCCGTCACCAACCTCTATCGCGATGTAATCATTCCCGCCGACCGTTTGCCTATCAAGAACTGTGCTTACAGCGCCTGCTGGCGTCGCGAAGCCGGAAGCTACGGCAAGGATGTACGCGGCCTCAACCGTCTGCACCAATTTGACAAAGTCGAAATCGTCCGCATCGAGCGCCCCGAAGACTCTTACGCAGCCCTCGAGCAAATGAAAGACCATGTGCAGGGACTGCTCGAAAAGCTCGGCCTGCCCTGGCACATCCTACGCCTCTGCGGCGGCGATATGTCCTTCACCAGCGCCATAACTTTCGACTTCGAAGTTTTCAGCGCCGCCCAAAAACGCTGGCTCGAAGTTTCGTCCGTATCCAACTTCGAGACATATCAGGCCAACCGTCTGAAATGCCGCTATCGCGATGCAGACAAGAAGATACACCTGTGCCACACCCTCAACGGCTCGGCACTGGCTCTGCCGCGCATTATGGCCGCTCTGCTCGAAAACAACCAGACGCCCAACGGTATCGTCGTTCCAGAGTGCCTGCGCCGCTACACCGGCTTCGACATCATCGATTGACGCCACATCATCATCGACTGACGCATCCCGACGACTTGACCGTCACCGACGGCACGTTTGACAAGCATTCCAACGCCGTCTTCGGCTGACGTCATCCCATACGACTGACGGTGGCCGCCCCGTAACATCCACGAGGCGGCCACCGCCGTCTTTCGTCCTTTCTCAATACTGAACTGTGTAAAAATCGTTGACCTCGTAAGGAGCAATTATGCCCCCGATTCGGCTCAGTACTTTATCCTGAAATAATCAAGGAAGGTCTTATATTGGTCTTGTGCCGTAAGGCATGTGTCGAGGAGATAACCGGGCGTCTGCGGCCATTGGCTCAGACCACGATAATAGAACATTTTGAGCTCGTCGGTGATGATAAACGGCACGATGCGGCAGCGCAAGCATTCCTTGAACATTATCAATCGACCGACGCGACCATTGCCGTCCTGAAACGGATGTATCGACTCGAAGCGCTGATGGAAATCAAGGATGTCTTCCATGGTTATAGATTCCTTTGACCGATATTCGCCAAGCAAATCCCTGACTGCAACACCGACAGCCTCCGGTTCGGTGGTTTCCACTCCGCCGACTTCATTTGGCAAGCGCTTGTATTCGCCGACTGCAAACCAATCCTTTTGGGCATCCGATGTGCCGGATTTCAGAATACGATGAATTTGCTTTATCATACTTTCGGTCAGCGGTTCCGTTGCCCGATCTATGATGAAGTCTATGCAACGAAAGTGGTTGGTGGTTTCGATTATATCATCAACTCTGACGGCAACGTCGGTGACACCTATCGTGTTTGTCTCGAAAATATAGCGAGTCTGTTCTTTGGACAGCCGACTTCCCTCAATATGGTTGGAATTATAGGTCAAGTCTATCTGTGTGCGATGGTAGATTCCCCCTTTTATTCTTGCTGCTTTCTGTTCTCTCAGAGCTGTCAATAGCGGCGAAACGACGGTACGTGCATTTATTCGCTCGGGCAGCCGGACATCTGTCGGGATACTCCACGTTTTGCCGACAAGGACGGCACCCGGCAGTCGGCCTCGGGCGCAATAGTTGCGTACTGTGCGCTCGGATATTCCGTGAGAGTGAGCATATTCTTTAGCTGAGATGTAATCCATATCTATCGGCAAAAAAAATTGTGAAATCGTATGCAAAGATACGTTTTCTTGCCGATATCGGCAAGAAAACCACATTGTTTGCCTGAAGAGAGCCGGTGCGGAGTGCTCAGAGTTCCTGAAGTTCTCGGATAGAGGTCAGCGCACGAAGATTTTGCGGCTGCCGATGACGTATAGGCCCGGGGCGAGGGCGCGGACGTCGTCGAGGGTCGGTGCCTTCTTGACGAGGATGCCGTCCATGGTGTAGATATCACCGATTTCATCGTCACCTTTGGCTTGGATTTCGTTGATGAGGTTGGTTTTGTCCTTGACCTCTATCCGGCAGATTTCGGAGGATTGTAATCCGCTTTCGTCATTATACTTCACAGTGATAAAGCCCGTACCGATGCGTTTCCCTTCAAGGTTGATGGTCAGTTGCGCCGTATCATCCTTATTTATCTCGATTTCGGAATGGCTCAGAGTCATATTTACATTGGTTTCGGGCTTGAATGTCTCCACTTTTTTGAAGAGGTTCCAAGGGCTTACTGCGGCAAACGCTTCCTCCGAGCCTTCCGGGATATACAATGTCGCGTTTTCGTAAATGGGGCTAAGATCTTCTTCCTCATCATAAGGATTAGACGCCGGGAAAATATCAACGGGTGCCGAGAACGGCGTGGCGGATGTAAAAATGATTCTTTCGATTGCCGGGCAAAGGCTAAATGCGTCTCTCTGCAAGTCGTCAATCGGGCCGTTAAACGTTATAGTCTTGAGATTTGTACAGTTGTAAAAAGCGTGGCTCCGTATTGTCTTCGCTTTAGGTAATGACACCGATGATAATGAACAGTTATAAAAAGCGTTGTTCTTAATGGTTTGAACCGTGGCGGGAATTGTCACCGAGGTTATGCCGGTGCTAAGACTAAAAGCGCTATTCTGTATTTCGGTTACCGTGTAGGAGCGTTGGTTCTCTTTACTGTATACCGCTTCAGGGATGATGACGTTAGGACTTGTTGTTTCGTGCATGTTGCAGTTAATCACGTGACAATTATCATCAGATGTAATATACGTTAAGGTCTGTCCTTCATACGTGTAAAAGAAATATGCGTCCGCCGATGCCGGCAACGAGATAAGGGCGGCCAAGAGGGATAGTACGAGCTGTTTCATCATTTGGAGTGGTGTTATGTGTTTGGACTATTGTAAGATAGGGTATTGAGAAATCAGCATGTCGGAGCAAACTGATTGGCACAAAGATAAGGATATTTTTCTAAAAACACAGCCCGGTGTCTAAGTATTTTTGAGTATTGGGTGGGAGTAATGGGAGTAATGGGAAATATGAACAATGGGAGTGATGTGAACAACGGGAGCAATGGCTTAATCACCATCGCTCCCATTATTCATATTGCTCTTATTGTTCCCGGTATAGCCACTGACGCCGGGGGCTATTTGCGGCGGCGTACGCTACGTGTAGCCGAGGAGGATTTGGAAGCCTTGGACTCCTTAACAGTGGAGGACTTGGGGCGTTTGGACGAGCGCTTGGTGGAGCGTTTGGGCTGTTTTTCCTGCTTTTCCTCAGTATTTGTTACAGCCTCACCGCCGTTGTTAGTCGAGGCCTCGGTATTGTCTGCCGCTACGGCATCGGTATTGCCTTTTTTCCCTTTTTCGTTGTCCTTGTGTGCAATGATTTCTTCGCGGTCGGGCACCCAGAGTTTAGCCTCGAAGGAGTCGAGACGTCGCTGTATGCTGTCTTGAGCCTTGGCCATTTCCTCGGGGTCGGGATATAGCTGCATCAGCGATTTGTTTTTGAGGTTGCGGGTCTTGTAAATCTCGCCCTCGTACATGTTCAGTGTGAAGTAGTCGTCGTAGGTGCAGGTTGGCAGGTTGTTGTCGTCGCTGGTGAATATGTGCTGCTGAGCCAGCCAGGGGCGCAGGTCGGCAAATTTGACCCAGAACATAGGATACTTGACAGCCTCGCCGCCGAAGTCGCCGCTGCGGTGCAGTACCGGACAGATGGCCTCGACGATGGTGCGCATACGGTTGTTGCGCGTATCAAATTCCCAGCGTTCGATGATGTAGTACGACAGGACTTCATTGGTGGGCACATCGGCTTCCTGGATTGTGAAGCGAGGATTGCGTTCGGTGCTTCCTTTGGCATCGGTGTAGATGATATGGAAGCGGTCGAGCAAATCGCGCACTTTGACCTGATACTGCTCGGTGAAAATTTCGCGACCGTCGAGGTACTCGTAGGCGTGTATCTGGTTGTTGGCCAGAAGTCGCATGATTATGCGAAAGAGGTTTTCCTGCCCGTCGATATTTTCCTCGGGGAAGTACAGCGGCGCATTTTTGTCCTTATCGAGGTCCAGTTGACGATAAATTATGCGCATCCACTGGCGGTCGGCGTCGGTGATATTTGCTCCGGCGTCTTCGTAGAAAGCCTGCTGTCGCTGAGTAACTTGCGGGGCGTTGGTTTCGTCTTGTCCGTGGCGTGTGCGCGGTCCTGATGTACGGCGCTGTACGGCAGTGGATGTTGACTGGTCCTGTGCATCGGCTTCGGGGCTCTGTGCGAGGGCGAGGGCGGCCAGTGCGAAGGCGCATATTGCGGTACGGTATATGGTTTTCATCGTGTGTGAATTATTTTGTCGATGTGAGTTGTTCATCATCCGTGGCATCATCCGATGATTACTTCCATGGGCGAAAGGTCGCGGGTGATTCCGTCGGGGCCTTTGGCCTTGATGCGCGAGATGTAGAATCTGTTGCCGCGGCGCAGACGTTGGAAGGCCTGCTTCTGTCGCGGCGAGAACTGTGCTCCGGCGGAGACTTCGGGGATGGCGTTGCCCATCGAGTCAAAGATGACGGTCTCGAAAGACAGCACCGTGAACGGGGTGTCCAGCAGTCCGTCGTCTATGGCCGCGGAGAGGCCGTTGGCGGCCAACAGCAGGGTCTTCGAGAACGGGCGTCCGCCCTTGTAGTGGTCGCTGTTGCCCTTGCTGTCGGTGAAGGCTATGAATGCCGTCGGGTCGGGCAGACGACGTATGCGGAAGGATGTCGTGCCCACTTGCGTGGAGCGTCCGTCGATATTGGCGGTGACGGTGACCACGGCTGTATTGCCGGGGGCGGCAGTGGGACGTGCCACCCAGTGGTCGCCGCTGCGCTGCAGGGTGCCGCCGCTCATGGAGGCGCTGATGCCGTCCATGGGCACACCGGGCACGGAGATGCTTATGGGGTTGTTGATGCCGGCATAGAGGACGTTCATCATTGTAGCCGAGACGGTTGCCATAGGTTCGATGACGGTGTATTCGCTGGCGAAGTCGTGGCGGGTGACAGTTCCGTCGCCGTGAGGCACTTCGAGGTAGCCTTTATAGGTAAATTTGCCGGCCGTACCGACAGTGGTGGTGAAGTGTCCGTCGGCCAATTGGCGACCGTTGACGAAGATGCGCGGCCGTGCCGTGGTGTCCACGGCGGCCAGGACGATGTCGGCGCTGTACTGTCCGCCGCGCATTACCATGCGCGAATTAGGAATAACCAATGCGTCGAGCTTGTTGACGCGTACATCCCCGGCGTCCACCTGTGCCAAAAGCGAGTTGAGAGCCTCGCCTTCGGCATACAGCAGGTCGTTCTGAATCTTGGTGAGTATGGTGACGGCGGCTACAACAGGCTGCTGGTCAAACTTGGCCTCTTCCCACAGCTGCGGGGTTAGCTGGCCTTTGCGCCTTACCGAAGCGGTGGACAGGGCGTCCTTGACGGTTGCGGCCTTGGCCGGGTCCTGAATTTGCGTGACGATGAAATTGCGGTAGTTGTCGATGCTTTGGCGCAAGCGGCGGCCGTTGGGGCTTCCGGGTGCCAGCATGACTACACTGGCACTCTCGAGGTCGTCGCGAGCCTCGATTTTGTCGGGGTCGCCTTGCGGACCGTCGGCCTTGCGGACTATGGCCAGCTTGAGCGAGTCTACCATGGCTACCATCTGGTTGGTGGCCTGACGCACTTTGGCGGCACGATCCAGCCATACCGAGCCTTTGTCCGGGTTTTGTTCGGCAAAA
Organism: uncultured Porphyromonadaceae bacterium; assembly: GCA_900540625.1. Taxonomy (GTDB): domain Bacteria; phylum Bacteroidota; class Bacteroidia; order Bacteroidales; family Muribaculaceae; genus CAG-873. The sequence continues at coordinate 18,766 of UQGP01000033.1, read as the reverse complement.
GCTTCGAGCGTACGGAAGATGTCCGCGTTGCGCCGACTGACGTTGGCATTGGAGCGCGTCAGTCCTTCGTGTACCTGTGTAAAGCCGTCCAGGACGTCCGACGAGACGTTAAGGGCGAGCATGGCCGTCAAGACGATATACATCAGGTTTATCATCTTTTGGCGTGGCGACAGGCGTGTATTGTTTGCTCCCATTTAGGTGTTTGGGTGGTGGTGTTTTGGCTTGTTTATGATGTTGTCTATGTGTCGGAGTGTCGCAATTTTACTGTTGCGGCGCTGCGGGCTGTTGGGACTGCGCGGCAGTGGCGGCGGCCTGCGCGGCGGCGGGGTTGTACATATTGATGGTCATGGCGGTGATCATCTTTTCGTACACGGCGTTGAGCTGCTGCATGTAGCGTGCCATCTTCTCTGTTTCTTCGCAGTAGCGGCTGCTCTGGCTGGCGCTCTTCTCGTACATATCGCGGATGTCTTTGATGCCTTGGTTGACGCGGTCTATCGAGTCAAGCTGCGAGGATATGCTGCGCAATTGTATCTCGTAGATGGTGTTGAGGCCCTGAATGTTGTGGCTCAGGTCGCCCATCTGCTGTACGTAGCCCTGAGACGAGCGTGTGATATTTTCGGAGTTCTCGGTGATGGCGCGGTAGCTTTCGAGCAGTATCTCGGAGACCTTATTGAGCGCCTCGGTGGACTGTTGGAGCTGTTGCATCTGCGCGGTGGTTGCGGCCATCTGCTCGATGTATGCCTGAGTGGCCGAAGCGACGTCCGCGGGAGCCTGCTGTTGGGCAACAGCGGGTTGAGGCGCCACATCTGTCGCAGGTTGTGCGCCCGGATGTTGGCCTACATACACAACGCTTGCGGCGTGTGTCTCGGTGGCGTGTGCGTCTTCACTGCCTTCATCTTCGGGCGCGAGGGCCTGCGATTTCTCATCGTCGTCATCGTCTTTGCGGTCAAGCTCGGGATAGACTTTCTCCCAGTTGTATTCGCGCGGCGGACGGTCGAAAGCAGTGAGTACGAACATCAGAACCTCGGTGCCCATACCCACGGACAGCAGCATATTACCGCCGGGAAGGTGGAGTATTTTGAAGAGTGCGCCCCAGATGACGACGGCGGCGCCTATGGAGTACGCAAAATTGAAGAAGCGCTGGCCTTTGGTGCTTGAAATCCAAGCGCCGATGCCTTTCTTGTATTTTTTCAGTTTGACCATAGCGTGGTGTACTGTGTTGATTTTTGTGTCTTTTGTGTTGTTTGGCTGAAGACTCCGAGAAATCCGAATTTGTCAGCCTCAGCAGTGTTTATTTCTTGTAATTCTTGGTGCCGCGAGCAAATCCTATCTGCGAGCGCACGCAGCGAAATCCGATGTACGAGCGTTGTTCGTTTTGGAATTCCCACATGCGGAGGTCGCTGCGGATGTTGTGAGCGACGTCTTTCCACGATCCGCCGCGGACGATTTTACGCTTGAGACGATACGGATCTTCCTTGGCGGCGTTGTAGCGATATTCGGGGTTGAGGTCGTTGGTGATTTTGCCGACGCTCTCAGTGTAGGCCGTCGATGTCCATTCGCTGACGTTGCCGGCCATATCGTAGAGGCCGAAGTCGTTGGGGGCGTAAGTGCCCACGCGCGAGGTGATGACGTGTCCGTCTTTGACGTAGTTGCCTTCCTGGGGCTTGAAGTTGGCGTAGAAGCAACCCTTGTCATCGCTCATGGTGAGGTCTCCGTCCCAAGGATACATATTTTCGTTGACACCGGCACGTGCCGCATATTCCCATTCGGCATCTGTGGGCAGTCGGTAAGGCTCGACATACACACCTTCCTTGCCCAAGGCGCGGCGCAGGTAGTCTGTACGCCAGTTGCAGAAGGCGTTGGCCTGCTCCCAGCTGACGCCTACCACGGGGTAGTCCGAGTATCCGCCGTGAGCGAAGTACATACGTACGTACGGTTCGTTGTAGGCGTTTTCGAAGTCGTTGACCCAGGCAGTGGTGTCGGGGTAGACGTTGACGATATAGGTGTTCAGGAAGTCATAGTCGCCGGTAAGACCGCGGGTGATGGTCTCGCGCACGATTTGTCCTTCGTCGTTGAAGTATGCCGTATCTTTGGAGATGATGGGTACGTCGGTAGGCGTGGGCACGTCGGTATTGTATATGCGGCGAGTGGGGTCCAGGCGGTTTTTGCGCTTGGCGGCCTCGGTGTGGTTGTATATTTCGTAGCGGTAGTTAAGCTGCGTGGGGTCAAGCTCGCGCACTCCGGTGATGGGGTTGGTGCGGTATAGGCTTTCTATGGCGCGCTGCTCGTCTTCGTTGGGGTTGCGCCAGGGTATGGCTTTGTTCCAATTCAAATGTGGCTTGACGGGATTGCCCTGACGGTCTTCTTCGATTTTGAATTCCTCGTTTCCGCCGTATGCCGGGTCGGCGAGACGTTCGCGGATGATGGAGTCGCGCACCCAGAATACAAATTGTTTGTATTTGGCGTTAGTGATTTCGGTTTCGTCCATCCAGAATCCGTCGACGCTGATGCCTCGCGCATCGGCGGGGAGATTCCATGCGCTATCGGCTTTTTGCACGCCTACTTCCATGGAACCGCGGTCGATGAGCACCATGCCGTAGGGGGTCGGTTCGGTCCACGAGGTGCCGCCCACTCCAGTGACTTCGCCTCCGGCGGCACTGCGCGAGCCGGTGGCGCAAGCGCCCAGGGCCACGGCCAAAGCTGCAGTCGACAGGGCTATGATTGTCTTGGTTGGTTTGTCCATATTATGGTGTATGTGGTAATGCTATGTAGTGTCTTCTCTCTCTCTTTGGGTGTCGTCACATCAGGCGTATGGCCTTATGGCGATATGGGTTTTTGGCGCCGAGGTTTAGCTTGAGGCTGTACCCGGCGGTGATTTCGTGGCTGCCGGAGGAGGCCTTGGCTATGGCGCCGGTGGGATAGTCGTAGGAGTACTCGACAAAGAACCCTTTGAATGTCGCGCCGACCACAGCGTAGACTGCGTCATTGTAGCGATAACCCACGCCGAAAGTCAGGAACTTGCTGTATGAGGCACGCGCGGTGACTTCGGCGGTATAGAACGTGAAATCGGTACGCACAAGCATAGACGGCATCAATTCAAATAACGTATTTTTCAACGGAATATTGCTTCCGGCCATGAAATAGAGCGTGCGCCCGGTCTTGAACTCATAGATGTTTTTGGCCGAGGCGTCCCCGGCATCGTTGCTCAGCGTGACCGTGGGGGCAGTCAGGTGGCTGCACGATATGCCGGCCCAAAACTTGGGATGCTGATACCATATGCCGGCACTGACATCAAAGGCGGTGCCGTGGAGGTCTTGCGTCGGTATGCCGTCATCGGTGCCCTGGTGGTAGTCGTCTTCATCGGGTAGGTAGACTTCGCTGCCTTTGAAAGACTGGTCGTACATCCCCAGAGCCACACCGCCGGTGAATTCGCCTCCCCACTTCTTGAATTTGTATCCTATCTGCGCGTGCAAGTTGAGCGTTCGGTACAGACCTATGCTTTCTTGAGAGATGACCACACCTGTGCCGAAGCGCTTACCCAGAAATTTGAAGGGCATGTCAGCTGTGGCGGCAAAGGTTTTGGGAGCATTGTCTATGCCGAGCCATTGCAGGCGTGCGCCGCCGCGTATACGCAGCAAGTCGGTCTGTCCTACGGCGGCGGGGTTGTAGTACGTCGGAACGTTGTAGTATTGTGTGAAGGTGGCATCGGTCTGTGCGGCCGCCTTGGTGCACGGACACAGCAGCAGTGCCGCCGCCATCAGACGCAGGCACCGGCGTCGCAATTGTGTATTATATGTCTCGTGGCCGGTCATTCAAAGTAGAATGTGAGGACTATCATTTTGGACGTCGCTTTTTTTAGCGCGTTTGTAAATTTGAGTTTTTGCGGGTCATCGGCCAAGTCGGGGCGGTCGTGTTGCAGCACGTCGGTGAGACCGATGCAGAACTTTATCTCGGGATTGAGCTTGAAGTACGGCAGGTAGAAGTCGCAGCCGAAGCCGATGCTGAGATAGCAATCGGTGCTCTTAAGCTTGAGCGCCTCGTTGCGTTTCTTGGATACATCGAAGGCGGGCATGACACCAACCACCCCATAGGGGCGGGCATTACGGTAGCGTTTCGATGCAAATTTCAGGTCTATGGGTGCGACCACGTAGGCGCTCTTGAGGTTGAGACGCTCTTCGCCGCCTTCGCCGGTGACATCAATCATACGGATATCACGATTGCCGAAGTACATACCGGGCGACAGTCGCAGGCTGAACCACTCGTTCAGACGCAGATCAAAAAGACCGTTGACACAAAATCCGGGCGAAAAGGACGGCTCTTCCATATACCATGTCTGGCCGTATTCGGTGGCTACGCCGTTATGCGTAAATTTGAGGTCCTGAGTATGCAGACCCACCGAAAAGCCTAAATGCCAGCGACGCAAATCGGCATACGGGCGGTTGAGCACCTTATCGTTGAAACTCTTGGCCGACATCAACGATGCCGACGGCAGCAGCGCGCACAGCGCCACCGCCACCGTCATTGCCGCGCGTCGCCACAGCCTTGTATGATGGTTCGGTATTCTCATTTTTCTATATAAGATAACGGTCGCTGTCGTGTTTTATTGTATGCAAGCCGTATCGACTCGCACCCGACCGCGCCGGACCGCTTTTCCCGACTCCGACAAGAGACCGCCACACTGATGTATATTCCGTCTATACTACCCGAACGGCCGGAGTTGTACCATTCCGTAAAACTTACTTGACAAAATGCTGCACTTATTGCAGCATAAACAACGAATATGACAACTCGCACTTGCATATTGCCGGTCCGCAACCATTATTGCAATCTATTGTGATGCAACACAATGCAACTATATTTGTTAAAAAACGACCGACATCAACGACTTGAACTATTTTTTTGAAAAAATATTTTGTTTTACGAAAATTATGCACTAATTTTGGAGGCAGAAAGAAAAAATGGCTGACACCGGACGAAAAACACGTCGAATGGCCGGATGCAAGCAATCACAAAATAACAGCATAAACAAGAGACCACCTAAAAACGACTCGTCATTAACTATAAACTCATCATTAACTATATGAAAACCTACAAACTAACACTACTGGGCATCATAGCGTTATTTGCCACGGGATGCTCATCCGAAGCGAACGAAGGGCAAGACAACGGCCCTAAGTCGCGTATGGAGATGAACGCCGAGGAAGAGGCTATCAGCGAAACAGAGATTGCGAACGCCTTTGCCGTCTTTGAAGATATGGCAACCTCAACAACACCACATCGAGACAATACCGTATATTCACCACTAAGCAAGGACCTGTGCCTCGGCATGGTGGCCAACGCGTTGGTGGATGGTGACCGCGACAGGATTGTCGGGAAAATGGGTGCATCATCGGCAACCGCGCTCAATGAGTTCAACAAGAACCGCCTAAACTATTTCTCGTACAACAACGAGAAAGCGAAAGTGTTCTTCGCCAACTCAATTTGGGCAAACAGTCGGTGGATGACATCAGAACAACAATTCGGGGCTGCATCAGGAATCATAAAACAGTATTATGATGCCGAATGTCGTATCCTTGACTTTGGCAACACGGACATCCGAGCTCAAATAAATAAATGGTGCTCGGAAAAGACAAACGGGCTGATAGGCAATATAGAAAACACACAACCCACTGACGAAAACGCCCAAAGTATCATCATAAATACAATGTATTTTGATTGCGCTTGGGCACAACCATTCACGAAAGGTTCCGCAACAGAAAGCACCTTTTATGAAGCAGATGGTATTCATCCCAGAGGTATCGTAAAAACGATGCAAGATATACGGACCTTGCCTGCCATCTGGACAAACTCTTTCGCCGCATTTTCAATGCCTTATGCAGACTGCAATTACTCGGCTGTATTTGTCCTGCCGGATCGGGATAAGACAATCTTTGACATTCTTCCGGAGGTAAAAGAAATGCTTTTGACCAGACAACTTGACAATACAGAACCTCAAAGATGCACTATCGGAATACCCATTTTCTCGGTGCTGCAAAATAACGACATATATAAATATGTAAAAAAATCCGGCCTAGACATTGACAATTGTACATTGAACGGTTTTGACGTCGATATAGTCTCCACAATTAAACAGGCTATAGGTTTGACTGTTACTGAAACAGGGACAAAAGTAGTAACGAAGACGGAATGGGATGGAACGGCAACAGCCAACCCCGGCACGCCAATCGTCCTTGACCGGCCGTTCCTGATGATAGTCAAGGACAACAACCACGGCAGCATCTTGCTGATGGCCGCCATCCAGATGCCCAAGGAATAAGACCTCGGCAAGACATAAGCCTACACGCGCTCAAAACACAAGACGCCACTTTCCCTCCACGGGAGTGGCGTCTTACGTATTTCATATCGATGCGTCCGACCGACTATTCGGAGACTTAAACATTCGATTGCTGCCCGGGTTCTAATGTTGTTGCGCCGTGCTGTCCGGCTGTGCGGCCGTACGTACACGCAGCGAGTCGGTGGCCGCATTTATACCGTCAAAGACGTCTGCGGCCGTCTTGCTGCCCAACACTGCCGGCGCCATATTGATGACGGCCGAGGGCAAGGCATCATTATATGACGACTTAAGCTCGCCCGAAGGAAACAGCGCCATCCAAACATTAAGCAATACACTGAAGACCAGGGCGTATTTGAGTATGGCAAACACGGCTCCGGCAAGATTGTCTACACGTCCCAAGCTGAGACTTTCAAAAAGCTTGCGCATAGTGCCGGCCAAAAAACGTGCCGCCACCATCACGACAATGAAGATAATGGCGTATGACATCACTGTATGCAGCAGTATGGTGTCCGCACTATCCTCGGGCGATGAAAACTTGGCGGCCACGATGCCGCTGAACACGCGGCACAGGATGATGGCAGCCACGATGCCGACAACGCTGCCGGCCTGAGACATCACGCCGCGACGCCATCCGTATATAGCGCCGCCAAGGACTATGAGTATGCAGATTATATCAAAAAGTGTCATTGTGCAATTGGGTGTGTATGTGGTGATATATGTGCCGTCAGGCCGTACAAAGTTACAACTAAATATTGAGATATAAGTCAAGTATAAGTCCCTGCACACATCATTGAGGCTGCGGCGATGCTTATGCGCTGTTCGGTTTTTTTCGCCTTAAAGCAGAATAGTTGGTAAATATCGGAAATAATTGGTACAACATTTTGATATTTGCCTTATTTTTGCAGGCGAAAATCACCGTTTCGGCCGCGCGACACCAAACCGAACCATTCGGATGTTGGTTATACAATAATAGGCCGCACGCCAAAGCCGTGATACACAGCGACAAACGTAACCACGGATTCCAATAGAAACAGAAAAATAACACATATCGAAACAACCACACACTATGAGGTCACAAACACGCATCCTCGCAATTCTTGCGCTCACGGCCGCCACGATGTCCGCACGCGCCCAAGGCATCAGCGTCGCCGAAGGTGCCGCAGCCGGCAGTGCGGTCTACACCTTGGAGCAGTGCCGCAGCCTTGCCCTGGCCAATAATAAACAGCTGATGATTGCACGCCAATCAATGGACAAGGCTCACTATCAGAACAAAGAGGCTTTTGCGGCATATCTGCCGGCCTTGGACTTTGCCGGCGGGTATATGTACAACCAAAAGGAGCTGTCCATATTCTCCAAAGACCAGCTGCTGCCCATTAAGACCTTCAATCCCGTGACCAACAGCTACGACTTCAATTTGGTGACCAACCCCGCCACCGGACAGCCGATAAAGACCCCCGATGGACAGTACATACCCTCGCAGGTGGCACTGATACCCAAGGAGTCGATGACCTATGACATACACAACGTGTTCTTCGGCGCCGTCACCCTGACCCAACCCGTATACATGGGCGGCAAGATTGTGGCCATGAACCGCCTGACCAAGTACGCCGAAGAATTGGCGCAGCAAATGCACCTCTCCGAGGCCGAAAACGTGGTCTACGCCGTCGATGCCGCCTATTGGCAAGTGGTGTCGCTCAAAAACAAGCGCGATCTTGCCGTGGCCTATGTCAACCTGCTTGACTCTTTGGACCGCAACGTCCGCCTCATGGAACAGCAGGGCGTGGCCACCAAGAGCGACCGCCTCAGCGTGGACGTCAAACTCAACTCGGCACAGGTGGACCTCACCAAAGTCGAAAACGGCTTGACCCTCTCGCGCATGGCTCTGGCCCAAGTATGCGGACTGCCCATCAACGCCGGGATGTGCGTGGTCGATGAGGAAGTTCGTGCCGGTATTGTCGAAGCTCCCGGGCTGTCGGCTACGGATATAGACAGCGCATACGTGCGTCGCCACGACCTGCGTGCGCTCTCGCTGGGTATAGATATCGCCGGACAGCAAAAAAAAGTGGCTCTGTCTTCCATGCTTCCGAACGTAGCGCTCATGGGAACGTACAGCTTCTCTAACCCCAATATGTTCAACGGCTTCGAGAAGCGCTTTAGCGGCGCATTCTCCGTAGGCGTGATGGTCAAGATACCACTATGGCATTGGGGCGGTGACTACGCCAAATACCGCGCCGCCGCCGTGGACGAAACCGTGATGCGTCTCCGCCTTGACGATGCACGCGAAATGGTCAATCTCCAAGTCAGCCAGGCATCATACAAGGCTCAGGAAGCCTACAAAACCTACCATACAACATTGGCCAACCTCGAGAGCGCCGACGAAAACCTCCGCACCGCCACCGTAGGCTTCCGTGAGGGCGTGGTCACCAGCGATGATGTCATGGCCGCACAGACAGCATGGCTCAAGGCCAACAGCGAAAACATCGATGCAATGATCGACGTCCGCCTCAGCAATACATACCTCAGCAAGGTTTTGGGCACGATGGACACCGGGGCATACCCCGCCGAAAAATGACACACCGAATAATAAAGAATAACCAACAAGAAAACATACGATTATGTCAGAACAGACACCCATCTATCCCGTGCCGTCGCCCGAAGAACAACGGCGCGCCAACCGCTCGCTAATGATTACACTGGTGGCGCTGACGGCTGCCGTAGTCGCCATCGTCATCATAGGATTTCTATGCCTCAACCACCCGGACAACATCACCGAAGGCCAGGTGGACGGCACCACGGTACGCATTTCGGGCAAACTTCCCGGACGACTTGCCGAAGTGTATGTGCACGAGGGTGACACCATTGCCGCCGGCGACACACTTGCACGCATACACTCGTCTGTAGTCGAAGCCCAATTGGCACAGGCCGAGGCCATGCGCAACGTCGCACGCGCCCAAAACCGAAAGGCCGAGGCCGGTACTCGCAGCCAAATCATCGAAGCTGCACGCGACATGCTGGCGCAGGCCGAAGCCGCACAAACCATAGCCAAGAAAACCTACGAACGCATGCAGAACCTCTACAATGACGGCGTAGTCACCGCACAGAAGCGCGATGAGGCCAAGGCCGCATACGATGCCTCCACCGCACAAGTCGGAGCCGCACGCAGCCAACTCAACCTGGCACTCGAAGGCGCCCAAAACGAGGACAAGCGCAGCGCCGCAGCCATGGTCAGTGCCGCCGAAGGTTCGGTGGAACAAGTGCAAGCCGTGCTCGAAGACAGCTACCTGATAGCACCTTGCGATGGTACCATCGACCAGATATACCCCGAGACCGGCGAATTGGTAGCCACCGGAACACCCATCATGAGCGTACTCAAGCACGAGCGACAGATTATTTTCAACGTCCGCGAAGAAATGCTCAACGCCCTCAAGATGGGTCAAGAAATAACAGTGATGATTCCTGCACTGGGACAAAAAGAATTCAAGGCCCGCATATTCTACATCCGCGATATGGGCTCGTATGCCGTATGGCGTGCAACTAAGGCCACCGGTCAATGGGATTCGCGAACCTTCGAAATCAAGGCTCGCCCTGTGAATGCCATCGAAGGTCTGCGACCCGGAATGACAGCCATACTGCGCGACTAAACCCCATACACCTAACATCTCGGCCGAAAGCAACTTTATGAATCCGCTTATAGCAACCATGCGCCGCGAACTGCGGCGGCTGGTATCGCGTAAGGCATATATCTTTGCCTTTTTCGTGGTGCCACTGGGCTGCACAATCTTCTTCCTCAGCCTGATGGACCAAGGGCTGCCGCTGCACGTGCCCACGGCCATAGTCGATCAAGACCACTCGGCCATGTCGCGCGAAATTACACGCACACTCAACGCCAATTCGCTGGTGACAATCACGCGTGCCGAACAGACATATTCGGACGCTGTGGCCGCCGTACGCCGCGGCCAGGTCTACGGCTTTTTTGTCATACCCAAAGATTTCGAAGCCGATGCCGTAGCCGGCCGCACCCCGGTCATAGACTACTATAGTAATATGACTTACTATGTGCCCGGCACCTTCCTGTTCAAAGGTTTCAAAACCACCTCCGTGACTTCGGCAGCCGGAATGATGCGTGCCTCGCTCACCGCCTCAGGCATGGAGGACGACCGGGCTATGAACATCGTACAGCCCATGACCATCGAGACACATGCCCCCGGCAACCCGTGGACCAACTACTCGATGTACCTCACCCCGTCGTTCATGATGACAATGCTGTCGCTGATGATACTGCTGGTGACCGCATTCTCCATCACCGAGGAAATCAAATGGCGCACCTCGCCCCGGTGGCTGGAAACGGCGGGCGGAAGCATCACCGTGGCCGTCTTCGGCAAACTGCTGCCCCATACGGTATTGTTCACCCTGGTAGGCTGGGCTATGGGCGCAGTCATCTTCGGATTTTGCGGCTTCCCGCTGCAAGGCCCCGCTTGGGCTCTGATGCTTGGAGTGCTGCTGATGGTAGTGGCCAATCAGGCACTGGCGGTGTTCATCACCGCATTGCAACCCAATCCGCGCATGGCCCTGAGCATTTGCGCACTCACCGGCATCCTAAGTTTTTCCATAGCCGGACTATCCTTCCCCGTCGAGGGTATGTACGGCGGCATAGCCATACTCTCTTACATTATTCCGGTACGCTACATGTTCCTACTATATGTCAATACCGGCATCAACGGCCTGCCGCTGTACTACTCGCGCTGGATGTTTGCCATCCTCGCCATATTCCCGGCATTGGCCGCACTTGCGCTGTGGCGCCTCAAGAAGGCATGTCTCAAGCCTGTGTACGTCCCATGATGTTTATTTCGTCCAATGAAGATTTTTCACGCAATATATAAATGGCTGGCCGATGTGGCCGATGTCTTCCGCTGCGAGTTCGGCTTGCTGCGCCGCGATGCCGGCGTGCTGCTCTTCTTTTTCGGGCTGCCGCTATTCTATCCCATAGTTTACACGCTGATATATAACCCCGAAGTGGTGCGAGATATTCCCATAGCCGTTGTCGACCTAAGCCACACGGCCGAGTCTCGCAGCCTCACCCGCCACCTCGATGCCACTTCAGCCATTGCGGTGAACTACCGGTGCGCAAACATGGCCGAAGCACGCGACCTCATGGCGCGCGGCGAAATCTACGGCATCCTCGAAATTCCGCGCGACTACGCACGCGACATAGGCCGCGGCACCACCGCACATGCCGACTTCTACAGCGACATGTCGCTACTGCTACGCTACCGCACCTTTGTGGGAGCTCTCACGGACGTGCAACTGGAAACCTGCACCGAAATCACGGCAAACAAACTCAATGCCGCGGGTATCTCCTCATCGGGGCTGCCGATAAGCAACCGCAGCCACTTCATGGGCGACCCGGAGGAAGGCTACGCCTCCTTTATCATCCCGGGCATCGTCATCCTCATACTGCAGCAAAGTATGCTGCTCGGAATCACCATGATAGGCGCAACATCGCGCGAACGACGCCGCTTCTACGGCGGCCGCGACCCTTTGCGCCCCGAACACTACGGCCCTGGCGCCACCGTCTGGGGACGTGCCCTGGTATACTTCCTGTGCTATGTTCCTATGACGATATACATCCTGCACTGGATTCCGGAGATTTTCGGGCTGCCGCATTACGGCTCGGCCACGGATTACTTGCTGCTGATGGTGCCTATGCTGCTGGCCACGGCCTTCATGGGACAAGCCCTGATATACATAGTGCGCGAACGCGAAATGGCTTTCATCATCTTCGTATTCTCGTCCGTAATATTCCTGTTTCTCAGCGGCATGGTGTGGCCGCGCTACGCCATGTCCACACCTTGGCTGCTCTGCGGCGACATCATACCGGGCGTTTGGGGCATCGAGGGGTTCATACGCATCAACAACAACGGAGCCTCACTGGCCGACGTTGCCGCTCCCTACTGCCGACTTTGGGGGCTGGTAGTGCTGTATTTTGTGGCCGCCGTGGCCGTCACGTCCTATCTGCGCCAACGTCCTCTACGCAAATTCAATCCCTATTAAGGACGGCCGCCGGCGCGTGCAACAAAAGCACACCGCCAAGCACTGTTTGAGCACTGTTTGATAGCGTTTTGCGCCACTCCTTTGCAGTTTTAGCGCAAAACGTGTTGGCGCGGTGCAAAAAATGTACTATCTTCGCAGAATGAAACTGTCGGTACGGGACATACACAAGAGCTACGGTTCTATGGAAGTGCTGCGCGGCATCAGTGTAGATGTCGCCGAGAGTGCCGTGACCGCTATAGTCGGACCCAGCGGCGCCGGCAAAAGTACGCTGCTGCACATCATGGGCACACTTGACCGCCCGAACAGCGGCAGCGTCCTCATCGACGGCGTGGACGTTACCTCGCTGCGCGACAAGGCTCTTAGTCGCTTGCGCAACACCACTTTGGGTTTTGTGTTCCAAAGCCACCGTCTGCTTCCCGAATTTTCCATAGTCGAAAACGTGGCCATGCCATGCCTCGTAGGAGGTATGGGGCGACGCCAAGCCATGGAACGCGCACGCTGTTGGCTGGAACGTCTCGGCCTTGCCGAACGGCTTGACCACCGCCCGTCCGAACTGTCCGGCGGCGAATGTCAGCGTGCCGCCGTGGCTCGCGCATTGGTCAACGATGCGCCTCTGCTGCTGGCCGATGAACCCTCAGGCAGCCTCGACAGCGAAAATCGCCGACGGATGCATCGCCTGTTCTTCGACCTGCGCGACACCTACGGTACCACCGTGGTCATCGTCACCCACGACAGCGAATTGGCCGCGGATGCCGACCACGTGCTGCACATCGCCGACGGACGGCTGGTCAACGAACAAACACCGGCGACCGACACCGACGGACAAAATAATTCGGAAGCCGATGCAAGATTGAACCCCGCGACGGATTTAAGTGTATAAATAAACAACGAACAACATAAAACAAAAACAAGTACAACTATGATCACCAAGATGATATGCCGGATACTTCCGGTTGTAGCCCTGTCGCTGCTTGCCTGCTCGTGCAACAACGATGACAAAAACGACCCCTCGACGGACGGCAACCAAATCGACTTTGTGACCGTCAAGTCCATCACCAATGCCGGCACATCCTTCGAAGTACAGAAGGAAGGCGACTCGCCCGTGGCCACACTCATCACCTCCAAGAAACTCTCCGATGACGTCAAGGTGGGCCAGCGCATACTGCTGCGCTACTTCCCGGCCAACGGACAGCCCTACACCAGCGGAAACATCACCCCCACGGGGTATATGACAATATACGGCAGCGGCGACCCCGTAGCCCTCAAGAAAAGCGAGGACGTCGGCGGATTTGCCTCCGAAGATGTCATCATCGAGATATGCCAGCGCGCCGGCAAATACGTCAATGTGGCCGCTCGCTGCTTTATGCTCAATGCACCCAAGGAATTTGATCTGATATGCGACCAAAGCACACTCGGCGATGCCGAGCCGGTGCTCTACCTGATATACAAGAGCGACAGCAACAGCGTCGACGGCGCCTACAAGGTGACCTACGGCTCGTGGGACATCTCCCAAGTATGGAATCTGTCCACCTGCAAAAGCATACGCATCAAGTACGCCACCACCGAAGGCTCCAAGAGCGTAACTCTGATTAAGGACGCCTCGCAAATCACTCCCGCCGAGTAATCGGCAGCGGAATACATACCGTGCCTGCCGATGTCGACGGACCGACTCCGTCGACATCGGCAAATTCCCTGAAAATACATATAAACTATATAGACAAAAGCCTTATGGACAACAACAAGAACAATAACAACGAAATCAAAATAGAACTTCCCGCCGAAGTCGCTGCAGGACACTACAGCAACCTCGCAGTGATAGCCCACGGCGCCGGCGAATTCTACCTCGACTTTATCGCCGTGGCACCCAATATGCAGCAGGCAAAAGTGCAAACACGCGTCATCATGACCCCCGAAAACGCCAAGAACCTGCTGTTTGCCCTGCGCGACAACATCGCCAAGTACGAGAGCGTATTCGGAGACATCGAACGCATAGTACCCAAAAACAATACGCCGGAAAAATCCGGATTTACCGCCTAAGCCGATGAGCACCGACCTATCGGGCATACGCCCCAACGACCTGTGCATCTACAACTCGATGAGCCGCGGCAAGGAGGCCTTCAAGCCCCTGCACGCCCCTCTCGTAGGCATGTACGTCTGCGGCCCTACAGTGTACGGAGATGCGCATCTGGGACACGCCCGCCCCGCCATAACTTTTGACATCGTACTGCGCTATCTGCGACACTTGGGATACAAGGTGCGCTATGTACGCAATATCACCGACGTCGGACACCTGGAACACGATGCGGACGACGGCGAAGACAAAATAGCAAAGAAAGCTCGCCTCGAACAGCTCGAGCCCATGGAAGTAGTGCAATACTACCTCAACCGATATCACCACGATATGGAAGCGCTCAACGTGCTGCCGCCGAGCATCGAGCCCCACGCCTCGGGACACATCATCGAGCAAATCGAATATATCAAAAAAATTTTGGAGGCCGGATACGCATACGTCAGCGACGGCAACGTCTATTTCGATGTGCCCAAATTCAACCGCGACTACGGATACGGACGCCTCAGCGGCCGCAATATCGACGAGCTGCTGGCCACCACACGCGCCCTCGACGGGCAGGAGTCCAAGCACAACCCCGCCGACTTCGCCCTCTGGAAAAAAGCCGCGCCGGAGCACATCATGCACTGGCCGTCACCATGGAGCGAAGGCTTCCCCGGATGGCACCTCGAGTGCAGCACCATGAGCGAGAAATACCTCGGCGAGGAATTCGACATTCACGGCGGCGGAATGGACCTCAAATTCCCGCACCACGAGTGCGAGATTGCGCAAAGCGTAGCCCACAACGGACATCCGAGCGTCAAAGTATGGATGCACAACAATATGATTACCATCAACGGCAAAAAGATGGGCAAATCGTTGGGCAATTTCATCACCCTCGAACAATTCTTCACCGGCAGCCACGAGCTATTGCAGCAGGCATATACGCCGATGACCATCCGCTTCTTCATCCTGCAAGCGCACTACCGCGGCACCGTGGACTTCTCCAACGAGGCATTGCAAGGCGCCGAACGCGCACTGCGCCGCCTCACCGAGGCCTACGGACGCCTGACCGAGCTGCACCCCACGGCAGACGCGCCCTCATTGGATGAGACCGTGGCCGAACTACGCCGCCGCTGCTACGAAGCCATGGACGATGATTTCAATACACCTATGGTACTGGCCACACTGTTCGAAGTCGCCGGACTTATCAACAAAATCAATGACGGAACCGTCAGCGCCACCGCCGATGATATCGCCGACATCCGCGCACTTATGGACACCTTCATGGTCGAAATACTGGGTCTGCGTGCCGATGTGCAAGGCGCAGACTCCGCCGAAGGCAAGGATGCACTCGCACCCTTCCGCGGCGCTGTAGACCTGCTGCTGGACATCCGCCTCAACGCCAAGCGCAACCGCGACTTCGCCACCAGCGACGCCATACGCGACCGCCTGGCCGCCCTGGGCTTCACCGTCAAGGACACCAAGGACGGCTTTGAGTGGACGCTGGACTGACGCCGAACAATATCTCTTACCACCCACGTCTGTGACAATGAATACGGACACACACATCTCGACAGAGCCTGAAGCCTCCGAGCCTCAGGCTCTGTCGGCACGTGTCATTGCCGCTCTCGGGTACGAGCCCAACGACCAGCAACGCGCCGTCATCGAAGCGTTGGCGCGTTTTGTGGCACCGCTGACGCACCCGCAAGCACAGACCGGCCCCGATGTGGATGCCGTATTCGTACTCAACGGATATGCCGGCACAGGCAAAACGTCGCTCACGGCAGCGCTGACACGCGCTCTGGCCGACATCAAAGTCCCCTCGATACTGATGGCGCCCACAGGCCGCGCCGCCAAAGTCTTTGCCGGCTACGCACACCACACGGCATATACCATACACCGCAAGATATACCGCCACAGCCTCGGCGGCGAAGTGCCGGGATTGCAGGAAAATAAAGCCGTAGGCACGCTATTCATTGTCGACGAAGCCTCCATGATTTCGGGCGGCGACCCTCAGGGACGCGAAGACCTGCTCGGAGACCTCATACAATACGTCTATGCCGGACAGGGCTGCCGTATGCTCCTGATAGGCGACACGGCACAGCTGCCACCGGTGGGAATGGACCGCTCGCCGGCTATGGACCCGGAAGTGCTGCATGCCTACGGACTGCGCGTAAGCCGCGCCACACTCACCGCCATAGCACGCCAACGCGCCGACAGCGGCATCCTGGCCAATGCCACGATGCTGCGACGCGCCATGCGCGATGCCGCCGCCGGACGCGACGAGCTGCGTATGCCCACACTCCTCACCAACGGATTCAGCGACATCGACATCACCTCGCCCGAAGAGCTGCCCGAAGCCATCGAAAGCGCCTACCGCGACCACGGCATCGACCATACGCTCGTAATCACGCGCTCAAACATGCGTGCCGCCGCCTTCAACCGCGCCATACGCGCCGATGTCCTATATATAGACACCGCCATCGCCAAAGGCGAGCCGCTCATCGTGGTCAAGAACAACTACCGATGTGCACGCTCCGTCAAAGGCCTCGATTTCGTTGCCAACGGCGATATGGCCATCGTCTCGCACATATACAGCACCGAGACACGCTATGGAATGCACTGGGCGGATGTACGACTGGCTCTGACCGACCGCAACATCGAATTCGACGCAAAAATCACCCTGGACACACTCGTAGACGACACCCCGGCACTATCACGCGAAAAGCTCGGCAACCTCGCATCCGCCATACTCGCGGCATACGATGGCGCCGCATCCATGAGCCCGCGCCAACAGATGGCCATACTCAATGCCGACCCATACTTCGATGCGTTGCAAGTCAAATTCGGATACACCGTCACCTGCCACAAAGCCCAAGGCGGCCAATGGGATCACGTCTTCGTTGACATGTGCGGCATAGCCCCCGACGCCCCCATGGAAGACTTCTATCGCTGGCTCTATACTGCCGTCACCCGCGCCCGCCGCCACCTCACCATCATCGCTCCCCAGCAGTACTGACCCACGCCCTCCCCTCAAAAGTAGCCCGATAGTAGCCAATAAGTAGCCAATAAACGGGCACGCGTCAAGAGCGCAGAACATACAACGTGAATGCCGCAATTAGCCGTCGCGGTGGTACATCTTATTAATTAATGTAGTCAAGTAATTTCGTAATCCAAGAATCTCAACAATTTGCCGAACCAAGTTGTTGGGATTTTCTCTTTCCTCTTAAAAATATGAGGGAAATGTATATGTATTGCAATACCGAAATCTCTTTTTATCCTTATAATTTGTTTTCTAAAATGTCTGCCATGTCCAAACAAACCGTACCACGTAAAACTATCAATTGATGTACGCTTGTCTATGCTTACCTCATAATGGTGTATCATTTCATGAATCAATGTATCCTTTAACGTCTCTTCAGTCCAATCTACATCATTTGCTATCCATATACGTCCTACTATATCTCCTTTTTTATCTATCTTATGTGTATATTGCCCGACAAGGCTTATTTTACAATAAGATATATTACAGTGCTTTAATACACCATTAAAATATACCTTATTATACTCATCATAATACTTCTCTTTTAGTATCTTGGCATTAAGATTCATTCTATCATTGCTTTTTCGTTCAGCCAATTTTCTCTCTAAAAGCCTCGGAGAAGTCACAATCGAAGATATTATCGCCATAGATAACCGCTTTGGCGCAGTCGAGATGCCGATCCGTTATCTTACCTTCGGCAGTCAAATAGTTAAAGTGCAAGTCGCACAACGGAAAAGACTGATCATAACCAACGAAGTCTTCAACCATATCGTTGAACAGGTCATCCTCGAAGCAGTAATGAGACAACTCTTCCTTGATTGCACTCTCAATCGTCTTTGCCAAGTCTTCGTCAGAAGTTTTGAGCCAACCCCAAAACTTATCGTTGTCGAAATTCTTGTCCTTTGAACACTCCTTATATACTCCTTCAAGCCTCTCGTACAAGCTATCGTCCAGCTTAAAAGTGAACTCTTCACTCTCTCCACCATTAATGCTCAAGAATATAAAAACTTCTTTCATTGTATCTTTCTTTTTAGTATCACAACATTAATCTTCATTCTATCAAGGTTTCATGTCTCAGCTAACT
The DNA here is from genome assembly GCA_900540625.1 of uncultured Porphyromonadaceae bacterium. Taxonomy (GTDB): domain Bacteria; phylum Bacteroidota; class Bacteroidia; order Bacteroidales; family Muribaculaceae; genus CAG-873. The sequence continues at coordinate 204 of UQGP01000033.1, read as the reverse complement.
CAACCCTCAAAGGCGGCAGAAAAGTCACAAACTCGGCCACCGTAAAACAGCAGCCGAGTTATGTCTCTCATTTCTTGGGTTATTATCGAACAGCTATAATACCCAAACAACACTTATGATTTTGGTTAACACTAATGAACATGGATTAATTAGGGATATTCAGTTAATGGGCGTGGTGAGATTGTCCTCAATTGACCATATTTA
>UQGP01000032.1 GCA_900540625.1 uncultured Porphyromonadaceae bacterium | reverse complement strand
CACGAACAAATTAATCGTTGGTTGTAATAATACTATCATCCCTAACTCCGTCACTTCCATCGGCGATGGCGCCTTCGCCTACTGCTCCGGGCTCACTTCCGTGACCATCCCCAACTCCGTCACATCAATCGGTGAAGTTGCCTTCTCCGACTGCTCCGGGCTCACTTCCGTGACCGTTCCCAACTCCGTCACTTCCATCGGCGGTTACGCCTTCTCCGGCTGCTCCGGGCTGACTTCTGTGACATTCAATGCTGAAATGTGCACCGAAATGGGATCTAACAGTTTTCCTGTATTTAATGGTTGTAAAAGCCTCACAACATTGACTATTGGAGATAAGGTCACGACTATTCCGGACTACGCCTTCGGCGAATGCTCCGGGCTGACTTCCGTAACCATCCCCAACTCCGTCACTTCCATCGGCGATGGCGCCTTCGCCGACTGCTCCGGGCTCACTTCCGTGACCATCCCCAACTCCGTCACTTCTATCGGCGGCGCCGCCTTCCGCGACTGCTCCGGGCTCACTTCCGTGACCATCCCCAACTCCGTCACTTCAATCGGCGATGACGCCTTCCGCGGCTGCTCCAGCCTCATTTCCGTGGTCATCCCCAACTCCGTCACTTCCATCGGCGACTACGCCTTCTACGACTGCACCGGGCTGCACTCGCTAACTATCGGCACTGGAGTGTTATCAATAGGCCAGTATGCCATTGGCTATTATTATAATTACGGCTACGGCAAAAGAAAAAAAACGGTCGAAAAAGTAATATGGCTTCCCAATACGCCGCCTACCGGGTATAGTGAGGTGAATAGCCGCGTTAGTTATGTGGCTAACGACCTCTATACCGGAATGTCATGCGAATACAAGTATATATATAAATATCTTAGCTCGTTATTTGAGGTAGACGGCATACGTTATGTGCCGGTAAGCCCATCGGAACGCACATGTGACGCTATCGACTGCACATATAACCAGGAACAGACAGATATATCACTCTGTAAAACTGTGTCATATAAGGGCGTTTCGATGACGCTCAAGGACATCAAGCCATATACATGTTATAACAATACTCACATAACCAAAGTTATTGTCAACTACGATGGTAATATAGGCGATTATGCGTTCCACGACTGTCCGCTTAAGACGGTATATATCGGTGGCAATATCTCGTATTCGACATCATCGGACAAGGGTTACTCGCCGTTCTATCGGAATACGAGCCTTGAAAAGGTGATAATCACGGACAAGGAGACGGAGATTACCGCAAACGAATTCTACGGCTGCACAGGGCTGAAGTACATCACTATGGGTGACGGCATCGAGAAGATTGGCGACTGGGCTTTCAGCGGATGCAGCTCGCTGGACTTCTTCCGCGTAGGCTCCAACGTCAAGACCATCGGCAAAGAGGCATTCTCGGACTGCACCGCGATGACCAAACTAATTACCACCGCCCCGGTGCCGCCCACTTGCGGTAGTCAGGCCCTCGATGATATCAATAAATGGACCTGCGAGCTGTTTGTCAATAAAGAATCCATAGACCAGTACAAGGCGGCGGAGCAATGGAAAGAATTCTTCTTTATCTCCGAGTATGACGGCGTGGACGATGTCAGCGTGGACACGCCGGACGCACTCTACGAGGTGTACAACCTGCAAGGCGTGCGCGTGGGTAGCGGTATGCACGAAGCGGAAGTCACCGCCGACGCCCTGCCCCATGGCGTCTACATCCTCGTGTCGCCGCAGGGTCGCAAGAAGCTGAAAATCTAAGCTCCGGCCTCATAACCAAGGCTACAGTAAGCCATAAGACAACAAGCCCCTCAGGCGAGCCGCAAGGCAGCACACTTGAGGGGCGTTCTTTTATCCTGACTGACACATAAATGGACGAACAGGCACATAGGCAGTTAGAATATTTTAAGAGTGCGAGGGGCGGCACAGTTGCGGTTTTTCGAGCGAAAAAGTGTAACTTTGCACAAATGTAGCCGCACGGGGTGACAGGGCATAGGGCGTCCTGCCGTCCGGATTAGGTGGCTTAATTGGTACACGCTGATGAACAAGGCACTGACATACTGCGCATTGCTTGCTATGGCAACCGCTATCGGCGGTTGCGGACACGGTGAAAGCGCGGACACGCCGTCACAAGACAGCGCGGAGGCTATTGTTGCACCAGCCGAGGAAGACAGCGAGTCGGAAGACTACGTGGAGGCCGTCGAGATGCTGCTTGGCGGCGACTACCGCGACAGCGTACCGGCGCAATGGACCGATAGTATGCCCGATGACGAATGTGTCAAGATGAAGGTGCGGACGCTGCCCGGCGGCCCGCTGGCACGCGTATTCAACGACAGCAATTATGTGCATTACGCCGAGGCACAGGCTTTCGGAATAGTTCCGGTGATGAAACCGTCCGATGTCCTGTCCATCGACCGCCCCATCGTGGCCGTGCACTCGTGCGACGAATTCATCATCGACAGTCTCAAGTACTCGTACCCCTACCTCATTCCCGAAGCTGCGAAACTGCTGCACGACATAGGCGCCCGTTTCAATGCCGAGCAACAGGCACGCGGCGGAGGCCATTACCGCCTCAAAGTCACCAGCTTACTGCGCACCCAGCAGGTTGTGCGCCGGCTGCGCCGCGTCAACCGTATAGCCGTCGACTCGTCCGCACATCGTTTCGGGACCACCTTCGATATCAGCTACGTAAACTTCTATACAGACAGCCGCGGAGGCGTCAACCGCACGCAGGAAGACCTCAAGAACCTACTTGCCGAAATCCTATACGACATGTGCCAAGACGGCCGTTGCTACATTAAATACGAACGAAAACAGGGATGTTTCCATATCACCACACGCGACATCGTGGCACGGCGTCCGCGCCCCACCTCGCCGCCCGAGCTGCAGAAAAAGCGTCGCAAGTGATCGCAAAGACATCCGCAAAGACATTTCGAGATATGAACACCGATACAACTTCCACCGCCACCACCGTGACAACGTCCCCGCGCCGTCCGATGTGGCGCCGTGTCCTCAAAGTTTCCGCATGGGTCCTGATGGCCATATTATTATACGCCTTCGGCATGGTTGCCGCCACCCTCAGCCTGCTGCACCCCGAGAGGCTGACACCGCTGCTGGAACACGTGGCCAATAACACCTTGCGTGCCGACGTGACCCTGGGCCATGCCGAGCTGAGCATCCGCGGTTCTTTCCCATATCTCGGCATCGAAATGCGCGACCTCACCGTAGTGTCACGCGACATCAAGGCACTGAGCGCCGACGAGCGCGAAATGCTTCCAGAATGGGCAGACACACTACTGACAGTCAAGAGCTTCGAGGGTTCGATAAAGCTCACCGACCTACTCGTCGGTGACATCACCGTGGACAGCGTCATCATCGACCGTCCGCAGGCCAATATCGTCATTGTAGACGATGAGACCAACAACTACGACATCTTCCCGCCAAGCGAAGAGGAGGACACCACAGCCTTCAATATCGCCGACCTCCCCAAAATTACGCTTACGCGCTTTGCCCTGACCAACCCCGGCCCGATACGCTTCTACAGCGACGGGGCTATGGCCACGGCCAACTTCAGCGAAATCTCGCTTTCGGGCAAAGATAAACCACTGTACCGCATAGACTTTGACGGTAATGCCGACTGCCCGGCAATATCCGAAATTTTCGGCATCGAAGACCTCGGTTTCGGGCTTAACGGCAATATCCGCTGGGATCAGGCCAAGCCCGAAGAAATAGCTCTTGAAGGTTTTGCCTTCAAGATGTCGCTGATACAAGGCAATATAGACACCCAAGTCAATATCGGCGACAGTGCACGCATTGACGCACTGCGGCTGCACCTCGACCCGCTGCCCGTGGGCGAACTCTTAGCCGCCGTCCCCGAAGATATGGCCGAATTCTACGGCATACCCACCGGAATCAACACCAATGCACGCATAAGCATAGACGCCAAGTTGTTGAAACCATTCTCGTTAGGTGCTGACGGCGACGCATTGCCCACGATGGACGTCGATGTAGTCGTCGCCGATTCGTACTTCAAATGGCAGCAAGTCGACTTCCGACACTTCAGCACCGACATGTCGCTACACATCGACGGCAACAACCTCAACGCCAGCACCCTGACCATCCACCAACTGAATATCGCCGGGCCGGCGACAGACTTGCACCTCACCGGCACCGTCACCGAGATGCTCGGCGACCCGCTGTTTGATGGTAAAGTCAACGGCGTCAGCCACCTGGGGGCACTCCCACCGCAGCTCAAGCGGCTGCTTGGCGGAGCAAGCATCAGCGGCGATTTGACGGCCAACGCCCGCATAAAAGGGCGGCCGTCAATGCTCAGCCCCGGCGGATTTCAGCGACTTCTGGTGAAAGGCGACATCGGACTGCGAAATTTCAGATGGGAAAGCGACACGGTCAACAGCATGTACGTTGACCGTGCTTTATTTAAATTCGGCACGCAAGAGACCTTCAAACGAGCCGATGTCACCGCCACCGGGCTGCTGACAGCTCATCTCACCGTCGATTCGGTATACATATCCTCACCCGAGGCTCGCATGCACCTCACCGGGCTGGAAATGGGCATCGGGACACGCAACAGCCACAGCCATCACTGCGACCACGACATCAGGCCCATGGGAGGAGCTCTCAGCTTTGCCCGTTACGAAATGTTCTCCGTGGCCGATTCGGCACGCGTACGCCTACGCAACGTCAAGGGCTATGCCATAGCCAAAGCCTACGAAGGCGACGAGCATCGTCCTCACTTGATTCTCGACCTGGAAATGCACCGCTTTAGCGCCGGCGACCGCAGCACACGCGCCGTACTGCGCGGCGCCAAGACACACCTCGAGGCAATATTACGCCCCGAGACCGACCGTTCACGCGCCATTCGCGCCATAGGCGACTCGATACACCGCGCCAATCCGACACTCGACCGTGACAGCATCTACGGAATAGCCACTGCCGAATACCGCCGTCGCCGCGGACGCCCGCACCGCACCACAGTCAAGGATTCCGAGACCGAAACCATAGACTTCGGCACGACCACTGCCATGCGCCGGTTTCTGCGTTCATGGGACATCAACGGCACAATTACCGGAAAACGCGCACGCCTGTACACCCCATACTTTCCGCTGCGCAACAACCTGCGAGACATCGATATAACCTTCAACAACGACAGCCTCGACATACACAGCATGCGCTACACCGTAGGCTCAAGCGACTTTACCATCACCGGCAAGATTTCCAACATCAAGAAGGCGCTGACATCTCGTCGCAAGTCGCAACCCCTTGGAATACTCCTTGATGTATCCAGCGACACCATAGACGTCAACCAGCTGGCACGAGCCGTGTTTGCCGGTGCGGCATACAGCTCGGCAGCCGCGGCCGGAAACGGCATCAGCCTCGGTGACAGCGACAACGAAATAGACCTGGAATGCGCCATGAAACAGCAGGGCGCAACTGCGGCAGACACCATAGTACCCATACTGGTACCCACCAATATCGACGCCAACATCCACATCGATGCGGCCAATGTCCGCTATGCCGACCTGATGCTGCACGGCCTGCACGGCCACGCCATGATGTATAACGGAGCCGTGAACCTGCACGAGCTCAACGCCACCAGCGACGTAGGCGACATCAACATCTCGGCGCTATATATGGGACGCCGCGTAGACGAGCTCAGTTTCGGCTTCGGAATGCAGCTGTCACAATTCAACTTAGCCAATTTCCTGTCCCTCGTTCCGGCCATCGACTCGATTATGCCGGTGTTGCGAGACTTCAGCGGAATAATCGATGCCGAAATTGCCGCTACCGCGCCTATAAGCCCCTCCATGGACTTTGTCCTGCCCGAGTTCAATGCGGCAGTCAAACTTGACGGCAAGCAACTTGTTCTTATCGACCCGGATACCTTCAAGACACTATCCAAATGGCTGTTCTTCAAGAACAAGAAGCGCAATATTATCGACCAAATGTCCATACAGATGACCGTCGAAAACAACCAATTACAAATCTATCCTTTCATCTTCGACATTGATCGCTACCGCCTCGGCGTGCAAGGGTACAACGACTTCGCTCTCAATTTCAAATACCATATTGCAGTACTCAAGTCGCCTCTGCCCTTCAAATTCGGCATAAACATCAGCGGCAATCCCGACAAGATGAAGATACGCCTGGGACGCGCACGTCTCAAGCCCGGTGATGCCCTGGCGGTCAACATCGTAGACACCACGCGCGTCAACCTCATGCGTCAGATTTCGAACGTCTTCCGCCGCGGCATCCGCGAAGGCGACCGCGCACACCTGCGCCTTGAAGCACTACGCCACCACGGCGCCACACCGGCCGATGACATTCCGGACAACGACACCCTAAGCCCCGCCGATTCGGTCGAATTCATCCGCGAAGGACTTATCGAAGCGCCCGAACCTGCAGTGACGCCACAAAGCGACGCCAAAGGCAAGAAGGGCAAGAAAAACAAGAAAAACAAACGCAATAAACGAGAACGGCAAGACACCCAAGTCTCGCGAGACATAAAAGACGACGAAACGAACGACGAAAACCATATATGACCGATTTCACAGCTGACATACAGGCGTTTATGCGCCGTCACGGATACACGCACCTCACGCCGCATGCCGCTCTTTTCGATATGGACGGCACCGTCTACGACTCGATGCCGCGCCATGCCCACGCATGGATGAATATGTGCGCCGAGGAGGGCCTCGAAGCACAGTACAACGAATTTTTCGGGTTCGAAGGCCGTACCGGCGCCGACACCATCAATATACTCTTCAACCGACAATACGGCCACGACGCCTCGCCCGAAGACATCAAGCGCCTATACGGACGCAAAACCGAATTGTTTGCCACACAGCCGGCGCCGCCCGTCATCAAGGGCGCCGATGCCGTCACCCGGTACTGCCGTGATGCCGCAATGACAACGGTGCTGGTCACCGGATCGGGCCAAAGCTCGCTACTCAACCGTCTCGATGCCGATTTCCCCGGCGTATTTGATGCGGAACGCCGCGTGACCTCGCACGACGTCACACATGGAAAACCACATCCCGAGCTCTACCTGCGCGCGCTCCAAATTGCCGGAGTGGACGCCACGGATGCCATCACGTTTGAAAACGCACCTCTTGGCGTCAGATCCTCGGATGCCGCCGGAGTTTTCACAATAGCCGTCATCACAGGGCCCATCCCGCGGCGGGACATGGAACAAGCCGGCGCCGCCGTAGTCTTCGACAGCATGGCACAATGTGCCGAAATGCTTCCACGATTGTTATCTCAATTGAAGGTTACAACACTGCAACCGACAATCTTGACACACAACCGCACATGACACAGAAAATCCACTACACCAACAACGTGGGCGCCACCCTCGACAGCATCATAAAACACATGGCGCCCTCTTCGATATTCGTCATCACCGACTCCAACACTGCGACATTTGTCCTGCCAAAACTGGCCGAACAAAGCCAAAGCGTACGTACGGCCACACAGATAGGCATCCCGGCCGGCGATGCGTCCAAAAACGCGGACACGCTGCAGCGCGTATGGCACGCGTTGTCCGCGGCTCGCGCCTCGCGTCACGCCCTCATTATCAATGTCGGAGGCGGCGTAGTCACCGACTTGGGCGGATTTGCCGCAGCAACATACAAACGCGGCGTATCATGCATCAACATCCCCACCACCCTGCTCGGCGCCGTTGACGCTGCCATAGGTGGCAAAACGGGCATCAATTTTGACGGATACAAGAATCAGGTGGGAGCCTTTTACCTCGCAACGGACGTGATTGTATCGTCCGTATTCTTTGACACGCTGCCCGTGAGCGAGAAACTCTCCGGATATGCCGAGATGCTCAAACACGGACTACTTGACAGCGACAAGGCCCTTCGCCGACTCATGGCCTTCGACATCACCGCCCCGGATCACGACGCGGCCGAACTGCTCGATCTGCTGCGTCGGTCGGTTGCCGTCAAGGAAAACATTGTAAAGCAAGACCCGACGGAGCACGGCATACGCAAGGCGCTAAACTTAGGTCACACCATCGGACACGCCTTTGAGGAAATGGCTCTACGACGCCACGACCCCATCCCGCACGGATACGCGGTTGCTCGCGGCCTTGTAGTCGAATGTGTGCTGTCTTCTATGCTTCAGGGCTTTGACTCGATACTGCTGCATACATTCGCCGAGTATGTCCGCGACACCTACGGCACCTTCACCATCACATGCGATGACTACCCGGCATTAATCGAACTTATGCGTCAGGACAAGAAAAATCTCAATGCCGACGCCATCAACTTCACACTTCTGCGTGACCCCGGCGATATCGTCACCAATGCCACCATCGACCCGGAAACCATCGAAAGCGCACTGGACATCTACCGCGATCTTATGGGCATTTGACCACCGAACACACCACGCCACAATGAACGAAAAATTGCTTGATTACATACCCGTTATTGACGCAATGCGTCAGCGTTACGCCGCCGGCAAGCCGGTGCGAGTACTCTTTGTATGCCTCGGCAACATCTGCCGCTCACCGGCAGCACAAGGCATCCTGCAAGCCGAAGTAGACCGCCACGGCGACTCGGCACTATGGAATATAGACAGCGCCGGAACAGGCGGATGGCACGTAGGCGACCTGCCTGACAAGCGTATGCGCATCCACGCCCTAAGGCGCGGATACACACTGGACCATATCTGCCGTCAGGTACGCGAAGCCGATTTCGACAACTTCGACATACTCATCGGTATGGACGACAACAACGTGGCCAATCTGCGCAGCATGGCACCCACTGTCGAAGCGCAGGCCAAAGTGGCTCCAATGGCCGCATTTCTGCAAATGCCATCATTCCACAGTTGCATCCCGGACCCATACTACGACGGCGACGACGGATTCGAGAACGTGCTATATCTGCTTGAAGATAGCTGCGCCAACCTTGCTCGAATCGTCCGCAATGACGTAGACATCAATTGATTGGACACACCGACACGATGCACGCTCGCATCATCTGTCGACGTACACCGAGAATGTAAACAATGTTAATGAGGCGTCAAAATGATGCCCATTAAACAATAAAGCCGTACATTTGTACAGCAAAAGCCACTGGAGGACGCCATCCCGCGCCTTCCGCCTCACAACTTTTGAATTCTACACAATGTCCAATATATTGACACACTTGGCTCTGCGACAGAGCCGGCTGCACGGCACCAAAATCGCGGTACACTATACCGACGAGCCCGCTACGCTTCAATGGAAATCGTTGTCATGGCAGCATTTTGCCGACAACATCGACAATATCGCATGTGCTTTTTGCACACTGGGCATCGGCCCTAACGATATGGTGGCAATATTCAGCGAAAACCGAGTACAAGTTCTCGAAGCCGAGATGGCAGCTTTCGCCAACCGCGCCGCCACAGCAAGCATCTACGCCACATCCTCACCCGAGCAAATTCGATACATCTTACGCGACTCCAAGGCACGCATCATCATCGTCGGCAACAGCGAGCAGTACGAAGCCGTATGTTCCGTCATAGATGACTGCCCGGACGTACGCTGCGCCGTACTCATCGACGGCACCCTGCCCGCAGACGAGCCGTCAAAATACCGTGCTCTGACATGGGCCGACCTCGAAACCATCGGCGCCACGGCCGACGAGGACGTGCTAAGTACCGTAATCGCGCGACGCGACGCCGCCACCGGCGACGATATCGCCACGCTCATATACACATCCGGCACTACGGGCGAGCCCAAAGGCGCCATCCTGACACACAGCTGCTTTGACGCAGCTATGGAAATCCATCGCCAACGACTTACAAGCATCAGCGACCGCGACTCCTCGCTGTGCTTCCTGCCGCTGAGCCACATCTTCGAAAAAGCGTGGACATACTATTGTCTGTTCATGGGTATGGAGGTATACATCAATACCGATCCGCACGACGTAGCCCGTGCGCTGCGCAACGTGCGTCCCACGTGTATGTGCAGCGTCCCCCGTTTCTGGGAAAAGGTGTACGCCGCCGCTACCGAGAAGATTGCCGCTATGGGCTTCTTAAAACGCACTATGGTGCACCGAGCTATAGCCATCGGTCGGCAACGCAATCTCGACTATGTCCGACGCGGACGACGTGTACCGCGTTGGCTCGAAGCTCGTTATCGGTTCTACGACCGCCACATCCTATCTACTATGCGCAAAGCCATAGGCGTCGACCGCGGCAACATCTACCCCACGGCCGGAGCTCCGCTGTCACCGGACATCGTTGCCTTTTTGCACGCCATCGGCATCAACATCGTCATTGGCTACGGACTCTCCGAGACCACGGCTACGGTGACATGCTATCCCTCCACGGATTTCGCCTTAGGGTCGGTAGGCACAGCCATTCCCGAGGTAAGCGTACGCATCGGCGATAGCGGCGAAATCGAGGTCAGCGGACCCACAGTGATGAAAGGCTACTACAACAAGCCCGCCGAGACAGCCGCCGCATTCACCGCCGACGGATGGCTGCGCACCGGCGATGCAGGCAAGGTCGCCCGCGACGGGTCGCTCACGCTCACCGAGCGCATCAAGGACCTCTTCAAAACATCCAACGGCAAATACATCGCCCCGCAAGCCCTCGAAAGCCGCCTGGGCAAAGACCCGTTCATCGAACAGGTTGCCGTCATCGGTGACAAGAGAAAGTACGTCACAGCCATCATCATACCGGCATTTGAAGCGCTCAAGGAGTATGCACGACGTCGCCGCATAGCCTTCCGAAACATCGAGGAATTGGTGCAAAACACCGATATACGTGCTATGATTGCCGAGCGCATCGAAAAACTCGAACACGGACTGGCCAACTTCGAGAAAATCAAACGTTTCACGCTGCTACCCAAGGGCTTTACCATCGAGGCAGGCGAGCTCACCAATACCCTCAAGCTGCGTCGCGCAATCATCGCTCGCCGCTACGCCGTCCAAATCGAAGCCATGTACCGATAAGATAGCGCATACCTCGTATTGACGGCTCATTATAGGGACGTCAAGGCGGTGGCATATGGAAAAAAGTTTGTACCTTTGCTGTGCCTAACCACAAATAGAACACAGACAATGGCAGAAATTAAGATTGCGGGCGTGATGCGTGCCGGAGCGTATTCGCCCAACCATATAGGCAACGATGCAGCAATATTCAACATCGCCGCCGACCAATTGCGCAAACGCGGCTGCGAAGTCACCATTTTTTCGGAGGAGCAATTGGCCTCCGGAGCCACGGATGACTATCACATTATCCTGAATATGTGCCGCGAACGTCGCTCCATCGACCTGCTACAAAAACGCGAGGACGCTGGCGACCTGGTCATCAACAGCGGCTACGGCATCGAAAACTGCACGCGCGAACGCATGACTCGTATACTTATCGGCAACGGGATTCCTTATCCCGAGTCGTTGATGGTCAATACCGATGAGAGCGTCATCGATGCGCTCGAAAAAGCCGGTATCGAGCAATGCTGGATAAAACGCGGCGACTTTCACGCCATGCACAAGGAGGACGTATCCTTTGTACGTCATCCGCAAGAAGCTCAGGAGGTTCTGCAAGAATACTTCCTGCGCGGCATCAAACGCGCCGTCATCAATCGTCACCTCGAAGGCGACCTGCTCAAGTTCTACGGCGTAGCCGGTACGGACTTCTTCTATTGGTTTTACCCCTTTGAGGCCGGACATAGCAAGTACGGATACGAAGCCATCAACGGTGCCGCACGCGGCCTGACCTTTGACGAAGCGCATCTGCGCGACATCTGCGCACGCGCCGCCAAGGAGTTGGACGTCCGCATATATGGCGGCGATTGCATCGTCGACGAGGACGGCACAATACGCATCATCGACTTCAACGACTGGCCTTCGTTTGCCCCCTGCCGCGATGAGGCCGGGCCGCACATTGCCAAGTGCGTAATGCAGGCCATCAAGGAACACCGCGCACACTGAGCACGCGCCGATGCCCGGCGGATTGACGGACGTTGGCGCCGCCAAGTGTTTGTTCCCAATATTTTAGCAACACAACCAAAGCAAGACTCATGACTGATAACTCCGCATATCGCGCCACGCTCAAAAGCGCGGACACAGAAGAACATATAGACCTGGCTTTTTACCGACCCATAGGCTACGCATGGGCGTGTCTGGCCCGACGTCTCGGCGTCACGCCCAACGCCATCACCATCGCCTCCATATTCCTGGGTATTGGTGCCGGCGTGGCATTATATTTCAACGACTTAGTCATCAACGTCATAGGAATGTTGCTGCTCATTTGGGCCAACTCCTTTGACAGCGCCGACGGGCAACTGGCACGCATGACGCACAATTACAGCCGCATAGGTCGCATCCTGGACGGCATGGCCGGAGATATATGGTTTGCCACAATATACGTGGCCATCTGCCTGCGCGAGGTGGTAACCTCTGATTTCTTTATGCAGCACAACTGGGTGATATGGGTAGTGGCCGTTGTCACCGGATTGTGCCACGCCAAACAGGCCGCCATGGCTGACTACTATCGTCAGTTCCACCTATACTTCCTCAAAGGCGAGGACGGCAGCGAGTTGGAACAGGCCTCACACCTACACAAACGCCTGGCCGAGATGTCTTGGGGCCGTAACTTCTGGAGCAAGCTCGTGCTAACTTTCTACACACGGTATACAGAGAACCAAGAAGCATGGACTCCGGCGATGCAGCGCCTGCGTACCGCACTGTCTGACAAATGGGGCAACGGCAAAATACCGCAGGCCTTCCGCGATGACTTCCGCGTATTGTCATTGCCGCTGATGAAGTATACCAATATCCTGTCCTTCAATTGGCGCACCATCGCACTCTTCGCCTCGCTCTTTGCCCAAATGCCATGGCTGTACTTCGCCTTCGAGCTGATAGTTCTCAATTCTCTACTTGTCTATATGATGTGCCGCCACGAGTCTCTATGCCGGCATCTCACCGCCGACCTCGCCGCCGGCAAATACGATGATGCACTATGAGCAATGCGCTACTGACGGGCATACGCGGTGTCATCTTTGACTACGGAGGCACCCTTGACACACGCGGCGACCATTGGAGCCATATCCTGCGCCAAGGCTGGGAGCGCTGCGGTATCAAGACCGATATAGAACAATTCCGCCGGGCCTACGTATACGCCGAACGAGCATTAGCGGCGCACCGCATCATCACACCCGAAGACGACTTTCTGACGTTGCTGCGCAAGAAGGTGCTCATCGAGCTGTGCTGTCACGAGGGGCTACTGCCCGAAGATCCCAAGACCGCGGGCGTATACGACCGAGCACTTGAGGCCGCCGATGATGCGCTCAAAGGCACAGCCGAGCGCATAGCGGTATATTGCAACAACTATGCACGCGCATGTATCGATGAGGCTCGTCCCGTACTCGAAGCATTGGCGGCGCACTTCCCCATGGTGCTGGTCAGCAACTTCTACGGCAACGTGGACGCCGTTCTGCGCGGCATGGACATCCGGCAGTATTTTGCCGGCATCATCGAGAGCGCCGTCGTGGGCATACGCAAGCCGGATGCACGCATATACGCCTTGGGCGTAATGGCGCTGCCCGTAACCGAGGAGGCTCGCGCCGCCGGTGATACCTGCGACATCTTCGGCCACGAAAGCGGCGCATGGCTACGCCCCGAAAGCGTCCTCGTCGTAGGCGATTCGCTCTCTAAGGACATATACCCGGCACGCTCGATAGGCTGCCGCACGGCGTGGATCAAAGGCCGCGGATGGACCGAAGCCGAAGACTCGGCTTCCGACCCGGCGCTCATACCTTCGCTCGCGGCCTTAATGCCTTAGCCGAAACGTTGTTTGTCTCGCTCGGCATCATCAGCCGCCCGGCAAATCACCATACGCTACAAAACCAAGAGCCGCGAATGTCATTGACACTCGCGGCTCTTGGTTTATTTATTACAAATGCAGGAGGATATTATTCCTCGTCTTCATCGTCAAGCTCGCGCATATTGTGGAAGACATTCTGCACGTCTTCGTCTTCTTCGAGCTTTTCGAGAAGTTTCTCGATTTTTTCGCGTTGTTCGGGCGTAACATCCTTGACGTCGTTGGGGATGCGCTCGAATTCGGTGGAAATAATCTCGTATCCGTTGTCTTCGAGGTATTTCTGCACATTGGAGGATTCCTCGAAAGCGGCATAGAGGATGATGTTTCCTTCGTCATCGTGTTCCAGCTCGTCCACGCCGTAGTCGATGAGCTCCAGTTCGAGATCCTCGAGCGATACGCCTTCCTTTGGGACTACCTTGAACACGGCCTTATGGTCAAACAGGAACGTGAGCGAACCTTGTGTGCCCAGGCTGCCGCCGTGTTTGGTGAAATATGAGCGAACGTTGGCCACCGTACGCGTATTGTTGTCCGTAGCGGCTTCGACAAAGATGGCGATGCCGTAAGGGCCGTAGCCTTCGTACGAAATTTCCTTGTAGTCGCCGGCATCCTTATCCGTGGCCTTCTTGATGGCACGTTCTACCGTGTCTTTGGGCATATTGGCGGCCTTGGCATTCTGCATCAACTGACGCAGACGCGGGTTGGTGTCCGGATCGGGACCACCGGCCTTGGCGGCTATAGTGATTTCCTTACCTATACGGGTAAAGGTGCGGGACATATTGCCCCAGCGTTTCAGTTTACGGGCTTTGCGGTATTCAAAAGCTCTTCCCATGGGTGTGCTGTTTTAGTTATATCGTTGTTGTTATGTTGATTGTCATGTCTGATGCTTATCGCAGCTCGGCGCCGAGACGGTTGCGCAAGTTGGCGATAATACGATTCATCACATTGTCGATGTACTTGTCTTGCAGCGTCTTTTCGTCGTCGCGCAAGGTGATGGTGATGGCGTATGACTTCTTGCCTTCGGGCAGCTTGTCGCCTTCGTATACATCGAAGAGGGCTACGTCGCGCAGAATCTTCTTTTCGCTTTCTTTCACCACCTTCTCGATATCGGCCATAGTGACTGTCGTATCAATAAGCAGTGCGAGGTCGCGTTTGACGGCCTGGGTCTTGGGCAGGTCGTAATATGTAATTCCGAGTTTTTGTGCGGCATTTGTCAGAGCGTCCCAATCCAATTCGGCAAAGAATACCGGGACTTTGAGGTCGCATTTGGCACTTGCAGCGCGGCTGACGATGCCGAGGGTGCCGAGGTTCTTGCCCTTGCGCGTGGCGACATTCATCGCTGCGGCAAAGAGTTTGGACGGTTCGGCAACGGTGTATACGATGTCATGGGCGACGTCAAATCCGAGGTGACGGAGGACATTGTCCACGTATGCACGCAGGTCATAGAACGAGGCCTCAAGCGCCGGAGCCTGCCACGATGCGGCGCGGCTGTCTCCGGTAAGCCACAAGGCCAAACGTGCGCCCTGACTGAAGGGACGCAGAGGTGCCTCGACGGTGCTTTCGCGGCTGCCGTCAAAGAAGTATACATTACCAAACTCGTACATTGCCAAGTCTTTGGACTTGCGGTTGACGTTGTGTGCGATGCTTTCAAGGCCGCCATAAAGCAGAGTGCGGCGCATCACAGCCAAATCCTGACTCAGGGGATTGAGCAGGCGCACACAGCGTTCGGGCTCGTCGTCCTGATAGTACGATACGGCGGTCAGCGAATTATTGAGAATCTCGCGGAAACCGGCTCCGCTCAACTGGTCGGCGACGATGCGCTGCATATCGGTAGCGGCATCCGTAGTGCTCTTATAAGACAGGGACGAATGTACTTGCTGCGGCATCTCTATCTTGTTGTATCCATATATGCGAAGGATGTCTTCGACTACATCGCAGGGGCGAGTAACATCCACGCGATAGGTGGGCACTGCCAGCAAGCGCGATGTCGGATTGGAAGCATCGCCATAGCGTTCGAGTGTCTCAACCTCGAGGGCTTCGAGTATGGCATCGACAGCGGCCGACGGCACTTTTTGGCCGACGAGGCTGTCCATATATTCTGTCTCCAGCAGTACACGGGGACGGTGTACCTTTTCGGGATATACATCTTGTATTTCGCCGACGATGGTTCCGCCTGCGAGGGCCTTGACCATAAGTGCGGCAACTTTGAGTATATAAATACAGCCGTTGGCGTCCAATCCGCGCTCATAGCGGAAGGATGCATCGGTGCTCAAGCCGTGGCGGCGAGCCGTACGACGGACGCTGGTGGCATTGAAACATGCACTTTCGAGGAACACCGAAGTGGTCTGCTCGGTGACCCCGCTGTCAAGGCCGCCGAAGACGCCGGCAATGCACATGGGGCGCAAATTGCCGTCACAAATCATCAGGTCGGCAGCATCCAGTGTGCGCTCCACACCGTCGAGGGTCGTAAACTTGGTGCCTTGCTCGCAGGTGCGGACTACAATGGCATCGCCACCGATATGTGCACGGTCAAAGCAGTGCAACGGCTGGCCCAGTCCGTGGAGTATGTAATTGGTGATATCCACGACATTATTGATGGGGTGCAGACCTATGAGACGGAGGCGCTTTTGCAGCCATTCGGGGCTGGGCGCAACCTTGACGCCTTCGATGGTGACGCCGCAATAACGCGGGCAAGCCTGCGGTGCGTCTACTCGAACGCTCACACCCTTGGCCGAGGGATTGTCTATGGCAAATTCGTCTACCGACGGGCGACAGGCGCGTACGGGAGCAAAGCCTTCGGCATTAGCCGTCAAGTAGGCTGCCAAGTCGCGAGCCACGCCGTAATGTGAAGCAGCATCGATGCGGTTAGGCGTAATATCCACCTCGACGACATCCTCGTCCTGCACGCCGAAATACTCGGCTGCCGGAGTTCCGGGCTTCGGGAGATTGTCACCGGTGATGACGATAATACCGTCATGCGAGGTGCCAACTCCGATTTCGTCTTCGGCGCAAATCATACCCATGGATTCGACGCCGCGAATTTTTGATTTCTTGATGGTAAATTCCTTGTCGCCGTCATAAAGCACCGTGCCGACGGTGGCAACGACAACTGTTTGTCCGGCAGCCACATTGGGTGCGCCGCACACTATTTGCTCGGGGGTTTCGCCGCCAAGATCGACGGTGGTGATGTGCAAGTGGTCGCTGTTGGGGTGCTCGACACACGTCAGCACCTTGCCTATGACGATACCACGAAGGCCGCCACGGATAGTCTCTACGGTATGAATGCCCTCACATTCAAGTCCTATGGAGGTCAGTGCAGCTGCCAATTGTTCGGCCGACAGGTCAAAATCGACATAATCTTTCAGCCAGGAGTACGATATATTCATGGGTGTAAATATGTTTGCGTTCTTATGACTTGCAAAGTTACAAACTTTTTTCCAATTAGCGCCTCCGCCGCCCGACCTTTATACATTATTATAAAGGTCGGGGGCAACCGGGAGCGCGCACTCACAGTACGGAAGCGCGATAAAGCCGATAAAGACCGAGCCCTCAATGCTATCCCCGATAGCACCTTCGCGCCCTCTTCACCGAAGTCCTTAAAGCCCTTAAAATCTAAAGGCTCCAAGGCCCTAAAGCCCCTAAGAGCCCTTAATACCTTTACCCCCGCACGATTAAGATGTCAAACGCAATTCCACATTCCAAATTCCACATTCCAAATTCCACATTCCACATTATTTCTGGTAGACTCGCTCGATAATGCCGTCCACCACACGATCGAAGTCGCGTTCGGCCTCCAGTCCGTCCGTGGACATAATCATCAGACGTACGCTTTCGCCACCGGGACGATAAGGCGGCTGCAAGTAATCGCGTCCGCGCCAAAGTCGCAGTCCGTGGCGCTCATAAAAGCCGATGCGGCGACGCGCCATCTCCCCGAAACTTTCAGGCTCAACCTCCAAAACCACAGGCACATCCGGCTCCATAGCCGTAACGGCATCCACTATCGCACCACCTATGCCGCCGTTGCGCACACTCTCGGAGGTCGCAAGATGCTCTACATATCGGTATCCATCAAGCGTCCAGACGGTTATAAATCCGGCAAATTCGCCCGATTCTCCGCTATATGCGGCATAACACGTCATCGGGACCGAATCGCTGTCCACATTATGTGCCTGAGCATCCAAGTCACGGCGTTCGTTCTCGGGAAAAGCCCGTAGAAGCAGCGCTTCGATAGCTGCATAATCCGGACTATCGGTAGTGACAGCCCGTAAAGTGATTTGTCGTTGCATATTTTGAGGTTTGGTCTTTTAGGTAGGATATTAGTTATTTCCGGACACAAAGGTACAAATATTAAATTAAACAGCCTCGTCTCCACCGTCAACTGCACATTTGGCACGCCGTTTGCCTCTACAACACAGTGACAGCCAAGGTTGTCACACGTCGCGTATGCCACATTAAGATTATTTAATACGGAAAAATTTCCATAATACATCCGGACATACGTTACATAACAAAAAAAGTTGCTAACTTTGCACTTGAAAAACAAGGCCGAACAAAGGCTAAGACACTGAAACTAAGGTAAAACAAGATTAATACTAACAACAATGAGCAAACTCGAAGAAATCAAACAGCAACGTCTGCCCGAGATTAAGGCCGCCCTTGCCAAATATGGCATCAACGGCACCACCGAAGTTGTGTACAACCCCACTTACGATGAGCTTTTCAACGAAGAGACCAAACCTTCGCTCGAAGGCTACGAGAAAGGCAAAGTCACCGAACTCGGTGCTGTAGACGTAATGACCGGCGTCTACACCGGCCGCTCGCCCAAAGACAAATTCATCGTAATGGACGAGAACTCCAAGGACACCGTTTGGTGGACAACCGAGGGATACAAAAACGACAACAAGCCCGCCAGTCAAGAGGCGTGGAAAGCTGTCAAAGAACTCGCAGTCAACGAACTCGGCAACAAGAAACTCTACGTCGTTGACGGCTTCTGCGGTGCCAATAAGGACACCCGCATGGCTGTGCGATTCATCATGGAAGTTGCATGGCAGGCTCACTTCGTAACCAATATGTTCATCCGCCCCACCGCTGACGAACTCGCCGACTTCACCCCCGACTTCATCGTATACAACGCTTCCAAGGCCAAAGTTACAAACTTCAAGGAACTGGGCCTGAATAGCGAAACCGCCGTTGTATTCAACATCACCAGCCGCGAGCAGGTAATCATCAACACCTGGTACGGTGGCGAAATGAAGAAAGGTATGTTCTCGATGATGAACTACTTCCTGCCCCTGCGCGGCATCGCCTCGATGCACTGCAGCGCCAACACCGATATGGAAGGCAAAAACACCGCCATATTCTTCGGCCTCAGCGGCACCGGCAAAACCACACTTTCGACCGACCCCAAGCGCCTGCTCATCGGCGATGACGAACACGGCTGGGACGACAACGGCGTCTTCAACTTCGAAGGCGGCTGCTATGCCAAAGTCATCAATCTGGACAAGGAAAGCGAGCCCGACATCTACAACGCAATCCGTCGCGATGCCCTGCTCGAGAACGTAACCGTTGACGAAAACGGCAAAATAGACTTCGCCGACAAGAGCGTCACCGAGAACACTCGCGTATCCTATCCTATCGACCACATTGAGAAGATTGTACGCCCCATCAGCGCAGGTCCCGCCGCCAAGAACGTCATCTTCCTCAGCGCCGACGCTTTCGGAGTTCTGCCTCCCGTATCCATCCTGACACCCGAACAGACCAAGTACTACTTCCTGAGCGGCTTCACCGCCAAACTCGCAGGTACAGAACGCGGTATCACCGAGCCCACTCCCACATTCTCGGCATGCTTCGGCCAGGCTTTCCTGGAACTGCACCCCACCAAATACGCAGAGGAACTCGTTAAGAAGATGGAAAAATCCGGCGCCAAGGCTTATCTGGTCAACACCGGCTGGAACGGCACCGGCAAGCGCATCTCCATCCGCGACACTCGCGGTATCATCGATGCCATCCTCGACGGCTCCATCCTCAAAGCACCCACCAAGAAACTCCCCATCTTCGACTTCGAAGTGCCCACCGAACTGCCCGGCGTAGATCCCAAGATCCTCGACCCGCGCGACACATACACCAACGTCGAAGACTGGAACGTCAAGGCCAATGACCTCGCAGCTCGCTTCATCAAGAACTTCAACAAGTACGAGAACAACGCTGCCGGTAAGGCTCTCGTTGCCGCCGGTCCTCAGCTCTAAGCTGCAGCACTGACACTCGTCAACCTCCTATAAGAGAGGAGGGCATTCCGATGCGGGAAGCCCTCCTCTCTTTTTTTCGTGTAAACGTCGTTTACGGCAATTCAAATCATAATCGCTTTATAGATGCGCACACAAAAATTATCGCGAGCATCAAAGCTCGCGAAACTCTTATACCGTAAATAACTCACTGATTGAATCGGACTAAAGCCCGGCCATACAAGCGTACGACATCAACGCAGCACGTACAGCGGACTGGACTCGAAGCGCGGCAATGCAGCCAACAGCACATCCGAAGTACCCGGAGCGGGCATGACTGCATGATCTGCCGACAGCACCTTACGACCGACCTCCTCCAGTGCCTTGCGCATAGTGGCTGTGGCCGTTTCGGGCGTATTATTGTCATGCGACAAGTGACATAGAAAGACGTGGCTCAAGTGTGCTTCGGGATGCGCAACGGCCACCGAAGCGACAGCGGCTGCCGCCTGTCGGTTGTCCAAATGTCCGCACTCGCTCTCGATACGAGCCTGCAAATACGGCGGATAAGTACCATTGTGCAACATCTCGAGGTCGTAATTTGATTCTATCATCAAGTAATTGGCCCGACGCACATACGCCTCGGCGCGCTCGGTGAGATAGCCGGTATCAGTCACCACGACAAAATGCCGCAGACCGTTGTCAATGTCGAAGCCTACATTATCCGTTCCGTCATGGCTGGTCTCGAAAGGCGTGATATTCAGCCCGGCAGCCTCGAAGGCAAATTCCTTGTATATAGGCTTATGGTAATCCTTTATGCGACGTGAGAGGCTGCTGCGGCGCAATATTCCCGAAAGGCAACGCGGCGTGCAGTAGAGCAGCATGTGACGGTTGTTGCGCAGCAACGAGTACGCATAACGCACATGGTCGCTATGGTCGTGCGTCAAAATAATACCCACAATCTTCTTTATATCCAAGCCATTGGCTTCGAGTGCAGCCGTCACCTTCTTTGAGTCCACACCGGCGTCTATGAGTACGCCGCGGCCGCCCGGCGCTCCGATATATGCACAGTTGCCGCTACTGCCGCTACCAAAGGATATAAACAGCAGTTTCTGAGGACGTTCAAGCGCCGAGGTGTTTACAAGGATGTCTTGATTGGAGGCATCGGCCGAAACGGGCGCTTGAGGTGCCGCCACAGCCGCACGACTTTCCGCTTCGGTCATATCTATATCGACGTTGTCAAACAACCCCGGCATATCATCCAGGGCTCGCGACAAGCGGCGACGACGTTTAGGCATAGGTGGCATAATTTATTCGAACAATAGGAATATGGTGGGTATTTTGTTG
The DNA here is from genome assembly GCA_900540625.1 of uncultured Porphyromonadaceae bacterium. Lineage (GTDB taxonomy): Bacteria > Bacteroidota > Bacteroidia > Bacteroidales > Muribaculaceae > CAG-873. The sequence continues at coordinate 8,693 of UQGP01000032.1, read as the reverse complement.
TAGCAATACTTGCGGCGACGCCATCCGGCGAGGGTATCGGTGACGATGCTTTCCGAGGCGCCGGAAATGTCGGCAGCCACACACAAGCGCATCTGCGCCGGAAGTGTCTGAACCAGTGTGGCTATAAGCCGGTCGTTGCGATACGGAGTCTCGATAAAAATCTGAGTTTGTTTATCGCGTTGTACCGCCTGCGCCAGACGATGCAAGGTGCGCGTACGTGCCGATGAATCTATGGGCAAATAGCCGTGGAAGGCAAAACTCTGGCCATTCATACCACTGGCCATCAGCGCCATCAGGATGCTTGACGGACCTACCAGAGGAACCACGCGCAAGCCTTCGCGCTGGGCTACGGACACAGCATCGGCACCCGGATCGGCAACAGCCGGGCACCCGGCTTCGCTGATGACACCCATAGCATGGCCGCGACGCAGCGGCTCAAGCATCGGGGCCACTGCCGCTGCATCCGTATGCTCGCTCAATTCGACAAATTCAAGAGAATCAATGTCAATATCGCGGCAGCAGCGCTTGAGGAAGCGACGTGCCGACCGTACATTTTCCACTATAAAGTAGCGTATAGACTTGACAATCTCGATATTGCGTGCCGGCAAAACATCCTCCACAGGTCCGTCGGAAAGTGGCGCCGGGATAAGATACAACGCCGGAGCAAGAACCGATGCGGCGACACGCGCCGTCGTCAGTTCCAAGCCCTGCGTTCGCGTATCGTCTGTTTCGGCCGGGGATTTCATTGCGGCACAAAGTTACAAAAAATGCCTCGTCCCCACAACACTCACGCACCCAAAACACCAAGATTCGGACGCATTTTTGCCCTCTCGCTTTCCCATCCGAGGAAACTCTCGCAAAAAAATCGTATATTTGCACTTTCGGAGGAAAGCGCACCATGCGCCTCTCCGAGAGACCAATGCACAACCATCTAAATACACTACGTTGAATACCAAAACCATAACCACCATAGCAGCTGCTTTTGCTATGGCATTTGCCTCCAACTCTGCCGAGGCCTGCACAAGTCTTATCGCAACACCGGGCGCTACGGCCTCTCGCAGCGTCATGATTACATACGCCGCCGACAGCCACGAACTATACGGCGAATTGTATTCGCACATGGGGGGCGACCACGCCCCCGGCACCAAGCGTGCCATCATCGAATGGGACACCCAAAAACCACGGGGCGAAATCGATGAAGCGCCACACACATATTCGACGATAGGCAATATGAACGAGTTCGGCCTGACAATCTCCGAGACCACATGGGGCGGACGAGCCGAGTTGGCCGGCACAGGCCTTATAGACTACGGCTCGCTGATATACATCACTCTGGAGCGTGCTCGCAGCGCACGCGAAGCCATCACCGTAATGACCTCGCTTGTCGATAAATACGGATACTCGTCCGACGGCGAAAGTTTCAGCATCGCCGATGCCGACGAAGTTTGGATTATGGAACTTATCGGCAAGGGCAAGCACGACAAAGGTGCCGTATGGGTAGCCCGTCGCGTACCCGACGGATACATCAGCGGACACGCCAACAACGCCCGCATACACACCTTCCCCCTCGACGACCCGGAGACATTGTACAGCCCGGACGTCATTTCCTTTGCCCGCAAATGCGGATACTACAAAGGCAAGGATGAGGATTTTGACTTTTCGCGCGCATACTCGATATATGATATGCTGTCCATGCGCGGCTGCGACGGACGCGTTTGGAGCTACTTCAACCGCTTTACGGCCAAAGGCAGCATGGACGCCTACCTGCCCTGGATTCTGAAGGGCCAAGGCGAGCCTATGCCGCTATGGGTACGCCCCGAACGACAGCTGACGGCACAAGACCTCAAAGACATGATGCGCGACCACTTCGAAGGCACTCCTATGGATATGACCAAGGACATCGGCGCCGGTCCGTTTGACGTTCCTTACCGCTGGCGTCCGCTGACCTACAAAGTGGACGGCGTTGAGTACACGCACGAACGCGCCATTGCCACGCAACAGACAGGATTCTCCTTCGTGGCGGACATCAACAGCGCACGCCCGGCTGCCATGCGCGGCATTCTGTGGTTCGGCGTCGATGATGCCAATACCTGTGTATATATCCCCGTATTCAACAGCCTGAAGATGCCGCCCTACCAGCTTGCACACGGCAACGGCGACCTGCTCACGCTCTCTTGGAACTCGATGTTCTGGGTAACCAATTACGTCGCCAATCAGGCCTACAACCGCTACAGCCAGATGATTGGCGATATACGCAAGGTTCAGGAAAGCCTTGAAGTCCAAATGACCGTCAGCGCCGGCAAGGCCGAGGATATGTGCAGCACGCTGTCCTATGATGATGCCGCCAAGTACCTCGCCGAAATCACCAATTATTGGGCCGAAAAATGCACCAAGGACTACCGCGCATTGGGCGATACGCTATTTGTCAAATACCTGGACGGCAACATCAAGAAACAGAACGAAGACGGCACCTTCAGCCGCACCCCCTACGGACTTCCCGACAAACCCGCCTACGGCGGATATGACGAGCGCTATTACCGCTCCATTGTCAACGAACAGGGCGATAGACTCAAAGTAATACCGGTAGAATAATGAGCACCGAAACGACACCGACAGCCGCTACGCCGAATAAGGCCAAACGCGCACTCGGCATAATTCTACGCTACGGTATTCCGCTGGTAGTGAGCGTACTGCTGTGCAAACTGCTCTTCGACGGAATGGACTGGAACGAGATGGTGCAAATCATCCGCGAACAATGCCATTTCCAATGGATTGCATTGGCACTGCTTATAAGCATATTCAGCCACATCTTCCGTGCCATGCGCTGGCGCATACAACTGCGTGCCATCGGCGTCAATCCGCCTCTGTTTGCCCTGGTGTTGAGCATCTTCGGCACATACGCCGTCAACCTTGTGCTGCCGCGCTTGGGCGAAATTTGGCGCTCGGGATATATCGCACGTCGTCAGGACGCCCCGTTCTCCAAGGTCTTCGGCAGTATGGTCGCCGACCGTCTGGCAGACACCGTCACCGTCCTGCTGCTGACCATCGTGACCTTTATCCTGGCCGCCGGAGCGCTCTCGCAGTACTTTTCGACCACTCACGGACTCGAAGGCATAGGCCGAATGTTGGCCTCGCCCTGGCTTTGGGTGGCCATAGTGGCTTTTATCGCCATATTGTGGTGGATGCTGGCGTGCAAAACCGAGAATAAGGCCTTGCGGCGTTTCCAAGACTTTGTGCGCGGACTTTGGAACGGCTTTGCGGCCATATTCACCATGCCCGGCAAAGTGCGCTGGCTGATACTTACCGTATGCATCTGGGGCTGCTACTTCTCGCAACTATACGTAGCTTTCTACGCTTTCGACTTCACGGCCGACATCGTGTCACAGCATACCGTCCTGGCCGTACTTGTCGCCTTCGTATTCTCCAGCCTTAGCATGGGCGTGCCTTCCAACGGCGGCATAGGCCCATGGCAATGGTCTATAATCTTTGCATTAGGCATTTACGGCCTGGCCAAAGGCCCGGCAACAGCTTTTGCCAATCTCGTGATGGGCGCGCAAACCGCGCTGCTCATTCTCTTGGGCATATTCACCTTTGTCTGCATCGCCATAGGCAAGAAGTCAGCCAAGGGCAATAACGAAACACTCAGTTCCGACAAAAACAAAAACATAGCATAATGTCAAAAGTCATCATCATCGGCGCCGGCGGCGTAGGCACTGTTGTCGCCCACAAATGCGCCCAAAACCCCGAAGTCTTCACCGACATCGTCATCGCCACACGCACGCTCACCAAGTGCCAAGCCCTGGCCAAGTTGCTTTCCGAAAAGTATAATCACAAGAGCATCACGGCCGACAGCGTCGATGCCGACGACGTGCCTCAATTGTGCGAGTTGCTGCGCCGTCACAAGCCCGAATTGGTAATCAATGTCGCCCTGCCCTACCAGGACCTCACCATCATGGAAGCCTGCCTGCAATGCGGCGTCAATTATATGGATACGGCCAACTACGAGCCGCGCGACGAGGCACACTTCGAGTACTCGTGGCAATGGGCTTACCGCCAACGCTTTGCCGATGCAGGCCTCACCGCCATACTCGGCTGCGGCTTTGACCCGGGTGTCAGCGGAATATTCACAGCCTATGCCGCCAAGCACCATTTCAAGGCCATGGAAACTCTGGATATCGTCGACTGCAACGCCGGCAACCACGGCAAGGCTTTTGCAACCAATTTCAACCCCGAAATCAACATCCGCGAAATCACCCAGAACGGACGCTACTGGCAAGACGGCAAATGGGTTACCACCGGCCCGCTGGAAATACACAAGTCGCTGACCTACCCAAATATAGGCGCACGCGACAGCTATCTTATGTATCATGAGGAGTTGGAAAGCCTCGTACTCAATTTCCCCACAATACGCCGCGCACGCTTTTGGATGACATTCGGACAGGAGTACCTGACACACCTGCGCGTAATCCAGGACATAGGCATGGCTCGCATCGACCCTGTGATGTACAACGGACAGGAAATCATACCGTTGCAATTCCTGAAAGCCGTACTGCCCAACCCCCAGGACCTCGGCGAAAACTACACCGGCGAGACCAGCATCGGATGCCGTATCAGCGGTATAGGCAAGGACGGCAAGCCCCTCACATATTATATCTACAACAACTGCAGCCACCACGCATCCTACCTCGAGACCGGTATGCAGGCCGTCAGCTACACCACCGGTGTCCCGGCAATGATTGGCGCAATGATGTTCCTCACAGGCAAATGGCGTCGCGCCGGAGTGTTCAACGTCGAAGAATTCGACCCGGATCCCTTCATGGAGCAGCTCAATAAGCAAGGCCTGCCCTGGCACGAAATCATCGGCGAAGACCTCGAGCTGTAACCCCCGCAGGGTTTCATAACGGCTACTATAGCTATTATAGCCATATAGCTACTACAGCCATCCACCATTATTCCCATTGCTCCCATACACACCGACATGGAACATTACGTAGTATCTGCGCGCAAATACCGCCCCTCGACATTCGACAGCGTCGTCGGGCAAAAGGCGCTGACGGTGACGCTGAAAAACGCCATCGCCGGTGACCGCCTTGCTCACGCCTATCTGTTTTGCGGCAGCCGAGGCGTAGGCAAGACATCGTGCGCCCGCATATTTGCCAAGACCATCAACTGCACCCACCGCACGCCAGACGGCGAAGCATGCAACGAGTGCGACTCGTGTCGCAGCTTCAACGAGGGACGTTCGCTCAATATCATCGAATTGGACGCCGCCTCGCACAATGGCATCGACGACATGAAAGCCCTTATCGACCAGGTGCTTGTACCACCGACTATGGGCCGATACCGCGTATTCATCATCGATGAGGTGCACATGCTGTCTACCGCCGCCTTCAACGCCTTTCTTAAGACGCTCGAGGAGCCCCCGGCACATGCCATATTCATTCTCGCCACCACCGAGAAGCACAAAATCATCCCCACGATATTGTCGCGTTGCCAAATCTATGATTTCAACCGCATTACAATATCGGACATGGTGGCGCACCTGCAATATGTGGCACAAAACGAAGGCATCATCGCCGAGCCGGCAGCGCTGAGTGTCATCGCTCACCACGCCGACGGCGCCATGCGCGATGCGCTGTCTATCTTCGACCAAGTGGCGGCATCGTCTCGCGGAAACATCACCTACGCATCCGCCATCGCCAACCTCAACGTCTTAGACAACAGCTATTTCGAACGCCTCATAGACGCCTTCGTCAAACAAGACGTGTCTGCTGCACTGCTGGTGTACAACGAGATTCGATCCCACGGCTTCGACTCGCTATTCTTCATCAACGGCCTCGGGGCCTATATGCGCGACTTGATGTGCGCCGCCAATCCGGTGACGTTGCCGCTCATCGAAGCCACGGACGACGTACGACAAGCCATGGCCAAACGCGCCGCAGGCCTACCCCCGGAATTCTTCTACCGAGCCATGGCAATATGCAATTACGCGGATCTCAACTACCGTACGGCCTCAAACAAGCAGTTCCTGATTGAGCTATCGCTCATCAGACTATGCCAACTACTGAGCCCCTCGAACTCGACGGCGACTTCGGGGGGCCGCTAAACCAAATAGCCGCAATGCACACCGCCGCGCCGGCAACCCCGGCAGCGCCCCGGGCCACGGCCTCCACGACCATGGCCGGAACGGTTGCGCATGCAGCAGCCCATTCGACAGGAGCAGCACCGCACGCCCCGGCTTTTACCGGCGCCGTGATACACGGGCTGCGCACCAACCTTCACACCCCCGGAGTGAGCCTCAGGCACGGCATAGAACACCCTGCCGAGGAGAAACGCCCCGACACAACTACTACAGCAACCTTACGCAACGAAACATTCTCCGACGAGGCTTTCGGCAAAGCTTGGAATGCCTTTATAGACGCAAATCCAACGCAACATATCATCATCAACACCATGCGTGCATGTCCTCCGACACGCAAGGATGCCTCTTCGACACACTACACAATGAAGGTCGAAAACAACCTGCAAGAAGACCAGATGAAAAATGTCATATCCTTGCTGTTGAGACACCTGCATGATACATTGGCCAACGACAACATCACCTTAGACTTTATGGTCAAGGACGCCGCCGACTCGCCCATGTCCTGGAACCAGCGCGAAGTGCTGGCTCACATCATAGACAAGCACCCGAGATTGCGCGAACTCATAGACACGCTCGAGCTTAAGCTTGATTGACGTACAGCCCTAATAAACAACATCATACTTACACACATTCACTTATTTATATTATAAAACAGACATCTATGGCAGACTTAAGTACAAGTAAAAAGGTAAAGATGCCTCAGCCGCTGCGACACGGCGACACAATAGCAATATGCAGCCCGGCCGGGCCCATCAGCAAAGACAAAGTCAACGGCGCTGCCGATGTACTACGCAACTACGGCTGGAAAGTGCAAATTATGCCCCATACTCTCGGCCAATACGGCAATTACTCGGGCAAAGACAGCGAGCGTTATGACGACTTGGCCACCGCACTCACCGACCCGGAAGTACGTGCCGTCATCTGCAGCCGCGGCGGATACGGCGTAGTACACCTGCTCGACAGCCTCGACAAACTGGACCTCGCCACAGACCCAAAATGGGTGGTAGGATTCAGCGACATTTCGGCCCTACACGCCTTGATGGTGCGCCACGGCATAGCCTCCATCCACGGATCGATGACCGATGCAATACGCCGTGGGGCGAACGACAAGGACAACGCACGACTCTTCGACCTGCTGCAAGGGCGTCGCGACCCGGTAGCTTTCGCCACCGACCCGCGCCACGACCGCCCGGGCATAGCCAGTGGCACACTTTACGGAGGCAACCTCGCCGTCCTTGCCGACCTGCTGGACACTCGGTTCGACCTGTTGCGCCGCGACAGCATACTCTTCATCGAAGATGTTTCCGAACCGATCTATAAGATAGAACGTATCATGTACCAGCTGCGCATATCGGGCATACTGCCATCGCTGCGAGGCCTTATGGTGGGACAATTCACCGAATACCATCCCGACGCATCCTATCAGGACATGAACGACATGATAGCCGATATGGTGGCACCTTATAGCTTCCCCGTGGCCTTCAATGTCCCAATCGGACACGTGCAACACAACGTCCCTGTCATCGAAGGCGCACAAGTAACGCTCAAAGTCACCACCGGAGATACTTCCAACCTCATCTACTGGTCTTAACAAGCTAAAACACAACAATAGCGCAAGCGGCATACACCTATCGCGGATGCCGCTTGCGCTATTATTGCTCTAAGAATATTTATAGGCCGATTTTCGGGCTCTCGTCTGTCACTTGCTCGTATCGGGAGCATCGCTCTTGATGACGGCACGGCGCAAGTCGTCGGAGATAGGCTTGCTCGTCTTGCCCTCCACGTCATATCCCACCATTGCCACTATGGCCGAACACTTCAGGCGTCGCGTATCCGGATCGATGACCTGCTGGGCCAACAACAGCGAAGCCGTACCGAGATGCAAGGCACGCGTAAGCACACGTACTCGCTGACCCGGCAACGAAGGCTCCACAAAATTGCAGGTAATACCGGCCACAACAATACTCAAGCGCTCAGGAGTAAGCACTCCACCCAAAAGGCTGCCGAAATAGTCCGTCTTGCCAAGGTCCAGAAATTGCATATATGCGCCATTGTTGAGATGGCAAAACATGTCATAATCATTGAAGCGCACCTGTACATCCAAACTGTGTCGGCACTCCATCACTTCGGTCAGCGGTTGCATTGTCTTGTATATCTGTGTGTATGTGTTTGTCCGTAAGTCTATATATTCCGGAATATCCGAGAACCTACGGACTTTAGGGTTCTTAGGGTCTCTAAGGTCTCTAAGGTCTCTAAGGACTTTAGGGTCCTTATAAATTCCGGGAAAAGCAGTTCGGCTCTGTTTTCTACGACAAAGTTAGCTTTTTTTCCGCCAATTTTTCCGCCAATTCGGGTAATACACGTTTTTTAATAGCTTTTATTATCTGTTATTCACTATTTTTTGTAATTTTGCCGCCGAAAAAGCGCCGAAACTGCATTCCGCGCAATACTTTTGTCCATAATAGTACGAATAACTACAATCAATTACATTTCTAAGTAGGGAAATTCAGAAAATAGTCAACTAATTATTTGTCAGAGTCATAGAAGTTTT
>UQGP01000031.1 GCA_900540625.1 uncultured Porphyromonadaceae bacterium | reverse complement strand
CCCTGGTAATTCCAAGGTCGTTAATCTTCCTCGTTTTTTTGATGCGGTTGCCCTGAAGGAAACTTCGACAAAGGCGTGAAAGATGGCGCAGGAAAGCATCTACGACGATGCTCAGTATGTCGGTCGGTGGAACGGCTTCGATGTTTACGAACCGATACTCAACGATGACGAGGAATATTTTATCGGGCTTCCGCAGTACATCCTTGCAAAAGACGACACGCTGCGGTGGACGCACGACCTCGAGGGACTGGACGTGCTGCAGGACTTGTCCGAAGATTAACGACTGCGAGCATCATGAAGAACAAACGCGACCGCGCCATGAGACACACAACGCGGTCGCTTTTGCCTTACTTCGTTTCGGAAGCCGAGACCGCCTCAAGGCGCAGGCCGAGGGCCTCGCAGATTTTGGCGACAGTGTCGAGGGTTACGTTCATGCGGCCGATTTCGATACGGCAGTGGTGACCGGCAGACATAGGTCTTGTCCTTTGTCGTTTATAGTATAATTCTGATAACATATAACATCGTCATGGAGTGTGCGTTGTGGCATATCTCCACAGACCATACAAAATTACTATTTTCCCGGGGTATGGCGAAAATTTTACCGCGTTTTTTTCTTTATTAAAGCACTCGCATTTGGCAAAAAATAGTTAACTTTGTCAGCCGAAAAGCCTTAGGCTTTACACGTAGGACGGCACTTGTGTCTGCCTACCGATTTTTTGAGATTGTATCATTATTATTTGCCACAACGGCACATTGCAGCGACGATGACGTTGCCTGGATGCAGAACTCACACATTTGATGCTTTCATCCGTGCAGTTCAGCCTCTTTAGGCCCGAGTGAAAAAACATAATCTAAAACAACTACATATTACCTGCTATGAACAAACCTGATTTAGGATTCTGGAAGCTATGGAATCTTAGTTTCGGATTTTTCGGCGTACAGATTGCCTACGCGCTTCAGAGTGCGCAGGTCAGTCGAATCTTCTCGACCATAGGCGCCGATCCGCATGACCTAAGTTATTTTTGGATTTTACCGCCTCTAATGGGGCTTATCGTTCAACCTATCGTTGGTAGCGCCAGCGACCGCACTTGGAATCGCTTGGGTCGTCGCCTACCCTATCTGCTCATCGGAGCCGCCGCCGCAATCATTGTGATGTGCTTCTTGCCCAATGCCGGTTCTTTGGGCCTTTCGGTAAGCACTGCCATAATTTTCGGACTGGTGATGCTGATGTTCCTGGATACATCCATCAATATGGCTATGCAACCTTTCAAGATGCTCGTCGGCGATTTTGTCAATGAGAGACAAAAAGGTCTGGCTTATTCGATACAGTCTTTCTTGTGCAACGCGGGCAGTGTCGTGGGCTATGTATGCCCCATCGTACTGGCGATGTTTATGTCCAACACCGCTGCCGACGGCGAAGTGCCGGCTACTGTCACCTGGTCCTTCTATATCGGCGCGGCAGTGCTGTTGCTTTGCGTGGTATATACTTTTGCCAAAATAAAGGAGATGCCACCGGCCCAGTACGCGGCTTACCATGGCATAGACCCGGCAAAAGCACAGGCCGACAAGAAAAAAGGCCCGGGAATGTTCCGCCTGCTGGCTCGTGCGCCCAAAGTGTTCTGGACCGTAGGCCTTGTGCAGTTCTTCTGCTGGGCAGCCTTCTTGTTTATGTGGTCATACTCGACTGATGCTATCGCCAACCACGTGTTCCACGCCCCTTCGGTCATCAAAGTTGACGGCATTTCCATCAATGGCAAGGCTTATACCGAGAAGTATGTCCTCGCCCAAGACAACCCCGTTGTTGCAGACGGTAAGCTATCTCTCGGAGGTATCACCGTGGACGGGAAACAAATAGCCCCCACCACAGTCGTCAACGCTTCCGGCGACACTATTATCGCTAAAGGCAATGTCGTATACGTCGCAGGTGTTGCAAAGGTTGCACCGCATGACGGATGCGTCGCCAAAGCCGGCGAAACCATAAACGTGGACGGAATTGATGTCCCGGTCAATCAGGCAGCCACTACATTCTCGGCATTGTCGCAAGTCAAAGCCGGAGACCACCTGCAACTGGCGCACATATATAATTTTGACAAAACCACACACAAGTACGTAGCCGAACAGACCGAGGATATCCCTTATGACGGTTCGGCCATAAGCACTGTGGAGTCTACCGTACTCAACGCCGCCTCTAAGGAGTACCAAGACGCCGGCGACTGGAACGGCGTACTCCTGGCGATACAGGCCATCGCAGCGCTTCTGTGGGCCGCAGTACTCTCTCAGTTCCGCAACCGACGTCTGGGCTACTCGCTTAGCTTGCTGATAGGCGCCATAGGTTTTATCTCGGTATTCTTTGTCACCGACCAGTACTTACTTGGCGTAAGCTACGCACTTATGGGCTGCGCTTGGGCTGCAATGCTGGCTATGCCTTTCACGATACTGACCAATGCCCTCGGAGGCGACCACATCGGTACATACTTGGGACTTTTCAACTGCACGATATGCATCCCGCAAATTGTTGCAGCCATTTTCGGCGGAATGTTGCTCGGATGTTTTGCCCCCACCGAGACAGGCACTCCCAATACAGTACTGATGCTCGTCAGCTCGGGTATACTGCTGCTCCTGGGCTCGCTTGCCGTCTGGAACGTCAAGGAAACTTACGGCAGCAATAGCTCTACCAAGGCCTGATAATTACGCACGGAGCTTGACACGCTCCATGTGCTTCAAGAGTACAAAAAAGATTGCGCAATCTTCCCTCTCCGGGGATTGCGCAATCTTTTTTTGTTTTTTTCTGAGAATTGTTTGGTCGTTTAGCGAGAAATGTATAATTTTGCACCGAATAAAGATTTGGAATAATTCTAAAAATAGAATATATGCAACTTTCCACCGAACAACTCATCGACATCCTAACCAAAGCTGGTATACGCCCGTCTGTGCAGCGTCTCTCGGTTTTGGCATATCTTACGGGAACGACATGCCATCCGTCTGCCGATCGTATATACGAGGATGTACACGCCATGCAACCCACGCTGTCGCGCTCGACGGTATACAATACGGTCAAACTTTTTGTAGACAAAGGCGTTATAGAGACAGTAGCCGGAGACAGCAGCGAATGTCGTTACGATTTTTTCCATAAACCGCACGCACATTTCCAATGTCGTCAGTGCCAAAGGGTATACGACATCCCCTTTGACTTGGACGCCATCAGTCGTCCCGAAGGCTTCGATATCGAGCACACGGTGCTGGTGTTCACAGGGTTATGCCCGGAGTGCTACGCCAATAGTCAGAACTGACACATACACAACCTCTTATACAGAAACACAATAGATTACGCAAATATGAAAGATCTTAAAGGAACCAAGACCGAAAAGAACCTGATGGATGCCTTCGCAGGCGAGTCCCAGGCACGCAACAAGTATTCATACTACGCCTCAAAGGCGCGCAAAGACGGCTACGAGCAGATTGCAGCGATATTTGAGGAAACAGCTAACAACGAGAAGGAACACGCCAAACTATGGTTTAAGTTGCTGCACGGCGGAGAAGTGCCCGATACTATGGCCAACCTGCGCGATGCCGCCGAGGGCGAAAACTACGAATGGACCGATATGTACGAACGTATGGCCATAGAGGCCGAGGAGGAAGGCTTCTCCGCTATAGCCAAGAAGTTTCGTGCAGTGGCTGCCATCGAACGTCATCACGAGGAGCGCTATCGTCGATTACTGCAAAATATCGAGGAAGGGATCGTTTTCTCGCGTGACGGCGACCGCGTATGGGTGTGCCGCAACTGCGGACACATCGTCATCGGATCCAAAGCGCCTGCCGCATGTCCGGTGTGCGCCCACCCGCAAAGTTTCTTCGAGCTTCGCGCCGATAACTATTGATCTTCTATAACACACATTTCCCGAACCTTTATCTTAGTCTATACCGATACACGCCCGGGGACTTCAGCCGAAGTTCCCGGTTTGTTTTTCTCGTAACGAGCTAATACTTTTGAGGTAAATATATCACGCTTTACAGAACGCTGCGAGATAGTCTTGGCGACCTCATCCGGTTGTGCGCCAATATGATTATAACCTAACGCATCGGGGGCTAATTATTGCTGCCGGTTTTGAGATTGTTCCATTCCGATACCGAAGAGAGCGAAATCGTATGCCACGGGGTCGTCGGGACGCCAATGACGCAACTCGGCAGTCAGGTCGAGCACGGCGCGTCTATCGTTGGAGCGTCTTTGAAGCAGCCCGAGGCTACGCGAAACGTCCGCCACATGCACATCCAACGGTATATATAGTTGCGAAGGTTTAAGCACCTTCCATAGCCCGATATCTACAATTCCATCGTCACGTACCAACCACCGAAGAGCCATATTGAAACGCTTAAGCGGTGTCGTTGCACTTACCGAAATGCAACGCGTATCCTTACGGCCTTCATTTGCCTCGGCCAAAGTCGATGCCACGGCTTCTGCCAAGGCCCATGCAGGTATCTCAGAGGAATCAGCCCCGGAAGATGCGGCAAGTGCTTCAAGGCTACCGTAACGCGAGTAGAGCAAATGCAGACCTCGCAAGTAGTACTTGAGATTTCGTCCGAAAAATGTCCGGTGGATATTGATAGTGTCGTCAAGGTCTTCGTAGGACTGCGACCTTACGTAGTCATAAGGGGCATTGTCCATAATCTCGAGCAAACGTTGGCAGTTGCGTACAATCATCTTGCGATTTCCCCAAGCTATTGTGGCGCATAGCAGCGCAGAAATCTCTATATCACATTTATCGGTAAAGGAGCGTGGAAATTGCACGGGATCGGCATCGGCAAAGGAGGGCACATTTATACGCGCTAAGGCTCGGTCAAGCCTCTCGCGCAATTGGTGTCTGTCTGTCGACTCGGACATTGCTGTATCGTAAGCCATGATTATTATAAAAACGACGAGGAGGTGGGACGTGTATTTAATAGCACAAGACGCCGGCAGAAGTCTACCGGCGTCTTGTCTTGGGTGAACAGTGGGGGTCGAACCCACGACCTTCGGAACCACAATCCGACGCTCTAACCAACTGAGCTATGCTCACCATGTCTTGCAAAAGCACCGCAAAGGTACACACTTTTTTTCAGCCACACAAGCCTTCGGACATTTTTTTCGAAATATTTTTTACCCCATTCTCATAACACGCTATATTTGAGAAATTTATTTTCTACATATTCCTAAACGTTGACTCTCGTCGTATTCATCTCAAGCCAACAAATCAGCTTGTGTTTATTCGGCAATGGCTTACTTACACACATTCAACCGAACCGGACTAAATGCCACGCGCCCCGGATCGTCTCGACCCGGGGCGCGATATTAATCTTAAAGCCAGTCTATTACATTACTATCGCATTTGATTGCTATATATAGTATCTATGTTGTCGGAGTGTTTTTGAAGTCTTTGTCTATATGACGGCGACAACAGCAGATAGTTTAATAGTCGTTCGAAATTTAATAGTATTTAACAGACAACAGGCTGTCTATGTCTTACAGTGCCTTAGTTTCTCCGGCGATTTTCTTGAATTCGTCGAAGGATACCTTCTTTTCTTCGATGGTTACGCTGGTGCGGATGGTGTTGAAGAGCTTCATCTCGCTGGCGGCCTCTACGATGCGCGAACGCGTGTTGTTATCATTAAGCAGGCGTTTGGCGTATTCGGTGATGGTTGCATCATCCATATTGGTGATACCATACTGAACAAACTGGTGGTTTGCTACAGCCTTGGCGTATTCCAAAACGTCATCTTCCTTGAGCTCGACGTTCAGGACGTTGGCGATACGCTCTTCGATAAGCTGCCACTTGAGCGAGGGAAGCATCTGCTCGTATTCTTTGTCGATATTTTCGACAGTGAGTTCTTCGTTGCGAGCTACAAGCCACTTCTTAAGGAATTCGGTGGGAAGTTCCATATCGCCGTACTTCTCGATGAAGTAGTTACGTGCAGTCACATCAAAGAGCTCGTTTGAGTTGCGAGCCAACTGTGCAGCCAATCCGTCTTTGACGGCAGCCTCGTATGCGGCTTCGTCTTGCACTTTGTCCTTTCCAAATACTTGGTCGAAGAATGTCTGGTTATGTTCGGCTTCCTTCATTACGATGATTTCGCTGATAGCGAGCACGAAGTCACTATGAATATCGCCGGCAATGCTCTTGTCGATATTGAGCATGGAGGACAACTCGGCGGCGTTGCCGTTGCAGCTGTCATAGGGGTTGAATACAACCTTGTCATCTACATGCTTGTCAACGAAGAGAGCCTTTTGCTTTTCATCTTTGAAAGTGAAGGGTGCGACTATGGCATTATTCACTTGGATAGCGCCTTCGTTTTCGTTGACGGTGCCGTCGGCGTTGAGCTGTTGCAACGAACCTTTGATAAGGCTGCGGTCATCGGTAACATCACCGGGCACTTGACTGCCGAAGCGCTTGCGCAGAGCTTCATCTTCGTCTTTGTACATCTGCTCGGATACTTCTATTGCATATCGAGTCAGTTTGATGTCCTTATCTACGGTTATATTAAGTTCGGGAGCAAAGCCGATTTCATATTTGAAGTCGTAGTCTTTGTCTTCGAGGTTTATTTCTTTCTTCTCCAAGGGCAGGGGTTCGCCGAGCACGTGAAGTTTATTGTCGCGAATGTGGCGAATGACGGCATCATATACCACATCATTGAGCACTTCGCTCTTGACTTGCTTTCCGAACATTCGGGTGAGAGTAGGCAGAGGTGCATGGCCCTGACGAAATCCGGGGATGACACGTTTGGTACCGATGGTACGCAGTTCTTTCTTAACCTTGTCTGCGTAATCGGCCTCTACAACGTTTACGTTGATGATACCGTAAACCGCCGAGGTTTTTTCTATCGTTACGTTCATTTGGCGTTGTTATTGGTAGTGTTATATCTTATTGTTGTCTGTGTATATGCCTTTGTAGCGGATATAACTCCCCCACAAAAATGCACGCAAAATTAGCCATTAATATCCACACGTACAAATTTATTTTGACTTTATATGCCGCAAAGCGTTCGGCTTTGCAAAAAAAATCGTAAATTTGCAAGCCTTTTCGGGGGGACTGACGTCATCACGTTATTGCGAACGACGTACGGGCACATCCTCGATGAGGCTTGTAAGTACGATTATATAACACGAAACAACAAAGCATAATACGACATGGCAACAACAGCTGATTTTAAGAACGGTATGTGCCTCGAAATCGATGGCAACTACTTCTTCATCGTTGAATTTCTGCACGTAAAGCCCGGCAAAGGCCCGGCTTTTGTCCGCACCAAACTGAGAAACGTCAAGACCGGCCGCATCATTGACAAGACTTGGAACTCGGGTGTCAAGGTGGACGAAGTACGCATCGAACGTCGCCCCTACCAGTATCTGTACAAGGACGATATGGGCTACAACTTCATGCACACCGAGACCTTTGAACAGGTAGCTATCCCCGGCGAGAGCATCGAAGGCGTTCAGTTCCTCAAAGAAGGCGATATCTGCGAAGCTATGGTACACGCTGCTTCGGACACCATCCTCACCTGCGAAATGCCTCAATCTGTAGTCCTGGAGATTACCTACACCGAACCCGGTATCAAGGGCGATACAGCTACAAACACCCTGAAGCCCGCAACGGTAGAAACCGGCGCCGAGATACGTGTGCCTCTGTTCTGCAACGTAGGCGACAAGGTGCGCATCAACACCAGCGACGGCAGCTACGTAGAGCGCGTTAAGTAATTACGTCCCTACCCCAACCAAAGTACAAAGCAGGCCGCGATATCCGCTCAGGATGTCGCGGCCTGCTCCGTTTTCGTTCTTGCAATGACGCGGTAAGTCCTAACGACACCCTACTGCAAGTGTTGTCCGGCCTCAGAACCTCCGTGTAATGCAATAACATCAACCGCCGGTCGATTCTATCCGTGATTTGGCCGTTCGACACAAATGGCGTAATTTTGCCGTATGATGAACAACAATATCAAAGGCGCTAAAGACGTCAAAAACGCTAAGGTCGCTGAAACTGCGCCTCAGGCGGCGGACGAGGACAACAACGGGCTCTTTGCGCCCGGAGCGGCTGCATACGTACGCCGTGCGTTCCCGATATGGCTCGGACGACATTGGTGGCTGCTGATTGTACCTTGCGCATTGGCCGTTGCAGCCGCATGGTGGCCCGTATGCATATTCGTGGCTTTGATGGTGGCCTTGCTGCTGTATCCTTCGATAATAATGATGGTATACCTAAGCTATGCCACGTCACGACGCGCCGTGCTGTGGACCTATCCTCGACGCGTGACTATGGACGATAATGGCCTATGGATACGCTATGATGCCGGCGCCGAAGGCTTCGGCCGCATACCGGAGGATTGCCGCATACTATGGAGCGATGTACGACGTGTTGCGTTCTCCGGGCTCTCGGCGGTTGCCTACCTTTCTTCCGGCCCTTACGACATTATTCCTTTGGGATGGCCCTTGGATCGAGAAAAGGCCGAAAGGCTCAAGGAGCGCCTTGCCGCTCTTGGCATAGAGTTTGCATGACATATTATATATTTAGGCGTATGTCGTGCAAATGCTGCTTAATAATAAAACTTACGACACACAATAAATATATGTAGCCATATATGTGATCCCGGGCGTACATCCTACACGTAGCAAAGCGTCCGGTATATCCGAGCTTCAGTGGGTGCACCCCAATATGCAAGCACGGTCCGAAACTTAAAACAAAACATAAGACCTCTTTCAATGAGCAGAAACGAAACCATAAACCGACTGCGCAACATCAACGAAGACATCTCTGCCGGACACTTGAAAACCGCCTTAATGCAAATGCAGGCTTTGGCCGAGCAAAAAATGCAATGGGAGGTGGGTGCGGACATCAAAACCGCAATCACCAATTACGGCTATATGCTATCCTATTTTTCAGAGGGCGTTGTCGACCCGGATCTCGATAGAGTCTTCGGGCGTATGCAGTTGGAGGCTTGGTCGCTTTTTGATAGGTTGCGCCGCGCCATAGACATCCCGGGATATAGTTCGCTATATTTTGATATCGTACGGCTACGCCAACTCAGAGGCGAGAATCTTGAGACTCTATTGGAGGCTTATTATTCGGCCATAGATGCAGATACGGACCTCGTGTCGACACTGGCTTCCGCCGATTCAGAGGGCACGGCGTACCGCGGTCAAAAGCCCAAGGAGGAAGCGCTCAAGGCTTTGTTCGAATACGTCTGGACATCTCACCCGCTCAAGGATGAACAATTGGAGCATCTGATACAAGGAGTCGATACCGTGTCCGCCAAAGGCGAGGAACTCGATGTCGAGACTTATGCCGCTTGCATCATTGCCGCTCTGATGCTCGGCGATTTACAGTATGCCGACACGGGCCGACAAGTCGCTATGGCTCGCCTGTATATGGCCTATGCCGATAGTCGTCCACGTATTGCGGCCATCGCATTGTGTGCCTTGACTATTATGCTTTTCCGCCACCGACGTCGCCCCGTAGCGCCGTTATTGGCGGACATTCTGGCGTCTGTAGCCGAAACCGAGACTTGGAACCGAGACTTCAAGACGGTGACTTTGGAAATGGTACGGACACGAAACACCGAGAATGTGGATCGTGCTATGCGCAACGAAATTATCCCCGGAGTCAACAAAATCCGCGACAGCATAATGGACCAAATCAAAGAGGGTAATCTTCCGCCCGAAGGGCTTAAGATTGAAGATCTCGAAAAGCTGGAGGCAAACCCCGAATGGGAAGGTATGCTTGAGCACAGCGGCATAGCCGATGGATTACGACGCATGGGCGAGATGCAGCAGGATGGCGCAGACATCTTTATGAGCACATTTGCGCACCTCAAAAATTATGCGTTCTTCAACGATGCAATCAATTGGTTTATACCCTACAATTCTGAACATTCATCCGTAGTAAACACCACATGCGGAAGTGGCGGCATTGCACAACTCGTCGAAAAATTGGCCTTCCTGTGCGACAGTGACAAATATTCTATGGTGCTGTCCGCCGACATCGTCCCGCAGGCTCAACGCAACCTTATAGTAAATCAATTACAGCATAACTCCGATCAAATCGCCGAAGCCGCAGACCCGAATGAGGCGAATATGTCCGGACGTGACGTGGCGGTGCGCCGCGCCACACGTACCTTCCTGCAAGACTACTACCGATTTGTCAAGCTCTACCGCCGCAAAGGCGAATTCGCCGACCCTTATCGCGAGGGACTCAACTTGCTCACCGTCCCGGCATTGGCACCGTACATCAATGATGAGGCTTTGGTGTCGCTTCTGGGCGAGTATTATTTTAAGTACGAATACTGGGAGGACGCGCTGACAGCTTTCCGCAACCTCGAGGAGGCAAGTGTCGCGCCCGAGTCCACCTTGTATCAGAAGATAGGATATTGCCACGAACAATTAGGCGATATGTCCGCAGCTTTGTCCGCTTACGAACATGCCGAGCTGCTGGACGATAACAGCCGATGGCTGCAGCGACGCCTGGCATATACCAACCGCCGTATGGGTCGTCACGGACAGGCCCTGACATATTACAAACGGCTTTCCGAAGCAGCGCCCGAGGATACAAACGCGACCATAG
Organism: uncultured Porphyromonadaceae bacterium; assembly: GCA_900540625.1. GTDB lineage: Bacteria > Bacteroidota > Bacteroidia > Bacteroidales > Muribaculaceae > CAG-873. Next base: position 19,869 of record UQGP01000031.1, on the reverse strand, counting down.
CATTGGCCTACGCATATATTCGTCTCTCGCGTTGGCCCAAGGTTCTCAACCTCCTGCGCAAGGTCGAGTTTGCCGACCCGGATGATACTCGGCTATGGCGGCCTTTTGCCTGGGTTTTGTTCGCGCAAGGTGATTACGAGTCCGCGCGCAAGTATTGGCAACGCATAAACGCCGAAAAACTCACTACGGAGGATCATCTGAACATCGGGCATCTTGAAGCGGCTTCCGGCAACATCCGCGAGGCACTCTCCCATTACCGCCTTGCACAACAGGACGGCGATATGGAAGCGCTGATACGGCGTTTGGAGGCCGATAGTGACATCTTGCGCAACGCGGGTATCACTCCGGTGAAAATGACCCTTATCGAGGAGGCTCTACGCAACGGTCAATAAGCCGTAACATCCTGTAGTATCGCCAAATACACACTGCTCAATACGCAATTAAAAAAAACTCACACATACACCACCTAAAAACAAAACAACCATGGTAATCCAACGTTGGCAGTCCGTACTGCTGCTTATTTCCGCAATCTTCGTAGCCCTCGCGGGCTTCCTACCCTACGCCACCACGGCCGAAGGCGCCGATGTGTGCGCCGTGCAGACCCCCGTACTGCTGTGCGTGGACATTCTTGTAGCCTTATTGCTGCTGATAGACATATTCTTATATCGCAACCTGCGCTACCAAATGAAGGTAACTCGCCTTGCCTTGGGCCTCATCGTAGTGCTTGGAGCGACCATTGCGGCGTACACCTGCGCCGGACTTGAGGGTGCAGCTATCGCCGTCACAGGCGGCATCGTCATGCCGGTGCTGGCGCTCATATCCACCTTTGCCGCGCTGCGCCTGATGCGCCGCGACTACCGTCTGCTCCGTAGCGCCGACCGCCTCCGCTGACAACCCTCGCTCCATCAGAGCGTTGCTTGCACACAACAATAACATATCGATGCAGTTGATAATTATCTAATCGTTTTACGGTAGGCCGTTCAAAACATGAACGGCTAATGAGATAATCAACTTCACTCATCTTGTCCGCAGGGCTTTCGGGAAATGACCGAAGGCTCTGCGGAGTTTTTTTCGTGCGCTACGGAATTTTTTCGTGCATATTTAGGGACGAGGGTGGTGTCTATGCGGCCGAAAATCGCTAACTTTGCATTTTGATAGGTACGCACGCTGCGGTTGCAGTGGCCGATACCACACAACACTTATTGCATCGTTATGATTCTGAAGCGGCTACATTCTTTTATGTTGCAACGGTTTGTACCGCTGCTGGCTATGACGTTCTTCATCAGTTTATTTATTCTGATGATGCAATTCCTGTGGAAGTACATCGAGGATCTTGTCGGCAAGGGTCTGGATTTCTCGGTGATTTGCGAATTGTTTTTCTATGCGGCGCTGACAATGGTGCCTATGGCGCTACCGCTGGCGGTGCTGCTGGCGTCGCTGATGACCTTCGGCAACCTCGGCGAGAAACTCGAGCTTACGGCAATGAAGGCTGCCGGCATCTCGCTGTTCCGCATCATGCGCCCGCTGATAGTGCTGATGGTGTTTATCTCCATAGGCGCTTTCTTTTTTCAGAATAACGTGTTGCCGGTAGCGCAGACCAAGATGTGGACGCTGCTGTTTTCGATGCGACAGAAGAGTCCCGAGCTGGAGATTCCGGAGAAGTCTTTTTACAGCGATATCCCGGATATGAACATATACGTCGAACGCAAGGACCGCAACACCGGTATGCTGCACGACATGATTATTTACGACGTAAGCCGCGGTATAGACAACTCGCGCATCATCCTTGCCGACAGCGCTAAGATGATGTTCACGCAGGACAAGACGCAACTTTTCCTGCACTTGTACCACGGCGAACTTTTCGAGAATTTCACCGACAATTCGCTGGGCGCCAACAACCGCGGATTTATGCCCTTCCGTCGCGAAAGTTTTGACGACAAGCAAGTGTACTTTCCCTTTGACGCCAATTTCAACCGCCTCAACGAGCAAGGAATACGTTCGCAGTACGTAGGCATGAATATCTCCGAGTTGTCGCACGCCATTGACTCGATACAAGCCAAAGTGGACAGCATCGGACAGGTCTTCGGCACCGAACTCAAGGAAACACCCTACTTAGGGCTGTCATATTATACCCAGCAATATGTCAACCACAAGTTAGAGCGAATTACACGGCCGTCAGTGCATCCGCGCCGACAGATAAATATAGATAGTGTCTTCGCTCGACCCAACGCCTCAATGGCACGGTCGTACGTAACGCAGGCTTTGGCCAAAGTCCAGCGCGTGCGCAACGAGTACGAGTTCAAGAGTACGGTACTCCTTGATCAGGAGAAGTCCATGCGCAAACACGACATAGAGATGCAGAAGAAGTTCACGTTGTCCATAGCCTGCATCATATTCTTCTTCATCGGTGCGCCCTTGGGAGCTATCGTCAAGAAAGGCGGCATAGGTACTCCACTGGTACTTAGCGTATTGCTATTCATCGTATACTTCATCTTTGACAACTCGGGATACAAGATGGCGCGTGACGGCAAGACCGCCGTATGGTTCGGCATTTGGCTGAGCACCATGGTTATGACTCCGCTGGGCATATTCTTCACCTACAAGGCCGTAGGCGACACATCGATGCTTGATTTTGACTGGCTGCGCAAGCTCAACGAGAAAATCAAACGCCCTTCGCAACTTATGCGACTTTTTTCACGCGAAGATCGCAATCTCGAAGCCAAGGAATTTACCTTCGAAGAGGTTGTACCTGCCGAGATTTTGCCTCGCTTACATGCGCTAATCCAATCCTACCGCGAAATTTCGTCGCAAACCGTGCCATGGTATTCGCGCTATACTTTACACAATGCGACAGCACCTCTCGCGCCCGAATTGGAGTCCGTAGTCGAGTATCTGCACAATTCCAAGGACATATACGTTATACACCTCCTCAACGAGATTCCGGTACGCGTGCGCCGTCGCGACATCCCCTCTGTCATTAAGACCTTCGAAGGCCTTATCTCACGATTAAACGGCGAAAAAACAGACGACTCGGAGTCTTCGGAGAATTCAGAGGCCACCGAGAACATTGAGCGTTCTGAGAACTCAGAATGTTCCGATGCCACAACAATACAATAGACTATCATTAAACAATATGAGCGAGCAAGACAACATACGACTGAGCACCATAGACGACGCCATCGCCGCCTTCGGCCGTGGTGAAATGATTATCGTTGTGGACGATGAAGACCGCGAAAACGAAGGCGATATCATCGTTGCCGCAGAGAAAATTACGCCCGAGCAAGTCAATTTTATGCTTCACAATGCACGTGGTGTGCTGTGCGCCCCAATGTCACTTTCGCGCTGCCGCCAATTAGGCCTTGACCGCCAAGTCGAAGACAATACTTCGATGCTGGGCACGCCTTTCACCGTCACCGTAGACTTGCTGGAAGGTTGCACCACGGGGGTAAGTGCGCACGACCGCTGCGCAACGCTCAATGCGTTGGCCAATCCGGAAGCCAAGCCCGAAGATTTCGGCCGCCCGGGGCATATTAATCCGTTGTATGCTCAGGAACAAGGCGTACTCAGACGCGCGGGGCATACCGAGGCAGCCGTCGATCTGGCTCGCCTGGCCGGATTAAAGCCCGTGGGTGTACTTATGGAGGTGATGAACGAGGACGGAACCATGGCTCGGTTGCCGCAACTATATGCTATGGCACAGAAATGGGGAATGCCGTTGGTGTCGATACGCGACTTGATACACTATCGGCTGGAACACGAACGCCTCGTTGAGATGGGGCCGGAGGTGGATATGCCCACGGTCTACGGTCATTTTCGCCTCATACCGTTCCGCCAAAAGGATAACGGGCTGGAGCATATAGCCATCATCAAGGGCGATATCGCATCCAATCCGGAGACCCCGGTACTGGTTCGCGTGCACTCGTCTTGCGCCACCGGAGACATCTTCGGCTCGAAGCGCTGTGACTGCGGCGAGCAACTGCACCAAGCCCTGCGTGCCATCGAGAAAGAGGGCCGCGGCGCCGTCATATACCTGAGCCAAGAAGGCCGCGGTATCGGACTTATGGACAAAATTCGCGCCTACAAACTCCAGGAACAAGGCATGGACACAGTGGAAGCAAACATCCATCTGGGTCACCGTGCCGACGAACGCGACTACGGCGTAGGCGCTCAGATACTCAATATGATAGGCGTGCGCAAGATGCGACTGCTCACCAACAATCCCGTCAAACGCATCGGCCTTCAGGGATACGGCCTTGAAATCGTGGAAAATGTGCCCATCGAAATCGAGCCGAACAACTACAACCGCTTCTATATGCACACCAAGAAGCAACTCATGGGACACGATTTGCACAAAGTGGACTGACACGAATCAATATTCAAAATCTGCAAAACGCTGAGACACGCAGAAGTATAAATATAACAGACACAAGCATATACACAAAAACAACAAACATATACATCATGGCAGATAATACCGAGACCAACGACACCAACGAGAAAAAAGGAATGAACTTTGTCGAACAGATAGTATATGACGACTTGCAAGCCGGCAAAAACGACGGACGCCTGAACACGCGCTTCCCCCCCGAACCCAACGGCTACCTGCACATAGGCCATGCCAAGGCTATATGTATGGACTTCGGCATAGCCGAAAAATTCGGCGGCACCTGCAACCTGCGCTTTGACGACACCAACCCCGTCAAGGAAGATGTCGAGTACGTAGATTCGATACGCGAAGACATTCATTGGCTTGGCTTCGACTGGGGCGACCGTGAGTATTATGCTTCGGACTACTTTCCACAGCTGTATGCCTTGGCAGAGCGCCTTATACGTGAGGGCAAAGCATATGTCGATGACCAAAGCAGCGAGGAAATAGCCGCACAAAAAGGCTCGCCTACTGTTCCGGGTATCAACAGCCCCTACCGCGACCGCACCCCCGAGGAGAACCTCGACCTGTTCCACCGCATGAACGCCGGCGAATTCGAGGAAGGCTCACGCGTACTGCGCGCCAAGATTGATATGGCCTCGGACAATATGCATTTCCGCGACCCCATCATGTATCGCATCATCAAGACGCCCCACCACCGCACAGGCACTCAATGGAAGGTGTACCCGATGTATGACTTTGCCCACGGACAGAGCGACTTCTTCGAGGGCGTCACCCACTCGATATGCACACTCGAATTTGTCCCCCACCGCCCGCTGTACGAGTACTTTGTCAAGGAACTTGCCAAGGACGGCAACTACTGCCCGCGACAAATCGAGTTTAACCGCCTCAACCTGACATACACGGTTATGAGCAAACGCAAGCTGCGTCAGCTGGTTATGGAAGGTCTCGTAGCCGGATGGGATGACCCGCGTATGCCAACCATCTCGGGTATGCGTCGCCGCGGATTTACCCCCGCATCTATACGCAATTTCATTGACACTATCGGATATACCAAGTACGAAGCGCTCAACAGCGTCAGCCTGCTCGAATTTGCCGTACGCGAAGATCTCAACCGCATCGCCACTCGCGTTATGGCCGTGCTCAACCCCGTAAAGGTGGTCATCACCAACTACCCCGAAGGCAAAGTCGAAATGGTTCAGATGGACAACAACCCCGAGCAGGAAGGCGCCGGAACACACTCTATGCCCTTCTGCCGCGAAATCCTTATCGAACGAGAGGACTTTATGGAGAATCCGCCCAAGAAGTACTTCCGCATGTGTCCCGGTGGCGAGGTCCGTCTCAAAGGCGCATACATCGTGCAATGCCAAGACGTGGTCAAGGACGCCAAGGGCAATATCGTGGAGATACACTGCACCTACGACCCCGACACGCACAGTGGCGCTCCCGGTGCAGCACGCAAAGTCAAAGGCACACTCCACTGGGTTTCGGCACAACACGCCGTAGACGCCGAAGTTCGTCTCTACGACCGCCTGTTCAATGTCGAGAATCCCGCAGCAGAGACCGAACGCGACTTCCGCGAAATGCTCAACCCCGACTCGCTCAAAGTCATCGAACATGCCAAGGTGGAACCTTTCGTAGCCGAAAACGCCGAACGTGGCACCAAGTTGCAGTTCCAACGTGTGGGATACTTCACGCCCGACTACGACAGCACACCCGGACACCTGGTGTTCAACCGCACTATTGCGCTTAAAGACAGTTGGGAAAAAGTTTCCAAGAAATAATTTGACACATGACAATGGCCGCACGTGCTCGTACGCGGCATGTGCGGCCTCTACTCTCCCAAGCGACCACGCTATAAGTCAGACACATACAACACACCGTATACCAAACCTCAAAAATACAGCAGGACAGCGTTATGGATGAAGGAACAGATTACGAACGCGACGAACTAACAGCCCGATTTCGCCAATATCTTCGCGACCCCGAACACAAGGCATTCTTTGACAACGATGACATCGTGGAAATTTTTGACTATGCCGGGGATATGAGCGATGATTACATTCGCATAGAGGCGCTGATGTATGCAGCACGCTACTTTCCCGAAAGCAAGGAAATGGAACAGCGGCGTTTGATATTTTATAGCGAGATAGATCCTCAGGCCGCTATAGAATTCATCCGGGATCACGGTGGCGATGCGCCGGATAGACCATTGCTTCAACGTCTTATCGCCATCAAAGAGGGCTATATCGATGATGGTGACAACGACAATGCTATCGCCGCATTGGAGCGCATACTCGCCGACAAGCCAAAGATGAATGACGAGGAAACCATACGTTTTGTGACCACCGTTAACGATTGCAGTAGCCTCGATTGGCTGGAACAAAACCTGGAACACGTGGTCGATTATTCGTCCAATCGTGCTTGCCTGCTCTACGAATTGGCTATGTCTTTGCTCGACCGACAAGAATATGCTCGCGCAGTGCCCGTAATCGAAAAATTGGTGAGCGAGAAACCTTTTATTCTCTCTTACTGGGAATTGCTACTGGAAGCCCAGGTCAACAGCAAAGCCGACGATGCCGAGATAGACGACACGGTAGAAACTATATTGGCAATGAATCCGGAAAACGAGCAAGCCTTGAAGCATAAATTTCTGAAAATCTATCACAACGGCGGCGACCCGGATGCTTTGTACGAGATATTTCGACAGATACCGGAAGATGCTGAAATCATGCGCATGTATGTTCGTTCGCTCGTTGAGCATGGACGTAAGGACGAAGCATCAGCCTATATCAACGACCGACTCCAAGCCAACCCTTTAGACTATGAGGCACTCGTCAACAATTTTTTCGTGGTAGGCCACAAGCCATGCCTCAAAGCTATCAAACAAGCATTTGTGTCGCCGGAAGCCAAGGCTATGGTATCTCCGGACAAATGGTACAAAGCCATTCAGACACTGGATACGACCAAAGCAGCCATAGCCGGATATGCAATAATGCTATGGATTTTGGAGGAATATGGACCGGAAGAACTTCCCGAATGGTGGACATCCACACTGGTAATCAACGCATTCGAGAGATGTAAATACAAATATGTCGTAGATGCTGTCGAAGCCGACCCGGCATTATTGCAACGGTGTGACATGGTATTGTACACTATGATAGTTTGCGCTTATGCCAAGACCGGCGAATACGAAACAGCTCACGAAATGTGCTATAATGGGATTGTCTACAACAAAAAATTATGGCCCGGTATCAAAGATAGCAGTCCTCATTGGACATTACTGTACTATCGTTGCTTAGATATTCTTATGAATATCTCCGATAAAATTATTGACGCTCGCGAAGCGCATAAGCAACCGATATTCAGTGATAATCCCTTTGATGTACATCCTCCACGAGACTAATGAGGATTGCATCTCCGTCCGACGCTTAAACAGCACTAAAGGTCATACATGCAACAAAATACGTCTATACCCGTCGAACATCACCCGTGGGAACCTTACGTTCCGGAGGATGCACGCGTATTGCTACTCGGCACTTTTCCGCCAGGGTCGCATCGCTGGAGTATGGACTTTTATTACCCCAACGCCACCAATGACTTTTGGCGAATTATGGGTCTGATATTCGATGGCGATGCTACGTCCTTATACGACAAAACAACGCGCTCGTTCAGGCTTGGCCGCATAAAGTCGCTACTTGACCTACATGGTATTGCACTAAGCGACACCGTATTAGACGCGCGACGCACACGCGGTACCGCTTCAGACAAAGACCTTGAAGTGGTACGTATGCGCGACATCCCGGCATTGGCAGCCAAGATACGCAGTCTGCGTGCCATAGCAACCACAGGGCAGAAAGCTTCCGAGATTGTAGCCGCACAGACCGGCACATCCGTACCATCTATGGGTATGCACACCGCCTTCGGTAAGCTGGAAATATGGCGTATGCCGTCCACCTCACGCGCCTATCCCCTGGCACTCGAAGCCAAAGCCGCATATTACCGCCGCTTCTTCGAGGCGTCCGGCACTCTCACTCCCTGAATTATCTTCGGCGACGTCAATATATACAAGGATTGCAAGTAATTATTGCCCAAACGGCGCCAATGCTGTCCTATGGTGCATATTGGCTGAGAAAAAACTTGGCTCATTCGCCAAAAAGCCGTATTTTTGTACATTGTTTGGCCGAACATCGGCACGTGTGGCGTCTCACTATGCACCCGACTGTCCGACAGAATGTCACCGCAGGCCACGACACAAAGCCGCCCGGCACAACGATGAAACAAGACAACACTACAATATGCTTTTAGCCAATTCCTTAGCTACCTTCGGACGCTACTGCATCTTTATGCGGCGCGTGTTCTCCCTACCTGAGAAATGGAAGGTGTTTTTCAAGCGCACGGTCGCCGAGATTATGAAATTGGGTATCGATTCGATCCCGTTGGTAATGATTATCTCGGTGTTTATCGGCGCAGTCATCGCCATCCAAATGCAGTTGAACATAGCCTCACCGCTCATTCCAAGCTACACCGTAGGCCTGGCCACGCGTGACATCGTGCTTCTTGAATTCTCCAACTCGATACTCTGTCTGATACTTGCGGGCAAGGTCGGGTCCAACATTGCCTCCGAGATAGGCACCATGCGAGTGACCGAACAGATTGACGCGCTCGAAATTATGGGCGTCAATTCGGCCAACTATCTTGTACTTCCCAAGGTATTAGGCTTCCTTTTGTTTATGCCGATATTGGTGATATTCTCTATAGGCACCGCATTTGTCGGAGGATACTTGGTGGCCGTATTCACGGATATCATCACCGTGTCTCGCTATGTCTACGGCTTGCAGGCGCTCTTCAACGAGTGGTACGTATGGTACGGCCTGATCAAGTGCCTGGCATTCTCGTTCATCATCACTTCGGTATCGTCCTTCTACGGCTACCATGTCAAGGGAGGCGCGCTCGAAGTGGGCAAGGCCAGCACCAACGGCGTAGTGTCCAGTAGTATATTGATATTAATGTTCGACGTCCTGTTGACCAAACTCTTACTGCAATGATTGAGGTAAAAGATATAACCAAATCCTTTGACGGGCGCACCGTACTACACAAAGTCAGCGCTACTTTCGCCACAGGCAAGACCAACCTTATCATCGGTCAAAGCGGCTCGGGCAAAACCGTACTTATGAAGTCTCTGGTGGGTCTGCTCACACCCGAGAGCGGCGAGATTCTCTTTGACGGCCGCGACGTAATATCTATGGACAGGCAGCAGCGCAAGGACTTGCGACAGGAAATAGGTATGCTCTTTCAAGGCTCGGCACTTTTTGACAGCGAAACAGTATTGGGTAACGTTATGTTCCCTTTGGTAATGTTCACTTCTAAAAGCCAAGCCGAAATTCGCGAACGCGCTATGTTCTGCCTTGAACGCGTCAACCTGTTAGGCGCCGAAAACAAGTATCCCAGCGAAATTTCCGGCGGTATGCAAAAACGTGTCGCCATCGCCCGCGCCATAGCGTTGAACCCTCGCTACTTGTTCTGCGATGAGCCCAACAGCGGCCTCGACCCCAAGACATCCATACTCATAGACGAACTGCTAAGCGATATCACGCACGAATACAATATCACTACCGTCATCAACACCCACGATATGAACTCGGTGCTCGGCATCGGCGAAAATATCATATTCATCAATAAAGGGTACTGCGAATGGACCGGTAATAAAGACCTTATATTTTCGTCCGACAATCAGGCGCTCAACGACTTTGTTTTTGCCACCGACCTCTTCCAGGAAGTCAAAGAATACATTGTCAAATACGGTCTTAACGCGGTAGGTGCCGCCAGGCGCCATAGTATGGACGCACAAAAACGCTGAAAGTCATGAGATTTGCCGACATTCCCGGACATAGCGACATCAAACGCGATCTCGCTCAGATGGTGGACAGCGGGCGACTGCCGCACGCGCTGCTGCTCGAAGGACCCGAAGGCTGCGGCAAGTTTGCTCTGGCTCGCGCATTGGCCCAATATATACAATGCGACAACCGCCATGATGGCGATAGTTGCGGCACATGCCCGGCATGTCGTCAGCACCAGGCGCACCAATTCATAGACACACTCTACTCTTTCCCCGTAGCCAAGAAAAACAGCAAGCCTACCATCAGCGATGATTTCCGACAGGAATTCAACACCTTCATGGATCAAAATCCGTTTATGGATTTCGACAAATGGCCGGCGATGCTGGACAACACCAACGCCCAGCCGAAATTCTATGTCGAGGAAGGCAACGAACTTATACGTCGCCTATCCTACACCTCCCACTCGGCACGATACAAGAGCGTACTGATGTGGTTGCCTGAGCGCATGAACGAGGATACAGCCAACAAGATGCTGAAGATTGTCGAGGAACCATACCCCGACACATTGTTCATCATGACCTCGGACAATCCGCGCGAAATACTACCCACTATATATTCACGCGTACAGCGCATCAAAGTTCACCGTTACAGCGATGAAAAAGTGGCAGAATACATCACCGGCGTCACCTCCTTGGATTCGGCGACTGCTATGCGCGTAGCCGTGCTGGCTCAGGGCAGTATCAATCGTGCTCTGGCACTGAGTGCAACGCATGATGACACAGACAAATATCTCGAATGGTTCAAGAACCTGATGCGTAGCGCTTACAGACGAGACGTACGTGCGCTAAAGGCTTGGTCCGTTGAGGTCGCAGCCGAAAAACGTGAAGGCATCTTACGCTTTCTCGCTTATTGCAGCCGAATGATACGTGAAAACTTCATCAACAATCTTCACGACCCGCGCCTAAACGTCATGACCGATCGCGAAAGCGAATTCAGCGTACGATTTTCGCCGTTTATCAACGAAAAAAATGCCGTAGGGCTCTTCCAAACCATCAATAATGCAGCTTCGGATATCGCCGCCAATGCCAACGCCAAAATCGTACTCTTTGACATCACAATCACGGTAATCCTGCTGCTTATCAAGAAATAATATCACCGCGCATAAGAAGCTGTCAAGACCGGTTTAACGGTTAAAAACGGACAACGACAAAACGACGGACAGCAGCATATTAGATACTCCAAACACTTCATCACTGACACCTCATCCCAACAGACATGACAAAAGACAATAGGTTCCTGCGTCGAGTGGCTCGATACATCGCCACCACCGGCGAAACCAAAGGCGGCATACGAGATATGAGCCGCACCTGGATGATATTTCCAAACAAGCGAAGCATCATATTTGCCCGTACATACCTCAAGGACGCCCTGACATGCCCCACGGTTATGCCCAAAATGGTGACTCTTACCGCATTTATGGAAAAAACTTCCGGACTTACCGAAGTCATGTCCATCGAGGCATTATTTAAGCTCTACGATTCGTACCGGCACGTATTCCGCCAAGCCGGGGGCAACCCCGACAAAATGCTCAGCTTTGACGCTTTTGCGCATTTGGGCAAGATGATACTCAATGATTTCAGCGATGTAGACGCATATCTTATCGACCCTGAGCAGTTGTTTATCAATCTCAAGCGATACAAGGAAATCAAGAGCAACTTCCTCACGCCCGAACAAAAACAAGCGGTACAAAGCATTTTGGGATGCTGTCCCGAAAGTGATGACGACCACTTTTGGCGACATATAAACTACGGAGAAAGTAGCACCGACAATGACGGTGATGAAGACGACGAAAAGACCGAAAGCATACAATTTCGATTTGTCAGACTATGGTCAATCATGCTCGAATTGTATCGTCACTACACCTCTCGTCTTGTCGACGAAGGCTGTGGCCTCAAGGGTCAGATACAACGCGTTGCCGTAGACAAAATACGCGCTCAAGGTCTTGACAGCACCCCCTACGACCAAATATGCTTTGTAGGCATCGACGGCTCCACGGCTGCAATACAAGAGGCTTTCAAGATTTTACGCGACCGACGCAAAGCTCTGTTCTTTTGGGATACCGTACAATGTCTGCCACCGCAAGCTCGTGATGCAGACAACACCACACTGCGACGCCTGCGCACCCTCGTATCCGAATATCCTATGCCAGAAGGTTTCGAACGTGTAACTCAATGGCAAATACCCGAAATCAACATACTCGGGGTACCGTCAAAAACCATGCAAGCCAAATACGTAGGCAATGTCCTGTCCGATTTGGCTACGCAACACGACGGACGCCGCCGCGTGCTCAATCGTCGTGCCGACAATACCGCCGTGGTAATGCCTGACAGCGCTTTGCTCACCCCGTTGATGTATTCCATCAGCCCCGAAATACGACCGCTCAACGTTACTATGGGTCTCCCGTGCCGTCAGACGCCTTTCGCTTCGCTGATACGGCGCATCGTATCTATGCACCTAAATGCCCGGCTTCGCAGCCATACCTGGACTTTCTATCGCGGTGACATCGAAGCTCTGACATACAACTACTATGCACAAATCATCTCGCCTAAAGACTGCATAGCTCTGCGCGATATGCTCAACGACAGACAGTTCACCTACACATCTGAACAATTGAAGAATAAAGCGCCGCAACTTGCGCCCATATTTGAGGAGGTGGACGATGATCGTGATATGTCACAGGTCGAACGATATTTCACCAACGTTCTCGATTCCATTACACTGCAATTGGCACGCGCACGGGCGGCACAAGTCACAGCCGAAGCCGCCAAGGCCGACGACACCTCCGCCTCAACGCCGAGCGAAGTCGCAGCAAACATCTCCGCACAGGCGAACGTGGAAGGCATCGGAGGCGAGCAGGAAGACGGCATAGGCGTATCCTCGTACGAATTACGCATACTTCAAGCCTACCGCGATGCCGTACGCACCATCTTCGAAATGGCTCGCAGATATAACATCGAACCGGGCGAAAGGAGTTACTTTATCATCGTGGAACGCATCTTCAGTGTGCTCAACCTCAATTTCAGTGGAACGCCTCTGAGCGGCATCCAAATCATGGGCGTACTCGAAACGCGAGACCTCGACTTCGACAACGTCATCGTTATGTCCGCCAACGAGCGTGTATTCCCGCGTCGCCATCTGTTGCGTTCCATCATCCCGCCCAACCTCCGTGCCGGATACGGATTACCCACGGCTGCCGATATCGAAAGCCAATACGGGTACTTCCTCTTCCGTCTGCTCAACTGTGCACGACGCGCCTACTTCGTGTACGATTCGCGCGTAGGCCAGGCCGGTTCAGGCGAAATCACCCGATACCTACTACAACTATGCCACGTCCTACCCAAGGACAAAGTACGCCATAGGCAGTTGCGTCCGGAGCTGCAAATGACGCAGCCGCGCAAGGTCGAAATGCCCAAAGACGACTTCGTGCTTTCTCGTCTAAAGGTTTTCAACAGCGACCCGGCACACGGCGGCGGATACCTTTCGCCCTCGGCACTCAAACAGTATCTGGCATGTCCGTTGATGTTTTTCTTGAGCAGCATCTGCGGCTTTAAGGACGATGATGAGGTGACACCATATATTTCGGCTTCGACTTACGGCACCATCGTACATGCTGTGATGCAAGAACTCTTTGAAGCTCGCAAAGACATAGTCATCACCCGGGATGTTATTGATGATATTCTCAAGAAAGAAAAGGAAGAGAATTACCTTAAGTCGCGTGTAGCCGCTAAAATCGACCAAATATACTACAACGGACGTTATGCAAACGTCGACATCAATGCGATGCCGGGCGAGGGACAGCTTATGTCCGAATTTATTGCGATGCTCCTCACTCGTCAGTTCGAGAAGGAACGCACCAAGACGCCCTTCGTATTCAAAGCCGCCGAATTCGAGTTCCAATACAAGTGGCATATCAATGATGACATTGCTTTCAATTTCAAGGGCATCATCGACCGTATAGACCTTATCAACGAGCCGGGCGATACGCGTAAGGATGATTGCAAGGAACGCTACAATAAGCTCCGTTTCATTGACTACAAAACCGGAAATGACAAACGCAGTGCGACAAGCGTTGCGCATCTCTTTGACAGCGACCACGACAAACGCAACGATGCCATATTCCAACTGCTGACATACGCTCACGCTTTCGAGCGCATGGTCCGAGACAATCCGGCCGATGCTTTGGTCAATAAAAACATACATTTTGCCGGCAATGTCGATTTCGATTGGATACGTCGTGCCAAACCGTCAACGCGCGGCATAAAGCCCGAAATATATCTCATACGAAAATCTTTCACCGACGATCTTGACCCGGATGTGGATCAGATCAAGGTGGGCGGACGAAAGGCTGAGCCTCTGCAATCGCATCTACAAGGCGAAGTAGCCGAATTTATGGAGAAGTTCGAGGGTATTATCAGCCAAATTTTCGATGGACATACACCATTTACACAAACAGATAATCAAAGCAACTGCACCTACTGCGCATTCTTGAAATTATGCGATCGTAAGGTCAAATCTCAGTGGTAAATGGCAGGAATATATGTACATATACCATTTTGCCACAGCAAATGCGCCTACTGCGATTTCTACTCGATGCCGCACACTCGCACTGCCGAGGAATACGTCCAGGCACTGACCTCCGAATGGCAACTGCGCCGTCACGAAGTGTCGGAGCCCTTTGAGACGGTATATCTAGGCGGTGGAACGCCTTCGATACTTGCACCCGCGCAATTGCGACGTATTATCGAGGTGCTTCCGACTCAAGGGTTGCGCGAATTCACACTCGAAGCCAATCCGGAAGATGTCACACCCGACAGCGTCAAAGCGTGGCGCAATATGGGTATCAACCGAATCAGCATGGGCATACAAAGCCTTGATGATGAATGTCTGAAGCGTATCGGACGGCGTCACGACAGCGCCACGGCACTACGTGCGGTAGATACTCTGCAAGATGCCGGCATTACCGAAATAAGTCTCGATGTAATCTATGGACTGCCGGGACAGGACCTCGATTCGTGGCGTTCGACACTGGGCACGCTCATCGAGCGATGTCCGCAGCACCTATCGGCCTATGCTTTGTCTGTCGAACCGGGTACTCGCCTATACGCAGCTGTCGCCGCCGGCAAATGGACGCCTGCCGACGATGAGCTCTACGCCCGAATGTACGATATATTATGCGAATACACTGCCCACGCCGGATACATACATTACGAAATTTCAAATTTCGCACTTCCGGGACACACTGCAGTACACAACTCGCACTACTGGGATATGACGCCTTATATCGGTCTTGGGCCGGGAGCACATAGCTGGGACGGACACACGAGACGCGTCAACGCCCCCAATCTTACACAGTATCTCAAAAAACTCGCTGCGGGACACACCGCATACGATATCGAAGACGAAAGTAATGCCGACCGCGTCAATGACATGATATTCACTGCACTGCGCACCGACAAAGGCTTGGACATCCAACGTCTTCCCGAGCCGTTTCGCCACGAGTTCGAGAGCCTTGCCACGCATTGCTGCGCCTTGGTACACGAAGGCACGATAGTACGTATTCCTCAAGACAAATGGCTGGTAAGCGATGCTATAATACGCGACCTTCTCGTTGAACAATAATAGCGCGCGGAATTCTCAAAGCCCAAATACGTAAGGCCGGGAGGTGTTTAATCTGTGCCGTACCGTACACCAATTGCATTAAATGGCTTAGCCGATTTGACTTAGTGCCAAACGTTTAGTCGTGGTGATAAGGTAATCCCTTTATTATGGTCACTGCACGATACAATTGCTCGGCAAAAAACATGCGCGCCATCTCGTGAGTCATCGTCATTCGCGACAGCGCCAGACGTCCGTCGGCACGTGCATAAACTGCCGGCGAAAAGCCGTACGGACCTCCGATGACAAAAATCAAATTACGCTGCAACGTCAACATCTTACGCTGAACATCGTCCGCAAATTCTCGCGAAGTAAGCATCTTTCCGCGCTCGTCTAAAAGCATTACGCAGTCGCCAGGAGCTATAGCCGCAAGTATACGCTGTCCCTCGATGTCCTTCTGCTTTTTTTCACTCATCGAACGTGTAACCTTGACATCAGCCAATTCACGATACTCGAAAGGCATAAAATGTCCTATGCGTTCCACCATCTTTTCGGTAATCGTACGCAGTGACGCATCTGCCATAGTACCGACTGCCATCAGTATCGTTTTCATATTCGGTTATGTCTTATTCGTTGCTGCATATACTTGTGAGACAATGTTTCATCGTCTTACTGCGCCACAATGCACTTTTAGTCCGCGACGGAACAACTGTCCGTGCCCTACCCTTGTAGCGACCAAGGCTCGGTCAATCCTCAGGAACAACCGGAAAACCATAGCGACGCATCTGTTCAAAATCGGGGGTGCGCAAGCCCGAACGGCTCATCATTATCGACTCGTTATAATCATTGAGATAGCGCGCCTGTGGCGAGCGGTACACCCCTGACATCACTGAAAGTGACGGGTCGTACTGAGGGCTGTCTATACCTGCCATGTCAAGAATGGTATGGAAAAGGCTACGTGTGGACGATACATAGCGATGAGCATTGCGGTGCATAGCCTTGATTTTCTCGGGGAATAAGGCGGCATACTCGCTCGAAGTCCACAGCAGCATAGGCACATGTAACTGGTAATACGTGGGGGTCGGCGAAGCGTGCAAAAAGCGTCCGCGTGCATCGTCAAATATGTCTTCGCCGTGATCCGAGGTGTAAACCATCACGGCAGGCACGTTCAGGGAGTCAAGGGCCATAATAACATCGTCCAGCAATTTATCGGTATAGACAATTGTATTGTCATAGGCGTTGATCAGATCGGGACGATTCTGCACGGAGGCTCCGGAAGCGCGGTCGTCAAGGAATACGGCATCCTCGCGCGGATAGCGTTTATTATACTCAAAATGCGAGCCGTATGTATGTAGCACTATGAATACTTTATTAGATGGCGATGTCTCAAGTATGCGCTGCATAGGCGCCAGCAAATGGCCGTCCAATTGCGGCCCGCCATCATCGGAAATGTAATGCACCGTACGTGCTTCGGCTCCGTAATATTCTATGTATGAGTGGTTGCGGCGCTGATTTGACAAAAACGCCGTATGGTAGCCCAAATCATTGAAGGCGGCCAAAACACTACGCGTATGCGCCACCGAATCGCCGAATGTTTCGGGCGTCAGATAGCTCAAGAGCATGGGAACACTCTTATGCGTGGTATTGATCTCGCTGAGCACGTGGTCAAAGGTGTAGATGTCGGCACGATGGCTTAGTCGCGGATTGGTAGGACGATTATAGCCCATAATCTGCCAATTGTCGGCACGAGAGGTTTCGCCTAATACCAGCACATACACCTCGCGCAAGTCTTTGGAGCGCGTGGACGTAGGCCGATAGCTGAAAGTATTGGATGTCGTGTAATACTTGATCGACTCGTGTGTACGACGTACTGCCGTAACCATATTTTCGCAGACGTTATACGGAAAGACCTGGCGACGAGGACGATATCCGTCATCCGCCAGCCACGTCACTATGAGCGAAAACACTCCCACAACCACAAGACTGATACCGGCACGGCGACAACGTATCAAAACATGCACAGGGGCATAGCGATGCTTGACAATCAAGTAAATGCCGGCCAAAATACATGGCAAATATATAATGCACACGGTGAAAATGGCCATCTTCAAATTTGACAGAAGCTCTGTGGCCTCACTCACGTTAGTGGTCACCAGGTTAAGGAACATGTCCACGGCAATGATACTCTCGCCGTAAAGGTACAGCAGCACCACTTGGAAGGCTCCAAGTATCATAAACAGCAGCATCAGCAAAATCGTGCGACCTATGCGTATTGATAAACTGGTCAATACATAATACACACCCAAAGGCAGCAAGATATTGGTAATCTTAGATCCAAGACTGTCGCTCTCGGTGATTACAAGTCCGATATTTGGCACTATTAACACTATAGGAAGTGCAATCGCCCAAAAACCGGGCGAAGTGACCAGCTGCCAGAGCGAACGACTCTTATCTTTGAAATATTTTGTGACTTTCGGAATCATTGCCATTATATGTTATACTTGCAGTTGCAGTTGTGCTTACATTCTGTTTTTTGATGTGTATGAATGCTATTCACGTCTTCGTGGCTTTGTCGACTTTACGACTTGGTACACAATACTTGCACACGTTGTCAGTGTATTACACTCTTTGCAGCGCGGCCATTCCGACATCTGAACACTCAGAAGGCCTCGTTGATGCTGAAATTTACGCCTTTTTCGCCACGGCCAAAGCCCACGTCAAGACGTACGTTCACCCTCTTCTTGAATTCCCAGCGGTATCCAATGCCACCATTTGGCAGAACCCTATCAAGGCGTAGAGCAGCAAAATTAGGAAATATCGTGCCGGCGCCCAACCATACAACGATGCCGTTGCGGCCCCACACATGCTGACGTAACTCGACAGTCGCATCCATGACACACTTGTCGCGATAGCGGCCTTCATAATAACCACGCATATAGTGCGACCCGCCGAAAGTGGACATCATACTCCACGGCGTATCTCCGTAGGTGAAACGCGCATGCACCATAGGCGCTATCACCGCGCCGCGCCACGCCCGGCAATAGACTGCCGCTATGGCCTCGGTATACGAAAAGGCGTACTTGTTGCCCATGAACGATGGGTTGAAAACCTGGTCGACCTTGACATACACCCCTTTATAAGCATTGGGCGCAAAGTCACGCGAATCCAGCAAAAGCGTCAGGCCCAAGCCGGTGGTGTAAATCTTGTCTTTCTGACCACACAACACTTCGGGATTATCCACACGTCGCGCATTGGCATACGTAAACATACCCGAAGGTCCTAAAAACATATTGGGACCCAAACGCACGACATAATCTAACTTTACACGTGCTTCCAAACGTTTGAACACGCTCTCGTTGGCATCATCACTTCCCATGTCGTATCCGATACCCCACATCTTGTCCTTGAACGAATAGAAATATGTGTCATATATCAGGCGCATACGGTCTTTGGGGAATATATGTATGCCCTCTGCTCCAACCTTGTAATATTGATGGGTGGCCACGTCAAATTTCAATGCCACATTGGACTTAGGCGTCACCGTGTCTGTACGCCATTGCTTTCCGGCTGTGTACAATCCCGAGCCGATGATGCCCACGCCAAAGCCTGTCTCCGATGAGTAATGCGGCCCACCGATAAAGCTGATATCAAAAGCTTTGTCCGGATGTTCCTTATTCGCATCGGTGAAATAGTTGATTACACGCTGTATCAATCCCGGTTTCTTGACAACCGCAGAGTCTGCAGTTGCAGTCACTGCTACAACCGTATCATTCGGCTCGTCGACACCCGCATCGGACGTCACAGATGCTGCACACGCGTTAGACGCCAGCAGCATCACAGCCATTATTCGCCTTTTATAAATGCTTATAGTATTCAAAACAGCGGCAAAAGTACTAAATATCGCGCAATTGTCCAAATCACCTCCCCTGTCGGCCAGGGCAACCGCATCAAAAAAACGAGGAAGATTAACGACCTTGGAATTACCAG